>JAYWCI010000264.1:0-29871 GCA_043780895.1 Kofleriaceae bacterium | reverse complement strand
GAAGGCCTGATCTGGGTGAAGAGCAAGACGCTGTCACCCAAGTCGATCGGTCCGTTCGACAATGACGAGGAAGTCACTGCCTACATTGGGACCCGCACCGTCCGCGCATCGGGGATGGTGGCGATCGGAGAGATCGACAAGGGCGGCTGGCTGCGCACCGGGGACCTCGGCAAGCTCGACAAGGCCGGCCGGCTTCAGCTGACCGGACGCGAGGACGATGTCGTCAAGGTCGACGGTAAGCGCGTCGCGCTCGGCGAGGTCGAAGGCTGTCTCGAGGCGTTCCCGAAGATCAAGCAAGCGCAGGCCACGGTCGTCACCGATCCGATGGCGGGCGCGATGGTCGTCGCGCGCGTCGTGATGAAGACCAAGTGCGGCGCGGAAGAGATCATCGACCACTGCGCGCGCAACCTCGCACCGTACAAGGTGCCGAGGCGTATCGAGTTCTGCGACTCGATCTAGCGTGACCGCCCGGCCTTGGCAGTCCGGATGTCCGACGAGACCCGGACGGCTCTGTCGCGCAACGGCACGTACATGCACATGGATCGCGTCGCGCAGGATGGCGTGCTCCGCCCGCGGTTCGATCCGTTGATCGAGATCGCGATGGCGCCTGCCCTGGAACTAGTTGATCACGACGAGCTCGCCCGCATCGTGGCCGCAGAACCGCGCGTTGAGATCGTACTTGCTGGCGCACACCGGACAGATCCGCGCGACCACACCCGCCGGCTCGGTCGCATTGCGCTTGCGCGGCCGCGTCGCGTTGTAGACCGGGAACGGCAAGAGCTCGTTGCCATCGTGAGGGCAGCTGCGTAGGCCCGGCTCGTACGCGCGGCGACACGCCATGCACACGAGCCCCGCACTCTTCGCTCCACGACCGGCCGCACGCAACGGGCCGCCAAGCATCTCTTCGGGTGGCACGAGCCGACGCGCATCGCGCGTGCAGTACGTCATGCCGTGAAACTCGGTGCGGCAGGTGGGGCACACCATCGCGGTCGACGTCGCGATCGCGAGGCCACCGCCGCCACCGCCGCGCACGATCTGGGGTCGTGTCCGTGCGCGGAGAGGGGTAGCGGACGCCTGAACCGGGGCCGGGATCGCGCGAACTTGGTCGGTGGTGTTCTCGACCATGCGACCGCGACGACGCACGAGGAACGCCATCGCGACAAGGCCGACGATCACGAGCACGAGCAGGCCGATCACCGCGACCAACATGGGCTCCGCGGTTGCCATCGTGCTCGTCAGCAAACCGATTCGCGACATAGGACGTGAGCTGCCTCGAAGGCTAGCAACCGGGTTCGGAACGGTCAATCACTACCAAGTGAGGCGCTCCTTTCTGCTACTACGTCGCCGAATGCCGGACCTGGTGATCGGCGGACGCAAGACGAACTTTCCCCGACCGTGGCGCGCCGGCATGATCGCGATCGCCATGGTGGGCGTCGCGCTCGTCGTGGCGTGGGTCATTTATAAGCGTTCGGTAGCGTACGAGGTGCCTGGCGGCTCGGTGACCGGGGAGATCACCGCGATGCAGCCGACCCCGGGCACGCGTCCGACGCTCGCGTACGGCAACTCCTCCCTCGACTGGCTCGGCGGCCTGGCCGTGCTGCGCGCCACCGGCGATGCCCACGCGATCGGGGCGGCGCATGGCAGGCTGCTCGCCCCGTTACTCCCGGCCATGCTCGCCGCCGTTCGACCTTCGATCGAAGCGACGATCACCGATGACGGCTGGCTCGGCCATGCGACCCACAACATGCGCCTCGCATGGCGCTGGCGCTTTATCGACGACGGCCTCGGAGAGAGCGATCTGCGCATGGTTGCAGGGATGACGCGCGGCGCAAACGCGAGTGGAACCGACGTGAGCTTCGACGATCTACTCCGGATGCAGGCGACGCTCGATGTCGGTCTGCCGGCGCCGTCGAGCGGCGAGCTCGTCGGGCTCGCTCACAGCCTGACCGTGATCGCGCAACAAGCACCGACTCCCGCGCGGGTGTGGATCGGCCGCACGATGTCGCTGCCTGGCCTCGCGGACGGTGGCGATGCCGCCGTCCCGGTCGTCGAGATCGTGCACCCCGATGGCCGGATCGCCTGGGCCGCGGTCGGCTGGCCCGGCCAGCTCGGCGCGGTGACCGGCATCAACGCGCAAGGTCTCGCCGTGCTCGTAGATCCTGCGCGCACGGGCGATATTCGCCCGACGCGCACGGCACGCCCGGTCGCCCTGCTCGCCCGGATGATCCTCGAGCAAGCCAAGACGCTCGACGAAGCGGTCAAGCTGGTCGAGCAAACCCCGACGCTGGGCTCGGCCGTGATCGTGATCGTCGATGGCTCGACGGGCAAATGGTTGATCGTCGAGCGCACACCGGAGAAGGCGATCGTCGAACGCAATCCGAAACTGCCGGTGTTCGCCGATACGCTCACGACGAACGCGCTGTCCTCGGATCCAGAGAACGATCGCGCGAAGCGCATGCTCGCGCCGGGGCGCGTCGAGCGCGCTGCGCGCCTCGTCCGCGCGCCACTCGCCGACGCCGCCGCGCTCGCCGCGGTGCTGCGCGATCAACACGCGGTCGATGACAGCCCTCGCCCACCAGGTCATCGCGGCGTGATCGACGATGGCCGCCAGATCCAGCAAGTGATCCTCGATCCGCAATCGCTGCAGTTGTGGGTCGCTGACCCGCAAGCCGGCGGCCGGATGCGCGCGTTCGATCTGCGCCACGAATTGCGTGGCGAAGGTGATCGCGCGGTGCCGCCCGCGGATGTGCCTGCGGATCCGAACCTCGATCCAGATCGGGTGCCTTCGTTGCGCGCGGCGCGCACGCAACTGGGCCTCGCGCGCGCGGCGCTCGCCCGCGGGGATCGCGAAGCTGCGGGCGAAGCATGTGCACGTGCTCGTGCTCGTGCTCCGAGCCTTCCTGAAGCACTCGAGCTCGCAGCGACGATCGCGCAGGCGCGTGGCGAAGATGGCGAAGCGCGCAAGTGGTACCAGCGCTGGATCGAAGGCGGTCCCGACGATCCTCAGGGCGAGGAACGCGCGCACTCGCTACTCGCCCGATAGTCAGCGATTCATCAACAACGCAACGACGGCACCGGCGATCCCGCCGAGAACGAGCAGACCGAGGAGGATCCAGATCCAGCGATTCGACTTCGCTGGATTGCGGAGCGTGTCGCCGTAGAGCTGGGCGTTCGGGGGGGCCTGCGGATACGTCATCATCGGCGCGCCCATTCCGGACAGCTGGGACTGACGATGCTGCGGCTGCGGAAACGGCGGCTGACCGTACGGATTCGAAACCGGCACGTGCGAATCGACCTGGCTCGGCGTGTTCATCCGCAGGCCGAACGGATTCGACGTCGCGGCGGGACTCGGCGCTATCTCGGGCATCTGTGGCGGTGCGATCTGCGGCATCGCGCCCTTGCGAGTCTCGAGGAGGTCCGCACCCGAGGTGCGCACGGGAGCACTCGCACCCGCGCCGAACGGAAGCATCACCGGGTTGCTCTGTTCGCGCGCCGCATCGATCACTTCTTGAAGTGCGGCGGCCATCGCGCTGACATCGGCGTGGCGATTCGCTTTGTCTTTTTCGAGCGCCTTCAAGATCGCGCGATCCGCGGCGGGGGGGAGGTGCGCCTTCGGCGAGCGCGCCGACGGTGGCTGCGGCGTTTGCTTGAGCTGCGCGGTGATGAGACCTGCCGGGCCCTTTGCATCCGGAAATGGCAACCCACCCGTGATCATCTCGTACGCGACCACGCCGAGCGCGTAGACGTCGCTCCGCCCGTCGAGCGACTTACCCATCAACTGCTCGGGCGACATGTACTCGAGCGTGCCGAGGGTCTGCCCCGTCGCGGTGAGCTGCGGCGATTGCGGATCGATCGAATCTCCGCGCATCACCTTCGCGATGCCGAAGTCGAGGATCTTCACGAACTCCGGGTTCCCGGGGCGCGTCTCGAGATAGACGTTCTCCGGCTTGAGATCGCGATGCACGATGCCCTGCGCGTGGGCCTCGGAGAGCGAACTGCACATCTCGATCAGGATCTTGAACACGCGCTTCCACTCGAGCGGTGCTTGCTCGTGGAAGACCTGATGGAGGCTCTTACCCTCGAGTAACTCCATCGCGATGTAGAGCGTGCCGTCGGGGGTCTGATCGAAATCGTAGGTCGTGATCGTGTGCGCGTCGCGCAGGTTGCAGAGGACCATGCCTTCGCGGCGGAACCGCGAGACGAGGTTCTCGTCCTTGGTCATCTCTGGATGGAGCAGCTTGAGCGCGACCTTGCGACCGGTCGCGAGTTGCGTGCCCTTGTAGACCGCACCGAAACCGCCCTCGCCGATCTTCGCTTCGATCTTGAAGCGGTTGTTGAGGACCTGGTTGAGATAGATCTCGTCGCCGACCGGAGCTTTCGGCTTCGGCGCCGCACGGATGACGGGCTTCGGTGCAGCCGGTTTCGGAGCAGCAGCACTCGCTGCGGCGACCACTGGAGGTGCTGGTTGAGCCACCTGCAAGCGATAACCGCACACACCGCAGAATCGAGCATTCGACTCGAGCGGTGAACTACACGACGGGCAGTTCATCCAGCTCAAATTTTCGCAGAAGTTCTGAGGTAGCGCACGTCGCTTCCACACATTTTCGGTAGTTAACAATGAGTCAGCAGCAGCGTGAGCAAAACGACGACGACGCTGCCACCGCCGACCGCGGGGACCAGCCAGGGCGGCCAGGCCTTCTCCACGATGAGAGGATGGAGGCCGGCGATCGCGGTCTCGTCGCCCAGGAACAAGCGGACGCGGGGTCCGCCAGGTCCGAACACCAGGTCCAGTGGCGTCAGCGGCGCGACCTTGGCCTCGGTCACTCGATTGCCGTCGACGTACGTTCCGTTCGAGCTGCCGAGATCGACGAGTACCCACCCTGCCTCGACGGGCCTCAGCTCCGCGTGGCGCGAGCTCGCATCGATGTCGCGGTACGGATCGAACGCTACTTCGCAGTCGGGATGTCGCCCGAACCGGATGCGTTTCGAGGCATCGAGATCCTGACGCTGGCCACGCCGCGTACCGGCGACGTGGTCGATGACGACACGCACGCCATCATTCTAACACTCCAGGGCTACAACTCCGGGGCTACCGGGCTCCGAGCACCCAGGCGATCACACACGCGATGACTGCGATCGCGACGATGAGCCAGGTCCGGGCCCCGCTCGATTTGAGGTGGCGGCGCGCAGGGCCCTCGATGTCTTCGATCGGCAGCGCGGTCTCGGGCAGTCGGATGCCGACGCGCGAGACCATGATCGCGTGCTGGCCGGTGACCGGGATCGACGGTGGGATCGATTGCGACGGCAGACCGATCCGGGCGGCCAACCGGCGCGCGACGTAGGAGGTGTCCGTGAGCGCCGGGTCGCCCTCTTTCTGGGGATCGAACTCGCGGAACGTCGGCAGATCGGCGTCGTCGCGCGGTGCCGCCAGCCGATCGCCGCCGACATCGAGCACGATCGCGGTGATGTTGTCGCTACCGCCCGCGGCGCGTGCGGCTGTGATCAACAACATCGTCGATTCACCGACGGTGTGGGGTTCTGCCATCAGGATCGCGAGCGCCGGATCTCCGACGAGGCCGTGCAAGCCATCGCTGCACAACAGCACGCGATCGCCACGGCGCAACTCGATGATCGAGAGCGACGGTTCGACATCATCACCGACGCCGAGGGCCTGGAGGATCGCCGAGCCCGCGTTCGCGGCTTCGACCTCGCCGTGACCAGCAGCGAGCAGGGCCGACGATAGCGATTGATCCTGCGTGACTTGCACGAGCGTGTTGTTGCGTTGCACGTACGCACGCGAATCTCCGACCGTGGCGATCACCAAGCGATCGCCGACGACCCCGGCCGCCGACACGGTCGTGCCCATGCCCTTCAAGCCAGGCTCGCGCTTGCCCATCGCGTGGACATCGTGATTCGCGACGCGCGTCGCTCGCCGCAGCAGGCGTGCGAACACCTCCGGATCGCGGGTCGCTGGCGTGCCCTTCATCTCGCGCCAGATCACCTGCGCCGCCAGATCGCTCGCGACCTCGCCGCCTTCGACGCCACCCATGCCATCACACACGACGAGCAACACACCGCGTCCGGCGGTCGCACGCCACGGTTGCGCGACGGCGTCGACGAGCACGCCGTGATCGAGATCGCCGACGAGGAAGCTGTCCTCGTTGTGATCGCGGACCTGGCCGACATCGCTGGCAGCGGCCACCGCGATGTCGAGCGTTGGCGTCACCGGGCGACGAGCTCGACGCGCAAGAGCTGGTCACCCATCCGCACGTGATCGCCGTGCTTGAGCGGCGTCGGCCCCGCGATCCGGACGAATGTGCCGTTCGAGCTACCGAGGTCCGTTACTTTTGCGGTCTTGCCGTCCCACGTGATCGCGGCATGGCGACGCGACATGAACGCGTCGTCCCGGAACACGATGTCGCCTTCTTCGCGACCGAGCACGGTCTCCTCGGTGATCAGATGGCGGACGTCGCGATAGCCACCCGACGGTACGATCTGATGCAGGCGCCCAAATGGTTCGCGCGGCGGCGATCCGAACAGCGACACGCCGTGGCGCACGAGCGGATGCACGGACTTCTCGTCGGGCGAGAGCCGCTCGAACACCAGCACCTCCCGCCCGACGAGCACGGTCGAGCCATCGGCAAGCTCGACGGGACCGTCGGCCTTCTTGAACACGCCGTTGAGCGTGTCGATCGCGTGAATCCGCACGGCCCCATCGGGCGTGCGCTCGAACCGTGCGTGTTGCTTCGCGAGGAACCGATCTTCGTCGAACGCGATGTCCGCGCCGGCGCGACCGATCACCGTATCGTTCGAGGTCAGCGGGAACCGCTGGCCATCACTACCGTCGCGATTGACGAGCACGACCGTTCCCCACGCGGCACCCGCTGCAACCGCGGGCGTGCTGATCCGGACCGCGACCGGCACGGCCGAACCTGGCTGCGACGGCCGCACGGGCTCTGGCTGAGCGATCGTCGCGCCCTGCGGATCGATGCCAGCGACGAGCCCCGAGCTGGGCCGCGCGGCGACCGGCGGAGGTTGATTCGTCGGCGGACGCGGGCGTGGCATCGATCCCGGATCGGTCGGAGCGATGGCCTGGAGATTGAGTCCGCACTGCTGGCAGTACGCGAAGCCGCCCGGCGTCGAGGTCGCGCACCGCGGGCACGTGATCGTGCTGCCGGACACCGGCACGATCACGGGGCGTGCGGGGGGCGGTGCCATGGCTTGTGGAGGTGGCGGGAATCCCTGCCCCGGCGCCGTCGGCCCGGTGCCGATCGGCGGCAGCGATGGGAGCGCCGATCCGCAGGCCCGACAAAACTTCATCCCCGGCGGGTTTTCTCCTCGACACACACCACAGATGACGGGCAACCCCGCGCTCGGAGCGGGAGTCTGTTGAACGGCACCGAGTGCACTGCCACAGTTAAGGCAGAACGACGAACCTGGCGGGCTTTCGTGGCCACAGACAGAACAACTCATCATACCCCTGGACCTCAGTTTGTCTAAAACCCCGACGATCGGGAATGGCGCCGGGCCGGTTTGCAACGCCGATGGCGTCTTGCTAAGACCGGGCCGCTCCGTGCCGCGCAAGCCCTCACACCCGTTCAGAAAACTCGCGGCTCTGGCACTCGTTGCCGCGGTCGCAGCCAGCTCGGGGGCCTGCACCCGTGGCAACGCGCGCACTGCGCCCTTCCGAGTTCGCCCAGATTCGGCGGATGCCGGGTCGATGCGGGGTCCGTTCAACGGTCGGGTGGTCGACGTGACCACCCATGCGCCGATCGCTGGCGCCCTCGTGTACGCGGCGTGGACGCTCGAGCGCGGCAGCGCCCTGCCCGAGCCCGCCGGCGCACGCGAGTATGTGGGTTCGACCGATGCGGGCGGCAACTATCGCGTGCCTTCGTTCGAGTCCGTGCCGTCGGGCACGCGCGTTACCGAGTTCACGTTGCTCGTCTACAAGCGCGGCTACATCGCGTATCGCAGCGATCGTCGGTTCACGGATCTCGGCCTGCGCATGGACTTCGCGCAGGAAGACAATCAAGTGCTCCTCGAGCGCTGGCGCAACGAGCTCTCGCACGCGCGTCACTTGCGGTTCGTCGGTGGCGGCACCGCGGTCTCGGCACTTACCTCGTGGGAGCTCGCCGATGCGAGCGCCGAGCTCGAGGGCAAGCGCCCGAGTGGCGATGATCTGCGCCCGGGTCGTGGCGAGGGTCCGTACGTCGTCGCGGCGCAGCTGCTCACCGATGTCGATATCAAGGCGCGCACGAAGTACGATGGCCAGTTCGAAACCGGGCCGCTCTCCGACGAGCCCGACACCGCGACATACTCGTCGCAGCACTTCAAAGCGCTCGGCCGTCCCGAGAGCTGGGACATCGCGATCCGCGTGTGGCGACTCGAGCCGGGCAAAGCGCAGGAGCGCTACGACGAGCTGATCGCGCAGCTGCCCGGCGTCACCGAAAAGGACGAGGTCGCGAGCCGCTCGTTCCAGACCGCGGAGAACGAGATCCGCGGCGTCGGCTTCCTCGACGGAACGCGCGGCGTCGTCGTCCTCATCACGTGCGGCAACAGCCAGTGCGCGGCGATCGAGGATGCGGTCGCGCTCGAGCAAGGCGTCTACTCGCGATTGAAGCAGCTGGTGCCGATGGTTCTCGGCGGAACGCCGGGCGGAAAGTGAGACGCGACATGAAGCTCCAGGGTCTCGCTTCGGTCCTCGCCCTCGTCCTCGCCGCGAGCTCCGCCGGGGCATGGGAGGCCCAGACCACGCACGCCGGTCTCGCGGAGCAAGCCGCGCTCGCATCGCGCCTGAACCGCCGCCTCGTCACCCTCGGTTTCAACGGCGGCTTGTTCGAGCCGCTCACGATTCCGCCCGCCGATGCCAAGGCGCTGATCGATGATCTGCACCTGCTGTCGCCGACCCACGGCGCGGTCCCCGATGCGCGTGGTCGCCAGACCGCCCTCGCGTGGATCTCCGCCGGTGCCGCGCTCGCCGACGTGCCGGCCGCGCACGGCGCGAATCACTTCTACGATCCGATGACCCATCACGGGTGGGAGCGCCCATCGCGCGGGATCGCGGGCGTGCTGCGCGGCATCTCGCCGCTGCCCGATCACGGCGTGCCCGCACCCGACTGGGTCGTGGACAAGACGAACCCGTTCAACCTGGCAGGCTTTCTCGACCAGTATGCGAAGGCGGTCACCGCCGCGACGCCAGGCGAACGCTCGCGCGCGATGGCCGCGGCGCTGATCGCGGCCGGCGCGATGATGCACACGCTCGGTGATCTCGGCACGCCGTCGCGCGTGCGCGGGGATGAAGAAGCGCACCTCGAGCCCCTCGGTGGTGGTGGCGAAGATGTCGGCTCGCGGATGGAGCGGATCGCCGCGCTCGCGTACGGCCGGCTCGGCGTGCCGCTGCCCGGTCGCGTGATCACGCGCCTTCACCTCCGCGATTACTTCACGTCGCTCGACGGGACCGGCCTCGCGGATCAGATCTCGACGACGTACTTCTCGCCGAACACCCTGCCCGCCTCGGGCCGCGTGACCTCGGTGTCGCCAGCGCTCGCGCGTCCGCTGCCGGCGCTGCCCGCGAAGCTCAACCTCGTTGCGGCCGGTCGCGAGGATGGCGCCACGGTCTACAACAAGGCCGGCACCTGCATCGCGCGCTATCGGGTCGAGCACTCGATCCTCTCGTTCTCGATCGATGACGACTGCATGCTCGAGCAACTCGCCGTGATCATGCCGGAGGTCGCGGCCTACGAGACCGGCCTCCTCGAGTTCTTGCTCCGCGGCGAGCTCGCACTCGCGGTCGATCAAGGTCAGGTCACGGTCACCGCCAAGGGCCTCGGCGCCGGCACGATCGACGTGCTCGTCGAGGACGACCGCGGCGTGCGCACGTCGATCGGCAAGACCGCGGTGCCAGGCAGTAGCGAAGACCTCGCGAAGATCGCGATGCCGACCTACGGCAGGCGCGTTGTCGCGGTGTTCTCGGGTGCAGATACGGCGGGCGAGCCGATCGTCGCCGTCGGCGCTCTTCCGCTAAGCTCGCACTGATGGCAAAGAAACGGCGCGCAGAAAGCGACGGGCTCGATCGCGTCTTCGGCGTGATCGACAACGCGACCCCGGGCCTCCACGACCTCGCACCTCCGGCGGTCGTACTGCCGAGCGGGCTGCCCGAGCCCCTGATCGAGCTCTACGCGCGCTGCGACGGTGGCCGGATCTACGTCGACACGCTCGAGCTCGTGCCTTCGCAAGACGTCACGTACGACAACGGACGCTGGCAGTTCGCGAACAGCGAAGGCGAACCGATCGCGATCGATGGGCGCGGCCGGATCTGGCGGCGCGACGAATCGATCGAGGACGAGGTTTGTGAAGGTACGAGCATCGACCGGTGGCTCGGCGGCGAGCTCGACGCGCTCGAGCTCGTGTTCGACGCCGATGGCGAGTACGCCGAGGACGTGTTCGACGAAGAGGGCGACGTAGCACCGAAGATCCGCGAGCAGCAGCTGCGCGCGAAGCTCAAGCGCGATGTCAAAGCGCCAGCGCCGCGCTGGCGACTCGCGCTCGCGCTACTCGAACAAGGCGCCCATGAAGATGCGCGCAGCGAGCTCGAGCAAGTCGTCTCCGACGATCCGGTGTTCGCGTGGGCGTGGCTCGATCTCGCGCGCGTGTCCGAGAAGATCGGCGATGTCCGCAACGCAGTCGACGAAGCGCGGATGGCCGCCGAAGCCGCCGAGGGTGTCCAGCATCCGCAGGCAGGCTACTTCTGGTCGCAGGTCGCTCGGCTCGCGGTGCGCGCTACCGACGAGATGACGCGCGCGCAAGCAGCCACGAAGGCTTCGGTGTTGTCGCCCGATCTCAAGAAGAGTCAGATCGAGGGCGCGCGCGAACGGCTCGCCGCGGGCGATACCGAAAGCGCGAAGGGCCTGGTCGAGATCCTTCGCGCGGTGTGGCCGCGCGACCTAGAAGTTCTAGATCTCGCGAAGCAACTCTCCTAGCGCTACCTGAAGACGGCTTGGTCGGCCGGGATACCGCGAGCTTCGAGCTCGCGGTAGAACCGCGGCACCGTGCCCGTCGCCGAGAACCCGTTGTTCTGGTACGCGAACACGACCTGCGTATCGAACGTCGTGTCCGAGACGCCGGTGACTTCCTCGATCGAGTGGACCTTGATCCCTCCATCGGCTTGTCGCGCGACGTGCACGACGATCTCGAACGAGCTCGCGACGAGCTCGCGCGTGGCGGCATCGTTACCGACCTGGACCGAACGAGCGAGCGTGGCGAGCCGGTTGAGCACGGTGTTCGTGCCCTCGCCCGTCATCGCGACGATCGCACCGTCGACGTGCGCGTTGAGCGCGTAGATCAGTGGCAGCGCTTCGCGGCCACGAACCTCGCCGACCACGAGACGATCCGGCATGAACCGGAGCGCCATCTCGATCAGCACCGCCATGTCGACATCGTTCTGTCGACCACTACCCGGGCGCGCTTCGAGCTGGACCCACTCGTCGCGACCGACCGCGAGCTCGGCGACTTCCTCGACCGAGACGACGCGTTCACCCACCGGCGACGCGGCAGCAAGTGCTGCGACGAGGCTGGTCTTGCCCGACGACGGGCCACCGCATACGAGGATGTTGCGCCGAGCCGCGATGCAGGTCGCCAGGAAACCAGCCATCCCGCTCGACATCGCATTCGACGTCACGAGGTCAGCGAGCGATGGCATCTGCGCCGCCGGTTTCTTCAACACGAGGCACGCGCCTCGCGCGGCGACTGGCGACACCGCGGCGGTGAGCCGCGTGCCATCACGCATCCGCAGATCGACGACGGGGCGTTGCTCGTCGATCGATGCGCCGGCCTCGTGGACCAGGCGCTTCACGACGCGTTCGAACACCTCGTCCGAGGAGAACGCCTTGCCCGAACCGCGCAGCACGCCGTTCTTGCCGACGACCACGCGATCGCGACGATCGATGATGATCTCGTCGAGCGCTTCATCCGCGAGTAGATCCTCGAGAGGACCGAGCGCGAGTGCTTCGTTGAGAGTCTCTTTGATCAGCTGCTCTTGGTCGATGTACTTCGGCAGCTCGCCGGAGGTCTCGAGGGTCTCGACGAGATCGATCGTGGCGCGCTCGGCGCGTTGCCACAGGTCTTCCTCGTGAAGCCGCTCGATCGGTACCTTGTCGAGATCGAGCTTGGCACGCAGGCGCTCGAGAATGTTCGACTGGAGATCGAGCATCTTCACGATCTTCGGATCGAGCGGCTCGAGATGCACGCCGCGCTTGCTCGGCGTCGAGAGCGGACGACCGACGGTCTTCGTTGCGCCCTGTCCGACGAGTCCACGGCCCTTGTTCCTGTCCTGCTGGAGCGGAACGACCGCAACCGGCGCTAGTTGCGCGGTCACGATCGATTCACGAGGTGCTGCAGCAGGTGGCGAGAAGCTCGGCACCGGCGTCAGCGCAGGCGGCGACGTCGCGATCGACGAAGCTTGTGCCGGCGGCGAGAAGTGGGGCTCGGCCATCGTCGGCGCAGGTGGTGGCGCCATCGGGGCCATCAGAGGTTGCGCGGTCGGCGGTTGCGCCATCGGCGGCGGCATCGTGCCGCCCGGACGGAGATTCTGGCGCCCCGAAGGAGGTGCACCGATCGGCGGCATGTCGCGTGGAGCGAGTGGCTCGCGCGGCGGCAGAGGTGCGCGCTCGGCAGGTCCACCCCCATTCGACGGCGGTCCACCGAGATCACGCGGACCCGGTGCAGGACGCGGCGGAACCGGACGCGGCGGCGGGGGCGCCATCGGCGGCGGCGCGGGCTCCGGAGCGGGGGCACTCGAGCCACCACCCATCGGACCTGCACTCATGCCACCACCCATCGGCATCGGCATCGGTTGCGGCGACGCGACCGTCGGACGCGGCGGACGCGCTTCCGGTTCCATCGCGGAGGCAGCTCGATCTTGTCCCGGCGGAGACGTCGTCGGCTCGGACGGCTCACCACCATCAGCACTCGCAGCTTCATCAACTCCGACGATGAAATCGCCGATGTAGATCTTGTCGGAGTCTTTGACGACGAGCGGACTCGTGATCTTGCGACCGTTGACGTAGGTGCCGTTCGTGCTCTTGAGATCGACAATGATGAATTTGCCGTCTTTGAGCACGATGCGCGCATGGCGCTTCGACACGTTGCCTTTGGGCAACACGATGTCGTTGCCCTGAACGCGCCCGATCGTCACCTCAGGCTTGTTGAACACCATGCGGCGCTGCTCGCCGCCTTTTTCCTGAATGAGTATGGTGAACATGAGCTCCTGAGGCCGCGGAAAACCCCTCGGCGCAGCCTCACTTCGAACGGTACTAAGCCTCGGCAATCACGGTCAAGTTCGGTGCGAACTACTCGCCTCTGGAGCTGACTTCTCTGCGCCGGACCCTGAGGCCGGCTTCTGGGGCGCTAGATGCAGGTAGGTCCTTACATCGTCCCACCAGAGAGCCCACACCCCGACGGCGACAAAGCCCACCAGCGCCGCGACAATCACGATGTCGTGCCAGCGCGGCCTGACCATGAATGCAACCTAGCACGCGACGTCACTTAGGGCATGATGCGCTTTCCTATGAAGACCTCCGGCGTGACCGCCTCCTTCGTCGCGCTCGCACTTCTTTCGTCGACGGTCGCCTTCGCTGCGCCGGCGAAGAAGTACCACTTCGAATTGACCGCGGTGACCCCGAAGCCGGAGGTCAAAGGGGACGTCGCCGCGTTTGCAAAAGAGCGCGTCGAGGCCGAGGTCGGCAAGCAGTTCGATAAGCACCCGCAGCTGGTCGGCACGCTCGATGGCGCTCCCGATCCGAGGACCAGCGCGGAGCCCTACCGAAAGTTTCTGACCAAGAAGGGGATCTCCGGCAGCTACCTCGTGACCGTCGAGATCACCGAAGCGTCCGAGGAGATCACTCCGATGGAGGGCAAGCCGAACACCCAGCGGCTAGCGGTCCACCTCGCGATCCACCTGCTCGGCGAGACCATCCCGGGCCGTACGATGGGCTTCACCGGTGATGGTCAGGCGACCATCAAGCAAGAGATCGGGATGAAGCTACGCGACAAGGATCGCGTGTTCGTATGGGACGGCGTGACGGAGAGCGCGGTGCAAGGCGCGCTCGAACAAGCCTTCAAGAAGCTCGCAATCGGCCACGCGAAGCCGTAGGGGTTACTTGACGAACTCGCCGATGCGGCTGAAGCGAATGCCGTCGAGGCCCGGGGTCTTCTTCCAGAAATGGAAGGGATCGAACTTCTCGTACGAGAGCCAGATGAACAGGGCCTTGCCCTTGATGTTCTCGATCGGGACCGAGCCCCATACGCGCGAGTCGTTCGAGTTGTTGCGGTTGTCGCCCATCACGAACACGTGGCCCGGCGGCACGATGTAGTGCGAGCGCGGCTCGCAGACCTTCGCCTCGCTCTCGGATTTATCCTGGACGATCTTGCCGAGCGTCTGTGGGCCGATACCCTTCGCGAGGTCTTCGGACATCGAGCAGTTTGGTGGGTTCGACCGCAGCGGGAAATCGCGTGAGTCGCCTTCGGTCAACGTGCCGGCGGCGAGCAGCTTCTCGCGCTCCGGGCGTTCGATATTGTGGAACGTGAAGTATTGCTTGTCGCCGACGGTCTCGGCGTAGCGGCTCGTGCTGCGCACGAACCAGCTGTCGCCCTTGTCGTCGTAGTCCATGTACGAGGTATCGGGATCGGAGACCACGGAGGGCACCGCGACTCCATCGACATAGACGACGTTGCAGCGGACTTCGATGCTCTGGCCCGAGAGTGCGACGACGCGCTTGATGTAGTCGCGATCCGGATCGCACGGATAGATGAAGACGATCACCTCGCCGCGATGCGGGCCGTTGAGCTCGAACAACTTCGTGGTCGTCCACGGGATGCGCACGCCGTAGATGAACTTGTTGACGAAGATGTGGTCACCGATCTCGAGCGTCGGATACATCGAGGCCGAGGGGATCTTGAATGCCTCGACCACAAACGCACGCAGCGCGAGCGCGATCATGATCGCGGCGCCGATCGATTCGACGTAGTCGCGCGCGGTCGATTTCGTGGGCCGCTGGACGAGCTCGTCCACGAGCGCATCGAGCACCGGCAGCTGGCGCCGCACGGTCGCGTTGTCCTTGCGCTTCAGCGCCTGCTCGACGGAGTGCGTGACGGCCTCGAGATCGCCGCCCTTGCCGTGCAGGCCGCGCTTGAGCCCGACCGCGGCCCGGGCTTCTTTCGCGAGCGACTTCGCCTCGCGACGGACGCGATGATCCAGCCACGCAGCGCGCACTAGTCAACCTTCAGGATGGTCAAGAACGCCTCTTGCGGGAGCTCGACCGAGCCGACCGACTTCATGCGCTTCTTGCCCTCTTTCTGCTTGTTGAGGAGCTTCTTCTTACGAGATATGTCGCCGCCGTAGCACTTCGCGGTGACGTCCTTGCGGATCGCCTTGACCGTGGTGCGAGCGATGATCCGCGAACCGATCGCGGCCTGGATCGCGACGTCGAACATCTGGCGCGGTACGACATCCTTCATCTTCGTCGCGAGCTCGGTGCCACGGTGATACGCGGTATCGCGGTGCGAGATGATCGAGAGGGCATCGACGCGCTCGCCGTTGACGAGGACATCGAGGCGGATGAGATCCGCTTCGCGATAGCCGGCCGGTTCGTACTCGAGTGAAGCGTAGCCGCGCGACATCGTCTTCAAGCGATCGTAGAACCCGAACACGATCTCTGCCATCGGCAATTCATAGATCACGCGGATTCGACCACCCGGATCGTAGTGGAGCGCTTGCTGGACGCCGCGGCGCTCCTGGCACAGCTGCATGATCGGGCCGACATACTCCTGTGTGAGGTGCACCGTTGCGGTGACGATCGGCTCCTCGATCGCCTCGTACCGGCCCTGGTCCGGAACCTTGGCCGGGTTGTCGAGCTCGACGACCTCACCATCGGTCATCTTCACGCGATAGCGCACGCTCGGCGCGGTCGTGATGAGGTTCAGGTTGAACTCGCGTTCGAGCCGATCCTGGATGATCTCCATGTGGAGGAGGCCGAGGAAGCCGGTGCGGAAGCCGAAGCCGAGCGCCGAAGAGGTCTCGGGCTCGTACGTCACCGACGCATCATTCAAGACGAGCTTACCGAGCGCGTCCTTGAGGCTCTGGTAATCGACCGCGTCCACGGGAAACACACCGGCGTAGACCATCGGAGTGACGGTCTTGAACCCGGGCAGTGGCTCGGCGCACGGACGATCCGCATCGGTGATCGTATCGCCGACGCGCGCATGCGCGATGTCGCGGATCGAGGCGGCTAGGATGCCGACCTGCCCCGCTTCGAGCGTATCGACCTCGAACACCGCGGGCCGGCGCACCGCGATCATCAAGCAGTCGTACACGACGTCGGTGTTCATGAACTTGAGCTTGGTGCCCTTGGTGATCTTGCCACTCACCACGCGCACGAGCACGACGACGCCGCGGAACGCGTCCCACCAGCTATCGAAGATCAGCGCGGACAGCGGCGCTTCGCGATCAGCTTTCGGCGGCGGAATGCGCTCGACGACCGCCTCGAGCATCTCGCGAATGCCTATGCCGGACTTCGCGGACACGAGCAGCGCGTCCTTCGCGTCGATGCCGATCATGTCCTCGATCTGCTGCTTGACGAAGTCAGGCCGCGCGACCGGGAGATCGATCTTGTTGAGGACCGGGATGATGTCGAGATCGTTATCGAGCGCGAGGTAGACGTTCGCGAGCGTCTGCGCTTCGACGCCTTGCGCGGCATCGACGATCAGCAGCGCACCTTCGCACGCGGCGAGCGAGCGCGAGACTTCGTAGTGGAAGTCGACGTGGCCCGGCGTGTCGATCAGGTGGAACTGATACGTGATCCCGTTGTCGGCCTTGTAGTGGAGCTGGACCGACTGCGCCTTGATCGTGATGCCGCGTTCGCGCTCGAGATCCATCGAGTCGAGCATCTGGGCCTGCGCCTCGCGCGCAGTGACGGCTCCACACTCATCGAGGATTCGATCCGCAAGCGTGGTCTTGCCGTGATCGATATGCGCGATGATCGAGAAGTTGCGAATGCGGTCAACGGGGAACGACACGGACGCTGCTTGTTAGCGTGACGGCAGGCGAAGGTCCACCTGGCCGGGGAGTTGATCGCGGTACTTGTCGAGGACGAGGTCGATGCCCTGCCGGATGTACTCGGCGACCGGTACCTTCGTTCGCTCGTGCAGCGCCTTCAACTGGGCGTCCTGCTCCGGCGTGATGTAGACCGTCGTGGAGATCTTCTTGCGGGCCAAGACCTGTGACCTTATGTGACCATACGCGCATGGTCAATGTTCCAGGCGTTGCATGCAGGCCCCGGGCGTCATAGGCTCCAATGGTGATGCCGAAGGTCTCGAAACTAGGTCTGTTGTTGCTCGTGGCGGCGTGTCACTCGGGCGCCAAAGACACCACACCAAAGAACGCGATGAGCGATGCGGGGATCCCGACAGTCGATCCCACGCTGTGCGACACGCAGGGCAAGAACGTGCAGACCTACGACCTCAACAAGGACAACCGCCCGGACGTGTGGCGGTTGTACAAGACCGAGGACGAGGGCGGCACCAAGGTCGAGTACATGACCTGCAAGCAGGTCGATTTCGATCACGACGGCCGCAAGGACTGGGTGGTCGCTTACAACCGTAAGGGCATGCCGATCTACGAGCGCGCTGACTTCGACTACGACGGCAAATGGGACATGTACGCGGTGTTCGATCCCAAGACCGGCCTCGTCGCCGAGGTCGAGCGGGACACCGATTTCGACGGCAAGTTCGACGTCAAAGAGATCTACGACGCTGGCGGTGCGCTCACGAGCGTGCGCCGCGACCGCAACGGCGACGGCCAGCCCGATGAGTGGGAGCAGTATCGCGACGGCGTGTTGATCGCGATCCTCTACGACGACGACTTCGACGGCAAAGTCGATCGTCGCGAAGAGATTCCGGGCGCGCATCCCAAGATCGAGATGCCGACCACGATGGATCCCACCGCGAACGGCACGCTCGGTCGCACGGGCAGCGGCGCCGGTGCTCCTCCGCCGGCTCCGGCTCCGGCTCCGAAAAAGTAGCCGTGGCGCAGGTAGTGCCCAAGCCCTGGGGTCACGAGCTGATCTGGGCCAAGACCGATCGCTACATCGGCAAGATCCTGCACATCAAGGCCGGCGAGTCGCTGTCGCTCCAGTTCCACCACGTCAAAGACGAGACGATCATGGTGCTCAATGGCCGGCTCGCGTTCGTGCATTACGAAGACGGCGCCGAGCCGGTGACCCGCGAGCTCGGGCCGCGCGAACCGTTCCACATCACGGCGGGGCTTCGCCATCGGATGACCGCGATCGAGGACACCGATGTCGTCGAGGTCTCGACCCCCGAGCTCGACGATGTAGTCCGGCTCGAAGATCGCTACGGCCGCTCGAGCTGAGCTCCGCTACTTCTTCTTCGGGGCCGGCGGCTGCTGCTGCATCTTCTTCTTGAGCGCCGCCAGGTCGTCGTCGACGTTGCCGCGAGACTTCTTGTCCGACGCGGGCGGTGGCGACGGCGAGCGGTTCGGCGTGGCCGGACCCGAGCGCGGCGTCGTACTACCGGACTGGCTACCGGACTGGCTACCGGTCTGGCTACCGGTCTGGCCACCGGTCTGGCGCTTCATCTGCGCGAGCTGATCGTCGATCGAGAGTTTCGGGCCGCGGCTCGGCCGTGACGTGTCCTCGCCGGTGCGCGTAGGCGCCGGCCGCGGCGGCGGCATGTTCTTGATCTTCTCGATCGCACGCTCGAGCTCCTTGAGCTCCGACTCGAGGTTCGCGAGCTCGGCGAGCATCGAGTGCATGCGGGCGCGCTCGGCATCGGCCTTGCGATCGAACTGGGCGGCCTCGTCGGTGGCGCCGCGCGCCGTCGCGCCCTTTGCCTTGTCGGCGAGGTCCGTCGCGGCATCGCGCGCGGTCGCCATCGAGCGCGACATCTCGGCGACGCGGCGCGCGACTTCGGCACGGAGGCGCTCGAGCTCAGCGCGATCGGGGATGTTATCGAGATCGGGCGCGCTCGCCGGACCACCGCCCAGATCCTCGAGCTCGCCGGGCATCGCGGTCGTGGCCGCGGCGGATTGCGCCGCCGCGCTCGCCTGGCGCACGCGATCGCGGGTCGCGCCGTACGCCGCCGCGCGACGCTCGTCGATCACGCCGCGCTTGTCGCTCGCAACCACAGCGACGATATCGGCGACGTGATCCGCGCCGTCGTCACTCACCGCCGGTGGCGTACCGCCGAACGCGCTATCGAGCGCGGACGCGAGCATCAACAAGCCGCGCGCCGAGACGCAGCGCTTGCGCGCCTCGAGCGCGGTCGCGAGCTTCGCGCCACCGGGGACCTGATCGTCGATCAGCGCGACGAGCTTGCCGCCGACGAGCAACACGCGCGCGACGGTCTCCGGCTTCGGTCGCGCGACGATGGTATCGGCCGCACGCCACAGCAACGGTGCATCCGCCGAGACGCCGAACAGCTTGCCGCGGAGCCCGAGGCTCGGGACCTGGCGGCGCAGCACCGCGGCGGCTTCGACATCGCCTGCCGCATCGAACAAGAACGTGATCGCTTCGTTCGCATCGAGGAGCGAGAGCTGCAACGCCAGCTGGCCGGTGAGCTCGGGCCCGAGCCCGGCGACCTCGATCAGGGCGAGCTTGCCGGTGAGCTTGAACCGCGCGCGGATGCCCATCCGATCCTGCGCGCCCGCATCCGCGAACGCGCGCTCGCCGATCGCGCCAACGACGAGGATCCGATCGCCTTCGACGCCCGTATCTGCGAGTGCGACTGCGGCGAGATCATCGACCACGACGAAGCGATCGGCGTCGGTCTGCGCCCAGGCAGCGACCGGTTCGAGCTCCCCGACGACGGCGATCACGGGTGCAGGGTTCGTCGACTGATCGCGCGCGACCGTGAGCGCGAGCGCGGCGTGTGGATCGAACACGACCGCGGCATCGGGCGGAGCCTGCTCGAGCTCGCGGCGGAGCTTGCGCTCGGCGCCTTCACCGAGCAGGGCTCGGCGCACGCGATCGGTGATCGCGGCACCACCGCCGCCTGCCCCGCCAACATCGATCGCGCGCACGCGCATGCCCGCCGCCTCGAGCGCGGCGAGGACCGGAACGACTGCCGAGCTCGGCGCACCGGAGCTCGTGACGACGAGGACGTGCGGATCAGCCACGCCAGGCCTCGACATTCACGAGGTGCGCCGGGCGCTTGCCCGCGAGCACGTCGCTCACCGCTTCTGCACACAGCCGCGCCATCTGGATCCTTGCTTCGGTGGTAGCCGATCCGATGTGCGGCGCCAAGACCAGGCGCGGACAGTCGTAGAACCGAGCATCGATCTCGGGCTCGTTGGCGAACACGTCGAGCGCCGCCGCGAAGATCTGGCCACGCTCGAGCGCTGCCACGAGCGCGGCATCGTCGACGCAGCCACCGCGCGCGGTGTTCACGAGGATCGCGGTCGGCTTCATGGTCCCGAGCCGTGCCGCGTTCACGAGATGGCGCGTCGCTGGCGTGAGCGGACAATGCAGGCTGACCACATCTGCCTCGGCGAACACCCGATCGATCTCGCGTGGATCGCGGTTCGCCGAGATGACGCGCATGCCGAATGCCTCCGCGCGCCGGGCGACCGCCTGGCCGATCCGCCCGAGCCCGATCACGCCGAGCGTCTTGCCCGCGAGTTGGATGCCGATCAACTGATCGAGGCGCCAGCCTTGCCACTGCCGCGAGCGGACGAGCCGGTCGCCCTCGGCAATGCGGCGCGCGGCGGCGAGCATCAGCGCGAATGCGAGCTCGGCGGTCGCCTCGGTCAGGACGTCGGGCGTGTTGGTCACGCAAACCCCCGCGCGGGTCGCGGCGTCGAGATCGATGTTGTCGTAGCCGACAGCGCAGTTCGCGATCACGCGCAACTTCGGGGCTCGTGTGAATACCGCAGCGTCGATCCGGTCGAGCAGCAAGCAGACCAGCGCATCCGCGCCTTCGAGGTTCGTGCGAGCGATACCGACCCACGTCTCGGGCACCTCGACCGTGGCGGTCGGGATAGCCGCCGCGAGATCGATCGGTAAACTCGATGTGGAGACCACCCGCACACGCTAAGTATAGCGCTCGTGGTGAACCTCGCCCGCTCCATCGCCTGCTCAGTGTTGATCGCGAGTGTGGCCGCCGCCGAGCCCGACGCCGGCGTCGCGCCAGCGCCTGTGGTCGACCGGATGAAGGATCCGGCCACGTCGCTGACCTCGCTCACCGACGACCCGCTGCTCGGCAATTCGCCGCGGATCGACGGCGATGAAGTGAAAGGGCTCGTCGCGTTCACGTTCGACGACGGCCCGAACCCGGAGACGACACCGAGCGTGATCGACGCGCTCGTGAAGTACGATATCCCGGCGACGTTCTTCATCGTCACGCAGCGCTTGCTCGGCAAGCACGGCGTGAAGCCGCGCGACATCCTCGCCCGCGAGCTCTTCGAGGGCTTCCTCGTCGGCAGCCACTCGGTCACGCACAAGCTGTTGAAGCACGCCGAAGGCGCGACGATCACCAAGGAGATCGATAACTCCTTCCGCACGCTGGCGAGCGAGGCCGATCGGCCGATCGGTATGTTCCGACCGCCGTACGGTGCGCTCTCCGGCAGTGGGCGCGCGCGCTTGAAGAAGCTCGGCGTGACCGAGGTGATCTGGTCGATCGACACGCTCGATTGGAAAGCGCACGACGCGGAGAAGTTGCGCAAGAAGGTCTTGAAGATGATCCTCCACGACGGTGGCGGCGTCGTCTTGATGCACGATGTGAAGCCGATCACCGCGAAGATCATCGCGGACGTCCTCGACGATCTCGAAGCGGAGAACTGCTCGCGGCTCGCGGCGAAGACCGAACCGATCTGGCCGGTGTCGCTTCACTACTTTCTGCGCGACGAGCCGAGCGACAAAGGCGCGAAGAAGACCTCGCGCGCGATCCCCGCCGACGTGACGAAGCGAACCGATGCATACAAGGCGGCGCTGCCGAAGCGGTGCTCTAACCGCGCCAAACCGCCGGTCAATGAAGATGGCTCGCCTTCGATGCCCTGTCTGGACAACCCGCTTGCACGCGGCTGCAGCTGACGTTTCGCGTCACAATTCGTAGCAAGTGACCTGAGGTCACTTCGGTTTCGATTGACAACTACATCCCCTCACACTAGCTTCCGCCGACGTTGCTAAGGCACGTCGTTGTGAGAACTACGTTGAAGAACTCATGGAACATTCGGATGTTAGGGCTGACCCTGGGTCAGCGGGTGATTGGGGAAAACTCGTGGCGCCGCTAACCTGGGACCGACACACCCCGGCTCCGCGGGCGAAGACCGGCGACCCGGATCTCGACACCCTCGATACCGGTCAGTTCGAGACCGAGTCCGGCATGGATTTCGGTGAGAGCGAAGGCGAGCGCACCCAGATCACGACCGCCTCGTACGACTTCAAGCCGAAGTTCACGGGCCGCGCGGCCGCGATCAAGCTGCTGCAAGACGTCGTTGGTAGAGCGTTCAAGCAAGACGGCACGCTCGGCTTTGCCGTCGTGGTCGGCGAGCCCGGCATGGGCAAGAGCCGGATCCTGTCCGAGCTGATCGGTCGCGCGAAGGCGCAGCACCCGGGCATGACCGTGCTCCAGGGCATCGCCGATGATCACTCGCACGCGTACGGCCCGATCGCGCGCGCGCTGACCACGCGGTTCGGCGTCGTCGTCGGCGAGAACCCCGACGAGAGTCGCGACAAGATCCAGGCGGGCGTCGCGGAGATCGTTCCCGCCGCGCGCGTGCCGGAGATCGCGCACCTGATCGCGCACCTCCTGCGCGTGCCGTTCGACGACAGTCCGGTCGTCGGACCGCTGCTCGATTCGCCGCAGCGCCTCGAAGGCCGGTTGTTCATGGCGCTCAAGCGCCTGCTCACCGCCGAGACCGACAAGCACCCTTTACTGATCGTCGTCGAGAATCTCGAGCTCTGCGAGAACGACACGATCAACTTCATCCACTACCTCGCCGCGGGCATGGCCGATCGCCGGCTCGCGATCGTGGGCACGGCGACCGCCGCGCTCTACGAACGCCACCGTACGTTCGGCGACGGCGAAGTCGCGCCGACCAAGATCGATCTCTCGGCGCTCTCGCCGAACGAGGCCGAAGAGCTGCTCCGCGAGCTGTGCAAGCAGCTCCACGATGTGCCGCCGAAGCTCCTGCAGCACGTGCGCGGGCTCGGGGGCTCGCCGCGCGCGATCCACGAGCTCGTCCGGTTGCTGCTCGAGAGCGACGTCATCACCCGCGAGGGCATGATGTGGCGGCTCGAGAGTGCGTCGCTCGAGGCATTCGACCTGCCGAAGACGTACGAGGAGCTCGTCGCAGCGCGCTTGCGCGTGATGGAGCCGATCGAGCGACGCGTCATCGAGATGGCCGCCGTCGTCGGCGAGCGCTCGTGGCTCGATGCCGTGATCGCACTCGAGCGATCGTACGCGACCGCCGGTCACTCCGATCCCGACGGCCCTACCCTGGCGGATATCGCGAGCTCGGGCGATCACTCGCGCCTCGCAGTGGTCGCTGCGATCGGCAAGTTGATCGAGCGCGAATGGCTCGTCGAGATTCCACTCTCGACGGTCTCCGGCGAGCGCGAGCTCCACTTCGCGTATCCGAACCTCTGGTCGATCGTCTACAAGGCCGTCGACGAGAAGAGCCGCCGCGGCTACCACAACGTCGTCGCGCGCTGGCTCGAGCTTCATCCCGAAGGCCGCTCGCCGGCCCAGCAAGAAGAAGTCGGTCGCCACCTCGCGCTTGCGGGCGAGACTCGCGAAGCCGCGATTCGCTTTCGCCGCTCGGCGGAAGCCGCGCGCGCGGAGTACCAGAACGAAAAAGCGATCCGGTTGTTCGACCGCGCGCTCGTCTGCCTCGGCGCACAAGACCTCGCGCAGCGCCTGCACATCTGGCACGACCTCGGCTCGGTCTACGAGCTGATCGGCGACTTCGAGGCCGCGCTCGGCGCGTTCGAGCGGATGCTGCGCCTGTCGTGGGTCGCAGCGAGCAAGACCAAGGCGGCCGTCGCGTTCAACAAGATGGGCCGGGTGTGGCGCCGTAAGGGCGATCTCAAGCTCGCGCTCGAGTACCTCGAGCGCGGCCTCGAGCTGTTCCGCGGCACGGCCGACGGTCGCGGTATCGCGAGCTCGCTCGACGATATCGGGAAGACCCTGCAGATGCTCGGTCGCTACGACGAAGCACATGCGAAGGTCACCGAGGCGCTGTCGCGGCGTTCCAAGAGCGGCGACAAGCGCGCGATCGCCACGTCGATGTCGCGACTCGGCGACATCCAACAGGATCGCGGTCAGTACGAGTCCGCCTACAACTGCCACAAGGAAGCGCTGACGCTGCGCAAGGCGATCGGTGATCGCTGGGGCCAGATCGTCTCCGCGAACAACCTCGCCGCGCTCGCGTTCGAGCTCGGTGATGTGGCCGAAGCGAGGACGGGTTGGCTGGCGGTCCTCCCCGAGGCTGAAGGCATCGGCGCGCTGCCGCTGTCCGCCCTGATCCTGTGCAACCTCGGCGAGGTCGCGCTGGTCGACGGCAAGCTCGAAGAGGCACGTAGCCGGCTCGATAATGCGCTCGAGATCATCGAAGACATCGATGACCGCGGGCTCGAGAGCGAGGCGTGCCGTCACCTCGCCACGCTCGAGAAGCTGCAGGGCCACCCGCAAGCAGCTCGCGAGCTCGCCGAACGCGCGCTCGTTGTCGCGAAGAAGTCGGGACAGCGCGAGCGCGAAGCCCAAGCCCTGCTGACGCTCGGCGATGTCCTGTCGACGAGCCTCTACGACGCGACCGACCACGCGGATGGCGCGGACACCGCGCTCGATGCATCGGTCGCGTACGCGAAGGCGATCGAGGTCCTCCATGCGATCGGCAACGAGGCGCAGCTTGGTAAGGCCTTGTATGCGTTCGGTCGTTACAAGGCCGAGACCGGTGCCCTCGCCGACGGCACGGACATGCTGCGCGACGCGATCGCGACGTTTACGAAGCTCGGCCTGACCCGCCGGGCGACGGACACGGAAACGCTGCTGGCGACGCTGCACTAGCAAGCCGGGACTTGATCCCGGCGCGCAGCACTGTCGAGGGCCGTGCGAAGTTCGTTAACCCAGTACCAAGCTTGCTCCCGTGCCGTTCGCTAGGCATGGTTGCCGGACGCGCTGATGATCTGGTTCTGGCTCGGATTTTTTGCGCTCGTAGCGCTGCTTCTGTTCCTCGATCTCGGGGTGGTGCATCGCCGTGCGACCGAGATGTCGCTGCGCACTGCGGCCAGCTGGACGGTCGTGTGGGTGACGCTCGGCCTGTCGTTCTCCGGCGTGGTCTACCTGATCTACGAGAACAACTGGCTCGGCGTCCATCACGAGGCCGGGACCGGCAGTGACGCGACAGTCACGTACGTCTCCGCGTATCTGCTCGAACAAGCGCTGTCGATCGACAACATCTTCGTGATGGCGCTCGTGTTCAAGAGCTTCAAGATGCCGCTGAAGTATCAGCACCGCGTCTTGTTCTGGGGAATCCTCGGTGCGGTGTTCTTCCGCGTCGTCATGTTGGGCGGCGGCGCGTTCATCGTGAAGAAGTTCGACTTCATCTTCTACATCTTCGGCGCCTACCTCGCCTACCAGGGCGGAAAGCTGTTCAAGGGCGAAGACGAAGACAACGACGAGATGCGCGACAACTTCGCGGTCAAGAACCTACGCAAGCTCGTCCGCGTGGTCGATGGCGACTATGGCGGCAAGTTCGTCGTCAAGATCGATGGCCGCCGAGCACTGACCACGATCGCGGTCTGCCTCGTCGTGATCGAGCTGACGGACATCGTGTTCGCACTCGATTCGATTCCCGCCGTGCTGTCGGTGTCGCAAGACACCTTCATCATGATCACGTCGAACATCTTCGCGATCCTCGGGCTACGCTCGCTATACTTCGTGCTCGCGGGCGCGATGGAGAAGTTCAAGTACCTCAAGTACGCGCTCGCGGTGCTGCTGATCTTCATCGGCGTGAAGATGCTGATCCACAAGTGGCTGTTCATCGACCACTGGATCTCGCTGCTCGTGATCGCCGGGATCATCGGCGCCGGCGTCGCGCTCTCGCTGCTCCTCAGCGAACGAGAACCAGCATCTCCGTCTCCATGAGCTCCTCGGCCCAGCGCCGCTTGTAGTCCATCTCGGTCCCGAGGTCGTAGCGGCCGACACCGTCTGCGCACAGCTCGGTGATCTGGCGCAGCTGCATCAAGTTGCCGATGTCGAGGTGCGAGACGTCGTCCGCATACGAGAACTGCAGGCCGCGATACTCGCCCGCCATCACCGCACCGAGGATGTAGCCGACATCGCGATCACCGAGCCGCGCGAAGATCGTGCGCTGCTGACCGAGCTCGCAGAGCCGCGGCAGCATCGCGGCGTAGAACGCGCGCATCGAGCCCTGCGCGATGCCGACGTTGTCGTGCGACTTCCAGCTATGTTGCTCGACCGCCTGGATCCGCTCGTAGAGCGCGGCGCCCTCGCCCGGCTTGGCCCGCACCGCTTCGAACGTGAGCCCCGCCGCCTTCGCCGCGCGCTCGGCTTTGCGTAGCGACTTGCGCATCTCGCGCGAGCGCCGCGACAAGAACCCGTCGAGTCCGCCCTCGAGGCTCGCGACGTGACGGATCGTGGGCTGGCCGCGACGACGTTCCCAGCGAGGCGGCAGTGTGGCATCAAGGGCACGGCGTTGCGGACCGGACACGGTGTGTCCAGACAAGATCACCAGCTGCCAGTCACGCCGGCTGGCGAGCACCGGGACGAGCTCCTCGACGAGCGCGACCGGATCGCGACCGATCAGCGGCGCGGCTAGTCCCCACGCGAGCTCGACGGGTTCGATGTACGGGAAGCCGGCGGGGTGCACGCCTCGCATCGCGGCGAAGTAGCCGTGCTCGCCCTTGAACGAAAACGCGGTTCGCAGGGGCATCAGCGCGCTCGCGGCCGAGAGGATCCACGCGGTCGAGCTACAAAAGCGATCGATCGCCGGCGTCAGCGCGACCTCGGCGTCGAAGTCGTTCGCCACGGTGGCGAGGTCGACTGGCTCCACCCCTACATCGTAGGCGGCCTCGGCCAAACGGCACGGTGGCTGCGCACGGATTCTGCAATAATCAGCGAAATGCTGAAGACGGGCCTCGCGTTGGTTCTCGCCACTGCTCTGCCACTGGGAGCGTGCGGAACGACCACCTACCAGATACCAGCGTCGGA
Organism: Kofleriaceae bacterium; assembly: GCA_043780895.1. GTDB lineage: Bacteria > Myxococcota_A > Polyangia > Haliangiales > Haliangiaceae > JABFXX01. The sequence goes on along the minus strand of JAYWCI010000264.1, from coordinate 2,628 downwards.
GCTGCAACGCCTCGCGACCCTGCCGCCAGAGCAGCGCGGCCAGAATGTTCGAGTCGTCCAGCAGCTCAGCGATGCTGATGTCGGCGCGCCACAGCCCGTGAACGCCGAGACCCAGATCGTGATCTTCCCGACCATCGTGGTCGACAACGGTGGCGATCGCCGCCGCGGTGGTGGCTGGGGACCGAACGCGAGCACACCCCGTGGCTCGACTGGCCAAGGTGGCGTGCATGTCGGCAGCAGTGGTGGGGGCGGCAGCTCGGGCGCAGGCGATGGCAAAGCCCAGGCGATCGCGATCGTCGTGCTCGCGGTCACCGCCCTGGTCGTCGCCGCCGTGATCGAAGGCTCGCGCGACGACGGGTTCGCACAGATCCATCCGATGACGCCGCTCTATCTCACCGGCCTCGATGGCAGCAGTGTCGTGATGCCCCTCGCCGCGCTCGATCCCGATTCGGCCGCCTTCTCGCGCTACGGCTACATTCGCTCGAACGAGACGCCGTGGCACTGGAACGGTCGCGCGCCGCTCGACCGCGCAGGCTTCACCTACGCGGTGCTCGCCGGTACGGGCACGTTCACCTCCGCGGATGGCAGCAAGAACTCCGGAACCGCGACGACGATCCAGTTCGGCTTCTTCCCCGAGCAACACATCGGAATCGTCAGCTCGCTGTTCTTCGGCTGGCGCGACAACAATGCGGCGCAGACCCTGTTCGAGACCCGCTACACGCTCGAGGCGGATGGCTACCTCGCACAGGCCGGCCCCCTGCACTTCGGCCTCTACGCCGGTGGCGGCGGCGCGAGCCGGCTCGAGGACGGCATCCCGGGCGGCAATGCGAGCAGCCTCGCACTCCTCGGCGGTGCGCAAATCCAGCTCGACATCAACACCCGGCTCGCGCTGACCGCGCGGTTCGGCCAGACCTACGCGCACGACGAGCGCATGACGGATCTGCTCTTCGGGCTCGCCGTCTATTAGGACCGACTACTTCTGGAACTTGGTCTTCCACTCGTCGTGCGGCATGCCGTAGACGATCTCCCGCGCGGCCGGGTCACTGATCTCGACGCCACGCTCGGCCGCGGCGGCGCGGTACCACTTCGACAGGCAGTTGCGGCAGAACCCGGCGAGGTTCATCAGGTCGAGGTTCTGGACGTCAGTACGCTCGCGAAAGTGCTCGACGAGCCGGCGGAAGGCCGCTGCTTCGATCTCGGTTCGTTGCGCTTCGCTAATCACGGTCGCCATGTGTTCTGCATAGCATGTGGTATTGAGGCGGCATGGAGTTGCCGTCCTCTGTCACGACGATGAAGCGAGGCGACACCACGTTCTACGTGGTCGGCACCGCACACGTGTCGCAGAAATCGGTCGACGACGTCAAAGCTACGATCGATGCGGTCCATCCCGATGTCGTCTGCGTGGAGCTGTGCAAGGCGCGCTACGACGCCTTGACCAAGGACTCGGCGTTTCGCGACCTCGACGTGTTCAAGGTCGTCCGCGAAGGCAAGACGCTCTATCTCCTCGGCCACCTCGCGCTCGCGAGCTATCAGCGGCGGATCGGCGCGAGCCTCGGCGTCCAGCCGGGTGCCGAGCTCGTCACCGCGACCAAGACCGCCGAGAAGCGGAACATCCCGGTCGAGCTGATCGATCGCGATATCAACATCACGCTGCGCCGCACCTGGCGCAACATCGGCCTGTGGCGCCGACTAACCTTGATGTGGTCGCTGGTCTCCGGTGGTGACGACGAAGCGACCGATGGCAAAGGCGTGACCGCCGAGACCATCGAGAACCTCAAGGAGCCCAAGGCGCTGTCCGAGATGCTGACCGAGCTCGGCAAGGCAGTGCCCGAGATCAAGGGCCCGCTCGTCGACGAGCGCGACAAGTACCTCGCGAGCAAGATGCGCGAAGCTGGCGAAGGCAAGAAGACCGTCGTGGCCGTCGTCGGTGCTGCGCACGTGCCGGGCATGACGCTCCAGCTCGACCAACCGATCGATCGCGCCGCGCTCGAGACGATTCCGCCGGCCGCGCTGTGGTGGCGGGTCGCGAAGTGGCTCGTGCCACTCGTGTTCCTCGGCATCCTCGTTTATGTCGCGCGAGTCTCCGACTTCGAAACGTTCGCGAAGACGATGCTCGCGTGGATCATCCCGACCTCGATCGGCGCGGGCTTATTTACCGCGCTCGCCGGCGCATCCCCGTTCTCGGTCGGCGCCGCGATGCTCGCGTCCCCCGTGGCGCGCGTCTATCCGCTGATCCGCACCGGCATCGTCGTCGGGATCGTCGAGGCATGGCGCCGCAAGCCTTCCGTTGCGGACTGTGAACGTCTGCCCGACGACACCCAGACCATGAAGGGGTTCTGGAAGAACCCGGTCACCCGGATCTTGATCATCGCCGTCTGCGCTGGCCTCGGAGCTCTCCTGGGCTTCGCCGTCGGCGTCGGGTGGCTCGCCTCGCGAATGTAACTTTCAACACGCGAATTCATCACCCGGCCCCGCCAGGGCACCGTGTGATGTCTCATGGACACTCACGGTCGGGCCACGCTACAAACGTCGCCATGATCAATCGACGTAGCGCGATGAAGCGGATCGGTGGGATGGCCGGAGCTGCGGCGATGGCGCGCTTCCTCCCGAGCTGCGGTAGCGACTCCA
>JAYWCI010000263.1:0-25742 GCA_043780895.1 Kofleriaceae bacterium | reverse complement strand
AGGTTTCGGCGGCTGCACCGCTCGCGCGGGCCGCCGCGTCCTCGACGTGATCACGTGCACCGGCTCGCTCGCGCGGTGATTGGCGCGAACCTTGTGCTTCTCGCTCGCGTGCAAACCCGCTGCGCAACCGCACCACTATGCTCGCGCCGCACATCTACCTGGAGCACGCGGGCAGCGCGCCGCTCGAGGCGCACTGCGTGCGCGCACCACCGGCGAGCACCGATTCGGCCCACGCGAGGGGTTCGGCGTGGTGATCCATGATGTCGCTGTGCGTCGCCGTCGCGACGACGCAGGTATCGACGCTGAGACCGGCCGTCACGAGCTTGTCGCGGATGCACGCGCCCTCCTTCGCCGGCGGCATGATCTGATCGAGCGAGCCCTGCACGAGCAGCACCGGGCCGACATTCGGATCCGGCGCGAGCACGTTCGCGGCGAGGAACTCCGCGTACGCGGCGCCATCGCCCGCGCAGCCAGGTTGATTGTCGAGGCACGCGATCACGCTCGTCCGCAACGAGTCATCGATCAGATCGCCGGTGTGGAACATCGAGGTCTGGATCACGCCGCCGAGCGCAACGAGGCACTGCCTCTGGACCGCGCCTTCGAGGTTCGTGCGGAACTGCGACGGCAGCGCATTCGCACCGACGCCACCGGCTACGTGGTTCGCGAAGAACGCGTACTCGCGCATCACCGCGACCGAGCTGTACGCGAGGCCCTCGCCGATGGTGAGCGCGGTCGGCGTACGCAGGATCGCATCGTAGTCGAACGACTGGATCGAGATCGGCCACTGCGGTGCGAAGACGATCGTTGCCGCGAGCGTGCCGATGCCGGCACCGTCGGCCGAGATCAATGACTGCGCCGAGAGCGCGGCACCACCACCCTGCGAGTAGCCCGCGAGGAGCAGCTGTGGCGCGGTCACGCCGGCCGGCAAGATCGCGTGCAGCGCGCGTGCACCGTCGAGCGCTTGCCAACCTTGCGAACGGTTATCGAGGTAGTCCTGCGTGCCCGCATTGCCGAGGCCCGCGAGGTCGGGCGCGATCACCGCGAATCCGCGCGCAGCGAACGGCAGCGGCAAGTTGTGATCGGTTGCTGCCGAGGGCACGCACGCATCGGCGAGCCCGACGCTGCCGTGCGTCGCGACGACGATCGGGACCGGCCGTGCGCGCGGCACCGAAGGCAGATACACGCGTGCGGTCGACACGGTCGGCGCGCCGCTGCCATCGCGGGTTTGATACGCGATCTGGAACTGTGCGACCGCGCTCGTGACCGTGACGCCGGCACCGACCGCCGCGGTCACGGCCGCGACATCGAGGGCGTCTGCGGGTGCGCAGGCGAGGATCGTTCCGAGGGCGGCGCTCGGCTGGGCGGTCGCGGCGTAAACCTGGGCGGCGGTCGCGGTACACGGCATGCTCGGCACGTCGGTGGGAGCGAGCGGATCGACATCGACCACGACCGCGCTATCGATCGGAACGCTCGCGTCCGGCTTCTCGGCCGGGATCCCCGGCGCCGAGCCACAGCCGGCGAGGGCGAGGGCGAGGGCCGCGAAACGCATGCAGCTTCATAAGGCGGCGCCTTACCGAAGCGCAATCACCGACTATCCGGTCATCAAACCGTAGCGTGGCGGTAACAAATGTTACCGCAGGCTACGCGAGCGACCGCGGAGCTCGATCAGGCCGCGGAGCTCGAGCTGGCGGATGCGCTCGCGGGTGAGGTTCGTGATGTCACCGACCTCCTCGAGCGTGTGGCCGCCATCGTCGGCGACGTCGAGTGCGCAGGTCTGCTTGAGCTCCCACGGCTCGAGGTCAGGGAAGTTGAGCTTGATCGATCCGGTGCGCGGATTCACATCGAGATAGAGGTGGTGCTTGCACGATACCCACGGGCACGGCCGCTGCTCGTTCGAGCACTCGGCGCGCGTGCGCGGGCGGTCGGCCTGCTCGTCGTGGCTCGTGGCAACTTCGCGGAGCTCGATGCTCGTGAGGCGCCGCGCTGCGATCGTGCGCGCGCGCGGCCGCGTGCGACGCGGGCGGATCTTGCGACTGGTCGCGGGGACCGACGACGGCATCTCGACTTGATCGAATGCGGGCTGGGGCTCGCCGCTCACCTGGAGAAACGACTGCGCGAGTGAACCTGCCGGACGAGTGAGCGGCGGGAGGGTTCCGACCGCGGAGCCGCGGCGCATCGGGAGCGGACCTGGCTGCGCGAACACGAGCTCGGCCATCGTCATGCGAGGAATCGGCTGCGTGCGCGCCTCGACGAACATGTCGTCATCGAGCGCGAACTCGTTGCCCTCGCCATCGGTGATCGCAGTGCCGGCGGCGAAGAATGCCGGTGCAGGCAAGAGCTCCAGCTCGGGCTCGGCGGGCGCGCCGAAACCAAACAACTGGAGCTCGGACGTCACAGCCTCATCGAGGAAGTCACGGTCGTCGACGCTCATCGCTTAAGTCCCCCACAGATCGAACGGTTGTACAGCGGACGGCACGCGCTCCCATGCGGGGACACCGAGCTCTCGAACCAGAGCTGTCTTCGTCCTCGTATACACGGTCAGCGGTCCCAGATTGTGACGCCCACCCTAAACGCACGCATCCGGAGTGGGCAAGTACTTCGGCAATTTTGTTGATCCGAGCAGATCTCGGCGCTTTCATGTTGGCAGTGAAACTGCAAAGCGATAGCGATCCGATCCGATGAAATCGGAAAGCTGGGGAGGCGCGAGGATCGGCGCCGGGCGACCGAAGCGTGGTGCGATCGCGAGCGAACGGCATCGCGTGCGCCCTGAGCTCTCGGGGCGTCATCCGGTGCACGTCATCGCGCGTGTCGTGCGCGGCACCGGCGCGCTTCACGACCAACACGCGCGTCGTGCGATCGAGCGCGCCGTGCGCCGCAGCCTCGGGCGTACCGACTTCCGGATCGTTCATCTCGCCGTCGTTGCGGGGCGGCTCGAGCTCGTGGTCGAGGCCGCGGATCGCGTCGCGCTCGCGCGCGGCATGCAGGGGTTTCAGGTCGCGGCCGCGCGGTGGTTGAATCGTGCGTGGGCGCGGAGCGGGACCGTGTTCGCGGATCGCTATCGCGCGCGGTCGCTGATGACGCGTGCAGCGGTGCGCGCCGTGATCTGCAAGCCTCCCGCGCCCGGCTGCCCCTGGATCCGTCGCGCCTGGCCCGAATCGGTGCTCCTCGTCGTGGAGCTGATACCACCCCCGCCTACACCACCGCCGATCCGCCTCCGTGATCGCGTGACGTGACTGTCTAACCTCCCTGCCGGCTAGGCATATGAACGATGTACTCCGACGAGAAAGGTTCTCTTCAAACGAGCCCGGCGTAAGCTATGGCTCGTGCGATCGACTATTTCGGTGATTATTTCGGGGCTCGCGCTCGTCTCCCTAGGCGTTGGCTGCGCTCACCACAGTGGGGGCGATAACGGGGACAACCAAGACGCCGGCATCCTCGCGCCGGATGCGTTCGCCGGTCCGTACTCGGACTTCCCCACCGATCCGATCGTCGACACGAGTGGCACGACGACCGTGCCGGGTGATGTCGCGACGCAGTTCGGGGGTGCGGGGACCGGCGCCACGACCGGTGGCCCGTGCATGTTCGAGCCGGAGATCGGTACGATCTATCCACGCAACTGGATCCGTCCTCGGTTCAGCTGGATCGCTGGCGCCGGTGAATCGATCTACGAGCTCCGCATCACCTCGCCGAGCCAGATCAACACGCTGGTCGTCTACACGACGAGCACCGTGTGGACGATGCCGTCCGCGATCTGGGAGACCTTGCGCGTGCACTCGGTGAGCTCGCCGCTCACGGTCACCGTGCGCGGTGCCAGTTCTGATCAGACCACGATCACGAACACCGCGGTCGGTTCGACCGGTGATGTCCAGATCGCGCCGGTCGATGCACCGGGAGCGATCGTCTACTGGACCACCACGAACGCGCGCCTCCGCGGCTTCAAGATCGGTGACGAGACGGTCAAGGACATCATCACGCCGGGCCAGGCCGCGACCGCGGCTTCGAGTACGGGTGCGCAGTGTATCGGCTGTCACTCGTCGACGCCGGATGGCACCTACGTCGGCTTCTCGTCGAGTCAACAGGCAGGTACCGGCGATCCGACGATGCTCGGCCTGCTCACGACCGATGGCACGCCGGTCGCGCCTCCGTTCCTCACACCCTCCGCGATCACGATGATGCAGCGGATGAATCAAGAAGAGCCGGTGTTCTCCAAGCTGCACTGGGCCGCCGGTGACCACGCCGCGGTCACGATGTATCCGATCAACAACAAGTTCGAGATGATGTGGACCGATCTCGAAGCCACGTCGACCGCGCAAGGCCAGGGTTGGGATGTCATCGCGCGCACCGGCGACGCGAACCCCGCCGCCTCCGCGTCGTTCGCGCACACGACCGACACCCTGCTCTACGTCAGCTCCTCGCACGTGAGCTCGGGCGTCAGCGTCAGCCACGGCGACCTCATGACCGTGCCGTACAACAATCATGCGGGTGGCACGCCGACCGCGATCGATGGTGCGAACACGACGGCGTACAACGAGTACTACCCGACGTTCTCGCCCGACGACACGTACGTCGCGTACAACCGCGTGGCCGACGGGCAATCGAGCTACAATAACAGCCAGGCCGAGGTGTTCGTGGTCAAGGGCGCGGGTGGCACGACGACGCGCCTCGCCGCGAACGATCCGCCGTCGTGCGGCGCGAAGACCAGTCCTGGGGTCACGAACAGCTGGCCGAAGTGGGCGCCCGGCACATCGGACGTCGCGGGCAGTCGCTATTACTGGCTGACGTTCTCGTCGACGCGCGGCCCCGTGGGTAATCCGCAGCTCTACGTCACGCCCGTGATCGACGACGGCGCGGCGCTGCACACGTATCCCGCGCTCTATCTGTGGAACCAGCCCGCCGCCGAGAACAACCACACGCCGGCGTGGGACAACTTCAGCATCCTCGAGTAGGTACCGCACGGTCGCCGCGGCGAGCTCCGAGCGAGGTGGCGCGCTCGAGGATGCGGCAGACCAAGGTTGCGTTGCTCGGCAAACGAACCCGAGCGTTCGAGCTTGGCCACGGCCCGCACGTGTAGCGCGCCGGATCCGCGCGCGAAGCAGATTCCTATTCGCGGTTGCTGCTCGAGCCGGGCCCCTGCCCTTGCTCGCTGCCGCCGCCACTTTCGTCGGCCTCGCCGGGCACCCGATACTCCTCGTTCAGCCACTTGCCGAGATCGACGAGCTGGCACCGCTCGGAGCAGAACGGATACACCTTGTTGCCGTCCTTGCTCGCGGCCTTCTTACACGCTGGACACTTCGCGCTCATTCCGACCGCAACCCCAGCGCGCCTCGACGCGCTTCCAAGTAGCCGGGAGAGACGCCGAGCTCGGCGGCCGCCGCATCGCGATCTCCGACCTGACGACCGAGCGCCGCGACGATCGCATCGGCTTCGGCGACATCGACGACATCGCGCAGCGGACGCGGTGCGCCGATCGCGGCACCCGCGACGCGCGTCGAGACCATCGAGGCGGTGAGCTCGGTCGCACCGGCAGCGAGCACGAGCATGCGCTCGATCTCGTTCTCGAGCTCGCGAATGTTGCCCGGCCACGGATACGCCATCAACCGCGCGAGCGCACCGGCGGAGAGCCGTGGTGGCGTGCCGTTCGACGTGTGCTTCTTCAAGAAGTGACCGACGAGCCGCGGGATATCCGAGACGCGCTCGCGCAGCTGCGGCACGGTGATCTTGAGGACGTTGACGCGATAGAACAAGTCCTCGCGGAACTGCTTGTGCTGGACCATCGTCTGGAGGTCCTTGTGCGAGGCCGCGACGATGCGCACGTCGACGCGCACGGGCTTGGTACCGCCGACCGGCATGAACGTGCCTTCTTGCAGCACGCGCAACAGCTTCACTTGCAGTGCGGCGGACATGTCGCCGATCTCGTCGAGGAAGAACGTGCCGCCATCCGCGGTCTCGAACAGGCCCTTCTGATCTTTCACCGCGCCGGTGAACGAGCCGCGCTGATGACCGAAGAGCGCGCTCTCGAGCAGGTTGTCATTGAACGCGGAGCAGTTCTGCACGACGAACGGCTTCTTCGCGCGAGGCCCGTGATAGTGGATCGCGCGCGCGATCAGCTCCTTGCCTGTGCCGCTCTCGCCGTGGATGAGCACGGTCGCTTCGCTCTTGACGACCTTCGTGAGGAGCTTGACCACTTCGCGCACCGCCGGCGCATCACCGACGATCTCGGTGAACGGATGCGTCCAGGTGGTCGGCGGAATGATCGCGGGTTGCGCGCGCTCGCAGGCGCGTGCGGCGGCGGTCACGAGATCCGTGAGCCGCGCGATCGCGAGATCATCGAGTGAGGGGACGGCGGCGGCCATCGCCGCGGCTTCGATCGTGATGCCGGTGATCGCGGTGATCGATTGTTCGAGGGTCGCCGCGTCGACCTGATAGCGGCCCCCCGACGAGTACACGAGCCCGGTCGGCTTGCCATCGCCGCCGCGTACGGTGCACGCGACGATCGTGAGACCGGCGTGATCGCGATGGACGATCGCGGTCTTCGCGGCACCGGCGAGCGCCGCGGCTTCGCGCATCGAGCCCGCGTAGTCGGGGCTGATCTTCATGATCGTCTGGGCGGTCACGTTCGACGTGCGGTCCGCGCCCTCGCCGTTCGCCTCGGCGAGGCCGAGCTCGAGGCCCCACCAGCGACGCAATAGATCTCGCGCGAGCGCGACTTCAGCGAGAGTGTCGAACGTGAGTGCCAAGGGGACCATGACTATAACCGCGGATCACGGTGTCGACCATCGCCCGGGCGACACCTCGCGCGCACGCCCGTCGCGTTGCAGCTTGCCGAGGTGTGCGAGGAGGACGCGCTCGGCGAGCGGCCACAGCATCCGGGGCGTATCGGCGTACGCAGTCGCGACCAATTCGTTCAAACTAGCGTCGCTAGGCCCTAGCGCTGCCGCGACTTTTGCCTCGCGCATCAAGCGGTGCGCGATGTACTCGCGCAGCTTCGCGTGACCATCCGAGATCGAGGGGCCGTGCGCCGGCAAGAGCATGCTCTGGGGCCGGGTGAGCAGCAGCTCGAGCGATGCGAGGTAAACGCTCATGTCGCCTTCGCTTGGATCGATGAGGATCGTGCCGAGCCCCGCGACCATGTCGCCCGCGATCGTGAAGCCCGGCTGCTCGAAACAGAGGTGACCGTCGGCGTGGCCGGGCGTGTACACACAGGTCAGGACGCCGACCTGGTCGCCCGCTTCGAGCGTGCGCTCGATCCGGAGCTTCGGCAGCCGCCGGATCGTGTTCGCGTGCGCCGCGATCGGTACGCCCCAGCGATCCGCGAGCGCGCGCGCGCCGCCCGTGTGGTCGCCGTGGTGGTGGGTGAGCAGCACGAGCCCGAGCGAGACGCCCGCCGCCTCGATCGCAGCATCGAGCACGGCCTCCTGATCGGGATACGGCGAGCCGGGATCTACCGCCGCCCAGGGACCGGTGTCGGGTCCGACCAGGTACACATTTGTGTGCGCGGCGGGTGGCAACGTGGGGGTCCGCAACGCAAGCACGCGAATCCCCGGCGCAATCAGGCGCAGCACGGGCGGTTCGCTCCCCGAGGCACCCCCAGAACCGGGCGGTAACGCACCGCGCACCTGTTCGTACAGACTGTCTACGCTGGACTCACCCATGGATCACCCAACAAGAGGATGACGCCGACGTTGGCATCTCTTAAACTATAGGCAAGCAGCTTCCATGGTCAGTGTTACTGCACGGAAGATTCGTGAGCTCGGTTTAGAACGTCCTGGCGGGGCCAACGGACGCATCTATACCGGCTACCTGATCTCGTACCCGTATATCGGGCGCGGGATGGTGATCTTTCGCGATCCACACGGCCATCGCATGATCACGACGCCCGTGAAGCGCGTGCTCGGCGAGCCCGGCGGCAAGATGATCTACGTCGAGACCGAGAACAGCGTCTATCGCCTCGAGATCCACGGCGAGCCGCTGTTTCCGATGCGCGCTGCAGGCGAGTAAACGCTCGGGCCTAGATCTTTTCGCCGAGCGCTCGGACCTGCGCTGGCGAGAGCTGTGACGTGAAGATCATCGGCAGCTCGTGAACCGGTGCCTTCGCGCGCGCCCGGATCTCGGTGAGGTACGCCGCGTTCAACGCGTGACGATCGCGCGATAGCCGCGCTTGCTGGACGAGCTCGGCCAGTGGTGACGGCAGATTCGGTTCTGCGACGAGCGCCTCGAGCACCTTCGCGATCGGCGAGCCCGGCGGGAAGTGCTCGGGATAGACCTGGTTCACGATCACGTGCTGCGTCACGATGCCGATCGCGGTGAGCTTCTGTTCGAGCTCGATCGCTTCGTTGACCGGCATCTCTTCGGCGAGCGTCACGATGATCGCCGCGGTGCGCGCCGGATCGGTCAGCAGCTGCTTGATCGTACGCGCATCACGGGTGAGCGGACCATCGGGCACCGTCTCGGTGATCACCCACGGAATCTTGAGCATCGAGACCGAGTGACCCGACGCCGGCATGTCGAACACGAGCGTGTCCCAGACAGCGTGACCACGCTTGGTCTCCTCGGTGTGGAACCACGCCTTGCCGATGAGCGCGTATTCGTCGAGCCCCGGAATCGCGCGCAAGAACGCCTTGGTGATCTTGTTCTCGAAGACAATCTCGTAGACGGACTTGAACTTGAGGATCATCAAGCCGTACTCCTCGAGTGCGGCTGCCGGGTTCGTGTTCACCGCCGAGAGGTTCGGCGCGAGCTCGGTCACGTTGGTCCCGACCGCGGGCCTATCGAAGTAGGTACCGAAGCGATCGTTCGCGTTGGTCTCGAACAGCAGTGTCTTCCTGCCGCGCGCGGCGTTCTGGCCGGCGAGCGCAGCCGCGAGTGTACTGCGCCCCACCCCGCCCTTGCCGAGGACGAGGACCAGGCGCTTGTTGGAGATGTCGATGGTCGAGGTGGCGGTCACGGCTGGGCTTCGTCCTCTACAACAACTGCCACGCCACTGGCCTCCGCGGTACGCCAGCCGAGCAACTTCCGCAGGGTCCAGATGCCGTCGTCGGGGGTGATGTCGACCTGGATGTTGACGACCTTGTCGGCGCCGAGCGCCTTGGCCGAGACGAGCAGCATCTTGTTGACGACCTCGTCGAGCGAGACATGGCCAGGGATCGGAATGAACAGGATATAGGCGCTGGTCACCTGCGCGTGGACCACCGCGATCGGCCGCAGGTGTGGGCCGACGTACACGCTCTCGGGCTGGATTCTCACGGTCGAGATCGACGAGCAGCCAGCAAACGCCCTCGTTGCGACGATCGCGAAAACCACGCCTCGCAAGCCGCGCAGGAACATTGATCACAACCTAACACGATGCCTGCCAGCCTCGAATGTGGCCGCGGGAGTGATGGTAAGATTCCCAGCGTGGCTCGCGTGTTCGCCTCCATGGTGCTTGCTGCGTCCGTGATCGCGGCTCAGGTGCCTGCGCTCGCGCAGCCCGCACCTGCGCCCGTCGGCGGCCCCGAGGAAGCGCTCGATAAGAAGATCGCGGTGTGGAAGTTCGATGCGCTCGGCATCGATGCCGAAATCGTGCAGCGCCTCGAGACCTTGTTCCGGCTCGAGCTCGACCGCCTCGATCGCGTGCCGCTGCCGAGCCGCCGCGATATCGAATCGAAGATCACCGCCGCGGAACAGAACTGCACCGGCGAAGAGAAGTGCCTGAGCGTGATCGGCAAGCGGTTGAACGTCGACTACGTCGTCACGGGCACCGTCGGCTCGCTCGGTGATAACTACGTCCTCAACATCAAAGCGGTCGAGGTCGCGACCGGCAAATCGCAGAAGATCCAGAGCCCGCCGCTCAAAGGTACGCCCGACGAGCTGATCGAAGCGGTGCGCGTTGCCGCGTACAGTCTGCTCGCACCGGAGCAGCTCCACGGCTCGCTGCAGATCCAGAGCGACCTCGTCGGCGCGAACGTCACGCTCGATGGCAAGTTGGTCGGAAAGACGCCCCTCGCGAACCAGGGTGTGCTCGGCAAGCTCGCGCTCGGCAAGCACAAGCTCCACGTCGAAGCGAAGGACTACGCGCCGTTCGATGACGACGTCGACGTCCACTTCCAGAAGGTTAGCCCGGTCGTCGTGCGGCTCGTCGGCTCGACCCAGGCCGTCGAAACCGGCCGCACGATCACACAGGAGCGCAACCCGATCTACGAACGCCCGTGGTTCGTGATCACCGCGGGCGTGATCTTCGTGGCGCTCGCGTACGGCATCGGACACAGCAGCGGCAAGGTCGGGTGCACCAAGTTCCCGGACGGTACGGGATGTTAAAGCCGCTTCTCGCCTGCTCGCTGATCGTCGCGATGACCGCACCCGCGGTTGCCGAGCCACGCACGGTCGCGGTCGCTCCGCTCTCGACCCTCGGCGCCGAGGAGAAATCCGCGACGACCAAGCAGATCCTGAGCGACATCGAGACGGCGATCGGCAGCTTCGGCAACAAGGTGATTCCCGCCGCGACCGTCGCGACCGCGATCGACAAGGCGAAGAAACCGCAGCTCAAGGCGTGCGACGGAGACACCGCGTGCCTCACCGAGCTCGGCAAGCTCGTCGGCGCGCAGGTCGTGATCTCCGGTGAGGTCGGCGGCCTCGGAGACTCGAAGGTCATCTACTTCACCGCGACCGATGTCGCAACGGGCAAGGAGCTGCGCTCGACGACGCTCACGTTGGGCGCCAAAGAAGGTGCCGGCGGCGCGAACGGTGCGGCGATCCGGCTGCTCGACCCCGACAATTATCGCGGCGCGCTCCACTTCGCGATCGATGTCACCGGCGCGACCATATTTATCAATGGTTCGAAGGTCGTCCCCGGCGGACGCGGCGAGATCGCGATGGCGGTCGGCACCCAGGCGGTGCGCGTGACCCATCCGCAGTATCACGACTTCATCAAGTTCATCGACGTGACCTACGGCAAGACCACCGAGGTCCCGATCAACATGCAGGAGTACCCGATCGTCGAGCACGATGTGAAGGCGCGGCCGACGAGCCACGACAATATCGTGCTCGTCGAGAAGCCCGTGTGGCGGCGCTGGTACGTGCTCTATCCCGCGATCGCGGTCGTGGGCGTCGGGGTCGGCATCCTTGCCTACGCGATCGCGCACAAGTTTCCGGCCTATGACAACTGCCGGATGCCCAACGGCGACCCCTGCAAGTAGCTGCTACTTGAGCATCGCGACGAGCTGATTGAGCTGCTTGTTCGCAGCCTCGAACTTCTGCTCGCCAAAGCTCGTGATCACCTGCGAGAGGATGCCGCCGAGCTGCTGATTCGTCGCGTCATCTTGCTTGGCCGCTTTGATCTGCGCCTGCACGCGCGCCATCTTGAGCTGGATGAACGAGCGGTTGATCTGGATCGAATCGACCATGCCGACGAGCTGATTCGCGACGAAGTACGCCTTGCTCGTATCGTTGTCGTTGAGCGCCTTACCGGCCTCGCTCTCCATCGCCTGGGCCGGGCCCGGCAGGTCCGCGGTGAGCAGACCCTTCTTCGCCATGCCCGCACGCGCCCGTGCGATCAGGTCGCTGACTTCTTTCTTCGAGTAGTTGCCGCCCTTGTTTGGCGCTTGCTGGATGATCGTGGGCGCCGGGCTCATCGCGCACGAGTCCTTCCAGCGCTGCGCGAGATCCGAATCGCGCTGGATCAACGACTTCTCGCGCTCGGCGATCGCACGCTCGCGACTGGCCACTTGCGACTCGCGGTTTGCGACGTCAGCCTCGCGCGAGGTGATCTGCGCCGTTCGATCACCGCTCTGCTTCATCGCGGCGATGTTCGAGTTGATCTGCGCGAGCTCGCTGGAGTTCGAGTCCTTGAGCTGGCTATCGATATCGGCCTTCTTCTTCTTCGCCTCGCTCGCATCGCCACCCGCGGACTCGATCTTCTGAATCTCGATATCCATCTCGGTCGCCTTGGTCTCGAGCTCTTGGCGCTTTTCGAGCAGCTTGTCGCGCCGCGCCAGAAGCTTCTGCTGCGCCTTCAACGCGGCCGGATCGGGACCCAGCTCGGCGTCTCCCTTGGTCTTGCAGCCAGAAAGACAGGCTGCGGTCAGGGCAAACGTGACGACAATCCCTGCGATCCGCATACCGCGCAATTGTACGAGATCCACGCGCGGCGCGCCGAGTTTTGGCCGTAGAGTGAGCGAGATGCTGCTGTATCAAGACCCACGCGCCCCGAATCCCCGGCGGGTGAGAATCTTCCTCGCAGAGAAGAGCGTGGCCTACGACACCATCGAGGTCCTGATCGCCACCGATCAACACCTCAGCGTGGCCTACCGCCGGAAGCATCCGCTGTCGCTGCTCCCGATCCTCGAGCTGAACGATGGCCGGATCATCCGCGAATCGATGGCGATCTGTCGCTACATCGAGGAGGTCCAACCCGAGCCGAACCTGTTCGGGGTCGACGCGTGGGAGCGGTCACAGATCGAGCAATGGAACCGCCATGCGGAGCTCGAAGTGTTCATCCCGATCATGCAGATCTTCCGCAACACGAGCACCTACTGGCACGGCCGGATCAAGCAGGCGCCGGAGTTCGCGGAGATCATGAGCGAGATCCTCCACTCTCGCCTGGACTGGCTCGACCGAGAGCTGGCGACCCGGACCTACATGGCAGGCGATCGCTTTACCGTTGCCGATATCACGGCGATCTGCGCGATCGATTTCGGCAAGGTATCGAAGATCCGGCTCGAGCCCGAGAAGCATCCGAACCTGGTCGCCTGGCATGCACGCTGCGCCGAGCGGCCCAGCATGAAGGCGTAGGGAGCCGATTCGGAGGCTCGCGGTGAGGAGCCGCGGCTAAGGCTTGGTGTACGCGGCGACAGCTTTTCGGATCACGCGCATCGCGGCTTCGACGTCGTAAAACTCTTCGACCTCGACGCGCTTGTCCTCGAGGATCTTGTAGTCGCGGAAGAACCGATCGAGCTCGCGCATCACGTGCGGCGGAATCTCGGCGAGCTTGCGGTAGTGCGAGAACGCCGGATCATCGACGCACACCGCGATGATCTTATCGTCGCCGCCCTTATCGTCGGTCATCCGCAGGCCACCGATCGGCCGTGCGCGCACGATCGTGAGTGGCTCGACGGGCTCCTGCATCAGCACGAGGATATCGAGCGGATCTTCGTCGTCGCCGAGCGTCCTGGGGATGAACCCGTAATTCGCAGGATAATGGACCGCGCTGTACAGCACGCGATCGAGCCGCAGGAGGCCGGTCGGCTTGTCGACCTCGTACTTGAGGTGCGAGTTGCGCGGAATCTCGATGACCGAAGGCAGCCACGCGGTGAGATCATCCGGAAGCTCGATGTCGTGGACGGGATGCATACCCTGCATGCTCCTCTTATACGGGCCGCGCCGCGAGCTGACCACACGCTGCTGCGACATCACTACCGCCAGAGTACCGACGGTGATTCGGCAGACCGAGCGCAGCTCGGTACTCGGCTTCACGCGATGAACGCGAGAACGGATCGCCCGGACCGATCGCGTTGTACGCGATGATCGAAAGGCGCGGCGTGCGGCCGGTCTCGGACGCGAACTGGCGTGCGAGGTCGGCGAGCGCACGCGCATCGGCATCGGAGTCGTTGACGCCATCGAGCAACGTGATCGCCCACATCGGCGAGAGGCCGGTGATCCGTGCGTGGTCGGCGCACGCGGCGATCACGTCAGCGAGCGAGTGCGCCTTCGCGATCGGCATGATCGATTTGCGGCGCTCGGGAAGGGCGGAATGAATCGACAGGGCGAGGCGCGCTCGCGGTGCCTGCGCCGCGAGCTTGCGAATCCCGGCCGGCAGACCCGCGGTGCACACGGTGATCGCGCGGCCATCGATGCCGAGTGCGCTCGGCTCGGAGAACACCGCGATCGCTTCGAGCACCGCATCGAGGTTCGCGAGGGGCTCGCCCATGCCCTGGAACACGACCCCGTGAACCCGGCCGTGCGGGAGCCGGGCTCGCACGATGCGGACCTGCTCGATGATCTCCCAGGCTTCTAGGTTGCGATCGAGACCGAGCTTGCCGGTCGCGCAGAACGCACAACCGAGCGCGCAGCCGACCTGCGAGCTCACGCACACGCTGAACCGATTCGGGTTCTCGAGCGGAATGCGCACCGCCTCGAACCGCGCGCCATCGCGGCCGGCGAGCAGGTACTTCACGAACGGATCGATCGTGCTCGGGGTCTCGGCGACGACCTCGAGCGCGGGGATTTCGCCTGCCGCGCGGACCGCATCTGCCGCGACCCGGCGAATCGCGCCGGTAGCAGCGATCGGGTCTCCGCGGTGGATCTGCGCCACCAATTTGCGCGCCTCGGCCACGGTCACAGGCGGGACGCGAGCCGCCAGGTTCTCCGGCGTGATGGCTTGCAGCGCGAGCATTAAACGGCATTCCAAGGTACCCTAATTTCGTGGAGTATCCCGAGGTGATTCGCGTCTTTGCGACCTCCCAAGACCCTGATTTCGATGGGCCTTGGCAGGCGAGGACACCATCTACCAGCACTGGTTCTGCGGTGGTCATCGGACCAAACATGATGCTCACGGGCGCGCACGTCATCGCGAACGCGACGTTCCTGCAGGTTCAGAAAGTCTCGGCTCCCGACAAGGCGATCGCGCGCGTGCGAGCGGTCAGCCACGATTGCGATCTGGCGTTGCTCGAGGTCATCGAGCCCGCCGGATTTCTCGATGATATCGAGCCCGCAGAGCTCGGCGAGATGCCGAGGCTGCGCGATGAAGTCGCGGTGGTCGGCTATCCGGTCGGCGGCGAAGAAATATCGATCACGGAGGGCGTGGTCTCGCGCATCGAGGTCCAGCGCTACAGCCACTCACAACGCCACCTGCTCGCGGTCACGGTCGATGCCGCGATCAACTCGGGCAACAGCGGTGGTCCGGTGTTCGGCGATGGCAAGGTCGTCGGCATCGCGTTCCAGAAGCTGACCGGCGCCGACAACATCGGCGAGATGGTGCCGCCGCCGATCATCCGCAGCTTCATCGACGGTGTCACCAAGGGCAAGCGCCCCGAAATTCCGGCACTCGGCATCACCACGCAGAACCTCGAGAACCCGTTGCTGCGCAAGCGGCTCGGGCTCTCTGGCGACGAGAAGGGCGTGGTCGTGCTTCACGTCGATCACGCAGGCTCGGCCGATGGCGTGCTGCAATCGCGCGACGTGATCACCACGATCGACGGCTTGCCGATCGCGAACAACGGCACCGTGCAATTTCTCGGTCGCCATCGCACGCGCTACGACGTCGTGCTCGGCAATCGCTACATCGGCGACAAGGTCGCGCTCGAAATTCGCCGCGATGGCAAGCTGCTCGCCGTCGAGGTCACGCTCGCGCGCTGGACGCCGCTCGTCTCTCGCGCGCGCTACGACATGCCGCCGGAGTACTTCGTCTACGGTGGGCTCGTGTTCCAGACGCTCACGCGTGAATACCTGGCGACGTGGGACAAGTGGTGGAACAAGGCGCCGAAAGAGTTCCTCAACTACTACTACCTGGGCTATCGGTCGCCCGAGCGGCACGAGGTCGTGATCCTCACGAAGGTCCTCGCCGACGAGATCAACATCGGCTACGGCCACCTCTACGACGAGGCGATCGCGACCATCAACGGTCGCGCCCCGCTCGACATGGAGGACTTCGTCAAGACGCTATCGTCGGCCCACGGGGTCGTCGAGATCACGACGACGTCGGGCGGCATGATCATGATGGATGCCGACGAAGTTCGAAAAGCTCAGCCGCGGATCCTGGCGCGCTATCACATCCCGCGCGATCGAACGGAGGGTTTACCCGGCGAGCCGCCTTCGCTGCGTGCAGTGCCCTAGCTCAGCTCAGCTCGATCAGAGTATCGCCGGTATCGACGGCCTGGCCGGCCTGCTTGTGGATGACCTTGACCATGCCCCCGCGCTCGCTGATCAGCTCGTTCTCCATCTTCATGGCCTCGAGCACGATCACAGCAGTGCCTGGCGCGACGACCGCGCCGACCTCGACGAGCACCTTGACGACCTTGCCGGCGATCGGCGCACGCAGGGTCTCGCCGCGTGCCTGGCCCTTGGGCTTGACGGCCGCGGCGAGCTTACGCTGCGCTGCATCCTCGACGGAGAGCACGGTCTCGCTCGCACCGACCGAGGCCGCGACCTTGCCCTGGAGGGCCGGCCGCTTGTCGAGATCGACGAGGTAGTTCTTGCCGTCGAGCACGATCGACCACGTGCCCGGGCGCACCGCTTTGGCGTCCACCAGGCGTTGCTGGCCATCGATCGTGAACCGGAACAGACCATCTTCGAGCGGCCCTTCGACCGAGACCGTGCGCTCCTGCGCCCCACTCGACACGCCCGAGGCGGGGCCGGGGTGCGTGACGATCAGCTCGCGTTTCATGCGGGCCCTCTTATACACGCGTTGTCGCTCGGCTGCGATGCGTGGTAACTGAGTAGTCTCGTGGCCCAGCGACTGATCGACGTACTGCTCGAGCGACGGATCATCGTCTGCGTGGGCTCTGGCGGCGTGGGAAAAACAACCACCGCCGCAGCGCTCGCACTCGCGGCCGCTCGACGTGGCAAGAAGACGCTGGTCCTCACGATCGATCCGGCGAAACGGCTCGCGAACTCGCTCGGCCTGAGCGAGCTCGGTCACAAGGTCCAGGAGGTGAACCCGGCCCTGGTCGGTGCGAATGCACCGGTCGCGGGTGGCCAGCTGTTCGCGATGATGCTCGATCAAAAGCAAGCGTTCGACGAAGTCGTCCAGCGCCACGCGAAGGATCCGGCGGCCGTGCAACGGATCCTCGCGAACCCGGTCTACAGCCAGATCAGCAGCTCGCTCGCGGGTGCGCAAGAGTACGCCGCGATGGCGAAGCTCCACGACTTCGATGCCGAAGGCATCTACGACACGATCATCGTCGATACGCCGCCGACCGCACACGCGCTCGATTTTCTCGATGCGCCGCGCAAGCTCTCCGAGGCGATCGATTCGCCCGCGATCGAGTGGTTCCGCAAGCTCCACGGCGGCTCGGGCTCGGGCTGGTCGCTCGTCGGCAAGACCGGTTCGTTCGTGATGAAGCGGCTCGCGAAGTTCGTCGGCTCGAAGTTCATCGACGACATCGGTGTGTTCTTCACCGAGTTCAACGACATTCTCGGCGGGTTCCGCAAGCGCGCCGAAGAGACGTTCACGCTGCTCCGCCAGCCGCGGGTCGGGTTCGTGCTCGTCGCCTCGCCCGAAGCGATGGCGGTGCGCGAAGCGCTGTTCTTCCACGAGCGCCTGATCGCCGCGAACATGCCGTTCGTCGGCTTCGTCGTGAACAAGGTCCATCCGAGCCGTCCGGTCACCGCGGATGTCAACGCGATCGCGGCCGCCCTCGCCGCGCAGCCGAGCATCACCGCCCTCGGGGTCTCGGGCACCACGCGCATGATGGCCGCACAAGCCTTGCTGACCGCGCACTCCGAGATCGAGGTGCTCGCACTCGCCGATCGGATCGCGATCGGCAAGCTCGAGGCCGCGGGCGGCACGAGCTCGCTGCTCGTCGAAGTTCCGCTGCTGCGCGATGACGTGCACGACGTCGACAAGCTCGTCGGGCTCGAACAGTACCTGCTCGCGTAACCTAGCGCTCACGCTTCGCGGTGAGCAGCGAGAACGGATCGAGGTTCGCGGCGAGCTGCACGGGGGCGCCGATGATGATCACGACACCCTGGCCCTTGCGCTCGACGACGCTGACCGTGCCGTCGAGGGCGAGCCAGCGCGTGCGCTCCATCGTCTGATCGAGAGTCGCACCGGGAGACATCGCATCGACCGCATGCTCGAGCGCGGCCTGGGCCTCTCGCGCATCGAGCTCGGTGTCCCATTCGAACCGCGCGAGACCGATCGTGCGGCGCGCGTTGTTCTCGCCAGGCTTCGCGAGCACGATCGCGCGATCGCCGCCCCAGCCTGCCGCCGCACGTGTCGCGGTCTCTTCGCTCACGCCGTGCGAGCGCAGGAACGACCGTACACCGAGCTCGCCCCAGACCTCCGAGCCGGTGATGTCGTAGCCCGCGAGCGGCGAATCGCCGACCGTGACCGCGATCGGCTTCTCGTCGGCGAGGTACTTCTCGAGGTGGAGGATCTGCTCCATCGATCGCGGCGGCCGCTTGAACGCGGCATCGACCGCCGACCACGGTCGGGTGCGGCGCAGCGCCGCGACGAACGCAAAGCCGTCGCGATACGGCGACAGCATCCCTTCGCGGATCGCGAACGGCGCTTGATCGAGCGAATCGTTCTTCGCTCCCGGCTCGTTCATCGCCGCGACGACGGCTGCGGTCGCCTCGGGCACCGACCATGGTGACTGCGCACCTTGCCGCGCGAGCACGACCTCGAGCATCAGTGCGATGCCGTCACCTTCGACGAGCGCGTGGCGTGCGGAGAGGGCATCGGTGTCGTCATCGGGGAGCTGCTCGAACTTCTCGAGATCGAACGCTTGGTCCTGCAGCCCGTGATCGAGCTCGTGCGCGAGCACCATCTCCGCCCACTGCGGCTCATTGTTCGCACCATCGAGGATCGTGAGCTGCTGCTTTTTAGAGTCGTAGTAGCCCGCGATCTGGTCGGTGAGCAGATCGACGAGCTTCGCGCCGTAATCGTAGTCGAGCGGGATGAAGCCCCAGCGCTGCAAGGCGAGCGTCTGGATCGCGGTCTCGGTGACGCTCTTGCCATCGTTGGCTCGTCCGAGCAAGCGCTTGCGCAGCTCGGTGCGATCGACATGCTCGTTTGGAATCGGATGGTGGAGCTTCAACCCGCGAACGTGCGCGACCTCCTTGACCAGTGCATCCGGGTCCGGATCCGCGTACGCGACGACGCTCGCGAGTAGCGTCACCAGGAACATCGCGCAGACCATCACGCCGCCAGCATGACACGCCCGTGTGTGCGTGCCCCCGCAGTCGCGCGCAACATCGCGGAACCTGCCGTGAACGATCATGGCACCGTCGTTGATGGTGATCGAACGATCAGCGCGCGCTATGTGTTCCCGGCTTGGTCCCGGGCTGCGGTCTACGCCACGACCCGAGGCTCGACCGATGTGACCCAACCGCTCGCGCTGCCGGCGGGCGTCGAAGACACCGCGATCGGTGGCGATACCTCGATGGAGGTCGGTGCCGAGCCGCAGTTCGCTTAGCCCACGCGACGTCGGGCGAGGGCGAGATGCCGTTGAGCCTAGAGGCCGACTTTGACGAGTACCTCGAGCTGCTCCTCGAGACGCGCGGCTACCTCCATTGGCACGCAAGACGCCGTCCTATGCGATCTCCAAGGCTCGACGTCGATCACGACTCTGTTCCAGTTTCGCGAGCAGATGCCCGAGCTGTTTCCCGACTTCGACGCATCGCGCGTGCTCACCCGCGACTGGACCCACTACGACACACTGAGATCCCCTGATCGGGGCGCGGCTGCGCTACGTCCTGGGCGCCGTGGAGGCGCGCATCGGCCAGTCCTTGATGGACGCTGGCTTCACGGATATCCACCTCGCGCATTTCAGGGTGCTGCGCTTTCCCCCCACCCGAGGACGAGCGGCCCGTCGACCTGGCGCAACGCGCCGGCATGACGAAACAGGCGATGAACTACCTGCTGGTGCAACTCGAGGAGCTCGGCTACGTGCTCCGCAGCCCAGGCGAAGGATCACCGCGAGCGATGCACCGGTAGCCGCCGTCGCGGCTGCGCCCGCTGCATCCGCGATCACGTACGTGATCCAGACCGAGGATCACACGTGGTTGATCGCCGCGATGTGCCTCGGGACGAGCGCGATCTGGGCCGGTGCGACGCTCCTGCTCCTGCGTCGCCGCCGCGCGCTCGAGATGAAACCACGCGCGATCGACCTGATCGATCGCAGCTAGCCCTGGCCCATCCCAAGCATTTTACAGCAGCCATGCTAGCTTGCGCCCGAAATGCGTTCGGAGCTTTCTGTCGCGCTCGAGGCCGGACCGGTCATCGCGTACGGCGCGACTCCGGGATGGGCGGCGTGGCTGGCCGCCGACCGATCCGCGCACGAGCTCGTGGTCGTGATCGTCGCTGACGACGCCGCGGCGCGCGCGCTCGAGGACGACGTGCGATTCTGGATCGGGACCCAGAGCGACTCTGCGGATCTCGATCCGCTGGTGGTCCTGCCGGGCATCGATGTCTCGCCCTACGCGGAGCTCTCCCCCGATCGCAGCGGCATCGTCGAACGCACCGCGACGCTCTATCGCCTGACCCAACCCGCGTTGCGGCCACGGCTCGTGATCGCGAGTGCCGAGGCGCTCGCGAGAAAGACCATGCCGCCGAACGAGCTCGCATCGCGTGGCATCACGGTCACGAAGGGCGAAGCGATCGATCGGGATGCGATCGCGAGGGTGCTGGCCGAGGGCGGGTGGTCGCGAACGCCGGTGGTCGACGAGCCTGGCACGTTCGCGCTGCGCGGCGGCGTGATCGATGTCTACGCACCGCTTTCGCCACATCCGGTCCGGATCGAACTGTTCGGCGATGAGGTCGAATCGCTGCGCTGGTTCGACGCCGAATCACAACGCACGCTCCGCGAGGTCGATCGCGTCGTCCTCCACCCCGTGCGCGAGACGATCGTCACCGGCACGAGCGATGTCCGCACGCGCCTACGCGAGTACGCCGACGAGATCTCGTTTCCTTCGAAGGCGACCCGCCGCACGATCGAGCAGCTCGAGACCGGTAGCGTGTTCGTCGGGATCGAAGGCCTCGTGCCCGCGTTTCACGACACGCTGGTGTCGCCCGTCGACTATCTTCCTGCCGATGCGCGCTGGCTGATCGTCGATCCCGAGGCGTGCAAGCGCGCGGTGGTCGATCTACTCGCCGACGCCGATCTGCGCTGGACCAATCGCACGAGCATGAAGGAGCTCGCATATCCGCCGGATCGCCACTTCGTCCGCACGCTCGAGCCGCTGACCTCCCGGCGCCGGATCGAGCTGTCGTCGCTCGAGGTCACCGGAGAGCCGAAAATGGCAGGGGACGGACCTGCGCCGGCCCCCGTGAAAGCCGCGACGCGATTGCGCGTCGATGTCGATGACCTGCACGTGCTGCGGCAAGAGCTCGCACACGCGCGGACGTTCGGCGATACGGAGCACGTCACGCCGCTGCTCACCGCGATCAAGAAGTGGCGCGCCGAGGGCGTCGCGATCACGATCGCGCTCGATTCGCAGAGCCGGATCGATCGCCTCGCAGGGGTGCTCGAGGCGCGCGGCGTCACCGATGTCAAGCTGGTCGCGGGCACACCGGCGCACGCGTTCGCGGCACCGCGCGATCACGTCGCGCTGGTCACCGGCGACGTTATTTTTGGCCAGCGCACGCATCACGGTGCGAATCGCAAGAAGCGCGCGAAGGATGCGCTGCTCGGCGGTGTCAGTGATTGGAGCCAGCTCGCGGTCGGCGACTACCTCGTCCACCAGCGCCACGGAGTCGGGCGCTACCAGGGCCTCAAGAAGATCGCGGTCGGTTCGGTCTCGCTCCTCAACACCATCGCGATCGGTGCGGTCGCGCCACCGCAGACCGAGATCGATGCGCTCCAGCTCGAGTACGACGGCGGCACGCTGTATCTGCCGGTGTATCGGCTCGGCGAGGTCCAGCGCTACGTCGGCGCCGAAGGCCACGGCCCCAAGATCGACAAGCTCGGCGGCGTCACGTGGGAAGCGACGCAGACGAAGGTGTCGCGCGCCGTGCGTGCACTTGCCGAGGAGCTGCTTCAAGTGTACGCCCAGCGCGCCGCCCTGCCCGGTCACGCGTTTCCACCGGCCGACGATCAATATCGCGAGCTCGAAGCGACGTTCCCGTTCGACGAGACCCCGGATCAAGAAGACGCGATCAACGCGGTCAACGCCGACATGGAAGCCGGCAAATCCATGGACCGCCTCGTCTGCGGCGATGTCGGCTACGGCAAGACCGAGGTCGCGCTCCGCGGCATCTTCAAGTGCGTCACCGGCGGCAAGCAGGCATGCGTGCTCGCGCCGACGACCGTGCTCGTCGAGCAGCACTTCCGCACCATGAGCGCCCGGTTCAAGGGCTTCGCGATCACGGTCGGCAAGCTGTCGCGGTTCCAGACCAAGGGCGAACAGATCGAGGTCGTGAAGGGCCTCGCGGCGGGCACGATCGATGTCGTGGTCGGCACGCATCGCGTGCTCTCGGCCGATGTGCGGTTCAAGGATCTCGGCCTGCTCGTGATCGACGAGGAGCAGCGGTTCGGCGTCGCGCACAAGGAGCGGATCAAGAAGACCAAGACGACGGTCGACGTGCTCACGCTGACCGCGACGCCGATCCCTCGCACGCTCCACCTCGCGATGGCCGGCATGCGCGATCTCTCGATCATCGCGACGCCGCCCGCGGATCGCCGCGCGGTGCGCACGTTCGTGTCGCGCGTCGACGACGTCACGATCAAAGAAGCGATCGAGCGCGAGATCGGTCGTGGCGGTCAGGTGTTCTTCATCACGCCGACGATCGGCACCGCCGGCGTCAAAGAAGTCGACAACCGGATCCCGAATGACGATCGCCCGCAGCGCAAAACCAAGCCGCGCGATGACGATCGCTCGATCGAAGACTGGGCGATGTATCTCAAGGGCCTCGTGCCGAACGCGCGGATCGGCATCGGCCACGGCTCGCTCTCGGCGGATGCGCTCGAGAAGGTGATGGTCCAGTTCATCCAGCACGAGCTCGATATCTTGATCGCCACGACGATCGTCGAGAGCGGCCTGGACATCCCGAACGCGAACACGATGTTCGTCGCGCGTGCCGATGCGTTCGGCCTCGCGCAGCTCTATCAGCTGCGCGGCCGCATCGGTCGGTCGGCGAATCGCGCGTACTGCTATCTGCTCGTACCGGAGCCCGAGCACATCACCGAGGATGCGCGCCGTCGGCTCGAGGCGCTACAGCGGTTCACCGAGCTCGGCGCGGGGTTCCAGATCGCGTCGCAGGATCTCGAGATCCGGGGCGGCGGCGAGCTGCTCGGCGCGAAGCAATCCGGCTCGATCGCCGCGGTCGGCTTCGATCGCTACGTCAAGATGCTCGAGGTCGCGGTCGCCGAGTTGCGTGGCCAACCGATCCATTCGGAGGTCGATCCCGAGCTGTCGATCGATATCCCGGGCTTCATCCCGGATGACTACGTCCCGGACCCAGGCCAGCGCCTCGAGCTCTACAAGCGGCTCTCGGCGGTCGCCGATGACGACGAGCTGCGCACGGTGATGGCCGAGATCAATGACCGCTACGGGCCGCTGCCCGGCGACACCATCCTCCTCGGCGAGCTGATGGGGCAGAAGGCCCTCGCCCGGCGGATGGGCGCCCTCGCGCTCGAGATTTCTCAGAGCCGGGTGGCGATCGCCTTGCCCGAGGATTCTGTGATGCGCGCCGCAGCCCTTGCCGCGGGCTGGCGCAAGCTGCCGGATGGTCGGTTTGCGACGGCAAACTCGGGGGCCGGGGCCGCAAGGCAAGCCTTGTTGGCGGTCCTCGATCGTGCTACCGCATCGCAGTAACCATGCAGAAGCAGGCCCTTCTTTGCGCGCTCCTCGCGCCATTGATCGTGGGCATCGTTGGCATCGGGGCCAGCTGCCAGAAGCGTGACGAGGGAGATGCCTCCCGCGCCCCGGCCGGCGGTCCGGCCAAGCTCGCGCCGAGCTCGCCGCCGCAGAACGCCGAGGAGCTCAAGGCCCCGCTCGCGAAGATCGATGACGTCACGATCACGCTCGGCGAGTTCGAAGAGCGCATCAATCGTCAGTCGCCGTACATCCGTGCGCGCTACACGTCGCTCGAGCAGAAGAAGGAGTTCCTCGATTCGCTCGTGCGCTTCGAGATCCTCGCGAAGGAAGCGTACAAGCGCGGCCTGGATAAAGACCCTGAAGTCGTTCGCACGATGAAGCAGGTGATGATCCAGAAGCTGATGCGCGACGAGTTCGACGCGAAGGTCACCGCCGATTCGATCAAGGACGCCGACATGCAGGCGTATTACCAGGCGAACCTCGCCGATTACGTCAAGCCCGAGGAGGTTCGGGCCTCCGCCATCATCCTGCGCAACAAGGCGCAAGCCGATCGCGTGTTGCTCGAGGCGAAGGGCGATGCCGGCAAGACCAACAAGGGCTTCCGCGACCTCGTCACGAAGTACACCTCCGATGAAGAAACCAAGCTGCGCGGTGGCGACCTGCGCTACTTCGATCTGGCGAACAAGGATCTCCCGGCGCCGGTCGTGAAGGCGTCGTTCGCGCTCGTCAACACCGGCGACGTCTCGGGCGTCGTCGATGCCGGCACCGGCCAGTTCTACATCCTCAAGCAGACCGGTCGTCGCAAGTCGATGACCAAGTCGTTCGACGAGGCGAAGGCGCTGATCCGTAACAAGCTCTTCCGCGAGCAGCGCACGCAGGCGCAGAAGGACTTCGTCGAGAAGCTCCGCGCCCAGGCCAAGATCGAGATCAACGAAGCGAACCTCGCGAAGGTCCGCATCGATACGTCCCAGGCGGTCGATGACGGCCACGGCCGCGACCTCCAGCCCTCCCCGCCCCTTCCAGGTGGTCAAAATCCACCCCCACCGGCCCTCGGTGGGTCCGGCGGCGAGCAACCCATTCCGTGAACGAGGAGTCCTAACGTCGTGCGCAAACTAGCGTTTATGTTGTTGGTAGCCTTGGGTGGGGTCGCACAGGCCGATACGAAGCCGATGTCGCGAAACGCGGGTCAGAAGATCAGCCTCGAGCGCGTCGTCGCGATCGTCAACGATTCGATCATCCTGCAGAGCGAGCTCGATGCACGGCTCACGCCGATGATCGCGCAGGCGCAGTCGATCACCGACGAAGGCGAACGCAAGCGCCGGCTCGCGAAGCTCGCGAGCCAGATCCTCGACGAGATGGTCAACGAGGAGCTGATCGTCCAGGCCGCCGTGAGCGCCAAAATCGAGGTCGAGACCTCCGAGGTCCAGGCCGCGCTCGACGAGATCAAGCAGCAGAACAACCTCGACGACGCCGGCCTCGCGCAGGCGCTCAGCGCGCAGGGCTACACGCTGCAGAACTACAAGGCCGATCTGCGCCGCCAGCTCATGCGGCTCCGCGCGGTCAACACGATCGTCCAGCCGAAAATCCAGATCACCGATGAGGACATCAAGGCGCGCTTCGACCAGATGCAGCGCCGTTCCGAGGCGGTCAGCGCGGTCCGGCTCTCCGACATCCTGATCAAGCTTCCCGACCACGCGACCGAGCAGCAGATCAACGAGGGCAAAGCGAAGGCCGGCAAGGCCGTCGAGCGGGTCAAGGGCGGCGAAGATTTCGTGGCGGTCGCCAAGGACATGTCGGACGATTCCTCGACGAAGGACACCGGCGGCGAGCTCGGCTGGTTCGAGCGCGGCTCGATCAACCCCGACTGGGAGCAGGTCGTCTTTTCGATGGAAAAAGGCGACACCCGCGGCCCCGTCAGCGGTCCCCAGGGCCTCTACGTGTTCCAGGTCACCGACGTCAAGAAGTCCGAGCTCAAGCCCTTCACTGAAATGAAGGAACAACTCACGCGCGAGCTCAAGCGGCGCGAGCTCGATAAGCAGACTGAAACGTGGGTGCAGGAGCTTCGCAAGAAGGCCTACATCGACATCAAGCTTCAGTAGTCGAACAAAGAAAACCCCACCGATCACCGATCGGGCAGGTGCGCGCGAACGTTTTGGATCCATCCTTTTGGTACTATGAGGCGTGGCCGAAAACCGCCGGACATCGACTCGTCACAGCGTCTCGCTGGCAGCAACGCTGAAGGTGGACGGTGCGAGCCGGGAGTGCACGTTGATGAACCTGTCGCTCGGCGG
>JAYWCI010000262.1:0-11469 GCA_043780895.1 Kofleriaceae bacterium | reverse complement strand
TCCCGAACTTTGCCGTGTTCAGATCGGGCGCCCTCGCGACTCAACAAGCCGGCGTGATGCGCTCGCCCGAGCTCGTGAAACTTGTCAGCTGATTTCTATTGAACACGGTCCAATAGCGGATATGGTCCTCGCCGATGCGGATGGGAACCGTGGTGCTGGGGGTGGTTGCGACGGGTTGCGGCTTCCTTCCGTACAGCGGGAGCGGTGACGACACGGTCATGCCACCGGATGCGACCGTGCTGGTCAGGCCGCCGGATGCGCCGCCGATCGGGCCCTACCCGATCGTCCTCGCGCACGGCTTGTTCGGGTTCTCCTCGATCGGTCCGCTCGATTATTTCTACGGCATCGGTCCGGCGCTCGAGGCGCAAGGCCGCACGGTGTTCATGCCGCAGGTCGACGCGATCCAGAATAGCGATGTGCGGGGCGCGGAGCTCGTGATGGCGATCGAAGCCGCAAAGCTCCAGACCGGCGCGGCCAAGGTGATCGTGATCGGCCACTCGCAAGGCGGGCTCGATGCGCGCTGGGCCGCGGCCCACGATCCAGGTTCGATCGCCGCGGTGGTGACCGTCGCGACCCCACATCGCGGCAGCAAGGTGGCGGATGTCGCGCTCGGCGTGCTGCCCGGCAATTCGACCGTCGCGCTCGATGCGCTCGCGAATCTGTTCGGGATCAGTGGCTCGGGCGCGAGCTTCGCGGGTGCGATGCACGTGCTGTCGTCGGCCGGCGCCGCGCAGTTCAATGCGGACGTGCTCGACGTCCCGGGCATGCCGTACTTCTCGGTCGCCGGGCGCTCGTTACTCGCGGGGCCAGATGCGTGTCCGCCGGCGGCCGCACCGTTCATGACCACGTGGGATGGCCAGCGCGATCCGATCAAGGTCGAGCTCGCGCCGGTCGCCGCGATCCTCGGGCTCGCCGAGCTCCCGAACACGCCAACCCAGGATGGCCTCGTCACTGTCGAGTCAGCGACGTGGGGCCAGTTCCTCGGCTGCATCCCGGCCGATCACTTCGACGAGGTCTGTCAGCTCGCGGGACAAGGTGCCGGCCTTGGCAACGACTTCGATTGCGTCGGTTTCTGGCGCGATCTCGAACAGTTTCTCGCCTCGCAGAATCTCTGAGCGCGCACATCTTGCTGTGCGTATGGGCGCAGCGGGCGCGCCAGCGCGACGTGATCGCCCTCGGCGCTAGTCTATCGCCAATTTGCTGATTGGCATCGCGCGCGCAGTAGCGTCCGGTATGACTAGATTGATCCTGGCTGCGTTGATCGCAGCACCCATAATGGCGTGCGGTGGTGCCGCAAAGCCCGAAGCGCGCATGGCGTCGTCGGAGGGCGCGATCCGTGGCGCCCAAGAAGCCGGCGCGCAGAACGTCCCACAAGCGACGCTCTATCTGAAGCTCGCGCAGGAAGAGCGCGAGAAGGCGCTCGCCATGGTGAAGGACGATGAAAATCATCGCGCCTCCTTCATGCTCGCACGCAGCGAAGCGGACGCCGAGCTCGCGCTCGCGATGGCTCGTGCCGCCAGTGCTGCGGGCGAAGCCGCGAACGCTACCGAACAGGTCAATGACCTCAAGCAAAAGGCCGGACAATGAACGTCACTAAATTCGCCAAGGTCCTCCTGTTCGCGCTGCCGCTGTCCGCTGCCGCCGCGTGCGCCGCGCACATGCCGCCGCCCGAGCTCGTCGACGCGCGTTCCGCGTACGATCACGCTGCGCAGGGCAATGCCGCGAAGCTCGTCCCCGCCGACCTCCATGTCGCGAAGGACGCGCTCGACGCTGCCGAGCACAAGTTCTCCGATGATCCGGACAGCCAGGACACCGTCGATACGGCGTACGTCGCGATGCGCAAGGCGCAACGCGCCGAAGCGCTCGGCAACGCCGCTGCCGCTGCGGACTCGGCGCACATGGCGCATCGCGAAGAGTTCAAGACCCAAAAGGAGATCATCGAGGCCCAGCAGGGTCAGCTGAAGAACACGCAGGGTGACCTCGCGAAGACCCAGGGTGATCTCACCAAGCAGAAGGAAATGACCGAGGCCGAGCGCAAGGCGCGCGTGGCCGCCGAGAAGAAGGCGCAAGACGCGATGGATGCGCTCTCGAAGAGCCTCGCGGTCAAGGCCGATACGCGCGGCACCGTGATCACCCTCTCGGGTGGCGTGTTGTTCGCGACCGGCCAATCGACGATCCTCCCGGGTGCGCAGTCGCAGCTCAATCAGGTGGCCGATGCACTGAAGACCCAGGCGGAGCATCACTTCACCGTCGAGGGCTACACGGACAATCAGGGCACCGACAAGATCAACGAGGCGCTCTCGGCGGCTCGTGCGAACGCGGTGCGCGACTACCTGGTCGTCCGTGGCGTGGCCTCGGAAGCGATCACCGCGCAGGGCTTCGGTTCGGCCAAGCCGGTCTCCGAGAACAAGTCGACCGAGGGCCGCGCGATGAATCGTCGCGTCGAGATCGTCGTCGACCGCGCCATCACCGCGGGCAATTAGCCCCTCTCGTTATCTGGCGCGCTCGACGAAGTCGTCGATCAAGGCGCGCGCGATCGAGAGCGTGGGCGGCACGACAGGGAGTTCGCGCGGATCGAACCACGCGGCCTCCGCGATCTCGACCGGATCCTCGTGGATGTCGCCGCTCGCCCAGCGCGCGGTGAAGCCGATCATCAGCGAGCTCGAGAACGGCCACGGCTGGCTCCCGAAGTAGCGAATGTCGGTGATCTCGATGCCGGCTTCTTCTTTGACTTCCCGTGCGACGGCCTCTTCGAGCGTCTCCCCAACCTCCACGAAGCCTGCGAGCGTCGAGAAGAACGGCATCCGCGTACGCGCGTTGCGCGCGAGCAGGCAGGTGCCCTCGCGTTCGACCAGCATGATCACGGCCGGCGATAGCCGCGGATACGAGCTGAAGCCGCAGCGGGTGCACGTGCGTACGCGCTCGGTCGTGGACCGCTCAGTCGGCGAGCCGCACCGACCGCAGTGACGATGATCGCGATCCCATGCTGTGAGACCGAGCGCGCGGCCCGCGATCGCGAACTCTTCGTCGCGGAGCGTACCGAATAGCTGGCGCAGCGCGAGCGGCTCGGTGCCTGCCGGCGGCTCGTCGACGACTTGCGCGAAGCACGGCTGGCCGTCGAGGTCGCCGAGGAACAACGCGCCGGCCGCATCGGCGACGGGGAGCGCGACATCGGGCTCGTGCAGCACGCACAGGTTCTGGCCCGAGATCGAGAACATGAGACCGCGTGAAGCCGGGCTCGTGATGCCAGGAATGAACGTCACAACGCGTCTGGTAGCACGTCGCGGACGTGAGGCCGAGCAAACGCATCATGGAACGCGAGTTGCTGCAGGTGACGGGATGGAGACCGTGTTTATCGCCTGTCTGGTTACGATCGGGTTGTGCGCACTCTTGTCGGTGTTCAGCCGAGGCAAGACCGCACACGTTCGCAAGCCGACGCGCGATCCGCTCGACTCCGCGATCATGCACTTGATCGATGAGGTCACGCGCGAACCCACCGCGCGGGTAAATCCGAGCAAGCGCCAGACCTGGGTCTAGGTACAGCGAGGGCACAGATCGTTGGCGCCTGCTGGTCGAGGCGCGGCATAGTCAGGAATGTCCGTCACCACCACGCAGCTCGCGCTCGCAACAGGAGCGCGGATCCCGCAAGTCGGCCTCGGCGTCTGGCAAGCGCCGCAAGGCGCCGGCACGCGCGACGCGGTGACAGCAGCGCTCGAGCTCGGCTATCGTCATGTCGACACCGCGCGCGTGTATCGCAACGAGCCGGATGTCGGCGCCGCGGTGAATCAGAGCAGCGTGCCGCGCAGCGAGATCTTCGTGACCACGAAGTTGTGGAACGACGACCAAGGCTACGACTCGGCGTTACGCGCACTCGACGCGAGCCTCAAGCGCCTCGCCCTCGACTACGTCGATCTGTATCTGATCCACTGGCCCGTTCCGCACAAGCGCCGCGAATCGTGGCGCGCGCTCGAGGCTGCGTTCGCAAACGGCAAGGCCAAGGCGATCGGCGTCTCGAACTATCTCGCGCCGCACCTCACGGAGCTCCTCGGCGAAGCGAAGATCAAGCCGCACGTCGACCAGATCGAGCTGACGCCGTTCCTGCAACGCCGCGAGACCCGCGCGCTGTGCAAGCAGCACGGCATCGTGGTCGAGGCGTACAGCCCGCTCACGCGCGGCGCGCGCCTCGAGGATCCGATCCTCGGTACGGTCGCGAAGGCAGTGCAGCGCACGCCGGCGCAGGTGCTGTTGCGCTGGGGAATCCAGCACGGGCACGTGATCTTGCCGAAGTCGACGCAGCGCGCGCGCATCGCCGAGAACGCGGCGCTGTTCGACTTCGCGCTCGACCCGGCGCAGATGTCGAAGCTCGACCGCCTCGAAGAAGGCCTCGCGACCGGCTGGGATCCCGACGGCGCCCCCTGACCCAAGGGCGTCCGGTGGGGCAATTTACGCAGCCGCGCTTTTTGAATAGCGCCCCGGCAAATGACGTATCACTCCACGATGAAGAAACTGCTCGCTCCTCTGATCCTGTTGTTCGCGATGTTCCTCCCGGGCCTCGCGCTCGCCGACAAGACGCCCACCACTCCGACCACGCCGCCGGCCACGAGCAAGCCCGGCCCCATCGTGACCTCGCCGGCGCCAGCGCCCGCGCCCGCTGGCACGTCCAAGTCCGATCCGGTCGACCTCAATACCGCGACGGCCGCTCAGCTCAAGGCACTGCCCGGTATCGGCGATGCCTACTCGGCGAAGATCGTCCTGGGTCGCCCGTACGCGAAGAAAGATCAGCTGGTCTCGAAAAAAATCGTCCCGCAAGCGACCTACGACAGGATCAAGGATCTCGTGATCGCGAAGCAGGTCGGCAAGATCGACGTGTCGCCGGCACCCGCGCCGAAGACCGCGGCGCCCGCGACCAAACCTGCTAAGTCGACGAAGTAGTCGCCGCTGCGGAGGGGCCCGACTCGACCGGCGCGTCAGGCCGTCGCTCAGAACAGACAGGTCTGTCCGTAACGTTGACGATGAACAGACTGGTCGGTACAGTCAAACCCATGGCAATCACCAAACCAGAAGGCACGGCGCGCGACCGGCTTTTGGCCGCGGCGAACGAGCTCTTCTATGAAGAGGGCGTACACACGGTCGGCATCGATCGAGTGATCGAGCGCGCGGGCGTCGCGAAGGCGTCGCTGTACAGCACGTTCGGCAGCAAGGAAGAGCTGG
Source organism: Kofleriaceae bacterium (assembly GCA_043780895.1). Lineage (GTDB taxonomy): Bacteria > Myxococcota_A > Polyangia > Haliangiales > Haliangiaceae > JABFXX01. Next base: position 6,258 of record JAYWCI010000262.1, on the reverse strand, counting down.
TCCGCGCGTACCTGCTGCAGCGCGCACAAAAGCGCCAGCAGCGGATCTCGACCCGGATCGCGAAGTACGAGGAGCCCGAGCAGCGCATCCTCTCGATCTTCGATCTGCTCGGCGAGATCACGACCGATCCCAAGTACCGAGGCTGCGCGTTCGTCAACGCGAGTGCCGAAGGCCGGCGTGGCAGCGAGTCCAAGGTCGCGCAGGTCTGCCTCGATTCACGCGGTTGGGTCCGCGGCTTGTTCGTCGAGCTGTCTCGCGACCTCGGGGTCGCCGATCCGGACGAGCTCGGTCGTCAGCTCGTGATGCTCTACGACGGTGCAGCCGTCTCCGCTTCGATGGAGCGCGACGCCGCGGCAGCCGAGCGCGCGAAGGCGTGCGCGACGATCTTGATCGCGGCGCAACGCGCGAAGACGAAACCCGGGAGGCCCCAGACGGGCCTGAAGTTCGCGAAGCGCAGCAGCGCGAAGTAGGTGCGAGAAACGCTGCCTGGCTCGTGATCGCGCGCAAATTGGCGCGGATCCTCAAGAACCGACCGGGAGTGAAAATCGGCATAGGTGGATGTCAGGGCGGCGCAGTAGGTTGCTCGACATGGCATTCGACGTCGTCGGCAAGCTTCATGTCGCGGGTGAGACCAAGCAGGTCTCCGAACGATTCTCCAAGCGCGAATTCGTGCTGGAAGTCGCCGATGGCAAGTATCCCCAGTTCGTCTCGTTCCAGCTCACGGGCGATCGCGTCTCGGCGCTCGACGACCATCAAGTCGGCGACCAGATCCGCGTGACCTTCAATTTGCGCGGTCGCGAGTGGAAGAACCCGCAGGGCGAGGTCAAGTACTTCAACAGCCTCGACGTCTGGAAGCTCGAGTCGGCGCGCCAGAACGATCAGCGCAGCAACAGCAACAGCAACAGCAACAGCAACAGCAACAGCAACGCCGGCGGCAATGCCGGTGCGAACGGTGCTCGTCGCTCGGCGAACGATGACTTCGCGTACCGCGATGACCCGCGTCCCGGCGATCTCGCTGGCGCGAGTGGTCGCGACGACGATCTCCCGTTCTGAGTCCCCGATCTGAGTGCTCGGCTCGTCCATCACGCCGACGGCATCGCGTTCCTCGGGAATCCGTTGCCCGGCGGTCACGCGATCATCACGTCGCTCCCTGACTCGAGCGAGCTGCCCGAGCTCGGCTTCGCGGGTTGGCGTGCCTGGTTCATCGACTCGGTCGCCCTCGCCTGCCGTGCCGTCGCCGACGACGCGGTCGCGATCTTCTATCAAACCGATGTAAAGCTCGACGGCCGCTGGGTCGACAAGGGCCACCTCGTGATGTGTGGCGCGGATGCCGCCGGCAGCCACGCGCTGTGGCACAAGGTCGTGTGTCGGGTGCCACCGGGCAACACGACGTTTGGCCGGCCCGCGTATGCGCACTGCATCTGCGTGAGCCGGACCCGTACGCTCGAGGCGGGTCGCTCGACCCCCGACGTGTTGCCCGCGCTCGGCGCGATGAGCTGGTCGCGGGCGATGGGTGCGGCCGCGTGCGAGATGGCGGTGAAGTTCGTCGCGAGCATCGGCGCGACCACCGTGGTCGATCCCTTCTGCGGAGTTGGCAGCGCGCTCGCCGCTGCGAATGCTTTCGGGCTCGATGCGATCGGCGTGGAGATCTCGCGGCGGCGCGCGGCGAAGGCGCGGCGACTCGTCCACGGTGTGCCCGATCCAGACGACAAACCCGAGAGCGACTGAGCAGAGCCGCGACGGACGACGAGCTCGCTCCGCGGACTGACGCAGAGATCGCCGACCACGGCGTTCAAACGCTTTCAAGATGCAACGAAGATCGAGCTCGGGCTGCGACCTTCGGTCTGGGCTCGGGCTCGGGCTGAGCTTTCGACTACGCGGGCTGCCACGCGCGCGCGAGCTGGACCAGCATCGCGAGGCGATGGCGCGCGCGACCGGGCTCGGTCGCCGGTTGCGCACCGCCGTAGCGCTCGAGCAGGACCTCGAGCGCGCCGAACTTCTCGTGCAGCAAGCGATGCGCGCATGCACGGAGATCGAGGCGATCGGTACCGAGTGCGAGCCCGGCCTGGGTCGCGAGGTGTAAGCCGTGAGAGCCCCACGTGCAGATGAGATCAGTCGGCTTCGCGAACCGCGCGTACGCGGCGACCATCTCGGCGTGCCGGATGCCGGCGGCGAAGGTCTCCGGCGGCAACTTCAGGTGATAGCTCGTCGCGGGGGCGAGGCCGTGCGTGGGCCGTACGACCGCCTCGAACGTCTCGTCGGTCGCGAGCCGATGTGCGGTGACATGCGCGACCTCGTCGGGCAACCGATCCGCGACCCCGTTGTACGGCCAGGCATTCGGCTCCACGGCGACGCAGACGATGTCGTGGTAGCGCTGGAGAAACAGCTCCGGCAGCCGGCGCTTCGAGGCGACGCGCGGCTTGCGGTACGAGCTGCGCTGCGGCGCGGACTGCTGTGCCGCGAGCTGCTTGTCGACCATCGTGTTGAGCGGATCGAGCAGCGCGCGGAACTTCGCCGGATCGCCTTCGAGCACGCCGAGCACGTGCATCAGCGCTTCGATCGTCGAGACGTACTCGACCTTCGGCTCCTTGCGGATGCGGTACTGCGAAGGCTCGGGAGACGCGAACGCGTAGCGCGGAAGCTCCTGGAGACAGGGGTTGTCGCGCACGACGGTCTTGGCCTGCGACCACGTGCCATCGACGACGACGAGCGTGACCGGACCGATCGGCGGATCCTTCAAGATGTCTCTTGCGGTCGGGCCCGGCGAGAGCAGCACGGCCGGGCGCGCGGGATCCGAGAGGGCGCGCATGAACGCCGGGTGCTCGCCCCAGTGGATGCCGACGTGGAGCTCGGCATTCGGCAGCGCGAGCTGCGCCATCCGCGCGGTGCCGATCGGCATGTCCTTCTCGCGCGGGTGCTGGAGGATCACGATCTTCGTGCGGGTCTCGAGCGTCGGCAGCGCCTCGCAATAGCAAACGCGCAGCGGGCGCTTGCAGCGCGGGCACAGCACCCGTGCCTCGGGAAAGACAGCTTCCACGGCGCGCACCCTACCCGGCTATTCGGCAGATTGCATCTGCGCCTTGATGAACGCGACGCCGGCCGCGAACCGCGTGGCGAGATCCGGCTGCGCGAGGAGGCCCTGCTGGATCGCGCCCTCGAGCCGAAAGCTGGTCGCCGCGTCACTGTCACCCGAGGCCTGGACCAGCACCTTCGCGAGGCCGAGCGCGGTCGGCGAATGCGAGGCGAGCAGCTCGGCGCGGGCCTGCACGCGCAGGTCGAGGGCGGCAAGATCCGCGACCACGTCGTGGACCATGCCGTAGCGTTCGGCGGTGCGCGCCTTGACGAGCCGGCCGGTCAGGATCAGCTCGCGTGCACGCGGTTCACCGACACATCGTACGAGGCGCGTGGTCCCCCCCACATCCGGCACGATGCCGAACGCGACCTCGGGCAAGCCCATGATCGTGTCCTCGGTCGCGATCCGGATATCGGCGGCGAGCGCGAGTTCGCACGCCATGCCGACCGCGCCACCATGGAGCGCCGCGATCACCGGCTGGTGAAGCCGGGACAGGCGATGAAACGTGTCCTGGAGCTGGTAGAGGTTGTGCAAGAACGGCGTCTTCTCGTTCGGGCCGAGCACCGTCGCGATCAGGGCGTGATCGATGCCGCTCGAGAACATCGCGCCCTTGCCGCGGAGCACGACGACCCGCACGCTGCGGTCGCCGCCAATGTCGTCGAGGACCGAGGCGAGCTCCTGCATCATCGGAGCATCCATCGCGTTGCGCTTGTCTGGGCGATCTAGCCACACGGTGGCGATCGGACCTGCCCGATCGAGTTGGATACGAGACATCCCAGGAGTCTATCGCTACGATGTGGCTGTAGACGATGGCGTGGTACGAGCTCGACGGCGAAGCCTGGCAGATCGAACAGATCGGCAAGCAGCTCGAGATCACGAGCTGCGGCAAGACCAGCACGCGCACGTTCGTGACCAGCGAAGCCGCGTCGGCCCAGTGCGACAAGCTCGTCGCCGAGCGCACGCTCGCCGGCTTTCGCCCGATGGCGCGCGATCCGCGCCACGTCGAGCTCGAGCGCGCGATCGCCGCCGATCCGGAAACCACGGCGAGCTACTCGGTCTACGCGGACTGGCTGCAAGCCGCAGGTGATCCGCGCGGAAACGTGATGGCGGTCGCGATCGCGGCCGAGGAGCGCGGCGACGACAAGGCGTTTCCCAAGCTCCTCAAGAAGCACTTCCACGATCTGCTCGGTCCGCTCGCCGAGATCGCGGCGAGCCACCACGGCGATCGCGAAGGCGACCCCGAGGTCTTCACGTGGCGGTTCGGCGTGATCCATCGCGCGTATCTCCACGCCGATCGCCAGAAGCCGCTCGATCGCTCACTCGAGCAGGTGTTGCGCCACGTCTCGGGCCGCTTCCTCGTCGATCTCACGCTCGTCCAGAATGATCGGATCCAGGAAGCGATCGACCTGCTCGCGGCACGTCCACCGACGAGCCTGCGCGGCTTGCGGCTGTGGGCGGTCTCGAACGTGAAGCTCTCGGCGCTCTGGGCCGCCGTACCACAGCTGCGCCGGCTCTCGCTCTCGGGCCACGCGTTCAGCCTCACCGAGCGCGGCCAACGCTTCGAGCTCCCGGAGCTCGAACGGCTCGAGCTCGTCGATAGCCAGATGGCCGCGGCGAGTGCCCGCGCGCTGCGCGAGGCGCCGTTCGGCAAGCTCGAGCAGCTGCGCCTCGATTTCGGCAGCGGCTACACCACCGGCGATGCCTCGATCGACGACGTGTTCGATCTCCTCGGCCGCAAGGACATGCCGGCCATGCGCCAGCTCGCGCTCGTCCGCACGCGCTACATCCGCGAGCTCGTGATCGAGCTCGGCTCCAGCCCGATCGCGCGCACGCTCGACGTGCTCGATCTCTCGCACAACCAGATGACCGATGCGAACGCGATCGACCTCGCGCGGCGGCGGGCGAACTTTCCGAATCTCGCGAGCCTCGATGTCACCGGCAATCGGTTGACTGCGAAGGGCCTCGAAGCGCTAGCCGAGGTCGCGGTTCAGATTCGATCGTTGCGCCAAGAGCCGTGAGCTACTTAGGACGCGGCTCCGCGATCTCGCGACCGATCGGTGGCACGCCCGATCGGAGCTGACCGATCTTCTCGACGAGCGCGCCCATCGCCATGCGCACCTCTTCCACGAGCGCCGGCGTCCTGTCGAACGCCTCGTGCGAGCTCGCATAGGGCTCGAGGTAGCCGATGAAGCGATCGAGGTTGCCCTTCGGGCCCGCAGATTCCAGATCCAGATCGGTCAACCAGTCGTGCAGGTTGCGCCGCAAGCCCTCGGCACCCGCCGAATCGCCGTGCGTGAACACCGCGAACGCGCGCCCCGAGAGATGTTTCGGGAAGCCCCAGCCGGCGAGCTCGATCGCCTTGGCCTTCGCCGGATCCTTGCCGTGCGTGGTCGTCGGGTCGGGATTGCCACCATCGCTGCACACCATGCGATCGATCATCAACTTGAGCGTCGCAGGTGCCTGGTAGTAGTAGGTCGGCGTGATGATCGCGACGCCGTGTGCCGCGACCCAGCGTGGATAGATCTCGCTCATCCAGTCCGCGGTCTGGCCGAGCCCGTGGTTCGGATAACACGAGCAGGGCCAGTGACACAGCGGCATCGCCGTGGATACACAGGCTTTGCAGGGATGGATGACTTTCCACGGTTCGTCAGTCAGCGTGGAAACATCGAGGAAGTCGACTTCATGGCCGGGCATGGACTCAATGGCTTGCTGCGCATGCTGGGCCAACCGCCGCGTTTTGGATATTTCACCCGGGCAGGTATGTTCGCTGCGCGTGGATCCGTTGACGATCAGGATGCGCGTCGGCGAGAGGGTATCCCGCTGCCGTTTTTCGGCAGCGTCGATGGCCGCGCGGGTCGCCAGCCATTCTGCCGGCAGTTGCATGTCCGGGTCCGCATAACCCGCTCCCGCCGGGTGCTTGCGCGGCGACTTGCGATACTCGATGTAGCCATCCCAGGCCACCTCGAACACCTTCTCGAGTTCAGCGGCAACCTTGCCAAATTCCGGGTCGTAGAATTTCTCGTAGAAACGCTCGCGAAACTGCGTTTTGGTCAGCGGCACCCATTCGGTCTGCCGCCGTACATCCGGTTTTTCAGCCATGCGCACCTCGCAAATTAGCCATGACCACCGTACAGCGGTCCGGCCGTCACCACCTTACAGCCGCGGCATATGCCATTCCGGCTGGT
>JAYWCI010000261.1:0-7574 GCA_043780895.1 Kofleriaceae bacterium | reverse complement strand
CTCGATTCGCTCGGACTCGTCGCGCTTCGCGGGCGGCAAGCCCGAAGCGAGCGCGAGATACTGCGTCAGCCGATCCTCGGGCACGAGGTTCATCTCGAGTAGGATCGTGTCGAGGCTGCCGCCGTAGATGACCTGGCGCTGGAACGCCTTCTCCATACGCTTCACGCCCACGAGGCCGTCGCGCACGAGCAGAGAGCTCAGCCGGCTCGGCATGGCCTCATGCTCGGATCACGTACGTGCCGGCGATCCAGTCGTGGAGGCCGCGCTTCTCGCTATCGAAGCCGATCCACAGAAAGCCGAGTAGCAGCGTGGCTCCGCTCGCTAGGTACCCGGCGCAGCGCGCGGCACAGCGCGCGGGCGAGGGCGGATCGCCGTAGACATCGATCACCTTCATCTTCATCAGCTGCATGCCGAGCGTGCGGCCGCGAACGACGTGGAAGACGAGCAAGTAGACCAGGCCGATGGCGATGAACAACACGAGGCCCATCACGAGCGCCGGATCGGTCGCGATCACGAGATCGAGCCACAGATCGACATCGAACGCCTTCAGATTTGAAGGCGGCAGGTGAATGCCGGCGATCTTGCTCGCGAGCAACGTCACGATCAGTGCTGCGGGGACAACGATCGCAAAATCGATCGCCGCGGCAACGAGGCGCCGCCAGAAGCCGATCACGTACACCGATGCGGCTTCGCGCTTGATGGGGCGCGACGGCCGTTCGAGCACTGCAGGCTCGTCCGTCATCCTCATCTTATACGGCGCGGGAGGTTCGGAAGGCAAATAGCCGGCTTAGCTCGCGGTCGCGGCCCGGATCAGCGCGACCGCGACCATCGGCGCCGTATCGGCTCGGAGGACCCGGGGGCCCAGGCCCAGCGACAGAAAGCCGGCGGCATTGAGCTGGTCGAGCTCGATCCAGCTGAACCCACCCTCGGGACCGCTGATCACCGTCACGTCCGCAACTCCGGACGGCTGTCCACGCTCGGCCGTGGGGTCCAGCACGAACCGGTCACCGTCGGGGAGCGCCCGCAGGATCTCGCGGAGGGTGTGAGTGAACCGGACCCCCGGCACCCGTGCCCGGCCACACTGCCGGGCTGCGGCCTCGACGACGCCGGCGTAGTGGGCGACCCGGGCATCGCGCTTCGCAGCCTCGAGCCGGACCACCGAACGCTCGGCCTGCCAGACGATCAGCTCGCTCGCGCCGACCTCGGTCAGCTTCTCGAGGCAGCCATCCATCCGGTCACCCTTGATCAGGGGCACGAGCACGCGGACGTGCGGTGCGGCCTCGAGGACGGCTTCGACCTCGGCGACGTCGACCACGGTCTCGGTCTCGGTCATCCGCACGATCTTCGCGGTCGCACGCTTGCCGGCGCCATCGACCAGCTCGATGGTCTGACCGACCCGGACGCGGCGGACGCGGCCGATATAGTGATGCTCTTCACCGGTGATCGAGATCTCGCCGGTGATCAGCGAGCCCGGATCGACGAAGATTCTCATTATACCGAAAGCAGGGTCGCCGAAAGCACGGCGGTCGACCACTGCGGATCGGTCGTGCTCGGTCGAACGTGGACGAGCCGCAGGCCGGCAGCGACGAACTCGTCGGCGAGCGGCTGCGCTTGGGGCGTGAGGAGGCCCGACAAGATCAGCGTGCCCGCGGTGCGCGAGACGAGCTCCGCTTTGAGCTCGCGCAGGACGTGGGCCTGGATGTTCGCGAGCACGAGCGGGAACGTGCCGGCGATCTCGGCGAGCGGCGTGATCGCGGTCTCGATCGTGACCTTGTTGTGCGCGCCGTTCTCGAGCGTCGCTGCGACCGCGATCGGATCGTTGTCGACGGCGATGCAGCGCGTGCTCGGCCACATCTTGACCGCCGCGATCGATAGAATGCCGGAGCCGCAGCCGACATCGAGCACGCGATCGGGCGCGAGCCCTCCGTCGGCGAGCGTCTGGAGCTCCTCGAGGACGAGTTGCGTGCTCGCGTGGGTGCCGGTGCCGAACGCCATGCCGGGATCGAGGTCGATGACCACATCACCCGGCTGCGCGGTGTACGGCTCCCAGCTCGGCACGACGACGAACTGCCGGGTCAGCCGGCTGACCTTGAAGTAGCGCTTCCAGGCATCGCGCCACTCCGCCTCGGGCATCGACTCGGCGGTGCGCACGCGTGACGGATCCAGGTTCGCGCCGTTCGCGGCCCAGCGAGTGACCGCATCGCGGGTCTCCTGGAGCGCGCTCGCGACATCCGCTGGATCGACCCAGAAGACGATCTCGTCGCCACGCTGCTCGGTACCCGCAGCAGCGGCTCTGACATCGGACGCAAGTAGCGCGGCGACGTCGTCGACGTCAGCCGCGCCCACAGGAACGATAATTTCGACCCACTCGGCCACTAATCACCCCAAAGGGTAACTAGCGCGGCGGAGCGGGAGTTACCCGGCGCTTCATCTCGCGACGGAGGCGCTTGCGAGCTTCGCGCGTCTTGCGCTTCTTCTTTACCGACGGCTTCTCGTAAAATCGGCGACGCTTGAGCTCTTGCAGGATGCCCTCTTTGGACATCTTCTGCTTGAGGATCTTCATCGCCTTCTCGAGGCTGTCGCGAACTTCGACCTCGACGGGCCTGCCGAACGTGTTCTCCATAGCGGTCCGGGTTGGTACCTGATCCCCGAGAGGAGATCAAGTCGGCCAACTTAGGCCTTCGCGTTGTGCTTGAAAAACAGCGTGATCGTCAGGCAGTGGAACTCGGAGTCCGAGCTCTGTGTGACGATTTTGTCGACGATCTCGTGTTCCGGGTGCGATCGGATCCAGTCGGTGATCAGTTCCCCAAGCAGCTCGCGCTCCTTGGCCTTGGTCGCGGAAAACACCTTCACGCCGGTTACGTCGATCATGCTGGTGCGGGGTTCGTCTTTAGATGCTGTTTGCGTACTCGCCACGTCCGTACTCCTTAACTTGAAACGTCAATGTGACCTGCGATGCGATTGCAGTCAACATTGATAATTCCGTTATCGGTGAACTGTCACGCCTTTGTGGGTTAGCTGGCGAACACGCTCGTAAGTGCTGGCATCGACGGACTGTTCGGCTAATGTCCGCCGGCATGAGGCGTCCATTTCTACGTTGGGCTTCGATTTTGGTCCTCGGGTTGTTCGAACCCCTGTCACCGGTCACGGCGGCGCCCGACAAGCCGGTCATGGCTCACCTACCTACGGTCGAGACGTTCACGCTCTCGAACGGCCTCCAGGTGGCATTTCTGCAGCTCGACACCGCACCCGTCGTCGCGGTTCAGGTCTGGTACCACGCCGGATCCAAGGACGAGCCGCGCGACCGGCGCGGGTCGGCGCACATGTTCGAGCACATGATGTTCAAGGGCACGGACCACGTCCGGCCCGAGGCACATGCCCAGATGCTCAACGGGATCGGCGGCTACGTCAACGCGCAGACCGACGAGGACGCCACCCACTTCATCAATACGGTGCCGTCCGACTATCTCGACTTCGCGGTCCAGCTCGAGGCCGAGCGCATGCGCCACCTGATGTTCAGGAAGGACATGATCGATGGCGAGCGCGAGGTCGTCAAAGAAGAGATCCGGCAGCGCGAGAACAACCCGATCCAGAAGGGCGTGAAGCGCTTCATGGAGATCGCGTTCGCGAAGCATCCGTACTCGTGGGACGCGGGCGGCGATCTCGGCGATCTCGACGCGACGACCAGCGACGACCTCAAGAAGTTCTACGACGCGTACTACGAGCCGAACAACGCGATGCTCGTCGTCGTCGGTAAGGCGACGAGCGCGGCGGTCAAGGCCAGCGCCGAGAAGTGGTTCGGCAAGCTCGCGAAGGCCGGTGAGCAGCCGCGTCCGGCGCGCGTCGCGCAGGAGCCGATCCAGAGCGTCAAACGCAAAGAGACGGTGGCGCCGAGCCAGGTCGGGATCGAGATCATCGGCTGGCACATCCCGCCGGCGAAGGACAAGGACATCTACGCGCTCCAGGTCGCTTCGATCATTCTCGGTGCCGGCGACAGCTCGCGCATCAAGGTCCGGATCAAGTCCGTCGATCCCAAGACCAAGAAGCCGCTCGGGCTCGACGGCGGCATGGAGGCGCTCGTCCACGAGGATCCGGGCATGTTGCTCGGCTTGGGCGTGTATCTCGATCCGACACAGGGTGCGGCGCTCGAGTCCGCGATCTACGACGAGGTCGACAAGCTCGCCGCGAAGGGCCCGGCCACCGACGAGCTGCGCAAGGCCAAGAACCAGGTCCAGGCCGCGTTCGTTTTCGGGCTCGAGCACGCGCAAGGTCTCGCCGAAGCGATCGGTCGCTCGTGGATCAACACGGGTGATCCGAGCTCGTTCTTGCACGATGTCGATAACGTCGAGAAGGTCAGCGCCGCGGATGTCCAGCGGGTGGCCAAGCAGTACCTGACGCAGGACAAGTCGACCGTCGTCGTGATTCCGCCGCCGGGGTCACCGGCGGGCGCTGCTGGATCGCCCGCGCCGGCTGCGACTCCGACTCCCGCCCGGGCCGCACCCGAACCCGCTGCGTCGGCCGCTCCGAAAGCAGGTGGCAAGTGAAGAAGTTCCTCGCACTTCTCGTCATCGCAGCGTGTGGCCCGAAGGCGCCACAGGTCGAGGTCGCGACGCTGCCAACCGATGGCACCGCACACACCGCGAAGCCGGCGGTCGCGCCCGAAGAGAAAAAGGATCCATGGACAGGGCGCACCGATCTGATCTCGGCGCCCGCGGCGGCCGCGCCCGCCGCGTTGCAGCTACCGGCCACCGATTCGTTCAAGCTCGCGAACGGGCTCCAGGTGTTCGTCGTGAAAAACGACCGGCTGCCGACGGTGAGCTTCGAGCTCGCGCTCCACGCGGGGCGCCAGCAGGAGCCGCGTGCGCGGCTCGGGGTCAGTGAAGCGACCGCCGACATGCTGGTCAAGGGCACCCGGAAGCACGACGCCGTCGGCCTCGCGCGCGCGATCGAGTTCGTCGGCGGCACGATCGGTGCCGATGCGACGTTCGAAGCGACGCTCGTCCAGTGCAGCGTGCTCTCGCGCAACAAGAACACCTGCTTCGATCTGCTCCCCGAGATGATCACGCAGGCGACGTTCCCCGAAAACGAGCTCGCCAAGATCAAGCAGAACATGATCGCGGGCGTCCGCGGTCGGCTCGATAATGCGGGTGAGCTCGCGAGCGTCCATGTCCAGAACCTCCTGTGGGGACCGGATCACGTGCGGGGCTGGATCAACAGTGAGAGCTCGATCGGCGCGATCAAGCGCGACGAGCTCGTGACCTGGGCGAAGACCTGGTACGTGCCGAACAACGCGATCCTCGTCGTCTCCGGCGACATCGACGGCAAGACGATCAAGAGCGAAGTCGAGCGCGCGTTCGGCAGCTGGAAGCGATCGGAGCTGCCGCCGAACCCGTCGTTCAAGGAGCCGAGCCTCTCGGGGATCCGGATCCGGCTCGTCGACAAGCCGGGCCAGACCCAGACTCATATCCGCGTCGCGCAGTTCGGCATTCGCCACGACGATCCGCGGTTCTTCGAGACGCTGGTGTGGAACTACGCGCTCGGCGGCGGCGATTTTAGCTCGCGCCTGATGAAGGTCGTCCGCGTCAAAGGCGGCAAGACCTACGGTGCGAGCTCGGCGTTCGATCGCAACCTCGACAAGGGCTCGTTCGTCGCCCAGACCTACACGCGCAACGCCGAGGCGGTCGCGACCACCAAGCTGATCCTCGGCGAGATCGCGACGATGGCGAAGGAAGGCCCTTCGGACGATGAAGTCCACGCGGCGATCGCGAACATCGCGGGCGGCTACGCCTTGCGCTTCCAATCGGCGAATGATTTCGGTGCCGCGCTGATCGGTGCGGAGCTCCACAACTTCGGGACCGAGTACCTCACGAACTACCCGCTCGCCGTCGGCAAGGTCGATCAAGCGGCGGCGAAGAAGGCCGCGGCCGAGCTCCTCGATCCGAAGGACTACGTGATCGTGATGGTCGGCGATGCGAAGGACCTCGAGCCGCAGCTCAAGAAAGAGGGCTGGCGTTACGAGAAGGTCGCGTTCACCGATGCGATCACCGAAGAAGCCGCGGCGACGCCGGTGCCGCAAGATGCGAAGTCGCTCGCCAATGCGCGCCAAGCGATCGCCGAAGCCATCGCGACCAAGGGCGGCAAGGCCAAGCTTGCCAGCATCAAGTCGCTACACATGACGGCGACCGGCGTGACGACGATCCAGACCCAATCTCTCCCGGTCGAGATCGAACGAGAGTTCGTGCTGCCCGACAAGATGCGGATCGATGCGACGATCGCGAAGCAGCTCAAGGTCACGGTCGCGGTCGACGGCCTCAAGGGCTGGGAGATCACGCCGGATCAGAAGACCAACAAGTCCGCGCTCGTCGATCTGACGGGCAACGACATGGCGGCGGCGCAGTTCGAAGCATGGCGCGAGGCCGAGCTGATCTTGGTCAAGGCGAGCGACCCTGCTGCGAAGCTCGCGCCGCAGGCCGACGTCGTCATCGACGGCAAGCCGCACACGGTCGTCCAGCTCGCGTCGCCTTTCGGCACGCTCGCGGTGATCCTGTTCATCGACAAGAAGACCAAGCTGATCACGCGCATGAGCTACACCGATCAGGGTCAGACCGAGACCGATGACTTCTCGGACTACCGCGACGTGCAGGGCGTGAAGATCGCCTACAAGCGCGTCAGCTCGACCCCGGGTCGCAACACCTCGTTGACGATCGACAAGGTCGAGATCGACGGCAAGGTCGCGCCGGATCTGTTCAAGAAGCCCGCGGCGCCATAGCGCTCGGAGCGCGTCGCACGTCGACACGAGATCCGCGGTGCAAGGCGATCTTCTTCATCGCATCGCATCGCATCGCGGCGAGATTTTCGATCAGGTACACCTCACCCATCGCACCTGCACCGAGCAGCTTTTTGCTCGGTACTGCTCGTCAGCTCCGGTAGCACCACGTGCTCGTCTTACCTCAGGGCGCGATTGCTGCGGCAAGCTCGTCGGGCGGGAGCGTGTTGAGCACCTGGCGTTTGCGGATCCGGGCCCGGCGGGCCATCGCAGCCGCCCAGCGCACGTATTCGAGGTTACCGGTGGAGTGCGCATCCGTCGAAAGGATGAACGGGATGCCGCGCTCGGCCGCCAAGCGCGCATTCACGGGATCGAGGTCGAGACGGTGCGGATCGCCGTTGATCTCGATCGCGGCGCGGCTCTCGCTGATCGCGTCGAAGATCTCGTCGAGCCGGACCGCGATCGGGTCGCGCTTGAGCACGAGCCGGCCGAGCGCGTGGCCCCAGATCTTGAAGAACGGCTGGCGCATGGCGGTGACCAGGCGGCGCGTCATGCCGTCTTCGTCGAGCTTGTAGCGCTGGTGGACGCTCGCGATCACGAGATCGAGGCCTTTGACCTGGTCGAGCGGCACGTCGATCGTGCCGTCGGCGAGGATGTCGGCCTCGGTGCCACGGAGGATCCGGATCGGCGGGGTCATCGCGCGGATCTCGGCGGTCTGGGCGCGCAGCTTGTCGGGATCGAGCCCACCGGCGTAGCTCGCAGCGGCCGAGTGATCGGTGATCGTGATCGCGTGGAAGCCGCGCTCGGC
>JAYWCI010000260.1:0-3268 GCA_043780895.1 Kofleriaceae bacterium | reverse complement strand
GATCACACGATCGCGTTGGGAGAAGAAAACACCAACAACGCCGGCTCGCCGCAGGTCGCGTTCTACCTGGCGGATGGAACGCCGGTCACGCCATATGTGTTCTCGGGCTCGCTCAGCACCGCGATCGCCTTCGACGCCAACAGCAATGTCCTCGTGGTTTCGTCGGGCCAAAATATGTTCTCCGCATCGCGCTACGCCGGCGGAGCCCAGTCGTTCATCAAATACGAATCGATCAACACGTCGTTGGGGCAATTTCCGAGCGGCGTCGTTGCGACCACGAGCGGTGAGCTCGTCAAGCTGCGACAAAATCAAAGTGGGATCAAACGTGCCGGCTACAAGCTCGACGTGTATGCGACGACTGGCACCGTGAACTATTCCATTTCGAAGTTGTTCGACACGGATCTGCCGTACAACAACGGCATCCAGAATGCCTGGCTCGCCAGCGGCCCTGCGAATCGGATCGTGATCGGCGGAGCGTATGGCGTGCACACCGGCAGCAAGAATTGGCTGCAGGTTCTCGATCTGCCTTAGCCACCTGCGGTTCCGAGAGATTCCCAGTAGCGGCCAATGCCCTCTGCAACCGGAACGGTTGGCCCGTAGCCAAGTGCAGCACGTGCGCGGTCGATGTTCGCGTAGGTGATCGGGACATCACCGGGCTGATCAGGTTGGCGGTTGATGATCGCGGGTTTGCCGACGACTCGTTCGATCGTCTGTACGAGCTCGGCGAGCGAGATCGTGTTCGTACCGCCGAGGTTGTAGATCTCGTACGCCTTGGGCTGGATGCGCTCGATAGCAGCAACGACTCCGGTGACGATATCGTCGATGAAGGTGTAGTCGCGGCGAGAGCTTCCGTCGCCGAACAACGTGATCGGCTCGCCATTCGCGATCGCCGCCGTGAACTTCGCGATCGCCATGTCGGGGCGCTGCCGCGGTCCGTAGACCGTGAAGAAGCGAAGCGCGAACACGCCGAGACCGAAGAGATCGCGGTACGCGGAGAGTTGCAGCTCGTTCATCCGCTTGGTCGCGGCATACGGCGACGCGGGCGTCAGGCACGGATCATCTTCACGAAACGCAGCGACATCGGTGCCCGGCTTCGCGCCGTAGACGGAGCTCGACGATGCAAACACGAGGCGCTGGAGGCCGAGTGCGCGCATATGCTCGATGATGACGCCGGTCCCTTTGATGTTGGTCTCGAGGTAGCGCAGCGGATCCGCGAGGGAGGGGCGGACACCGGCGAGCGCAGCAAGGTGACACACCACGTCGACGTCCGCCGCGATGGCATTTGCGACCGCCGCCGGATCGCAGATGTTGCCTTCGACCATGCGCGCGCCCGTGAACGCGGCCGCGTTGCGGCGCTTTTGCTCAGCGGGATACAAATACGAGTCGAACGAGTCGAGCCCGATGACCTCGTGCCCGCGAGCGACGAGTCGCGCGCACGTGTGCGATCCGATGAAGCCGGCCGCGCCTGTGACCACGATGCGCATTCCGTGAAATGTACTCGAAGTGTTAGGGTCCGCTGGTGAACCGCTGGCAGCTCAAGCAAGCCGTCAAGCGCCTGATCGTCGAGACACCCATCAGCAGGGTGGCAGCGCCGGTCTACGAGGTCCTGGTCCGCACCGAGCTCGCGGCGGATCGGTTGCGACCCGCGCCGGCTCCAGATCACTCGCTCGATCTTCAGCTCACGGCGATGATCAAGACGTTCGAACGGCCGGCGACCCTGCGCCGGCTGGTCGACAGCATCCGGCTCCGCTATCCGACGCTGCCTATCGTAGTGGTCGACGACAGCGAACGCCCTGCCCCGCTCGAAGGTGTCGAGACCGTGGTCCTGCCGTTCGATAGTGGAGTGTCTGCCGGTCGGCAAGCTGGATTGGAGCGCGTGAGAACACCGTACCTGCTCGTGCTCGACGATGATTTCGTGTTCATGCGCCGGACCGAGCTCGCGCCATCGCTCGCGAAGCTGGTGCGCAACGAACGGATCGACATTCTGGGTGGCCAGCTGATCGATCTACCGTCGTTGCGCCGACGCAAGCCAGTGAACGGACAGATCTTTGCAACCTCGACGCAGCCAATTGCCCCGATCGGCTCGCTCATCGAGGGTCTGCCGGTGTGCGACAAGGTCACGAATTTCTACCTGGCACGCACTGAACGACTGAAGCTCGTGGGCTGGCACCCGGATTTGCGGAGGATCGACCACGCAGACTTCTTCACCAGGGCGCAAGGCGTTCTGGTCACGGCCTTCGATCGCGACCTCATCGGCCTTCACGTGCAGACACCGTTCGACCGCGCGTATATGTCACACCGGATGAACATCGAGCACGATCGGATCATCCTAGCGGCACGCTGGGGCGCCCGACGTGAAACAACGCACTAGGCCCTCGAGTCTCGTTTGACCTGACGCCGTCGAGTGTGGTGCAGTCTATCGTATGAAGAGCGCGGTAGCGATTAGCTTGGTCGGGTTGGCGGCGGTGGCAGCCTGCGGTGACAACCGCCACGAAGGACACCCCGTTGACGCCGCGGTCGACTCGGTCATCGACGTGCCGCCCGATGCATTCGTGGAGTGCAATTACACGGAGGGCCACGACCTGACTAACGACTATCTTGCGGTCGCGCACGCCTTCGAAGAGACCGATATCAAGTTTGCTACCGGTGGGACGCGGACGGTTTGCGGAACCGTCAACAACGGCCATTACGACATGGCCAGCGGTTCCGTCGACATCGACAACTACGGCATCACGGTCACCGAGGCCACCGATGTCCTCGTGCGCCTGACCGGTAACGGCGGGGCGATCTCGTCGCTCGGTGTCTTCATCGGCGACGACAACGATGTCGGGCTTGTGGGCAGCTATTATCTCGGCAACCACGCCGTCTTCAGCACGCACCTCGTTGCTGGTCACTATCACTTCAGCGTCGAGGCGTACGACGATCACGATGCGGCCGCTTCAGTTCCGTACGAGATGCGGATCACGACTGACGTGCCGGACAACCGCTGCAAGCACGTCGCCACGGCGCCGGACTACACCGAAGCCCACGACGGCCTGTTGTCCGACGCCAACGATGTCGTCGCGATCGACTACAGCAACTTCCCGACCCGCGAGCTCACGGGCTCGCCGACAGACGTGCCCGAGCCGACGAATCTTGTACTCGGCACGACCCGTAACTACGTCGTCGAGGGTGTCTCGGCATCGACCGCCGTCCACGGCTCGTACTTCGATCGCGACACGTACCTGTTCACGAGTGGTGCAGACGCCAACGAGATGACGGTCCGTCT
>JAYWCI010000259.1:0-84008 GCA_043780895.1 Kofleriaceae bacterium | reverse complement strand
GCCGCGGTCAGCGTGTTCTTCGCGGGCGTGTTGAACGTCTTGTTCATGGTCGATCCATCGAGCACTACGCGCACGGTCACGTGCGCCTTCGCCCGATTCGCGAGTGCGGTGATGATCGTGTTGTTCGACATCTCGTACATCGTCACGTCGATCGACGTAGTCGCCGCGTTGATCGCGGAGACCAGCTGGGCCGCTTGATTGCCATCCGGCTCGACGATGATCGTGATCGCACTCGAACCTGCGACGTTCGCATCGGCGGTGCTCGTCGGCGCGTCGGCGCTGTTGCCGTCGTTCGCACCACCGTCGTTCGCACTGCCACCGGAGGATCCGCACGCCGAAACGAAGGCGATTCCCAGGAGGAGTGAGCGCATGGTGCGGCACGCTAGCAACGAACGCGCGAACAAACGATGAGATTCCGCAGCGCCATTGTTTCGAGGGGTTGCGGCTTGCGGCGATTCGCCTCGGCCGCCGCTCCCAGGTGAGGCCGACTTACGCGAAGATCGGGACCGGCTTGAGCGTGACCTTGTTGTCCTTGGTCACGACCCGGAACCGGACGGCGCGGCACTGGTACTGCGCCTTGAGCTTGCCCTCGTTGACCTTGAGCTTCGCGATGAAGTTCTCGAACGAGACATCGTCGGGCGAGCCGACCGACTTGCGAGCAGCGACGTACTCGGTGAACACGCGCTTGTAATAGTCGGGCTCCGACTCCTGCGCGAGCGCCGCGAGCTGAGGATCGGGCTGAGCCTTATCAGTGGGCGGGGTCTCGCCCTCGCCCTCTTCGAACTCGACGCGGCCCGGGATGATCTGGTTGCCGTCGTCGTCGTACTCTTCGTCACCGGGCTCCGGACGGCCGAGCAAGCGCGCGAGCATGACGTTGAGTGCGTTCGCAAGCCCGTCGAGCTCGAGCCCGACCGGGCGGAACGTGCGATCGACGTTCCCGTTGATGATGTCGGTGACGCCGAGCTCGACCTGATCGACCTGAGCGATGAGGCGACGGTGCGAGAGATACAGGCCGACGAGCGAGATGCCGAGCGCACCCGCGCCGAGCAAGATGATGAACAGCTTGATCGTGCCCGCGGTGTTCGCCGGATCGACGATCGGGGAGAGCATCATCGCCTGCGCGGCGACGGCCGGATAATCCTTCGGCATCTTCGCCTCGTTGGAGGACGAACGCGGCATGGTGACCGCCGCAGCCGTATAGTTCACGCCGTCGACATTCACTTTTACCTGGCCGCTCTGCGGCGAGACCTTGCCCGACTTCGCGAGCTCGGTGAGCGCGGCGGCCTTGCCGGTATCTTCTTCGCCGTTCGCTGCGCCATTCTTCGTGAAGCTGGTCGCGACGACGCGCGAGCCGTCGTAGTAGGCGATCTCGGTGCCGAGCAGCTCGCGATCGTGCTGCGCTTGGTTCGCGGTCTGCGCGTACGCGACGACGACCGCTCCGAAAATCTTCACGCTGTCGGGATTGGTCGACGTGACCTGCGAATCGGGATCGACCACGGGGGCGACGCCGATCTTCATCATCCGGTTGTTGTCGACCCAGATGTCGCTGACGATCACGCGATTGTGCAGGACGAGGTTGAGTGCCGGAATGATCGTCGTGTCGGACGTGTCGCCGTCTTTCTTCCACTGCTTCGGCACGACGCTCGGCACGTCGTTCATCGCGAGCAGGTTGCCGTGCTCGTCGACCAGCGCGAGGATGTCCGGCTTGACCTCGCTCTTGTCCTTCACGGCGAAGGCTGCGAACGCGATACGAGCGAGCCGATCTTTATCCGACGTCGAGGTGACGGCCGCCTTCAGCGCGGCGACGAGCTGAGGGTCCGCGGCAAGGCGCTCGGCCTTGTTCGCGACGTCGATCGATTCGAGTTGGGCGAGAGCTCCGACAACTTGATACGCACGCCGAAGTTGGGTTTCGGAGTCTTTGCGGATCTTGCTTTCGAAGCTCGTGGACGTGATGAAAAATGCGATCGCCGTGAGCGCCGCGACGACGACAGCAACAACAGCCGCGATAACCGTGCGGGACATAGCCCCTCCAGCGGCGATTATTCGTGGGCTTTCGCCTATATGTCAATGCGCGGGAGCAAGGTCCCTAATTGCCAGCAGGGTGATCGGGTGAGTGATCGGGGTCCAAGAACCGTTGGACCTGTCCACAGATGTTCTTTTCCGTCTCGCCGGAGACCTCGGCGCCCTGCAGCACGCAGACCGACTGGACCGCGGCCGATCGCAAGGTGGTCATCATGTCGGGGCCGGTGGCGAGCAACATGATGTGCTTGCCGCTGCGCTCGAACGTGAGCGAGACCTTGGCAGATTCACAGTTTTTCTCGACGGAGTCCGCCGAGACGTAGAGGTCGGGATGACACAGGAATGACTGGGGGACCGGCACGATGTGCTGGACCGTCGTGATGTTGACGTTCGCGAACAAGCTCGGCCTGGAATCGACGAGCGCCTTCAAGGCCTTCGCGTACTCGGTGTAGATCGCGTCGGGCGTGATCGTGCCGTCGGTCTCGACGAGGACCTGGTCGAACTGCTTGCCCATCGTGAGCTTCACGCCCGCGAACTTGGCGACCGGCTGGTAGCCACTTGGCTTACCGCGCAGCGTGAGCACCGCCGCCGCGACGGCCCCGACAAGCACGACCAGCGCGAGGGCGATGTAGAGGCCCGTGCGCTTCTTCGCGGTGGGTCGGGTCGGGACCTGCGCGGTGGGCATCACCGGCTGGCCAGAGGGCTCGAGCAGGTCGGCGAGGCTGGTCGCGGCGCGCGGCGCATTGCCGGACGGCGGAGGGGTCGCCATCGGACTGCGCCGGAGCTCCGCGATCGCATCGCCACCGAGGCGTTGCGTCGACGACAGGCCCATGTCGCCTTCGCGCAGCGCGGACTCGAGCAACAGGCGCATGTCGCGCGCGGTCTCGAACCGATCCTCGGCGCGCTTCGACAAGCTGCGCATCAGCGCATCCTCGATCGACTGCGGCAGCTCGACGCCGAGCGCACTCGGCCGCTTCGGCGCCTCCGAGAGGTGCTTGGTCATGATCTCGAAGTGCGTCGTTCCGTCGAACGGCGTGTCGCCGACGAGCGATTCGAACAGCGTCGCGCCGAGGGAGTAGATGTCGGTCCGGAGGTCGACCTCTTGGCCACGAACCTGCTCGGGCGACATGTAGCGGACCGTGCCCATGGTCTGGCCGGTTGCGGTGAGCTTCGTCGACGTCGTCATCTTTGCGATGCCGAAGTCCATGACGGTCGCCATGTTGTCGTGCGAGCGCACGAGTACGTTCGACGGCTTCATGTCGCGATGGACGATGCCGCGACCGTGCGCGTATTCGAGCGCCTTGAGCACGTCGATCGCGACCTTCAGGCTCGCCTGCCACGTCATGCGCTTGTTCTCGAGGATGATCCGTTCCCAGGTCTTGCCCCGGACATACTGCATCGCGAGCACGAAGCTCTGATTCTCTTGGCCGAAGTTGTAGAGGTGGACGATGTTCGGATGATCGAGCGCCGCGAGCGCCCTCGCTTCTTCGAGAAAGCGCGACTTGAACTGGCTGTGCGCGGCGAGCTCCGGCGGCAGGATCTTCAGCGCGACTTCCTGCTCGGTCAGCTTGTGGCGCGCCTTGTAGACGACGCTCATGCCGCCCTGCCCGAGCACGTCGACCAGCTCGTACACACCGAGCACGACCTGACCGATCATCCGATGCGATCCCGTCGAGCCGAGCCCGATCCCGCAGTGTGGACACTTGACGTCGATGTCGAGGATCTCGCCGTTACAACCCGGACAGTTCACGCGGCCGCTCCCTTGCGCTGCCAGCCGGCAATGCGTGCCAGCCAGCGATCGAGCTCTTCGACGATGACGCGCGGCGCTTCGACCGGCGTGTAGTGCGTACCACCCTCGATCATCACGAGCCGGCTCCCGCGAATCAACCGGTGCATATGCTCGGCGGTGGCGGGTGGCGTCATCAGGTCCCCACTCGCGGTGACGATCGCGACCGGGATATCGATCGTGGAGAGGACCTCCTCGGCGTCGTGCTCGTCGAGCCGCGCGAGGAGGTCCGAGTAGATCGCCCAATCGATCTGCTGAAAGCCGCCTGCGACGATCCTGAACACGTCCATGTCGATGGTCGGTGATACCAGGCCGAAGCGCTTCATGGCCGTGATCAGCGCATCGGATCCCGCGATGATCTTCGTGGCGCGGCCCGCGAGCCCCGCTTGCGCTTTGATCAGGCGGAGCAACGTCGGGATGACCCGCCCAATGATCCGGCTGCCCATCACGGTGCGGAACGTCTTGCCATACGTGCCGTTGATGATGAAGAGTCCCTTGACGCGCTCGCGATGCAGACGAATGGTCTCGAGCGCGACTTGCACCCCCATCGACCAGCCGGCGATCACGAAGTCGTCGACTTGTTCAGCCGCGAGGATGTCCATCAAGTCGCTCACCTGATGAGCGATGGTGTTGGCCTTCGGATCTTTCGGGGGCCCGCTCGTGTAGAGGCCGCGATAGTCCCAGCAGATCACTTTGTAGCCGGCGAGCGCCTCGTAGATGTACTTGAACGCGACGTACGTTCCGCCGAGCCCGTTCGCGAGGACGACGACTGGTCCCCCGCCGCGAACCTGATAGCCGAGGCGTGTGCCGTCGCGAGCGACGACGCTGCGCTGGTCGACCGAGAACATCCGGGTGCGATATTACCCGAAAATGCGAACCGCCCCGAAGGGCCGCACGCGTCTTCGATCGCTTGCGGATTAGAAGTACAGGATCGCCGCGAGACGCGCGCGGCTGTAGTCCTCGCTCGTGTCGGTGCTATTGCTCGACGGCGGCGCGATCGTGCGGCCGATGCCCGTCACCGTGCCCATATTGTCGCTCGAGACCGACGAGCGCGAGCCCGCACGGAGATCGAACGTGACGTGGAAGTTGCGGTTGAAGGCGTAGCGAATGCCGGCGCCGATCTCGCCGTAGTCCTGGGTCGTCGAGTAGGTGCCGGCGACGTTCGCCTGCTGCACGCCGAGACCGGCGAGCACGTACGGGGCGAAGTGATTCTCCGCGCCGAATTCATAGATGAGCGAACCGCCGAGGCGACGATCGACCCGTAGGTTGTCGACGCCGTTCACCGAGGTCGAGGTCTTACCGAGCTCGCCTTCGACGATGAGGCCGTTGGTCAGGCGGTAGCGCGCGAGGAGACCGAGGTCGGACTCCTGGGTGTTGGTTTGCGTGTTGTAGTTCGTCGCGACGCCACCGGCGAAGAGGCCGATGCCGAACTTCGGGAGCTCGGGCTGGATGTACACGGCCGGCGCCATGCTCGGGCCGCCATAGACCGCGGTGGTCTCGACCGGGTAGTAGCTCGCGCCGTAATACGCCGGCACCGGGTAGTAGTAGTTGTAGTACGGGCGATAGGGACGGTAGTAGCCACCGACGACGACGTGACCGGTGGCGCCCCAGCCGCCCGGGCGATAACCACCATGATAACCGCCGTACCCGCCACCCCAGTGGGCACCACCACCGACGTGGACGCCACCGCCGAAGTGGACGCCGCCACCGCCGACGTGACCACCGAAGTGCGCACCACCGGAGAAGTGAGCACCGCCTGCTTCGGCCGTGCCCATCAACGAGGTGAAGGAGAGGGTCGCGAGCGTGGCACCGAGAAGAAGTGGGAGGCGGCTAATCACGTGGGTTTGGCCTTTCGAAGTCTGCGGCCGATCCAGAACGGCCGCTTGTGAGACGCACGAGGCGGCTCGAAAGTTTAGTGTGCACCCAGCGGGCCAGCCGCGCCAGTCGCCGATCTTCGGGGGTGAGGCGCAGAAACATGCCGCAATTCCCTCTGGTTATGAGATCGGGGCAGGTTCGAACCAGTGCCAGGTGTGACCAGTTTTTCACGCCTCGGGTGGACTGTGGTGGCGCTGCAACATCACTCCTCATCTTTCTCGGCAACTCGCGCAAGCCTCAAGCATCCTTGACAGTTACAACCCGCGGTTCATAAAGTCCCCCTCCGGAGGATTCCATTGAGCGACGCAAAGAAGACGGGTAGCCGCGACATCTCGGAGCTCAAGCAAAGGCTTGGGCTCAAGAAAGGTGCGGCTGCTCCCGCTACTACCAGTCAGACCCGTTCGAACGGACAGTCTGGTGGGGTGGTTCCGCCGCCTGGCCTTTCGATCCAACCACCGCCAGGTATGGCGCAGCCGCAACCGGCTGCTCCGCCACAGCCCGTCATGCCGAACGCGCACGACGATCCGTTCGGCGCGATGAACGCGATGGCAGCGCAGCACGTTCCGCAACGCGCACCCGACATGGTGATCGTGCATGACGGCACGCCGGTCGAGAACGTGGGTGCGGAATCTCACGCTTCGACGTTGCTCAAGATCCTGGTGCCTGCGGCGATCGCCTTGATCGTCGGCATCACGATCGGCAAGGTCGGCACGAGCGCGAGCGACTACAACGACGGCCTCAAGGGCGCGAAGGCAGTCCTCGGTGACAAGTCCCTGCCGTCGACGGTTTCGTTCTTGAAGAAGCAGCTGTCGGATCTCGACACGCTGCTCGACGAAGCGAAGACCAAGCACAGCTTCAAGCCCGACATCGGGGTCGACAAGCAGCTCAAGGACATGGCGGCCAAGCTCGAAGTGAAGAGCGAGCTGGTGTTCCGCGCGAAGCAGAATAGCCTCGACACGGAAGTCTCCGGTCAGATCCTCGCGTTCTACGCGGGTGTGACCGAAGTCAAAGACATGATCGATCAGCACAACAAAGCCGCGCTCGGCGACGACATGGCGCTCAAGAAGGGCAAAGAAGCGGGCGATGCCGTGGACGCGGCAGCCGTCGGCGGCGCGTTCAAGTACGGCGTGTTGATCCAATCGCCGACCGAAACCGACAAGGTCGATTTCGGTGCGAAGGTCGTCGTGCTCTCCGGCGTCTACTGCGGTGGCGCATCGCCGGTTCCGGCGTGCCCGCCCGGCGAGTCGCCGACCGCGTACGCGTATCAGAACGATCCGGGCTCGACGCCGATCAAGGGCGACTACGTGCGCGAAGGTGCGGACAACGTCCCGACCAAGAAGATCGTCCCGCTGCTCCAGAACGGCGTCCGCGACTCGCTCATCAAGGGCGGCGAGCCGACGGTGTCGGAGTACTACTACACGCGTCGCGTGCGGGCGATCTACGACCGCGTCCACGGCAAGACGGGCCCGGACGGCAAGTCCACCGGCGGCCTCCTCGAGGATGGCAACAAGCTCGAGACCCGGCTCCAGTCGGAAGCCAACAAGGGCTCGCGCTTCTCGTTCTTCATGTAATGAGCGCGAGAAACGCGGAAGCTGAATGAATCTCGAGGGGCTTTGCTCGTCGAAAGGGGTCGTATGCGTCTGATCAAAACTGCACTGCTCGCTGTTCTCGCTAGCTCGGTTGCCTTCGCAGCTCCGAAAGCGCCTGCGAAAGCACCGGCGAAAACGGCGAAGGCGCCTCCTGCAAAGAAGGCCGGTCCGCCGCCGATGGTCTCCGCCGAGCACAAGAAGGCGCTCGCCGAGAAGTTCGGCGGCTTCAAGTTCGGCATGACGAAGGACGAAGTCCTGGGCGTCCTGCAGAAGCAGATCGACGAGCGCTACGAAGACAAGATCAAAGGCACGACCGACATCGCCGTCCAGGATCGCTATCGCAAGGACAAGAAGACCGAGCTCAATCGGGTCTCGCAGTCCTACATCTCCTTCGACGCGAAGACCTCGCCGTGGGACGTGTCGATCGTCGAGGGCGAGTTCCAGCACAACACGAACGAGTCGATGATGGAGCGCTGGGAGAACGAGGGCGGCAAGAACCAGCGCCGCTTCTTCTTCTTCTACGATCAGAAGCTCTGGAAGATGTACCTCTCGCTCGACGTCTCGATGATCCCCGAAGAGAAGCGTAACTTCGAGACGTTCAAGGGCGTGATGGAAGGCCAGTACGGCACCGGTGCCGTCGAAGGCAGCACCATCAGCTGGCGCGCTGGCGAGTTCGATGTACGGGCCGTCGATCGGCTCAAGGACTACGGTGCGCTCGGCCTCGCCGTCGAGGAGCCGACCGTTCGGACCTCGGTGATGGCGACCCGCGAACAGCACAAGGTTCCGGATAAACAGAACAACTCGATCATCAACTCGGTGATCGACAAGGACAACAAGGACCACCCCGACATGAAGGCCAACAACGGCGCGGTCGATGCGGTGATCAAGGCGCAGGGCGGCGCGACCAAGAAGTAGTCGATACGTCTCTCGCAGCTCGAAAGAGCTCGAACGAGGGCTCGCTTCGGCGGGCCGTTTTCGTTTCGGCAAACCACGATCGTGTCAGGTCCACCCCGGTCTCGGCCGGGGTCGTGATGGAACCGTGTCGGACACCCGAGGGCACATCCGTCACGCTCGAACGATGGATCGCGAAATCGGCGGAAGTTGGCGCCAGGATCTCCCGTTCTGGGCGGCGCATGTCGCGGCGCTCACGGGCGCCATCGTCGTCGGTTGGAGCTGGCACGCGGCGCTGTGGCTCGGCGGCGGCTACGCCGTGCGGATGTTCGTTGTCACCGCGGGCTATCACCGCTACTTCTCGCACCGGACGTACAAGACCAGCCGCGGGTTCCAGTTCTTGCTCGCGCTGGTCGGCCTGGCTGCGGCCCAGCAAGGCCCGCTGTGGTGGGCGGCGCATCACCGCAATCACCATCGGTTCTCCGACCAGCCCGAGGACACGCACTCGCCGCGGCAACGCGGCTTCTGGTGGGCGCACGTGCGCTGGGTATTCGCGGTGCGTGGACGCGGCACGGACCTGTCGGCGGTCAAAGACCTCGCGCGCTATCCCGAGCTTCGCTTCCTCGACCGCCACGACATGCTGTTCGCGGTGTTGTGGGGCGCCCTGCTGCTCGCGATCGGAGGCTGGGACGGCCTGGTGTGGGGGCACCTCGTGGCCGTCGTCATCGCGTGGCACGTCACGTTCAGCATCAACTCGCTCGCGCACGTGTTCGGCAGCCGGCGCTACGCGACGACCGACGACTCGCGCAACAATGCACTGCTCGCCATCCTCACGTTCGGCGAGGGCTGGCACAACAATCACCATCACTACCAGCGCTCGGCGCGGCAGGGCTTTTACTGGTGGCAGATCGACGTCAGCTACTACGTCTTGAAGCTGCTCGAGACGGTGCGGATCGTGCGCGACGTCCAGGGTGTGCCGCGGCATGTGCGCGACGAGGCGATCGCGCCGCAGCGGCTCGCACTCGAGCATCCCGTTGGTACCCGGTAACGACGGGTTACGGGCGACGGAACACCCCGTCACTTGATCTCCTACTGCAGATTCACGGGATCGGCGGTCTGCTTCATCGACGTCGATGCGCCGGTCAGCGCATCGGGCGTCACGACGATGTCCGTCTCCTTGCCCGAGACCGAGCCGTGGCAACCACCGCACACCGCATCGAACAGCTGGACGGTCTCGCCGGTCGTCGAGCTCGTGATCGTTTGGCGAACGCCCATCGAGATCATCTCGCCGGGTCCGAGCTGATGCTCCTCGGTCATCTTGACGATCGAAGCACCGGCGTCATCCTGGAGCTCGAGGATCACGCCCTGGCCCGCGGGCAGGCGAACCTTGACCGAGCCGTCGTCGGCGAGTGCAGCCTTGCCGATCACGGTGCGGCTCTCGAAGATGCCGTTCGTGGTGCGCGCGCACGGGCCGCCTGCCGGACACATGCCTTCGCTATAGACGACGAGGTACTTCGCTTTGCGGAACAGATCGACCGGACGACCGCGGCGCAGGTTACCGGTGAGCAACGTGAACACCATCGGCGCATCGGGCATGTAGAGGATCGCGTGCGTGTCGTCGTCGGCGGCCGAGGCACCACCGAACACGAGCTGGCGCCGGTTGTCGTAGAGGATGCGTGCCGGATATTTGTAGGCGAGCACGGCATCGACGACCGAGCCGTGGGTATCGACGATATTCAGCGATTGGTACTTGTTCGTGCGCGGATCGAGCGAGACGACATCCCAGTTCAACGCAGGCAGGCTCGCGTGCGAGACCAGGATGTGACCATCGGGCATCGGCGCCGGATCGCGGAAGCCCGCGGTCGCGCCGGTGTGACCGGTCTCGCCACCGCTCCCGAGGATGCGGACCGACGGGAGATAGCCGGAATCGCCGCGACCTTGCTCGAACGGGCCGATGCTGCGATTGAAGATCGCGAGCGCGCCAGCGCCGCCTTTGAGCAGAGGCACGCCGTTCATCGAGTCCGAGAGGATCAGCATGAAGCTGCCATCCGCACCTTCGCGAATATCGGTCGCCTGCGAGTAGCCGATCGAGGGATTCAACGTGGTCGTATCCGTCGTGCTCGTGTACGCGGACTGCGCGCGTTGCGCGAGCAGCGGGTGGTAGTCGGTGAGGTCCCAGTTGATGCGCCGTCCGCTGACCTGATAGAAGCCGTCACTCGCCTTCTCGGTCGACATCGTGATCCGGCCTTCGCGCATCATCTGCGGGTTGACCTCGGAGTTCGATAGCACGGTGACTTGCTCCGGCGTGCCGGTGGGCAGCTGCATGCGCCAGATATCGGATTGCGGGCGCGCGGCGACGCGGGTCTCGCTCGGCGAGTTGGTCTTGCCGCGGGTCGACGCGAACACCAGGTAGGTGCCATCCGGCGACCACGCGGGATCGAAGTCCGAGACCGCGCCGGTCGAGCCTGTGTTGACGACCGTGCACGCCTTCGACGCGATGCTGACGCTGTAGATCCGCCAGCCCGCGCTCGCGGCCGCACGACCCGCAAAGGCAACGGTGTCGCCATCGTTCTTCACGCTCGGTCGACCGATATCGGGGCTCGCACCGAGGCCACAGTTCGCGGACAGCGATGCTTGCGCGGCGTTGTTGACGGTGAGGTTGCGACCGTAGTTCGCGCCGAATGTGCCGGTCACGACGCGGAGCTCGGCGCCGCCCTGGAATGTGTCGAACTCGAGGCGACCCGCGCCCTGCCCAGCCGGACGATCGACATAGACGATGGGAATGGTGTCGCCCATGCCCATCGACGTGACTTTCGAGGCCATCGCGGAGCGCTCCATGTCGACCCACTTCTGGATCGTGCAGAACGGCGTCGTGCTCGCAGGCGCGGTCGCGCAGTTCGGCGTGGTCGGGACCATCGTGGTGCCGGCAGGATCGGCAGCGAGGCCGGGCGTCTCGAGCACGGGACCGCCGCGATGGGAGATGCCGCCGATGCTATCGGTGCGCGGATCATCGGTGAGCAGCGCCTTCGCGATCGCGCGACCGCGCCGCGAATCGGGGAACTCCATCGCCATGAAGTCGTTCTTCAGGAGGTCGTAGTTCTTCTCGAGCGCAACGGCCGAGAAGAACCCTTGGGTGCCCGAGCGCAGCTTGAAGTCGTTCGTCGCCGCCGGGCTGTGACATGCCTGGAACTGGCAGCCGCGCGCGATCAAGATCGGTTGGACGTTGTCCTTGAAGTACTGCTTGACCGGATCGCCGTTCGCGAAATCGAGCAAGCCCACCGAGGTCGCCCAGTTCTTGATCTTCGCGTAGTCGCCATCGTCGGTGCTCGCGAACTGATCGCCACCCGTGTGGCCGCGACCTCCGCCGCCGACGGCGAGCGGCACGCGCAGGATCTGCGAGTCGTCGACCGGCGTATTCACGAACGACCACGCTTGCGAGAAGTTGAACGCGAGCTGGTTATCGTCGTCGCCGCACGTGATGTAGAAGTCCGACTGCGGCGCGCCGTGACAATTCGACGACGTACAGCCGTGCTGCTTGAGGATCGGTTGGACGTCGGACTTGAACGTCGCGAGGCCCGCGGCGTACTTGGGGTTCGACATCAGCGTCGCGGTCGTGAACCCCGCCGGCACGGTGGTCGAACACGTGCCGTTGCCGGTCTGCGCGGGCGTGGCCGGCTTGAGGCCGTTCGCGGTCGCGCCGTTCTCGAGCCAGGTCTGGAGCGTGAAGTACGCGTCGGAGTTGAGCGAGACGATCGAGCCACCACCGTGGAGCACTTCGACATCGCGGAACGCCGCCGTCGCGCCGGTCGGATCGGCCGGGTCGAGGCCGTACTGGAATTGCAAACGCGACGGCTTGGTCGGATCGGCGATCTCCGGTGCGATCGCTTTGATCAGCAGCAGCGGCTGCGGATACGCGCCGAACCGCGTGAGCACGTCGCGCCGCTTCTGCACCGCATCGAACGACGATACGTCGAAGTTGCCAGCCGCGAACGAGTACGGATCGTCGGCATTGGTCGCGTGACAACCCGAGGTGTTACCCGCGCACTTCTGCTGCAGGATCGGCTCGATGTTGCGTTCGTAGTACGTGCGGCCTGCTGGCGAATCGCACGAGCTACAACCGCTCGTGAAGACGATGGCGAGCGCACAAGCGTACGAGTAGACGGAGCCCGAGTCCCTCATGCTCGATATTCTAGCGCAAAAACAAACCGCCGCCCTCTTCCGAGGTGCGGCGGTTCGAACGATTCGTCGTCGAAGATTTGTTGGAGGATTTACTTCAACGACGCGAGTGCGGCCTTGGCCACATTCTTCACGAGGCCCGATTTATCGGCACTGGCCTTGGTCAGCGCGTCGCGGCTCTCGACCGCGCCGAGCTTGCCGAGCGCATATGCGGCATTGCGTCGCACGGTCGAGTCCGAATCGTTCACGACGAGGTTCTCGAGCTGGACCCGCGAGCCCAGGTCGTGGACCGCACCGGCGACCGTCGCCGCGTGGGCGCGGACCGTCGCGTCGCTATCGGTCAGCCGGTTCTCGATGACCGTGACGCTACCGGTCTGATGGATCACGTCGCGCCAGGCGTCGATGGCCAGGGTGCGAACGCTCGGGTCGGCATCGACCATGCCGGCCTCGAGGATCGGGTTGCCGCCGACATGCGCCATGTAACCGGCAGCACGGACCAGCGCGAGCTTCGCGTCGGAATTCAAATTTCCACTCGCCATCGCAGTGCGCAGGTTCGGCAGCGACTTGAGCTCCTTGATGGCGCCGAGGAAGTCAGCGGCGTTGCGCACGTGGAGCGCGTCGCCCTTGAGGTCTTCGTTCATCTGCTCGGCCATGAGGTGCGCGAGTTGCGGCCGCTTGCCGAACCACCAGGCGGCGACTTCACGCACCGCGAAGCGATTGTCCTCGGTGAGGTTGGTAACCGTCTGGATGCACTCTTCGCACATCAGGCCTTCGGTACGTTCGACCTCGGCGATGATCGCGTCCTGCGATCCCGACGCGACGGCTTGCTTGATGAGGTCGGCGCTGCCGCCCTTTCCTGCATTCGCGGTTGCGGCGGTCATCAGGGTCAGAGCGACCGCGGCGAGCTTGTTCATGTTCTTGTTCATGGTGGGGTCCTTTCCGCGGTGCTTAGTAGGTCTGGTTGTGCGGGTTGTTGGAGCGCGAGAAGTAGTTCACGCCCATGTCAGCGGCGAGGATCAGCTTGTAGAACTCGGTCGCCGTGAGCTCGCGACCACTGTCGTAACCGACCGACGAGTGCGGGTTCGTGGTGAACGCGCGGACGCTCACGTCGGGCGTCGGGAACAGGCGGGTCGGGTTGATCTTCTTGATGAGCTCGGAGTTCGCGGCATCTTCCGGGTTCATGTAGACCTTGAAGTTACCGGTGATCATCAGGTTGTTCTTCGAGATGGCTTCCATGTCCGGGCCGGCCATCGTGAGGTACGAGGCCGAGTAGGTCTGCGGCGTGCCGCCGTCGGCCGTGCCGTAGTTGATCGTCACCGGGGCGCTCGAGAGGTTGAACGTCCAGGTCGCGACGACGTTACCCATCGCATCGCTGATGGTGTAACCGGCGATGCCGGCGGTGTTGTTCGCACCGTGGCAACCGACGCAGTTCTGGTTGAACACCGACTGAACCCCGCCCGTACCACCGGTCGTCGGGTCCGACGGGCCCCAACTGATGTCGCGGAGCTTGTCGATGCCGGTGAGGTCACCTGCGATCAGGTTCGCGTTCGTGAGGTCGGCAGCGGCGGTTACACGCTGGTTGCGCGGGACCATACCGAGCGCGTCCTTCGGACCGGCAGCGGCGGCAGCTGTGATGCCTGGAGGGATGACCGTCGCGCGAGCGCGGTCTTCGTGGCAGCCACCACACACGCGGGATTCACCGGCGCGAGCCGAGAACCACACGGGCTCGTTGAACAGCGACATACCGAACTGGTCGACGGTCTGGAGGTGGAGCGGAACGTTCGCGGGCACCTTCGCGAGCCAGCTTCCATCCACGGGCTGAACCTGCGCGACACCGAGGTTCGTGTGGCCCTCGAACATCGTGGTGCCGAACATCCGCGGGAAGCCCTCTTCCGACGAGTAGCCTTCCATGACGCGGACGCCGTAGATGCTGCCCGGCGCGAACGTGTGGAGCGTCGAGGTGTAGACGTTCAGAGATCCGACGACCGCTTGTTGACCGAGCGTGTTGTCGTTCGTCGAGGCGGTGACGGCCGGCGCCGTACGCGCCTGGAGCGGACGAGCGAAGATGTCCCACATCTCCGGGTCATCGAGGATCGGGTGACGAGCGAGGTGCTCGGTGTCGTAGAGGTAGACGCCGAAGTTCGCCGACAGCCCCGCCGAAGCGAGCACGCTCGACTCCACCGGACCGTCCGCCCAAGAGACGAGCAGGTCCGGGTGCTCCTTCGCGTTGAGCGGGAACGCGTCGTAGTAACGACCGATCGTGTTCGCCGAGGGCGAGTTGTCGGTCGGAACGTCGGGCGTCAGTGACACGTACGAAGCGTGCGCTTCCGACATCGCATCGTCCGCGCGGACGATGCCGTTGCTCTCGGAGACATGACCGAGACGGACGTCGATCAGCGCGCCGGCTTGGATCGTGCGGCTACGCGCCGTCGCGATCGCGACGTAGCGGCCCGGCGAGATCTCGCGACCCTTGAGGGTCGAGTTCGAGGCGCCGGTGCCTTCCTTGCCGAACGCTTCACGCAGCTCCGTCATGTCCTGGTTCATGAACATGAGGTGGCCGCTGTTCTCGCCGCCGAGGTGATCCCACTGGGTGAAGATCACGCGACCATCCGAGGCGAGGCTCGGCTGGGTGCGGTGCGAGAGGTTGCGCGGGCCGAGCTGCTCGTTCGTGCCGTCCTTGTTGACGACGCCCATCTGGGTGGTCGTGCCGCGCTCGTACTCGTCGACGTGCTGCTTCGGATCGGGATCCGTGATCGGGTTCGAGACCACCGCGTTGGTGTTGAACAAGATCTTGTCGCCAGGGAGGAAGATCGGCGAGACGTAGTCGCGGCCGGGGTCGGTCGCGATCTGCGTGACCGCGCCAGTGTCGAGCGTCAACAGATAGAGACCGTAGTGGGTGTCCTTCGCGGAGTGGCCCGCGAACACGATCTCCTTCGCGTCGAACGACAGATCGTAGTTCTGGATATCCATGCCCGCGAGCTCGGGGTCCTGGTCACAACAGATCGTCGTCTTGGTGCCATCGGCCGTCGGCGGCGACAGCTTTGTAAGCCGCGCCCCCGGCATGTACGAGGTGTACTGGAAGATGTCACCACCATCATTGCGCTTGGGACGTTGAAGGATGATGAGCGCGTCGACGCTGCCCAACGGCCCACTGGTGTCGCTACCACCACAGCCCATTGGCGCGGCAGTCAACAACGCGGCCCCGATCGCGATGCTCTTCAGTTTGATCACAGAGTTCCTCCTCATAAGATCCGTGGAGAGCCCTATTACAAACACCGAGCCAAGCTGAACGTGAGTTGTTGCAGCCGGTTAGCGCGAGGCTGGTTCGGGGCTAGCGCCCCCTATCGGTCGAGGTTGGGGGTGGAGACCCTCACCTGAATGTAGTCAAACCAAGGACTTCAGCTCCACGAGGAGCTGGAGTGCTTCGAGCGGCGTGATGCGGTTCGGATCGATCCCGGCGAGCCGCGCGAGAGCCGCCGACCGACCCGCAGGTGCTGCAGTAGGTAACAGCGACAGCTGCGCGGAGCTTCCCAGCTTCGATCCACCCTCGAGCTTGCTCATGATCTCGCGCGAGCGGCTGACCACGTTTTTCGGCAGACCCGCGAGTCGCGCGACATCGATGCCGTAGCTCTTGTTCGCGCCGCCAGCGACGACGCGGCGCAGGAACACGATCTCGTTCTTGTGCTCGCGGACGGCGACCGACACGTTGCGCACGCGCGGCCGCGCTTCGGCGAGCGCGACGAGCTCGTGGTAGTGGGTCGCGAACAGGGTGCGCGCACCGATCGCATCGTGGAGATGCTCGGCGACGGCCCACGCGATCGCGACGCCGTCGAACGTGGACGTGCCGCGGCCGACTTCATCGAGGACGACGAGCGACCGCCGCGTCGCCTTCGCGAGGATCGTCGCGGTCTCGCGCATCTCGACCATGAACGTCGAATCGCCGCGCGACAGGTTGTCCGCCGCACCGACACGCGTGAACACGCGATCGCACACCCCGATCAGTGCGGCCTTCGCCGGCACGAACGAACCGATCTGCGCGAGCAGCGCGATCTGCGCGACCTGACGCATGTAGGTCGACTTGCCCGCCATGTTCGGCCCGGTGATCAGCACGAGCTGCTCGGCATCCGGATCGAGCCGGCAATCGTTCGGCACGAAGCTGCCCTCGGTCAACATCGCTTCGATCACAGGATGGCGACCGTCGGTGATCTCGAGCACCTGACCTTCGTCGACAACGGGCCGACAGTAGTTGCGACGCGCGGCAACCTCGGCAAGCGAGCCGCACACATCGGCCACCGCGAGCGCAGCACCGGCGGCCGAGATCTTTTCCGCGACCGCCGCGACCGCCTGGACTTCGATCCGCATCAGCTCGGCTTCGCGCACCGCGAGGGTTTCTTCGGCGGCGACGACCTTCTTCTCGAGCTCGGCGAGCTCGGGAGTCACGAACCGCTCCCCGGTCGCGACGGTCTGCTTGCGCGCGTAGTGCGCGGGCACCTTCGCGAGATGCGACTTCGTGATCTCGATGTAGTAGCCGAACACGCGGTTGTAGCGAACCTTGAGGCTCGCGATCCCGGACTCGCGCTGCTCGCGCTCTTCGATCGCGAGGATCTGATTCTTGCCGCCATCGGCGAGCTCGCGACACTCGTCGACGATCTTGTCGTAGCCCGTGCGAATCGCGCCGCCATCCTTGAGCATCGCCGGCGGCTCGTCGACGATCGATCGCCCGAGCCGTTGCGCGACCTTGGCGAGCTCGGGCGCGAGCACCGCACTCAAGCTCAACAGCGCCGGCACCGGATCGAGCTTGGTCGCGCCCGTCGCGACCAGCGCGACGAGCTCCGGTAGTTGCGCGATCGCATCGCGCAGCCGACCCAGATCGCGCGGGGTGGCGACGCCGAGCGTCGCCTTGCCCGCAAGCCGCTCGAGATCCGCGATCCGCGACAGCGCGCGCCGAACCTGTTCGAGCAGCGCCGGTCGCCCGACCAACCACGCGACCGCATCCTGGCGTCGCCGGATCTGCGGCACGTCGACGAGCGGATACAGCAGCCAGCGCCGCAGCAAACGACCGCCCGGCGCGGTCACGGTCTGATCGATGACATCGAGCAGCGAGCCCTGGGTCCGCCGACCGATCAGGGTCTCGACGAGCTCGAGGTTCGCGATCGCGGCCTCGTCGAGCACGACCGAATCGCCGGCCCCGTACGATACCAACCTCGTCACGGGCAACACGCCGCCGGGCTGGGTCGCGCGCGCGTAACTCAAGACCGTCGCCGCGGCGCGCACGACCTCCGAGGCCAGACTCGCGAGCGTGAGCGGCGTCGCGAGCGGGAGCGACTCCGCGGCGCGCGAACGCTTCCCACCCGAGGCGATGGCGACACTCTCGGGCGACGCATTCGCCAGCGTCAGCATCGCGAGCGTTGCCATCGCATCGGCTTCGGTCGCGGACGTCACCACATTCCACGCGCACCGATACCTCGTCTTGATCGCCGCGAGCACGCCTTCCCCCGCGATCCACTTTGCTTCGACGACGATCTCCCTCGGCGCGACCCTCGTCAGCTCGTCGATCAGCTCGCCCGTCGCGACCGGCGTCGCGCGCAGCTCGCCCGTCGTTGCATCCAGGTACGCCAGCCCGAACGTCTGCTTCGTCGCGCCCGGCACGATCGCCGCGACATAGCGCGGCAACTTCGGATCGAGCACCTCGTCGTCGAACACGATGCCCGGCGTGATGATCCGCGCGACCTCGCGCTTGACCAACCCCTTCGCGAGCCGCGGATCCTCGACCTGTTCGACCATCACGACGCGATGCCCGAGCTCGGTGAGCTTCGCGATGTACCCGCGAGCCGCGTGATGTGGGACACCACACATCGGCACCGCATCTTCTTTGCCCTTGTCGCGCGTGGTCAGCGTGAGATCGAGCAGCCTCGATCCCATCACCGCATCTTCGAAGAACATCTCGTAGAAATCACCGAGCCGGAACAACACCAGCGCGTCAGGATGCTTGTCCTTGACCTCGAGGTATTGCCGCATCAACGGCGTATCTGCGGGACTCCGGCCACTCACCTATCGAGCGGTATCACGCCCCTCCGACAGCGCGGTCGCGCGGGTGGCTAGCCGGCGATTCGCGGAATTCCGGGATGGGTCACCCCGGCGCCGACGTCGGCACGATCGTCGAACGGCAGGCTCGCGCCGTCGCGCCACTGACGGAGCTCGACGAGCGGCTTGCCGTCCGAGCGCGGCTGCACGAGCACGTGCGTGAAGCTGCGCCGGAGGCCCGGGCGGAGCGCCGGCAGCCAGGTTCCGCAGTTGATGTAGAGCCCGCCACCGAGGATCGGTTGCCAGCGCGGATCGTGAGTGTGGCCGAACACGACGACCGGCGCATCGACGAGTTCGCGCAGCCGCCGCGGCACCGCGCGCATCGGTAGCTGCGAGGTGACGAGGTGCTTGCCGAGCCGGATCTGCGCGATCACCATCGCGGCGATGCACGCCGACGTGCCGAGGACGAACAACCAGCGCGGTGCAGCCAGCAACAGGATCGAAGACGCGAGCAGCGTGCCGCCGATCATGCCCCACTTATCGAGCACGAGGAGGCGACCGAGCCGGCGCCAGCTCACGGTCAGGGGCGCGCGCGCCAGCCGATCGATCGCACGCACCGTATCGAGCGGGAGGTTCGCGGCGCTCGCGACCTGTTCGACGCGCTGCCGGTGCAACGCGCGACGCGCGCTGCGCCGCGCAGGCGACTTGTGGAGCAGGTTCGCCGCGATCAGCGAGCCCATGAAGCGCAGATACGCCGTGATCAGGCGGACGAACGAACGCCAGCCCTGGCCCGCGGCGTAGCGCAGGAACCCCGAGAAGCTCCACTCCTCGATGCCGTGCGGATCGATCTCCGGTGACGCCATGCCGAGGTAGCGGATCGCCGCGTAATCGGCATTGAAGATCAGCCGTCCATCGCGCGGGTCGTGCGGCGCGAGGTTGAACTCGAACGAGCAACCTTCGTCGTAGACGTGACCGTGCTCGATCCATGCAACGCCCGGCACGTAGATGAACCACGGCACGACGCGGATCCGCGCCATCATCTTGTCGTCACCACCCGCGCGCCGGAGGTGGCGATCGAGCTCCGCGATGACGGTCGGCTCGAGCAACTCGACGTCGTGGTTGCCGACGATGATGTCGATCGCGTGACCGGCGGCCGCGAACTTGACCAGGGCCGCCAGCAGCGGCCCGTGGACCTCGCAGATCGCCGCCATTCGAGGCACCCCTGCCGCGACACTTCGACCGACCCCGAGCCGGCGCTCGTCGGCGGTCGTCGCCGGGAGCTGTGCGGATCCGGGGATCACCACCGACATGAAATCGAACAGGTCGCCGGCGATCACGAGCCGCCAGCTGCGAGCGCCAATTCGTCGCACCGCCTGGTACGCGAGAAACGCGCAGAATGCGTCGGCCCCGAGCCTCACCGCTTCGCACCGCTCGTCTGCCGCCCCCGGAAGCAGCTCCTCCCCGAAATGGAGGTCGCTCACGACCAGCAGATTCGCGGGCTCGGCCACAGCTCACACCATGCACGATTCCGGCGATCGACGAAACCCTGCAAGGGTCCGGCATGGTAAGCGGATCTTGCTGTGACCCAGGTCCTTTTTATCCTCCTGCTCGCGGCGTCGCTGGCCTTCTTTGCCCGCACCACGTACCTGTTCGGGCGCGGACTTGCTGCCGGTGTCGCCGATCCTCGACCTCGTCTCGATCAGCTGCCCGGGCGGCTGATGGATGTCGGCATCTACTTCTTCGGTCAGAAGAAGGTTGCCGAAGAGGGTCCACAGCACCGCACGAGCAAGCACCACCTGTTCATCTTCTGGGGATTCCTCATCATCACGCTCGCGACCGTCGATTTGGTCGTCTCGAGCCTGATCCCGGGCGTCTCGCTCGAGCTCCTGCCGGGGGTCATCTTCCAGCCGATCTACGCCGTGATCGACGGCTTCAACTTGATCGTGCTGCTGATGGTCACGTGGGCGGTGATTCGCCGCGTGCTCGTCAAGCCGTCGCTGATCCCGATGAGCCTCGATGCCGGCCTGATCCTCGGAGGCATCGGCTCGCTGATGGTCACGCACTTTTTGATGCACGGCTACGAGGTCGCGGGCACGGTCTCGGCCGGCGGCTCGGCGCCATGGTGGTTGCCGGTCTCGGGCACGATCGGCACGTGGCTCGCGCCGCTCTCGGAGCACGCCTCGCACCAGGGCCACGTGATCGGCTACTGGCTCCATGTCCTCATCCTGCTGACGTTCCTCAACTACCTGCCCTACTCCAAGCACATCCACTTGCTCGGCGCGCTGCCGAACATCTTCGCGCGCAACCGCAGCGAGCGCCGGCTGGATCTGCCGAAGATCGATCTCGAAGATGACAAGCAGTGGGGCGTCGGCAACTTCGAGCAGTTCTCGTGGAAGTCGCTGATGGACACGTACGCGTGCACCGAGTGCGCGCGCTGCTCGAACTACTGCCCCGCCTACAACACCGGCAAGAACCTCTCGCCGATGCAGCTCGTTCACGACATTCGCTACGAGATGCTCGATCGCATCCAGCTCGGCGACAAGATCAAGGCGCTCGAGGTCAGCGTCACCTCGCTCGAGGACTACGCGGCCAAGAGCCACGACGGCGAAGAGCCCGGCACCGTGCACGACGACCACCCGGCGCCCGACCTCGTGTTCGCGCGCGGCGAGCTCGGTGCGGCAAAGGCCGAGCTCGAGTCGATGCCGAAGATGACCGGCGGCCGGATCGCCGAGGACACGCTGTGGGCGTGCACCACGTGCGGCGCCTGCCAGGAAGTCTGCCCGGTGTTCATCGAGCATCCGCTGAAGATCTTGCAGATGCGCCAGAACCTGGTGCTCGAGCAAGAGAAGACGCCGCCGGAGCTCCAGCGCACCTATCGCAACATCGAGCGCCAATCGAACCCATGGGGCATCGGCAACGACAAGCGCATGGACTGGGCGAAGGATCTCGACGTCAAGCTGATCGAGGATCACCCGGACCCCGAGTACATCCTGTGGGTCGGCTGCGCTGGCGCGTTCGACGCGCGCATCATCAAGCAGACCCGCGCGATGATCAAAGTGCTCAACGCGGCGGGCGTCGAGTACGCGGTGCTCGGCCACTCCGAAGCATGCACCGGTGATCCGGCGCGTCGCACCGGCAACGAGATGCTGTTCCAGGCGCTCGCCGAACAGAACATCGAGACGCTCAAGGCCGCAAACGCGAAGAAGGTCGTGACGAGCTGCCCGCACTGCCTGCACACGCTGCGGCACGATTACCCGCAGTTCGGTGGCAACTTCGAGGTCGTCCACCACACCCAGCTGATCGATCACCTCTACACGACCGGCAAGCTCAGGAGCGACGCGAACAACGCGCCGGTGGGTTCGATCACCTATCACGACAGCTGCTACCTCGGCCGGTGGAACCGCGAGTTCGATGCGCCGCGCGACGTGCTCGCCTCGATCGGCATCCCGAACATCGTCGAGATGCCGCGCAGCAAGCAGCACGGCATGTGCTGTGGCGCGGGTGGCGGCCGGATGTTCATGGACGAGCACGAGGGCCAGCGGGTCAACGAGAATCGTTCGAACGAGGTGATCGCCGCGGGCGTCGATGCGGTCGCGGTCGCCTGCCCGTTCTGCAACATCATGCTGACCGACGGCATGAAGGCCAAGAACATGGAGGACAAGATCCAGGTCCTCGACATCGCCGAGCTCGTCGCGCAGTCACTGACCTCGGCGGAGGGTGTGATCGTTCCGGTCTCCAACTTGGTCCGCAAACGCGACCGCTGATCGCCGGTCGGATACAATGCGCGGCGATGAAGTCTTGGCTCTGCCTTGTCTTACTCGCCGCGTGTAGCGCCGGCGACGATACCGCGACGGGTTCGCACGCAAACTGCGCCGAAGGCGGCGCGATCAATGACGACTGCACGGGCCCGCTTTCGACAGCGCAAGGCGCGTGTTGGAAGATGGTCGATTGCGGCGCCATCTCGATCCACTCCGGCGCTACCGACAAGCACTTCGATTGGGGTGCGTGCGTCGATCGGATCGAGACCTCGATCGAGGTCGAGCAAACGCTGATCATCAACTGTGTCGCCGCCTCGTCGTGCGACGCGCTCAAGGTCCAGAACTCGCCGCAGAATCCGAATCCGAACGCGATGGCCTGCCTCCGGCTGGGGGGTCAGCGATGAAGCGCCTCGCCGTCGTCGCGATGTGCTTCGGCATGCTCGGCTCGGCGCTCGTACGCGCGGAGCCGGTGCCCGACTTGATCAAGGTGATCGAGAACCAGCCGACCGACATGGATCGCTCGGTCTGGAAGGACAAGCGGCGCGATGCCGCGAAGAAGCTCGGCCAGAGCAAGGACAAGAAGGCCGTGCCCGAGCTGATGAAGCTCGCGGACAGCGAGACCTTCGACATCATCGGCGAGATCGCGATCGAAGGGCTCGGCACGCTCGGCGACCCGGCCGCGGTCCCGACGCTGCAGAAGATCGCGAACGATGTCTCGCGCGACAAGAGCCAGCGCGACCTCGCGAAGAAGTCGCTGGCCAAGCTCGGCGCGAGCGCCGATGCGGCGCCGACCCCGGTGAAGGCATCCGACAAGGTTCCCGACAAGGCCCCGGTCGTCGTCGCCCAGCCCGAAGCCAGACCCGGACCTCCCGCCGACACAGGCGCGGTCGATGCGGGTACCGGCTCGAAGTTGCTCGACGTGGGTAGCGGTGCGCCGCTCGTCGGCGCCAAGCCGTCGTCGGATCTGCCGGCGCTGCCCGTGCTCTCGGACGACACCATCGCCGCGTACGACCGGCTCACGTTCGCGGGTGGGACCGCGAGCTTCGCGTACGACACCGGTCGCAAGCGGATGGATGCCGCGGCCGATGTCGCCGGCGCGTGGTCGCATCGCGTCGAGCGCGACAGCATGGCGTGGGGCACCGATGCAGGTGCGCACCTCGTGACGGGCCTCATCAATCCGCAAGGCCGCGAGCAGATTCGCGGCGCCGAGCTCTCGATCGATGTCGACGGTGAAGCGCGGTTCTACAGCGGCGCTGGGATCTACGGCGTCGGCAAGGCGGCGGGGGCGCTGCAGACCACCTACACCTCGGACGTCGTCAGCGATCAACAGATCCAGCAGAACGGCAACGCTGACTTCAAGCTGACCACCACGAACGCGGACCTCGATGTCGCGCTCGGTGCGGGCTACGGCCGCATGCTCGACGTCGGCGCCGCGATCCGGGTGCGCCGCCTGGCGCGCACGCTCGATGCGGCGCGTGCGCTCGGCAAGCCGATCGACGCGGCGACATCGAAGAAGCTCCAGCTCACGTGGTGGGTGCTGCGCGGTGAGCGCTCGACGTATCGCTCGCTCGTGTCGACCGTCACGATCCTGCGCGAAGCGGGCGTGTTGCTCGGCGAGCCCGATGCCGGACTAGCGTACGAGATCTTGAACGTGCTGCGCGACACGCAGCTGTTCGTGCGCCCGAGCGGCCTGGATCTTCAGATCTCTTTCGGCGAAGGCTACCTGCGCCGCCCTCGAGGCCTGGTCGATTCGGGCTACGAGAACGGCCGCGTCGAGCAGCTCCTCGTGCAAGCGGGCTACGGCGCGCAGCTCGATGACGACAAGCTCGAAGTCGCGGGGACTGCGTACGCGCGCTATCGCTTGTTTGCCGCGGATGGCCAGCCCTCGCCGTACGCGGCCGGCGGGACCGCGCACATGACGCGCTACACCTACGGCGATCACGGCGATCCGTTCGGCATGTTCGACCTGACCGGTATCCTGCAGGTCTCGAGCGACGACATGATGAAAACCGACAAAGGCCTCCGCGTCGAAGGCCAGCTCGGCTTCACGATGCTGTTCAACCAGGCCTCCGGGTTGCGTCTCGCGGCCGACGTCGCGGAGACCGGCGGCATCGTGTTTCTGGGTGCAAATCTGTCGGCGACCTACGGACTTCTCGACGCCGTGTTCAGCAGATAACTTACTGGTTGGACCATCGAACCAATCGGTGTAGGGTCGGTTGGTGAACGCAACATTGCTCGCGATCGCGGAGGCTGCGATTCCGGCCGGCAAGTTCATTCCAGGCGCGGGTGAGGCGACCGTCGCGAAGGTCGAACGGTTGCTCGCCGGCCTGCCCTCGCCGGTCGCGACCGGCATCCACGCTCTGGTTCGCGCGATCGATGCGACTGCGTGGCTGCGCCATCGGCGGAGCTTCGCCGCGCTGTCGGCAGATCTCCGGCTCGCGGTGCTCGAGGGCTTTCGCACGGGCGATGTCGTGCGGCGCTTGATGCTGCGCGCGCTCGTCTCGCCACTCAAGATCGCGCACTTCGATGATCCCGCGCTCTACAAGCAGCTCGGCTGCGTGTACGACCAGCAGCGCATTCGCGCCGAAGCCAAGCCTGCGTACATGCGCGATCGCGTGCACGCCGGCGAAGCGCTCGGCGGCGACACGGCGCTCGAGTGTGATGTCGTCGTGGTCGGCACCGGTGCCGGCGGCGCGGTCGTCGGGCGCGAGCTCGCCGAAGCCGGGCTCGCGGTCGTGTTCGTCGAAGAAGGTCGGTACTTCGAGCGCGGTGACTTCACCGGTCGCGCGTTCGACATGCAGCAGAAGTTATATCGCCGCGGTGGCGGCACATTCTCGCTCGGCAACGTCGGCATTCCGATCCCGCTCGGCCAGACCGTCGGTGGCACCACGACCGTCAACAGTGGCACGTGCTACCGCACGCCCGATCGCGTGCTCCGCGAATGGCAGCGTGACCTCGGCCTGTCTGAGCTCGGACCCGACCAGCTCGGGCCCTACTTCGATCGCGTCGAGCGCGTCCTCGGAGTCGAGCATGCGAAGGCCGCGCTACTCGGCGGCAACGGTCGCGTGATCGCGCGCGGCTGCGATGCGCTCGGCTTCACGCGCCATGGTCCCCTCAAGCGCAACGCCCCGGCGTGCGATGGCCAGGGCGTGTGTGTGTTCGGCTGCCCCACCGACGCGAAGCGATCGACGAACGTCTCGTACATCCCGCTCGCGCTCCGCGCCGGTGCGGAGCTGTTCTCGAACGCGAAGATGACGCGGATCCTCGTCGAGGGAGGCAGGGCGGTCGGCGTGGTCGCGAAGACCGCCGATGGCAGCACGTTGACCATTCGCGCGCGGAGCGTGGTGATCGCGTGTGGCTCGATCATGACCCCGATCGTGCTCGGCCAGCAGGGCCTCGCGAATCGCTCGGGTCAGCTCGGCAAGAACCTCTCGATCCATCCCGCATGCGGGGCACTCGCCGAATTCGAAGAACAGATCCTCGGCTGGAAAGGCATCCCCCAGGGCTACGGGATCGAGGACCTTCACGAGGAAGGCATCCTGTTCGAGGGCGCGATGTTGCCGCTCGAGATGAGCCTCACCGTCACGAACTTGATCGGCCCCGAGCTGGTGCGGCTCGCGGAATCCTTCGATCACGTCGCGAGCTTCGGCTTTCTCGTCGAGGATCACTCGCGCGGCTCGGTCACGTCCGTGCTGGGTCAGCCGGTGATCCGCTACTCGCTTGGCGATCACGACGTCGCGCACATCAAGCGCGGAGTGGACGTGCTCGCCCAGGTGTTCTTCGCGGCCGGTGCACATCGCATCCACACCCCGATCGCGGGCTTCGACGTGCTCGAGTCCGCTGACGATCTCGCGAAGCTGCGGCGCGCCACGATTCGCGCACGCGACCTCGACGTGTCCGCGTACCACCCGCTCGGGACAGCGCGCATGGGCGTCGATCCGAGCCGCTCGGTCGTCGATCAGAATCACCAGTGCCACGACACGCGGGGGCTCTACGTCGTGGATGGCGCCTCGGTGCCGTCCTCGCTCGGCGTCAACCCGCAGGTCACGATCATGGCGATGGCGACCCGC
Organism: Kofleriaceae bacterium; assembly: GCA_043780895.1. Taxonomy (GTDB): domain Bacteria; phylum Myxococcota_A; class Polyangia; order Haliangiales; family Haliangiaceae; genus JABFXX01. The sequence goes on along the minus strand of JAYWCI010000259.1, from coordinate 57,820 downwards.
GCGGCCGAAAAGATTGCTGCATCACTTAGTTAATCCGAGGGTTGCTCTCGGATTTCTGAGGACTGATCGCGTAGTTTCGCGCGGTTGTATGGGCACGGGGCGTGCTGTGTGAGCCTTCATGCGCCTTGCTCGTGGACTCGCCCTCGCCGCCCTTCTCTCCGGCCCCTCCGCCTTCGCGGGCTCCATCACGGTCGGTGTTGGTGCCGGTGTGACCCAGGATGGTGTGAACGCGAGCCAGAACCCGCTGACCACCGAGTCGGTGTTCGCGCGGTTCGGCCTGACCCCGCGGTTCGCGGCCGAGCTCGATATCCAGAAGACCAACGCGACCGACAGCTCGACTGACATGAGGGTCGTGACCGGCCTCCTCGTGCTCGACCTCGGCTCGAACCAGCTCGGCCTCGTGCCACAGCTGTTCGCGGGTGCGGGCATCGATCGCTCGACGACCGGCTACTCAGGCGAGACCGATGGTCATCACTTCGAAGCGGGCGCGGGTCTCGAGTATCGCGCCGCGGGGGGGCTCACGATCGGCGCACGGTTTCACATCGGTCAGCGCACGATCGATTCGACGCCGATCGTGTACTACGCGCCGAACGGGGCGGTGCCGTGCTGTGGTGGCGACCTCTACGCTCCGCCGTCGCAGAACGATGGCGAGTTCCGCTCGCTCGACGTGTACGCCGGAATCCGCTTCTAGAGCGTGAGCTTCTCGCGCCAGCTGGCCGCTTGGCCCGCGGCGAAGTGAACGTCGGCGAGCGCATCGTGCACGCACGTGGCCGTATCCGACGGTAGATCGGTATCGATGATGTTGAGCACGTTGACCGCGCCTGCTCCGTCGACCGTGATCTCGATCTGGACGAACGTATCGGTCAGACCCGACTTCGCGAGCCGGCGCGTGCACTGCTGCAGCCGCGCGTGGTCGATGCCCGCGGCGAGCTGCTTCTTGCGCACGACAACCGCGTTCGTCGACGACGCGGGGGGGGCCTCGAGCGGCGCGTCGAAATGCGCCGTGTGCGAGCCGGGCCCTGGCGCCGCGACATCGACCCAACCGGCGCGGCGGAATCGCCCCGTCGAATCGGCGGCTTCGACCGTGTGGCGACCGGGCATCACGCGCATCACGAAGGGCGCGACGCCGAGCTCGATGCCATCGACGCGCAGGTCGCGCGGCGCCGCGCCGACCGGTGCGGAGAGCTCGAGCGGCGCCGAGTGCAGCGCGAGGTCGGGATTCCAACCGGGCGTCGACCACGGCGTCGCCGTCGCGAGCGCGGTGAGCTCTTCGGCGGTGAGCGGCACGGCTCTGGGCTGTTCGGTCGCGTGCGCCGGGACGAACGCTTTGCGCGCGGTCGCGACCTCGAGCTCGCCTGCGACGGCGGCTTCACGCACCGCGACGAGCCCGTGCTGGCACGACACCAGCGTGCCTACCGCATCGTGCTTCACGGTGAAGCGCGTGCCGCGAACTTCGATCGTGCGATCGCCTGCCGTGACCAGGAAGCGCTGATTGTTCGCGCGCGGCGCGACCTCGAGGTCGACCGCACCATCGACGACGAGCTCGATCGTCTCGGCATCGAACGCGCGAAACTCCAGCGTCGAGCGCGGGCCGAGCCCGAACGCGGAGGCTTCGCCGAACTGGACGTCGACGCGGCCCTCGCCGGTCGCGAGCACGGTGCCCACGCCGAGCGGCTTCGCGAACAGCGTGCTCGGCTCCGAGGCGCGGACGCCATCGATCATCACGTCACCCGCGAGGCGGCTGACGAGGGCGGTGAGGGGCGCGGCGTGACGAGCCGCCACCTTGACCTCCGGAGCGTGCGCTACCACAGTGTGAGCACCGGTCGGTGTCGACGCATGCGTGTACCAGTAGACGCCGATCGATCCGGCGGCGACGGCCGTGGTCGCGGCGACGAAGACCGGCAACCACGAGCGCTTTATCGGTGCGTGCTCGCCGCTCTCGCGCTTCGCCTTCGACACCGACCAATGGATGCGCGCGCGTACGCCATCCCAGCCGAGCTCGGGCGCCGCGCGCTCGCGCAGCACGGGGAACGTATCCGACGCGCGCTGGATCCGGACGCGCGCCTTGTCGCACCGCGTGCACGTCGTCGCGTGGCGCTCCATCGCGGCGCACTCCGTCGAGGAGACATCACCGCGCAACAGGTCCGCCCAGCGATGGGGTTCGACGTGCTTACTCATCACCGGACTCCGGAGACCCCGAGATCGGGCTCTCGCCAGAGATGATCTTGTAGAACTCGCGACGCGCGTAGAACAGCCGCGTGCGTACGGTGACGGGATTCGAATCGACGAGGTATGCGATCTCCTTGAGATCGAGCCCTTCGATCTCGTGGAGGTAGAGCACGACGCGCTTCTTGGGCGCGAGCAGCTCGAGCACTTCATAGACCCGCGCTTGATCGCGGCGACGTTCGAGCGTGCGCTCGGGCGTCTCCGGACGTTCGACCAGGCTCGGATCCGCGGCGGCAGAATCGAGATCCGCGACGCCGATCGCGGTGGGCCGGCGCTTACGCGTGCGGATCCGGCCGAGCGCGACGTTGACGCAGATCCGATAGATCCACGTCGACAGCCGCGCGTCCCCACGAAACCGCTCGAGCCCACGAAACGCGATCACGAACACTTCCTGGACGAGATCCTCGAGGTCCGATCGATCACCGAGCACACGATAAAGGTTGCCGGCGACCTGGCGACGGAAGCGGTGATAGAACTCGTCTTGCGCCGCGCGTTCGTCCGCACGGCACCGCCGGATCAAGCCGGCTTCATCGACCGGATCGAGTTCGGTCGTCGAGCCGGTTTCGCGCTTCACACTTGCGAGCATAGCGTGGGTCCACTGACTTAGTGCCCGTTGACACAAAGCCGTTCACGGTCGACCGGGACTATCTACGTGTGGGTAAGACCTCGAATTCGAGGTCCTTGCCGACGACGCAGTGCAACGCGTCTTCCTCGCCGTGCTTCTTCCAACTACACCCCGCCTCGTCCTTGACCGTGGCTGCCTGGCCCTTCGTCGGCAGGACGAGCGTGACGTGGTCGGCATCGTCGATCCGCCAGGTCCCCTTGAACGGGATGTCGTCGACCCGGCCGTTGCAGCTGATCTTGACGTTGAGCTTGACTCTGCGGTCGCGCTGGAGCAGCAGGCGGATCTCGGGGGTGTCGCAGCTCGTGCCTGCCTGCTCCCACTGACCGCCGAACCCCATCAGCCGCTCGTACGACGTCCCGACGGGCCGATCGAGTCCGACCGCGGCGCGGAACTTCGGATCCGCACGCACGCTGGCGAACGCGGGATCCCGTCGCGCCTCGACGAGCCACTCGATCGCATCGCCGCGCGCGCTCTTCGCGAGCTGTTCGAGCGTGGTGACCGCCTCGCTGGGTTGTTTCGCGGCGGCCTGGATCGCAGCGATCCGATAGCGCGCCTCGCTGTGCGACGCATCGACCGCGAGCACCGCCTGCCACGCGCCGAGCGCCTTGGCCTTCGACGCTTTCTTCGCGGCGTCGACGGCCTTGATCACCGCCGGATCCTCGGGTGGCGCGGTGGTTGGCGGCGGCAGCGTCGTGGTTGGCGTCGGCGGCGTCCCCGGTTTTTGCGTCGCGTTCGGATCGCGACCGGTGGTCTTCACGATCACGAACGCGATCACGCTCGTGACCTCCTTACCGAGCTGACGCGTGGTGTACGTGACCGCGACGCGATCCTCGTACGTGCTCGCGAACACGTCGACGACCTTGCCGATCGGATCCGGCGCGGTCCACACCACGGCGGGCGAGCCATTCTTCGTGACGGTCAGCGTGCGCGCCGAGGCGGTCGCGGCGAACGTCGCCTTCGCGCCGCTCTGGCTCGCGCCGGCCTTGATCGTGAGCTTCGCGATGTCATCGGCGGCGGCCTTCTCGCATTTCGGCGCCCCGCTCGCCGCGGCGTTCGCGACCTCGAGGGGGACGCACACGCGATCCTGGTTGACCAGGTAGGGGACCTCGATGCTCGAGAACCCGCCGAACGTATCGGCGTTCGCCACCTTGGAGGACCCCGCAACCAGGCCGACCCCAACGAACCCGACGATCAATGCGCTTTGCATCGCCATTTCGACGTCATAGCGCGATTTCCATTCAGTCGCAGGGGGATCCGAAATACGCTACGTTGCGAGCATGCGGTCGGTCCTGACGCGTGCAACGGCGGCGATCGATCGCGGTGTCGCGCGCATTCTGCAGAGCCAGATGGCGCCGCGTGGGACGCCCGACGACACGCGCGACCTGCGGGTCGAGCTGATCGCTCAAGCGCGGGTCTACAACGAAGGCACGCTCGGTACCCCGAGCCGGTTCTTCCCCGTGCCGGCGATGCCCGAGGTCGAGCTCACGCCGAGAGGCGAAGGTCCATTCGGCACGCACGTCGTCGATCTCGCCTACTCCACCGACTACCAGCCGTTCCATCCGGCCGCGCGCGAGCCCTACCTCTCGCACCTCGAGAATCAGACCGCCCACGTGCGGTGGTGGACCAGCCGGGCGCGTGCAGGAAAAAACAGCCGACCCACGATCGTCTTCATCCACGGTCTCGCCGGCGGCAATCACTGGGTCACCGCGCGTACGTTCGTCGCGGACTACTGGCTCAAGCACGGCTTCGATGTCTGCTCGTTCCAGCTGCCCTATCACGGCGCGCGGATCTCGGCCGAGCACGGCAAGGTGCGCTCGAGCGCCTTGTTCCTGTCGCCGAACCCGCTCCGCATGAACGAAGCGTTCGGTCACGCGATCTACGATCTGCGTGCGCTCGCGATGTTCCTGCGCTCGCGCGGCTCCGAGCACATCGGCGTGATGGGCATGAGCCTCGGCGGCTACACGACCGCGCTGTGGGCGAGCACCGCGGGCGTGGGTGATGTCGGCGGCGTCGACTTCGCGGTGGCGATGATTCCGGCGGTGTCGTTCGGCCACCTGATGTGGAGATCGAACGACGATTCGCCACAGCGTCGCCGAGCGATCAAAGATGGCGTCACGCAGGATCTGTTGATCGACGCGTTCGCGGTCCACTCACCGCTCACGCGCGAGCCGCGCATCCCGCGCGACCACCGGTTCGTGATCGCGGGCCGCGGCGATCGGATCACCGGCCCCGAGCAGGCCAAGATCCTCGCGAAGCACTGGGATCGCGACGTGATGTGGTTCGATGGTGGCCACCTCGCCCAGATCGGCCGCGGCGATGCATTTCGCTCCGTTCGCCGTTCGCTCGATGCGATGGGCATGGCGAACGAGAAACGCGCATGACGACAGGTCCCGCTAAACCACTGGCCGAAGAGATCGAAGCCGGCCCGCTGCTGATCGACGGCGCGATGGGCTCGCTGCTGTACGAGCGCGGTGTGCTTCACACGCGCAGCTATGACGAGCTCAACACCGCGCAGCCCGAGCTCGTGCGCAAGGTCCACGAGGACTACGTCGCGGCCGGCGCGAACGTGATCGAGACCAACACGTTCGGCGCGAACCGGATCTCGCTCGCGCGCCACGGCCTTGCCGATCAGATCAAGGCGATCAATCGAGCAGGCATCGCGCTCGCGCGCGAGGCGGCGGGCGATCGCGCGTATGTCGCCGGTGCGGTCGGCCCGACCGGCGTGAACTTCGGCATCGCTACACGCACCGAGCGCAAGCTCGCGCGGTTCGCGCTCGCCGAGCAGATCGATACGCTCGTGCTCGCCGGCGCCGATGCGATCGCGCTCGAGACGTTCTCGTCGATCCTCGAGATGGAAGAAGCGATCGACGTCGCGCGCGAACGCGGCCCCAAGGTGCCGGTGTTCGCGATGATGACGTTCGACGGCCAGGGCCGCTCCGACGGTGGCCTCGGTCCCGCCGAGATCGCGGATCGCCTGATCGCCGCAGGCGCCGATGTCGTCGGTGGCAACTGCGGGCTCGGGCCCAGCGAGCTCTATCAAGTCGTCACCGGCATGGTCGGTCGCGGCAAGCCGGTGATCGCGCAGCCGAACGCCGGCCTCCCCGCCTCCGTCGAAGGTCGCACGCTGTACGTCGCGAACCCCGAGCACTTCGGCGTGTTCGCACGCCGGATGTTGAAGAGCGGCGTGCGCATGGTCGGCGGTTGCTGTGGCACCACGCCGGAGCACACGCGCGCGATGCTCGGTGCGGTCCGCATGCTGCGCGGCGAGACTGCCAAGCTCGATACGCAGACGACCGATCGCCCCACGATCGAGATCGTGACGAAGCCCGCCGTCGCGCCACCCGCGAAGCATCCGCTCGCGGGGCGCAGCAAGCTCGGTGCGCGGATCGCTGCGGGCGACTTCGCGGTCTCGGTCGAGCTGACCTCGCCGGCGGGACTCGACATACAAAAGACGCTCGATCAGGTCAACCAGCTCGTCGCGGGTGGTGTCGACATCGTGAACATCGCGGATGGCCCGCGCGCCTCGGCACGCATGGCGAACGTCGCGGTCTGCGCGCAGATCGCCATGAAGACCCTGGGCGAGCCGATCCTCCACGTGTGCTCTCGTGATCGGAGCTTCCTCGGGCTCGTCGCGCACTTGCTCGGTGCGCAAGGCCTCGGCCTGCGCAACCTCGTCATCATCACGGGCGATCCGCCGAAGATGGGCGACTACCCGTTCTCGACGCCGGTCTACGACGTCGACTCGATCGGCCTCCTGCGCATCGCCGCCGGCCTCAACGCCGGCGTCGATCCCGCTGGCAAGGAGTGCGAGCCGACCTCGTTCGTGCTCGCGACCGGCGCCGAGCCCGGGGCGCACGATCGCGAGCGCGAGCTGCGCCGGCTCGAGGAGAAGAAAGCGGCGGGCGCCGAGCTCGTCATGACTCAGCCGGTCTACGATCCGCGCACGCTCGAGCGGTTCCTCGAGGACGTGAAGCCGCTCGGGCTCCCCGTGATGGTCGGCATCTTGCCGCTCGCGTCGCATCGCAACGCCGAGTTCCTGCACAACGAAGTGCCGGGTATGGGCATCCCCGCGGAGTATCGCGAGCGCATGGCGAAGGTCGGCAGCGGTCCTGCGGCACGTGCCGAGGGCATCAAGATCGCCCAGGAAGCTCTCGCCGCAGTGAAGCATCGCGTCGCCGGTGCGTACGTGATGCCGCCGTTCAATCGCGTCGATGCCGCGCTCGCGGTACTCGAAGTCGCGCGCGATCGTTTCATCAAGCGCTGAGCATCGCGTCGGAGCCGAGAAGGTAGGTGCGCGAGTGCATGCTGGTCTCCAGAGCCAGCTGCGTGCCACGCGAAGCTCGGGGCATTCCGCGAACTTGCGAGCGAGGTGTGCAACGCTCGAACGCGGCAGCTTTACCGAAGAGGTCGGTGCGTGCACAGTACAGCGATGGCGCTCACGCTCGACGAGGCTCGCGCATTCCACGACGAGATCTTCGTGATGGATCTCCACGCGGACACCGCGAAGTTGATGGACAAGCTCGGCTACGACCTCGCGGTGCGCCACGAGCGTCCGATGCCGACCATCGCGAACTTGATCGGTCACGTCGATCTACCGCGGATGCGCGATGGCGGGATGGCGGGTCAGTTCTTCAGCTTCTGGACGAACCCGCTGCCCGAGCGCGGCTGCACGCGCTCGGTGAACAGCCAGCTCGATGCGCTCGACGTCGCGATGGGCAAGCACCCCGAACAGCTGACGTGGTCGCGCACCGGCGCGGACGTACGCGCCGCGAAGGCCGCGGGCCGGCTGTCCGCGCTCGGTGGCATCGAAGGCGGTCAGGCGCTCGAGAGCAAGCTCGATCCGATCGAAGCGTTCTCGCGCCGCGGCGTGCGCTACCTTGGCCTGCTCCACTTCTCGAAGAATGCGATCGGCCGCCCCGCGAAGGGCCGCGGCTCCGATCCGCACGAAGGCCTGACCGCGTTCGGCCGCGACGTCGTGCGCGAGTGCGAGCGCTGCGGCGTGATCGTCGATCTCGCGCACATCAATCGCCGCGGCTTCATGGATGTGCTCGAGCTCGCGACCGTGCCACCGATGGTCTCGCACACCGGCGTCCTCGGCGTGCACGAGCACTGGCGCAACATCGACGACGATCAGATCCGAGCGGTCGCGAACAAAGGTGGCTGCATCGGCATCATCTTCTCGCGTAAGTATCTCGGCTCGGCCTCGATCGAGGCGGTCGTCGATCACATCGCGCACGTGATCGACGTCGCGGGGGAAGATGTCGCCGCGCTCGGCAGCGACTTCGATGGCTTCGTCGTACCGCCGATCGGGCTCGAAGATATCGCCGCGATGCCGAACCTCACCGTCGCGCTCTCACGACGCGGCATCTCCGATCGCGTGCTCGCGAAGATCCTCGGTGGCAATGTCCTGCGCGTGCTCGATGCTGTGCCCGCGTGGGGTAAGCTCGCCGCGTGAAATTCGCGCTGCTGTGGCTCGCTCTCGCCGGGTGTCCGAAGAGCGAGCAGAAAAAGCCGGTCGAGCCTTCGCACCCGAGTAGTGCCCAGGATGGACGACAGTTGCTGCCCGCGAGCCAAGCCGATGTTGCAGCACTGCCGCCTGCACCTCCGCTCCCCGAAATCCCCCTCGGCTTGCCTCCTGCGCCTGCCGGCGTGCTCGAAGCGGTGACGCCCGAGCAGGTCGCCTTCGGCGAGCTCCTGTTCCGTGATCCGCGGCTCGCGAAATATCCACGCACGCAGTGCACGACCTGCCACGACCTCGCGAACCGCAACAACGGCGTGCCGGTGCGGACGTCCGGATCCGGCGATCACCGCGATCGACGCAACCCACCCGAGCTCGAGAACCTCGCGTGGAATCCGCGCGCGATCGCGGCGTTCCCAGCGCACTTCGCCAAGGAGATGGGACAGGACCTCGATGGTGCGGCGAATGCGATCGAGGCGGTGCCCGGCTATCGCGCCCACCTCGAGCGCATCGGCGGTGGGCGCGATGAAGCAGTGACGAAGGCGCTCGTCGGGTTCCTGCTCACGCGCTACGACGCCGGCTCGCCGTGGGATCACCAGGAGCGCAGCGCCGCCACCTCGAAAGATCCGGTCGCGAACGGCTATCGCCTGTTCATCGGCAAGGCGCGCTGCGGCACCTGCCACACGCCGCCGCTCTATACCGATGGCCGCGATCACGACACCGGCTTTCCGACGCCGACGCCGACGCGCAGCCTGCGCGGTGTCGCCAGACGCGCGGCGTTCTTCAGCGATGGTGGCGCGCACACGCTCGGCGAAGCACTCGACAACTACACCAAGGACCATCCCAAGACCGAGCTCGTGAAGGTCACGCTGAGCGCGCAGGAACGCACCGACCTCCTCGCATTCTTGGAGACGTTGACCGGCGTGGTCCCGACCGCAATGTTGCAACCGCTGCCGTAGAGCTCTGGTATACCCGCGTGGCATGCGCCGCGTTCGCTACATCCTCGCGCTCCTCGCGTTCTGCGCGTTGGCGACCTGCCCCGTCGCGAAGCGATCGTGCAATGCGAAGATTCGCGCGCGCGAGGCCGCAGAGCTGCTCGGCGTGATCGCGGACAAGGTCGAGCAGCATGTCGCCGTGACCGGCCGCGTGCCGAGCGTTGCCGCGCCGCTGACGCCGCAGGTGTCGTGCTGCGAGCAAGGCGGCCAGTGTCAGCCCGATCCGACGACCTGGGCCGCGAAGGGCTGGAAGGACCTCGCGTTCTCGATCGACGATCCGTATCGCTATGCGTACGAGTACCTGCCCGATCAAGACGGCCAGGGTGCGACCGTGCGCGCGGTCGGCAACCTCGATTGCGACAGCGCAGCCTCGGCGTACGAGCTTCACCTGACGGTCAAGGGCACGTCGCTCGATCGGGCGTGGACGCGCAAAGATCCATAGGCCCTCAGCCGTGTACTATCGCCGCACGATGCGCGGCCTGTTGTTGTCTGTCCTGGTCCTCGGTTTCGCCTGCAGCAAGAACAACGAACCACCTCCGCCGTCCTCGGGCGTGCCCGGTGCGAAGCCCGAATCGGGCCCGAAAGGCCAGCAAGGCAAGCCCGGCACCGGCACGACCATGACCGGTGACGAGCGCGCCGCGGCGCTGTTCGGTCAGCTGTGCCAGACCTGCCACGGCCCGAACGGCGACGGCAACGGTCCGGTCGCGGCGAGCTTGCCGGTCAAGCCGCGCAACTACACCGACCCCGCCTGGCAGGCGAGCGTCACCGATGAGCAGATCAAGGACATCATCGTCAAAGGCGGCGCCGCTGTCGGCAAGAACGCGATGATGCCTGGCAATCCGAACCTCGCGGATGATCCCGACGAGCTGAACGGTCTCGTCAAGATCATCCGCGGTTTCAAGAAGTGAGCACAACCCAACTGGTGACGAGCCCCGATGGCCAGTGGGCCGTCGCGCGTCAGGGTCGCTCCGTCTCGTTACTCGCGGGAGCCACGCTGCCCGCGGTCAGCACGATCGAGCTCGAGACCGACGACGCGGACACAGCGATCGTCAATGGTCCGCCGAACGTGCTCGTCACCGCGACGCGCAACGGCGGCACGACGCGCGTCCAGCTCCACTATCCGCCCGAGCTCGAGACCACCGCACGCATCGATCTCGCGATGCCCGCGCGGATCGCCGCGATCGCAGCGGGTCGGCTCGTGATGGTCTCGACCGATCACAAGGAGGTCGCGATCGTGCGCGCGAATGGCCGTGGCCTCGCGTCGCACGCGGTCGATCTGCAAGGTGGCTCGATCGAGTTTATCACCGGCATCGAGCGCAACCAGCTCGTCGTCGGTCAGGGCAAGAAGCTCGAGGTCTGGGACGCGGTCTCTGGTCGGCCGCTCCGCAAGCTCGCCCTCGAGCTCCCACCACCGCCTCGCACGATCGGTGTCGCGGCCGGTCACCTCTGGGTCACGCGGCCGAACAGCGACGAGGTGTTCGTCTATCGCCTCTCCGATGGGCGCCCGTTCCGGCACTACATCGGCGCGCCCGTCGAGCACGTCATCTCGAATCCCCTCTCGCCGCTCGTCGTACTGGTCACCAAAAAGGGCCTCGTGCGGCTGCACTGCTACGCGCACAGCCTGTTCACGATCGATGCGCCGCAGTGGGCTCCCGGCTCCGACATCGCGCTCGCGCAGCTCGTGATCGGTGAAGACATCAGCTTGCTCGGCCTCGCGGCCGGCGCCGCCGAACCTTGGCGCGTCGCGATCGGCGGGGTCGGAGCCCCACTCGTCGCCGAGGCCGAGGTGGCTGCGGAGCCCGTGCTCGCGACGGCCGCCGACAAGCTCCGCGCGATGCGCGATGCCGCGTCCGCCGTGGTCGCGAGCAATGCCCCGGCTGCTGCGAGCATGGCGAGCACGCTGGTGGTCGTCGCGTCGGCATCCGCGAGCTCCGCGGCGGGCGGCTCGACAACGGCTGCACCTGCGAAGCTGCAGACGTTCACGCAAGCACCACCGTCGGTGCCGAGTGCACCTGCTGCCGCGCCACCTCCGCAGGCGCACGCTCATTCGCGCTCCAGCTGGCGCGAGGCGCTCGCGGTGTACGGCGCCGAGATCGCACGCGGTGCCGAGACCGAAGCGCCGCTCGTCGCACTCGATACCGAGCTCGGCGACCTCGCCCACCGGCTCGGCCTGTCCCTCGTCGCACGTCGTGCGCTCGTCGCCCTGTACGCGACGCACCTCGTCGGCGAGTCCGCGCTCGCGATCGCGCGCGTGTCGCGCTTGCTCGCGGACTGGACCGAACCGCTCGGACAGGGCCAGCTCCGCGCACTCGCGCTGATCGAGCGCAGCGGCGGCAAGGTCAGGCTAGCGCAACCGGTCACCGACCTCCTCGATGGCGCGCCGCCACGCGAGGTTCGCCTCGTCGGTAGCGGGCCACAGACCCCGCACGCGGGCGCGCATCGCATGGCGCGCGAAGGCCGCACGGATGGAGAGATCGAGACCGAGCTCGCAGCGCGGTTTCATCGCATCGCGATCGTCGAGGGTGCGCTCGCACCGGCCCTGCTCGAGGCCCGCATCCATGGTGCGACCGCGATCAGCTTCGTCGCGCCGACCGAGCGGCCTCGTCCGTGGCCGCTCGGCGCGGGCCTCGTGCTCGTGCTCTACGGCACCCAGTCCGCGTGGCTCGCCGACCTGCCGAGTCTCCAGCCCGTCGCTTAGAGCTTCATCACGGACGCGGACTTCTTCGTCGCTTTCTCCACGTCCGACTTCGCGTCATTCGCCGCATCGACCGAGCGGTAGTTGCCCAGGCGGATCCGGTAGTAGGTCTTACCGTCGACTTCGGCTTCGGTGATGTACGGCGAGAAGCCGTTCGACTTCACGGTCGCGAGATATGCCTCGGCCTCGCCTTTGTCCTGGAACGACGAGAGCTGGAGCGTGTACTTCGCCCGCTTCTCGGGCGGCTTGTCGTCCGACTTCTTCTCGTCCGACTTCTTCACGAGCTTCGCGAGGAATTCTTTGTCCGAGGTCTTCTTGTCGCTGTCGTCCGACCGGGACTTCTTCTCGTCCGACTTCTTCTCGGCCTTCGCTTCGTCGGACTTCTTGTCGACCTTCGGAGCTTCGGACTTCTTCTCGATTTTCGGCTCGATTTTAGGCTCGGCCTTTGCCTCGTCGGCCTTCTTGACCTCGGGCGCCGTGGACTTCTTGCCCGCGGGCTCCTTGGCCTTCGCCATCTCGCCGATCGCCTTCTCCACGTCGCTGGGCTGCGCATCGCCGTTGCCGCGCAGCGCGCCTTGGAACGACAGGCCACCGCCGCCTTCGAGCCGGTCGAGTGCGGCCAGCGGATCGACCGCGGCCTGGGTCTGCGCGCGCTCGACGTGACCACGCGCTTCCACTCGCCGACCCACCATCACGCCGAGGACGAACACGAGCCCCACGATGACGGAGCCACCGAAGAACAAGTAGAAGATCTGACGACCGTCGAGGCTGACCTCGATCTTGTCCTTGTAGAGCCCTTCCTCGCGCGACATACCCCGAGCTTCTGCCCCCGGGATCTCTACGGCAAGAAAACGGCGATTCGAGGACTACTCGAGCGTGTTCAGGACCGTCAGCGCGCCCGACTCGACCCGGAAGACCTTGCCGCGCGTCGAGGCGACGCTGACCGATGTCGAGAGGAAGTCGCCGTCATCCATGATCCAGATGCTCTCGCCGGGGCCGCGGGTGACCTTGACCGGATACGCCGCGCCGGTCGCGACCAGGAGTGGCGCGAAGCCCGAGACCACGCGAACCGCGGCCTGATAGAGCTTCGGCACGACCGGAATCTTGCCGAGGTTGCCGGCGCGGTCGCCGATGCACGTCGCATCGCCCGGGTAGGTCGGGTTGACCATCGTCAACGTGAGGCCGCGACCGCGATAACGAATCGCATCCGCTCTCCGCGTCAAGGGAATCTGCGCTGGCGAGGCCGCCGTGCAGGTGCCCGGGATGTAGTTGTTCTGCGCTTCGTACTGGTCGACCGTGGTCTCGCACGGGTTCGCGTCGAACGTGCCGTCCGTATGCTTGCCGGTGTACGGATCCGCGGCCGGGTCACACGCCGCGGCGCGCAGCGGAATCCGACCGATGTCGTACATGCTCGCCTTCGGGTTCTTCACGCAGTTGCCACCCGCGTCTTCGATGGTCCGGTGGTGGTAGCCGCTGTGAGTTCCGACCACGGCGAAGGCCTCGCTCGCGCGAAGCTCGAAACGCTGGGGCGCGTTCACACACGCCTGCGGCGGGATGACGCCTTCCATGCAGGTTCCATGGTCGCAGACCGTGCCGGTGTCGCAATCGCTGTTCACCGAGCAGGTCTCGATGCACCGCTTCATCGCGCTCACGCCATCCGCGGCGAGTTCGGGTGCGCGTGCGGTATCGATCGCGCACGTGAACGTGTGCGTATCGACCAGCGTCGTGTTGAGCGGATTCGTCGCATCGATGTTCTGGAGCCGGTAGTTCGCGAGCGTCTGACACTGCGTGTCGTCGGAGCAACCGTCGACCGGCGTGGTGAGCAGCACGCGCTTGCGCGGCAGCAGCTTGAGCTCGCCGCTGGTGGTGCGGCTGACCGTGTACTGGCGCTGCGAGGTCAGGAACTCCTTGCACGCGACCGCGAGGCGATCGGCTTCATCAACGAGCATGCAGGCGCCGAGGTTCGCGACCTGGCTCTCTGGATGGACAAAGCAGGTGTAGCCGACCGGGCAGTCCGTATTGCCGAGCGTCGAATCGCAACCACGCAGCTGGACGATGTCGTAGGGCTCGACGCCGGCCTCGCAGAACGGGTGCGTCTGATCGAGCAGGCGAAGCCCATCGGCATCGACGTACATCTGGCTGGTCCGGATCGCCGGGCCATCGTTCGCGGTCGCGCTCGTATCGATCGACAGCGACCCTTCATACGTGAGCGTCCAGGTCTCGTCGTAGTACGGCAAGCCGAACAGATCGGGGAACACTTGCGAGCGCGTCGTGACATCAGCTGCGAACGAGAGCTCGCTCACTGGCTTGCCATTGGGCTCGGGCTCGTCGGTGCCGACGCACTTGACCTGGCGGAGGCTCGGCAACGCGCCGACCTTCGCGGTCGCGAACGTCGAGGTCGGTAGCGTCTGGGTCGTGGTGCCGGTGTAGCGCGTGCTCTGATCTGGCGCGGACGTGCCAGCTGGGTCGACGCCATCGGTGTCACAGATCGGTTGCTCGATGGTGCCCGTCGCATTCGCGGCCTGTGCGCGTGCACCGCGATCGGGGATGGCATCGCGGAGCTGGTGCGCGATGTCGAGCGGAATGGCCGAGGCAACCGGGTCCGTCGGCTCGACGTAGTCATAGAGGCCGGGTCCATCGTCGTTGTCGACGTTGAGCACGTACGTCGCGCCGCTGGACGCGGTGATGATGCCGAAGTACCCGATCATGCGTAGCGGCGTGCCCGGAATGCGCGTGTCGGTAGCGACGCCCGGGACTCGAAAGATCTCGATCGAGGTCGGGTTCGAATCTCCGACGAGCTGGATACCCGGGCCGCGCGCACCCGCACGTCGCGGCAGCGTGGGATCGCCGATCGGCAAGCACGACAGTTGCGCGACATTCTGATTGTTCTGGAGGAAGCGTGGATCGATCTGTGCGTCGCACTCCTTGTTGACGACGTTGAGGATGCTCGCGACGCGGATCGTGTTGTCGGTCGAGATGGCGTAGACGAACTGGAACTGGCCACCGAGCGCGGAGTCGTCGTTGATCATGCCGTCCGTACCGCCCATCCCGATCGTCGGCGAAACCTTGACGGACGTGACCCCGAGGTCACCGGTCTTGTTCTGCTCGAGCACGACGTTCGATAGCGACGTCGGCTTGTCGGACAGATCGAGGTCCGCGATCGTGACGACGTTCGAATTCACCGAGCCGATCGCGAGCGTGCGGCGAGCGGTCCGCGCATCGAGCTGGAGATCGAGCGTGACCGGCCGTGTCCCGGCCGTGACGACAGCGCCACCGCACTCGTCGGGGCACGTGACGTTGCCATTGACGATCGAAGCGACACCGCTCGCGTCGTACTGGATACCGTTGACGATCGTGCCAGTCGAGACGTCGACGCCCGCGACCAGGTGACATCCCGGATAGGCGATGTACATGAGGCCCGTCGGCGTCGCCGGGCATGCGTTACCGATCGTGCCGCTCGGCGGCTCGCCGACCATCGCGGCGGCCTTCGCCTTGATGATCTGTCCGGTCGCGTTCTTCACCGCGATGCGGTTGATGAGGACCGATTTGCCCTGCGCGACCGCCGTAGCGTTGTCCGTCGCGACCAAGATCGCGGAGTTGATATCGATCGTGGTGATGTCGCAGGAGCCCGCGTTCGCGGTCACTTCGTAACAACCGATCGTGTCCGTCGCGATCGCGACCGGGTTTTTGCCGACCGCGATCGAGTTCTTACCTGGCAACAGCGGATCTGCGTCGAGCACCGTGACGTCGCCACCTGCGAACTGGGTAGGCGGCTTGGTCGCCCACGAGGCGAGCGCGACCGTGCCGGGCTCCGACTGGAGGATAAAGCCGTAATAGGACGACGATCCGGGGTTGTTCGCGGCGCTCAGCAGCTCCTGGCCCGGAGGCACGGGGGCTTGCGCGGTCGAGGGATAGGCTTGCGAGCGGATATCGCACGCCTGGAGCGGCATCGCGCTCGTGACGAGCGGTTGTGCGACGAGGTCGTCGACGGCTGCACCACCGCCGGTCAGGCGCAAGCCCCCGTAACACGCGAACGCGATATCGATCGGGCGATCGAGGTTGAGCTGATTGAGGATGGTGTTGTCCGTCGAGCTACACGAGGCGACGGACGACAGGAGAGCGAACAGTGCGATCCGGAACTTCATGGCGGTTTGACCTCGCCGATACGCAGCACGACTCGATTGCGGGTCGGTGAGCCCGGCGCGACATCGATCACGGCGATCGTGTCTTCGAGAAAGTTCGTCACGTAGATCTTCTTGTGAACGGCCGAGGCCGCGATCGCGTAGGGACCACGGCCGACGGTGACGATGTCGGCGACCGAGCCTTGCCCGCTCGGATCGACGATGTAGATCGAGCCATCCGAGAAGCACGTCAGATAGACCTTCTCGCCATCGCCCGAATCGAGCGCGGTGAGCGTCGAGGCCTGGCGACAGATATCGGTGGAGGCGACCACCTTGTTTTTCGGGGACCCGGCGTCGTTCAGCGTGGTGTCGACGACCTGCAGCGATGGCGGATTGCGGTTGAGCAGGTACATCCTCGTGCCGTCCGCCGAGAACTTCATCCCGCGCGTATCCGACGAGCCACCGGCGTTGCCGCCGACCGAATCGAGGAAGAAGTAGGCGCCCGTGATGAGGTACGGATCGACCAGGTTCGGCGGTCGACCGACCGTGAACATCTGGATCCGATCTTCGGTGCGGCTGCCGACGTAGACCGTGTCGAGGCCGCTCGGCGTGGCGTGGCCCGCGACGCCAGTCGAGCCTTGCAGGCCGGTGAGCGGGCTGGCGGAGAAGATGCCGACCGCGACATCCGCGACGGACGCGTTACCGACCGCCGGCGTGTTGATCAGCGAGACGTATCCCGACGACAGGTGCGTGACGAGCGCGAACTCGCCCGGCGAATCGACAAACACGTCGTACGGCTCCTCCGGGAGGTATGCGACGTTCGGGTCGTTGTGGACGTACGAAAGCCGGTGCGTGTCGTCACACAGCTCGAACTTTTGGTTGTCGGAGTTACACGACAGCCGCGAGCCATCCCAATCGATCCACGTGACCGAGGGATCACCGCGGGTCGGAATGATCAGGCGAAGGTGACCATCGCCGGTGCTGCTCGTGTCCTGGACACCGAGCTGGGTCGCGAAGTTACCGATCCGCGCGCCGCTGTTCGGCAACATGAACTGTGCTTCGTCGCAGATCAGGGTCTCGGTGCGATCGGTGTCCCCATGACATCCGCTCGGCACGGTCTTCGCGCTCGAGGTCCATGCCGCGGCGATCGAGTCCGCCAATGCGAGATCCATCACGTTGATGGACCCCGAGTTGTAGCGGAGCTCGGAGTTCGCGTTCGTGACGAACAGCTTCGATTCGTCGGGCGACACCCCGATGCCGGTCGGGAAGTAGAGCTGGGTCTCGGGCGGGCGAACCTCTAGATCCGAGGCTGTACACGCCGCGAGCGCCACGCAAGCCAGACCGAGTCTCGTCACCGGAGCCTTGGACGCGGGAGCGCTGAAAGTAGTTGCCTTGCGGGCACCGAGATTGATCACGATTTGCTCTCTGCCAGGGCGGCCTTGGCCGCCGCGACCCGGGCGATCGGCACCCGGAACGGGGAGCACGACACGTAGTCGAAGCCGGCGCTGTGGCAAAATTCTACAGAGCTGGGCTCACCGCCGTGCTCGCCGCAGATGCCGACCTTGAGGCCGGGCTTGGTGGTGCGGCCACCGCGGACGCCGAGCTCGATCAGCGCGCCGACGCCATCGCGATCGAGCGCGACGAACGGGTCGACAGGCAGAACCCCCCCATCGACGTACGCTGGCAAGAACCGGCCGGCGTCATCGCGCGAGAGGCCGAATGTGGTCTGGGTCAGGTCATTCGTGCCGAACGAGAAAAAATCGGCGTGCTCGGCGATCTTGTCGGCGACCACACAGGCACGCGGCAGCTCGATCATCGTGCCGATCGTGTACGCGACCCCGGTCTCGGCCGCATCGAAGGTCTTCGCGACGAGCGCGCGGAGCCGACGCAGCTCCTCGGGCACCATGACGAGCGGGATCATGATCTCGGGATGGACCTTGATGCCCTCACGAGCGACGAGCTTCGCCGCTTCCGCGATCGCCTGGGTCTGGATCTCGTAGATCTCGGGATACGTGATCGCGAGGCGACATCCGCGATGACCGAGCATCGGGTTCGCTTCGGTCAGCTCGCTAACCTTCTGCGCGATCACGCCCGCGGGAACACCGATCTCTTTCGCGACCTCCGCGATCTCGGCGTCACTGTGCGGCAAGAACTCGTGAAGGGGCGGATCGAGCAAGCGAATGGTGACCGGCAGGCCATCCATCACGCGGAACAGCTCGGCGAAGTCATCGCGCTGCATCGGCAAGATCTTCGCGAGGGCGGCGCGGCGACCCGCTTCGTCGGCCGCGACGATCATCTGGCGCACCGCGAGCAGGCGCTCCGGCTGGAAGAACATGTGCTCGGTGCGACACAGGCCGATGCCCTCTGCGCCGAAGCTGCGCGCGGTCCTCGCATCGGTCGGCGTATCCGCGTTCGTGCGGACCTTGAGCGTGCGGAACTTGTCGACCCACTGCATCAGCGTGCCGAGCTCCTTGCCGAGCTGTGCCGGGACGAGCGGCAAGGGGCCGACGAACACCTCGCCCGTCGAGCCATCGAGCGTGAGCACGTCGCCCTCTTTGAGCTTGTGCTCCTTGCCGCCGCCGACGAACGACGCGGTCTTCTTCGCCGCATCGACGCGCAGCGACGTGCATGCGGTGATGCAGCACTTGCCCATGCCACGCGCGACGACGGCGGCATGCGAGGTCATGCCACCGCGCGCGGTCAACGTGCCGGCCGCGGCCTTCATGCCGTGGATGTCTTCTGGCGAGGTCTCGGTGCGCACGAGCAGCACTTCTTCGCCGCGGTTGTGCCACTCCTCGGCCGCGTTCGCGGTGAACACGACGCGACCGATCGCGGCGCCCGGCGATGCCGGCAAGCCCTTGGCGATCGACTGCGGCCGCGCCTTCGGATCGATCGTGGGGTGCAGCACTTCATCGAGCTTTGCCGCATCGATGCGCATCACCGCTTCTTTTTCGGTGAGCTTGCCCTCGGCGACGAGGTCGACCGCGACCTTGACCATCGCGATGCCGGTGCGCTTGCCGTTGCGAGTCTGGAGCATGAAGAGCTGGTTCTTCATGATCGTGAACTCGAGGTCCTGCATGTCCTTGAAGTGATCTTCGAGCAGCTTGGCGACGCGCACGAGCTCGGCGTAAGCGGCAGGCAGCTTCTTCGCGAGCTCGCTGATGTGCTCGGGCGTGCGGATGCCGGCGACGACATCTTCACCTTGCGCGTTGATGAGGAACTCGCCGTACAGCTCGGCCGTGCCGGTCGCCGGGTTGCGCGTGAACGCGACGCCGGTGGCGCAATCATCACCGAGGTTACCGAACACCATCGCCTGCACGTTCACCGCCGTGCCCATCGAGGCCGGGATGTTCTGCATCTTGCGATAGACGTCGGCGCGCGGATTGTTCCACGACCGGAACACGGCGCCGATCGCGCCCCACAGCTGCGCCTTGACGTCGTCGGGAAAGGCGGTCTTGGTACGATCGAGGACGAGCTGCTTGAACGCGGCGACGGTCTCGCGCAGCGCGGCCTCGGTGAGATCCTGATCGCGGGTTGCTTTGTACTTCGCCTTGATCTGATCGAGCACCTGATCGAACGGCTGCTCGGCATCCTCGGACTCGGCGACCACGCCGAGCACGACTTCACCGTACATCGCGACGAACCGGCGATAGCAATCCCACGCGAATCGCGCGTTGCCGCTCTGCTTCGCGAGCGCATCGACGGTGGTGTCGTTGAGCCCGAGGTTGAGGATCGTGTCCATCATGCCCGGCATCGAGGCCGGCGCACCGGAGCGCACGCTGACGAGCAGCGGGTTCGTTGCGTCGCCGAACTTGGTCTTCGCGAGCTCTTCGACCTTCGCGAGCGCGGTCTGGGCTTCGGCGTCGAGCCCTTCGGGGTACGTGCCCTCGCCGTGCGCCATCACGTAGCGACACACCTCGGTCGTGATCGTGAAGCCCGGTGGAACGGGCAAGCCGAGCGAGGCCATCTCGGCCAGGTTCGCGCCCTTGCCACCGAGGAGCGCTTTGTCCTTGGCACGACCTTCAGCGGTGCCACCGCCGAATGCTTTGACGAAGTTCACTGTTGTCCCCCGAGTTTTCGGAAGTCCGCGATCTCTGCGTACGGACTGATCATGAAGCTGAGCAGGCCCAGCCGGTTGTCGCGAAGCTTCGGATCCGGATCCATCACCATCACGCCACCCTTGTCGAAGAACGCGGCGACGACGGGGCGAAGTTGTTCGAGCGATTCGAACACCGCTTGATAGTCGGCTGATTTGCGAGCGCCGGCTTCGCGGGCCTGCGCGGCGACGACGCCTTCGTGAAGGTTCGTCTCGACCGGGTTGTCACCGGCGAACAGCGCTGGATCGACCGTGGTCGTCACGATGATGTTCTTCGCGCGCGCGTCGTCGAGGATGTTTGCGACGCGCTTGAACACCTCGCGCGCTTCCTTGCTGATCTTCGAGATCGCCTGCGCGCGGGCGCGGGCATCGATCGGATCGGCGAAGCCCTGCGCGAGCGCCGCATTCGCGTCCTGGACGGGCACGCCGCCGTCGACCAGGATGCCTTGCAGCCGCTGGCGGAAGTACTCCTCGAGCTTGGTGGGATCTGCGAGCTTCACGCCGTGCTTCGCGAGCACCTCGCGCGAGGCCTGGAACAGCGTGAGCCAGGAGACGCTCGGGTTCGACAGCAGGATCTGCCAGATGCCGATCGCGGCGCGGCGAAGGCCGAACGGATCGGCCGAGCCACTCGGCTCGAGCCCGACCGCGAAGCAACCGACGATCGTGTCCATCTTGTCGGCGAGCGCGACGAGCGCGGCGTCGATCGACCTGGGCAGCTCGGCGCCCTGGCCCTTCGGCCACCAGTGCTGTTCGATCGCATCGCCGACCGCGGCGCCGAGGCCGTGATGGTTCGCGTAGTGGCGCCCCATCGTGCCTTGGAGCTCGGGAAATTCGCCGACCGCCTTGCTCGCGAGGTCGGCCTTGCAGTACCGCGCGGCCGTCAGTGCGGCCGGCGAACCACCCGCGGCCTCGACGATCTCGACGAGCCGACGGGTCTTGTCACCGATCGTCTTGGCCTTGTCGCCGAGCTTGGCCTGGAACACGACGCCATCGAGGGTGTGGTTCCACTCGTCGAACGTGTGCTTGCGATCCTCACCGAAGAAGAACCGCGCATCGGAGAGCCGCGATGCGAGCACCTTCTCGTTACCCTCGGCGACGACCTTCGGATCCTTGACGATCGTCGCGGACAGCGTCGCGAACTTGTTCGCGAGGTGGCCCTCGGCGGTCTCGAACGCGAAGTAGCGCTGGTGCAACCGCATCGCGGTCACGATCATCTCCTCGGGAACCTCGAGGAACTCCGCGCGGAAGCTGCCGGTGATGCCGACCGGATACTCGCCGAGGTGAATGACTTCACCGACGAGCGCTTCGTCGGGGCGCATCACGAGGTTGTTCTCTTGCGCGAGCCGCGCGAGCTCTTCGCGCACGCGCTGGGCGCGCTCGTCGAGATCGACGAGGACGTGAAGCTCGCGGAGGGTCGCGACGTACGAGGCGGCATCTTTGATGTCGTGCATACCGGGCGACAGGAACCGATGCCCCCCGGTCTTGCGACCCGCGGTCTGCCCTGCCCACTCGAACGGGACGACTTCGCCGCCGAACAGCGCGACGACCCACTGCACCGGCCGAACGAACGTCTTCTCGCTCCAGCCCCATTTCATCTGCTTGGGCCAGACGATGCCCTCGGCGAGCTCGGCAAACATCGCGGCAAGAAGCGAACGAGTCGCCGCGCCCGCGACATGACGCTGTGCGACCGCGTACATGCCCTTCTTGCCGGCGACTTCTTGCTTCGTGATCGCGGCGGCATCGACGCCGTTCTTCGCGGCGAAGCCCTGGCCGGCCTTCGTGAGCGTGCCGTCGGGCGCGAACGCGGCGCCGACTGGCGGCCCGACGACTTGCTCGTCGAGATCCGCTTGACGATCGGCGACGCCGTGCACGATCACCGCGATCCGGCGCGGCGTACCGAGTACCTGGATCGCGCCGTGCGCGACGCGTGAGGCATCGAGCTTCGCCTTGACCTGCGCCGGGAACGCGGCGAGCGCGTTCGACAGCATCTTCGCTGGAATCTCCTCGCAGCCGATCTCGAACAACAGATCAGCGGTGCTGCTAGCGGACATTGGGCAGCTCCTGGGCAAACGGAACCACGGCGCGAGCCGCCGCGATCGAGGCCGCATTCACGGCGCGATTCGCATCCGTGTCCTTGGCCATCTCGGCATCGAACGCGGCCTGCGCCGTCGCGCCGATCGCCTTGGGCAACAGCGGAAAGCCGAGGCGCGCGCGCGCTTGCACGTACTGGATCGCGCAGGCCTTCGCCATGTTGCGCACGCGCTGGATGTAGCGAGCGCGCTCGGTCACGCTGATCGCGCCGCGCGCGTCGAGCGAGTTGAACTGGTGGCTCGACTTCATGCAGAACTCGTACGCTGGCAACACGAGGGGCGCCGGCGCGCCATCCTTCGTGCGGGCGAGCAAGCGCTGACACTCCGCCTCGTACTGATCGAACATGCGGAACGCGTTGTCCGCATTCATCTCCTCGAACTGGTACGTCGAGTACTCGACCTCCCAGGGATGGCGGATCTGGCCGTACGTGGTGTTCCTGTCCCACTTGACCTCGTACATGCTCGGCACGTTCTGGAGGTACATCGCGAGGCGCTCGACGCCGTACGTGAGCTCCGCGGTGACGGGCAGAAGATCGATGCCGCCGGCTTGCTGGAAGTAGGTGAACTGCGTCACCTCCATGCCATCGCACCAGACTTCCCAGCCGAGCCCCCACGCGCCGAGGGTCGGCGATTCCCAATCATCCTCGACAAAGCGGATATCGTGGACGCCCGGATCGAGCCCGATCGCGCGCAGCGAATCGAGATAGAGATCCTGGACGTGGAGCGGCGACGGCTTGAGGCCGACCTGAAACTGGTAGTACGCGCCGGCGCGGTTCGGGTTGTCGCCGTAGCGACCGTCCGACGGGCGACGACAGAACTGGGCGAACGCCGCATTCCACGGCTCGGGACCGAGCACGCGGAGAAACGTTGCGGGATGGAACGTACCGGCGCCGACTTCGACATCGACCGGCTGCTCGATCACGCAGCCTCGGTCCGCCCAGAACTTCTGGAGCGTGAAGATGAGGTCCTGCAGGTACATGAGCCGCGGGGACCCTACCGTTGGCGCCGAAGCGCGTCAAGCCGGACCCATGAGCTAAGTGCGCCAGAATACTTGACGATCTTCCTGCCCGAACGATAACTTTGAGGGAATGGCTCGGGAGGCATTTTACAACGCTCGGGGCCCGACCTCGCTGCTCGTGGTGTGTTCGTTGATGGGCGGCTGTTCTCTCATCCTCGACTTCTCGGACAAGGCAGGCGTTCACGACGCCGCGCTCGATGGCCCGTACACGCAGGCCGAGTGCAACTACCTCGAGCCCAACGACACGATCGATACCGCCGCGATGATCGATCCGACGACCGACATGGGGCCCGCCGCGATCTGCCCACCGGCGACCGGCCTCACCGAAGACGACGACTACTACAAGTTCACCGTCCCGGCCGGCACGACCAAGACCACGATCGTGCTCACCGATGGCCTGTTGCCGAACGGCATGGCTGGCGGCGACCTCGATCTCAAGCTCTACAACTCGATGCAGGTCGTCGTCGGTCAGTCGCGCAACTTCAGCGCGACCGAGACGTTGATCTGCCCGGCGGTGTCGCCGGCCTGCCCTGCGCTCACCCCCGGCGACGACTACGTGCTCGAGGTGCTTCCCGGCTCGCCGGCGAACCTCAACAACTACACCTTCGCGATCACGTTCGCCCAGTAGTCCCGAGGAGCGTCAGAACTCGTACGTGAAGGTGTAGCCCGCGCGCTCGATCGCGTGCGGCTTGACCTCGAGCTTCTGGCGCACGACATCGCCGTCCGCCGCAGCATTGACGAGCGGCCGCCTCGGCCACGCGCGTTCGAGCTTACGACGCCTTGCCTTGCGCGCGTGCTCCTCGACCCAGACGTCGCGCGCGACGTCGCCGAGGTTCGAGATCGAGAGTATCAAGCGCTCCGAGAGTTGCGACGATCCGTCGGAATCGGAGAGCCGCAGTCGCGTGCCGCTCAGCATGTCGTCAGGCCACAGCGGCAACCGAACATCGGCACCGAGCTGCGGTGCACGCAGCGTCGCTGGCAGCTCGAGCTCGCGCACGGCTTCGTCGGGCAAGGCGATCCGGGCGTGGATCGGCCCCGGCGAGAGCGCGGTGCGAGCGAGCTCGATCCAGACCCACACGAGATGGATCGATTCGGCATTCCAGCTGACGTCGGAGGCATCGGTCTCGGGGGTCGCGATCGCACCGTCGTAGATCCGCACGAGATGCGCTGGCACGTCGCGGAGCTTGATCGCGAGGATCGCGGTCGAGCCATCGAGCGAGACCCGACCGCGCACCAGCTCGGTCGGTGGATGCTCGCCACCCGGCGCACCGTCGAACACGACGACGTCGGCGTGCTCGCGCCAGTTCGGCGTCACGAACGTGAACCGGGTCGCGAGCTCGGCGTGATCGGGTGCAGTCATCGCGAGGTCGTGCTGTGCGGTGTACGCGAGCGAGTACGAGACGTAGAGGATGCGCACGAGCCGCTTGCCCGGCGTGCCGCTCGCGGTGCAGCGCACGATCGGGGCGACGGCGATCGTGCGCCGTGCTCCCCGCGAGGTGGCCGCAGGCTTGGACGGCGCGATGGGCTCACCTTCCGCGACGCCCAGCGCCGCGATGCGCGCGCGGACGAGCTCGTCTCGCGTCATCGCATGTGGTGGTCCGGGCACGGCTACGGGTGCAGAGACCGACCGCAGCGCTTCGCGAACACACCGCTCGATCGCGAGCGGTGTACCGAGCTCGGGTCCGAGCGGTTCGATCACGAGCGAGGCGAGCGAGGCGCCGGGCTCGATGTGATCGAGCACGAGCTCGTGACTGCCGAGCTCGATCCAGCGCCGATCGTCGACGACCCCGTACGACAGCTCGGGCGTGGTGCCCTGGTAGAGCGCGATCGAGATGCCAGCGGTCGCAGCCGCGGTCGGAGTCGTCACGCGCGGGTGCGCGCACGCGGTGGCAAGCACCGTCCACGCGAGGCAAACAAAGATCGCACTGCGTTTCGGCAATGCTGCGCGCGGGGAACGTGTCCCCGCTTGCGTCACTCCTCCACCGCGACCGTATCGCCGATCAACAGCGCGGCTTGCCGCGGATCGAGCGTGCCGTCGATGACCGCCGCGACACCGGTGAGTACGGGCATCCGCACGCGCAGCGTCTTGGCGAGCGCGGCACCGGCGACCGCAGCACGGGCACCTTCGGTGCGTTGCGTATCGGCGGTGCGGACACCTTCGGCGAGCCGGCGGCCGAGCGCGTAGTCGGCGGAGCGTTCGGTCGCGCGCACGAGCATGTTGCCGAGACCCGCGAGGCCCGCGAACGTGCGCTCCTTGCCCGACGAGGCGACACACAAGCGCGAGGCTTCGGCGACGATGCGCGTGACCAGGACCGCGCGCGGCCCCACCCCCATCCCGAGCCCGTCGCACAGGCCGAGCGCGAGGGTGTACGCACCCGCGAGTGCGGAGGCAAGCTCGACGCCGGCGAGATCCTTGGACGAGTACACGCGGAGCACCGGCGGTGCATTGAGCAAGCGCCGCCCTTCGGCGACGACCTCTTCGAAGTTCGAGGCGATCACCATCGACGCGTACTCGCCGGCGACCAGATCCGCGGGCAGCGCGGGACCGGCGAGTGCGCCGATCTTCAACGTGGGCAGGCCTTCACCGACGACTTCCGAGACGCGTTCGTTGTTCGGCGTCGCGAGCGCACCGACTGCGTGCACGACGATGTGGCTGCCGTCGAGATAGTTGCCGAGCTCGCGCGCACGATCGCGCACGTTCGTCGAGCTCACCGCCATCACGAGGAACCGCGCTTCGGCCGCGAGCATGCGTGGATCGGTCGTCGCCGAGAGCGACGCGGGCAGCGGCGCATCGGGCAACCGCGGCGAGGTCCGCTTGGTCTGGATCGAGTCGACGACGGCCGCGTCACGCGACCACAGGATGACGCGGCGATTCGCGCGCGCGAGAACGGATCCGAGCGCGGTGCCGAACCGGCCCGCACCGACGATCCCGACGGTATCTGCGCGGCTCACGACGCTGTCTCGGCTGGAATATGAGCCATGCGATTCGAATAGTAATAGAGGAGCTTCAAGTCGCTGATCGCGAGCTGCTCGCCGTGATCGAGCACCGCGACTCGAGTATGGAACGTCGACAGACCTTTGACGCCGTCGGCGAGCTTGTCGCTCGTGGCCTGGTCGAGGAACGCGGGATGCTCGGCGCCCCAGCCCGGATGCTCCGTGATCCGCGCGCGCAACCGATCGATCGCCGCGAGCAGCTCTGCCTTCGGAATATCGGTCTGCGGGTAGCGCAACAAGCGATAGACATCGCGTGTCCCGGCGCGCTTCGCGAGCGCATCGAAGAGCGCGCGCGCGACCAGGTGGGTCGAGTGAAACACCGTGAGCTTCGGGTAGACCGCCGCGAGCCGGCGACCGAGCGCGCGCGTGTACTCGGCGTCGCGCTGATCGTCATCGCTGACTTCACCGTTCGCACCGCGCACGAAGCTCGCCGGATCGACGAGCCGACCCGCGCGATCGATCGATTCGCCGTCGTCGGTGATGTCGTTGCCGAACGGATCGAAGGGCCGACCGAAGCGCACGACCACCGAGCCCTCGTGTGCGAGGATCTTGCGGAAGAACTCGACGATGCGACCGACCCGCGAGAATTCGTCGTCGGTGATGATGTAGCGGCTCTTGCCGGTCTCGGCGAGGTAGTCGTCGATCAGCGTCTCGGCTTCGAGCGTGAGGCGATAGTTGATCGTCGCCGGCACGATGTAGATCCGCTTGTTCGGCATGCCCGCGCGAACGTTGTTCTTGTACGCGGTGACCGAGGTGCCGAGCAGCCCGAGCTTCAAGTGCTTCTCGACGATGTTCGATCGGCACCGCGTGCCTCCTGGGAAGAACAGCGAGTGGTAGCCGTGCTCGAGCAGCACGGTCGAATACTCCTTGAGCACATCTTTGTAGAGCTCGAAGCGCAGCCGACGATCGACACGATACGCGCCGAGGTTGCGCATGAAGTACGAGATGAACGGGTTCGTGAAGAGATTCTTGCCGGCGCCGTACGTCGTCGGCGGCAGGCCCGCACGCATGAGAGCGAGCCCGATCGCGGGCGAGTCCATGTTCGACGAGTGCGTCGGCGTGACGATCAACGTGCCGCGTTCGGCGCAGGTGTGCGCCAGCTCGACCTCCCCATCGGGATGGATCCGCTGGTCGAGGTTCTGGAGCACGCCGAAGCCCTGGCGAAAGGCGGTCATCGGCGAGAACAACGTGTTCAACATCGATGGACCGATCCCGGTCGCGAACTTGTAGACGCGCGGATCGAAGTTCCCGACGATGTCCCGGCCGTAGTAGCGGACCAGGTCGTGGAGCTCGGACTCTTTCTCCGAGTCGCTCATCGACATCAGCCGGCGAGAGAGATCTTTCCAGCGGTCGAGCGCACCGTGCTTTTGTTTCGCGGCTTCGAGCCGCTTGATCTCGGAGAACGCGACGTCGTTGAGGACGTACTCGAGGGATGCGTCGCCACCTTGTTGGGCCTCGGAGACCCGTCGAGCCACGACCCGACGTTCGACCTCGGCGAGCAGGCGCTCGCGGTCCGCATTGAAGTGTTCGAGGCGGTTTTCGGCTTCCCGGACCGGCCTGTCACTCGCCATATAGGATTCTGTAACACGCCCTTGCACATGCACCGTGTGCTATGGTGTGAATCAAGTCGGTGCAGGCTCTAGGTCTAGAGCCCGCGCCCTGACCCGCTGCGAGGAGACGTGGTCCCTTGACCAAGCGTCCACCCACAAAGACTATTCCGAAGAAAAAGGCGGCGGCTCCCGCATCCAAGGCGACAACGTCTCGTCGTGCTCCTGCGCCCGCTAAAAAGCCGGCGTCGAAGTCCGAAAAGACCGTCGAGAAGCCTGTTGCCGAGAAGCCCGTTGCCAAGAAGCCCGTCGCGAAGCCCGTGCCCGTGCGGGTGCTGGTGAAAGAGCCGGCGGCGGTGAAAGAATCCGCGCCCGTGAAAGCCGCGAAGGCCGTCACTCCTGGTGTCCCTGTCGTAGCCGAGGTCGTAAAAGGTCCTAAATCGGCCTTCACCCTGGACGGTCCCATCCCCCCGGAAGGTGCTGGGTTCTCGAAAAAAGTCGGGGCGCTGCTCGGGATCGCCCAGCAGACGCTCGGCATCAAGACCTTCCGGCCTGGTCAGGCCGAAGCGTTCGGTCATCTGCTCGAAGCCGAAGACCTCCTCGCGGTCATGCCGACCGGTAGCGGCAAGTCGCTGCTCTATCAGCTGACCTCGCTCGTCGTACCTGGCGTGACCGTGGTGGTGAGCCCGCTGATCGCGCTCATCAAGGATCAGCTCGACAAGATGGCCTCGAAGGGCCTCGCCGCGGCGAAGATCGACTCGACGCTGACGGTCAAGCAGCGCCGCGAAGTCAACGCGATGATCCAGGCGCCGGGCGGCAAGCTGCTGCTCACCACGCCGGAGCGGATGGCCGACCCGGACTTCCGGGTGTGGTTACGCGATGCGTGTGGGGGTGCGGGCGTGTCGCGGTTCGTCGTCGACGAAGCGCATTGCGTCTCGCAGTGGGGCCACGACTTCCGCCCCGCGTACCTGTCACTGCGCAAGGCGATCGCCGATGTTGGCAATCCGCCGGTGCTCGCGACCACCGCGACCGCGCCTCCGCACGTTCGCGACGACATCCTGTTCCAGCTCGGCATCGAGAAGGCCACGATCGTAACGACGACGTTCGATCGCCCGAACCTCCACTACGAAGTCATCAACTCGTCCGACGAGGGCGACAAGATGAAGACGCTGGTCACGCTGCTCAAGAAGCTTCCGCGACCGGCCATCGTGTACTGCGCGACCGTCAAGAAGGTCGAAGAGCTCTACGAAGCGCTCACGCGCCACGGCCTGCCGGTCGGCAAGTACCACGGTCGGATGAACAAGAAGGAGCGCGACGACTCGCAGAACGCCTTCATGGCGTCGAACGATCTGGTGATGGTCGCGACAAACGCGTTCGGCCTCGGCGTCGACAAGGCGAACATCCGCATCGTCTTCCACTATCACGTGCCCGGTTCGCTCGAGGCGTACGCGCAAGAGGCCGGTCGCGGTGGGCGCGATGGCAAGCCCGCGCGCTGCGTGCTCCTGTTCTCGCCCGACGACGTCGCGATCCAGGAGTACTTCCTCTCCGGCACGTATCCGACGAAGCGCCAGGTCCGCGAAGTCTTCAAGACCCTCGAGGTCTTCACCAAGGCGATCGGCACGCCGGCCGAGCACGATAGCTCGCCGACCGTCGCGAACATCGCGCTCGGTGCGAGCGTCGGTTCGCAGCGCACGCGCACCGTGCTCTCGCTGCTCAAGGACGAGGGCTTCATCACCGAGAAAGAGGGCGGCCTCTACTACGTCTCGGATCCGCCTCCCGAGTACGAGCTCGTGATGGATCGCGCGCGTTCGTACGAAGCACGCCGGATCGCCGATCGGCAGCGCCTCGACTCGTTGCTCCAGTACGTCAAGGCCACGGACTGCCGCAACCGCGTCATCCTCGAGTACCTCGGCGAGCCCGAGCCGCCGAAGTGCGGTCGCTGCGATAACTGTCTACGTTCGAAGGACGCGGTCGCTGCGGCGGCTGCCGTGGCCGCGCGATTCGGCGCATCGCTGATCCGCGAGCTCGACGACGAACACGTCGAGTTCGTGAAGCCGAAGCGCGAGATCAAAGCGCGCGTCGTCCGGATCGATCAACCGGCACCCACGCCGGTCGTCGCCGAAGGTTCCGGCCCCACCGCCGCGGCTCCGGCGATCACCGTGTTGCGTCGAACGAAGCCCGGCGCCGAGTCGGTCGTCGCTTCACCTGTCCCCGCGGCACCGACGGTCCTCACGCGTCGCAAGCCCGGCGCGGAACCGCCGGCCATGGCCGCTGCGCCCGCCAAAGACGATCACAAGAAGCCTTCGGTCCCGAAGCGCAAAGTAGGCGACGCGAACGCGGACGAAGGCGACGACCTCGACGATGACGACGATGATGATGACGACCTCGAGGACGGCGAAGAGCTCGAGGGTGATGACGACGATCTCGACGACGAGGATGATGATGACCTCGACGACGACGATGACGATGACGACGACTACGAAGTCATCGACAAGACGGCCGCCGAGATCGCCGAAGAAGGCATCGAAGGCTCCGGCGAAGTCACCGTACTCGCGCGCAAGCGCGTTCCGAAGGTCGTGAAGCAACGCCCTGCCCTGACCGACGCGGACCCGGCCTCGGCGAGTGCCGCCGAAGCGCGCCGTCGTCGTCGACGTCGGCGACGCAAGCGTCGCGCGATGCTGCCGCCCAAGAGCGCATTCTCGACGCCGGTGTTATCGACCGGTGGTCCGGGCGCCGAATCCGCGCCGCGCCGCGGTGGCGGTGGCGGCCCCGTGATCGAATACGTCCGCGGTCCGATGCGGATCGCGATGGCACCCGTCGCGTCGGCGAACCCGAACGATACGGGCGTCACCAACAATCGTCGCGGCGGTCGCGGCGGCAAGAAGACGCGCTGGGATCGCCCGGTTCGTTCCGGCGGTGGCGGCGGCCCTCGCCGCTTCGACAATGGCGGCGGCGCGAACATCAACGGCGGCGGTGGACCTCGCCCGCAAAGCGCCGGCGGTCCAGGCGCACCGATCAGCAACGGCGGCGCGCCGAACGGCCCGAACGGCCCGGGCGATGGTCAGCGCAAGCGTCGGCGTCGTCGTCGCAAGCGAGGTGGCGGCGGTGGTCCGCCGCTGCTCGATGCGAACGGTCAGCCGATTCCGCAACAGCCGCACAACGGCGACAACGGCAATGGATCGAACGCCGGCCACGGCGACAGCGCCGGCCACGGCAACGGCAATGGTGGCAACGGCGACCTCGGTCCGCCCGTCAGCTTCTTCGAGCCCGTGAGCGGTCAGCACCAGGGCGCGAGCAATCAGGCCCCGATGCTCGGCCCCGATGGCCAGCCGATGCGCAAGCGTCGTCGCCGGCGTCGTCGCGGCCGTGGTGGGCGCAATCGCGAGCACGGTCCGAACGGACAACCCGCCGGCCCGCCTGCCGAGGGCGCCAGCGCCAGCGGTGAAACTGGCGACGACGGCGACGGCGGCGGCGATTCGTACGACGACGGCGCCGAGTAGATCGCCCGGCGAACGGCGAGCGCGAACATCGAGCGCGAACATCGAGCGCCGCTCGTTCTCCAGCTGACCGCCCGGGGCGTACCAAGGCGAGCTGTTCGTGTATGGCGGCAAGGGTGCGAGCTGGGTATGGAACAGCTCTTGATAGTCCCGTCGTGATCGCAATGGATCACGACGGCACGATGACCTCCCTCGTCGGATCGCGCGCCGGTTTTTTCGGTGATGCGAAGGCGCTCGGCATCGGCATCACGATCGCGGGCGGCCCGCGACACACGCGATCCATCACGGCTCGAACACCGTCTATCTCGACAAGAACTACCGCGGCGTTCTCATCATCTGGGACCGCTTGTTCGGTACGTTCGTAGCGGCGAGCGAGCCGATCCGGTTCGGACTCACCCACGATCTCGCGAGCCAAAATCTGCTCGTGATCGGGGGCCGTGAATGGTGGGCGATGGTCCGCGATGTGTGGCGGCGACCGTTGCCGCGAAAGTTCGCGGCGGTGGTCGCACCGCCCGAAGACTGACCTTGGCGTTCGCACGCCAACCACGTATCTTGTAGGCGTGCTCGACTGGCTCGGCTCCGTTCAGATCCGCAAGCGAACGGCCAGCCGGGTCGAGCTCGATCTGACCCGCGCCACCTCGTGGACCGGCTGGGGTGTCGCGGGTGCCGGTGCACGGCTCGCGTTCTTCGCGACCGTATGGGCCGCGATCGGCGGTGGCGTGCTCGTCGCGAGCGGGCTTCTGCTCGCGACCTTGCGCCGGCGGCTCGTGTTCGATCGCGAGGATGGCCTCTTGCGGATCGAGCAGCGCTTCCTGGGTCTCAAACGTCGGACCGCGGTGCCTCTATTTCATCTCCGCGCCGTCGTGGTCGCGGCCCGCCGAGGTGGGATGTACGTCGCGTACGTCGAGCGCCGGATCGGCGGCACGATCCACCTCGACGAGGCCCGGAGGCCCGGTCCGCTGCTCGCGCTTGCAGAAGCGGTGGCCGATGTTGCCGAGCTCCGGCTCGTGTACGACGCCACCACGCGGATGGCAGCTTCCGACTAGCGACGCTGGTTTTGGGACATCAGTCACGATACCGTTCAGGCCGTGCGCTGTTCCCGGTTTTTCGCATTCAGTCTCGCTGCGCTGGGTGGGCTCATCGCGTGTGATAGCGGCTCGGGTGGCACGACGAAACCCAAGGTAGACGAGCCGCTCAAGAAGCTAGCCGGTGTCTATCCGGACAAGTTTCAGTGCGACAGCATCCTGTCGGCGCACGACATGGGCGAGCTGCTCGGGGGCGTCGCGCACGACCTCGATTCGGCGAGCTCGGTGCCGCGCGGCATCGCGCATCCGTGCACGTACGAGCTCACCGCAAACGGCGCGGCAGAGTACTGGACCTACGACTTCGACTGCCGCGACAACGCGAAGCAGACCGCTGAGAAATTGTTCGAGCAATACAAGACGGGCTCGAGCGACATGATCGAGCAGTACGACGCGCTCGCGGATGCTGGTCAGGTCAAGCCGACCGATGCCGGCGTCGCGATCACGCGCCCCGAGCCCTCGGCTGAAGTCGATGTCGGTGCGAAGGGCCTCGATCACCACGGCCAGGCGATCCTGTTCCTCGATGACGACGCGCCTTGCTACGTCCGCGTCGTCGGTCCTGGTGCACCGCGTCGCCTCGCGGTCGCGCAAGCGATCGCGAAGAAGCTCACGTTCGCGAACGCGCCGATGACGCCGCGACCGATGCCGACCAAGTGACCAGCGCCGCGCCCGCTCGCAGCGAGCGCGCGGCCCTGCTCTGGCTCGCCCTCCCGCTCGCCGCGCAACAGGTTGGCTCGCAACTGATGGGCACCGTCGACGCAGCGATGCTCGGTCGCTACAGCGATGCCGCGCTCGCCGGCGCAGGGGTCGGCAACAATCTCCTGTTCGCGATCACGTCGGTCGGCTTCGGCATCGTGATGGGGATGGACACCGTCGTGCCGCAGGCGCTCGGGGCGGGCCGGATCGCCGATGCGCGCCGTGCGGTCGGTGCGGGGATCCGGCTCGCGATCCTCGTCGGCTTGATCGCGACGTTGTTCGTGTTCGCGACGCCCCTGTTGATGCAGGTCACCGGCGTGCAGGCCGACGTCCTGCACGAGGCCCGCTCGTACGTCTACCTGCGCGCCGTCGGAATCGTGCCGTTCCTCATCACGATCGCCTTGCGTTCGTATCTCGCAGCGCATCACCGCACGCGGCCGCTCGTGGTCGCGATGGTCGTCGGCAACATCGTCAACTTCGCACTCGATTACGCGCTGATCTTCGGCGTGCCGGCGCTCGGGATCCCGTCGATGGGGGTGCTCGGTGCAGCGCTCGCCACCACGCTCGTCCAGCTGATCACGATGGCGTTCTATCTCGCGGCGACGAAGACGCTCTACGCGGACCCGGCTCCGCCTTCGACCACGAAGGACCTGCGCGAGGTCCTGCGCTACGGCTTGCCGGTCGGTGGCCAGATCTTCGCCGAGGTCGGCATCTTCGGCGTCGCGACCGTGATCGCCGCCCACTTCGGCGAACGCGAAGCGGCCGCGCACAGCATCGCGCTCGGCATCGCGAGCTTCACGTTCTCGTTCGCGATGGGCGTCGCGGCCGCAACCTCGGTGCGCGTCGGCAATGCGGTCGGTGCCGGCAACCTGGGGCTCGCGCGCTCGCGTGGCTTCCTCGGGATTCGCGTCGGCGTGTCCGTGATGCTCGTGTGCGCGGTGGGGTTCTGGATGTTCCCCGCGATCCTCGCGCGCGCGTTCACCGCCGATCTGGGAGTGATCGCGACCGCGGTCCCGCTGCTCCACATCGCCGCGCTGTTCCAGTTGTTCGACGGCACCCAGACCGTCGCGGCCGGTGCGCTGCGCGGTCTCGGCCACACGAGCGCGACCTTGGTCGGCAACCTCGTCGGTCACTATGCCGTCGCGTTGCCCGTGATCCTCATCTTCGGCTTCGGGCTCGGCCTCGGCATCACCGGCGTGTGGTGGGGCCTCTCGCTCGGGCTCACCGTGACCGCGGTGATCCTCGTCGGGCTGTTCCTGCGCGGCTCGAGCTCGCGTTAGAAGTAGCTCTGAAAGCCCGCGATGAAGTGCGGGTGGAGCGCGGGGTTTCCGACCGCGTCCTGCAGCGGCAGCGCGAGATCGAACCGGAATAGCTCACGCGAGGTCTGCGGGATCAGCAAGCGTACGCCGAACCCGACATCGCTATAGAGGTTCATGCGCTGCAGCGATTCGGCGACGCCACCGATCTCGTAGAACGCGACGGCGCCCATGCGGAACACCCACCACGGCACGGGCACGGTGCGGAACTCGAGCTGGCCGGTCGCGCGCCGGCTCGAATCGTTCCGCGCCGAGCGGAACTCGTTGACGTTGTAGCCGCGCAGGCCGCTGTCGGAGCCGATCGCGTAGAAGCTGTTCTGCGTGTTGTGCCACTGCGTATCGACTCCGGCCTGCGCGAGCACGCGGAACCAGCTGTAGGTCGGCGTCGCAGCGCGGATCTGCGCGGTCGCGCTGTTGTCGATCGCGGCCCAGCCGTGCGGCGCGTTGCTCTGGAACCGCATCGTGCCGCTCGCCGAAGGATGGATGAAGCCATCCGCGCCCCACGGAAAGATCCAGCCGAGCCCGATCGACGGGCGCGTGAAGTTGGTGTCGCCGCCGAGCAGCGACAGGCCCTGCGCGACGGTCGCCGAGGCACTCGGACCGAGGTTGACGTCCTCGGCGAGCTCGTAGGTCGAGACGTTGCGTACGGTCACGTAGCGCGGCTGGAAGATCGTCCAGCTGGCGTACGGCTGCGAGATGACCTCGGAGCGCGGGAACACGTCGGCTTCGAACTGCTGCGCGACCGAGATCTCGGCATTCGTGAACGTCGGCGTGTCGAGCAGCGACGACTTCTGGCTCGACACCGTGTAGCCGATGCTGACTTGCTGCTTGTACTTGCTGCCCCACTGGCGGACGCCGTTCGCGCTCACCGACCAGGTCTTGAACCGGAACTCGTAGGGCAGGCCGCTATCCGGATCGGTGTAGAGCTCGTACGGATTGCCAACAGGCGCGCGCGGATCCGAGCCGGTGAACGAGCGCGCGACTGCATTCTTGTACGAGAACGAGGTACCCCACCCCCACTGGCTCGCGAGCGACCACAGCGGCAGCGACAGCGCGACCGAAGCGTCGGATCCTTCGGAGTGAAATTTGTGGCCGTCCTGCAAGCCGATCGGATCACCGGCGACCGGATTGAACGTGTTCGTCGCCGGGTCGTATGCGAGTCCCGCTTGCCGCGTGATGATCTCGTCGAACTTGATCGTCAGGTTGAGGTGCTTGCCGAGCAGGTTCTTCTCGATGAAGTACGGTCCGATCGCGATCGCGCCGGGATCCATCACGACCGAGGCCGCGACCACGTCGCGCGAACCGAGGAAGTTATTCTCGGAGAGCGAGAACGACAGGTTCGTCAGCGAGCTCTGTTGATACGTGTATTGCGTGTTGAGCCGCAGGCTCCAGATATCGCGCGTGATGACGAGGAGCTTCACCGTGCCCGGCGTCTTCGCTTTCACCGGCAGCAGCGCGACGACCGAGGTGTAGAGCGGATCGTGCAGGCGGCGCGCACTCTCCTCGACGCGCGCCTGATCCCAGACTTCGCCTCTCTGGATCGTGAGCTCGCCACGCACGCGGCCTTCGCGAGTCGTGTAGTGAAAGATGTTGAAGAACTGGAGCCAGTTGTCTTCGGCGAAGACGTCTTCGTTCTCGACGACGACTTCGTCGATCACCTTGTCCCAGGGCTGGGGCTCGATCTCGAGCCCGCGACGCACGACGGTCCGCGCGATGCTGCGCTTCTCGAGCGACGAGAACGTGGCGACCCAATCGCAGCTCGGATCGTGCGCGGCGCAGACTTGCTCGGCGACGTGGCGCGCTTCGGTCGCGCTCGTCGAATCGACGGGCGCCGCGGGGCCAAGGCCGAATCCGAGCCGCGGATTCATCCCGCGTGCGGGCGTGGGCGAGGTGGTCGACGGGCCGGGTTGCGGCGCGGGTGCTGGCGACGGTGTCGTCGGAGTCGCACCGGGTACCGCGTTGGGATCCGGCGCCGGGTTCGGAGCCGCGAACGCGACGCGCGCTGCGAGTAGACCTAGGAGTACGAGCCGGCGCACGGACTGACAGGTTATCAGCGCTGCGGCGCCAGGCCGTGCGTGACACGGGGGTTCTTCGCGAGATCCTTGACCAGCGTCACGTTCTGGAACCCCGCGGCGACGAAGCGCGCGTACACAGGCTCGGCTTGATCGTAGCCGTGCTCGACCACGAGCGCCCCACCCGGCTCGAGGAGCTCGCGCGCGGTCGCGCAGATCCGGTCGTAGAACACGAGGCCATCCGGGCCGCCATCGAGCGCCATCACCGGCTCGCGCTTGACCTCGGCCGACAGCGTCGCGATCACCGCGGTCGAGATGTAGGGCGGATTCGAGACGATCAGCTGGAACGTCTCGCCCGCGACCGGGGCCAACAAGTCGCCTTCTCGAATCTCGACCCGCCCCGTGAACGCGTTGCGCTCGACGTTCGTGCGCGCGACTGCGGCGGCTTCGGGCGACAGCTCCGTCGCGATGACGTGCGCCGACGGATACTCCTTCGCGAGTGCGAGCGCGAGTGCGCCCGATCCGGTGCAGATGTCCAGGATCCGCGTGGTCGCGGCGCGATCGGGGCGCACCGCGATCGCGACCTCGATCACCGTCTCGCTATCGGGGCGCGGCACGAGGACGACCGGTTCGATCGTGAGCGTCAGGCCCCAGAACTCGGTCTCGTGGACGAGGTACGCGACGGGTTCTCCGGCAAGGCGGCGCTTGATCAGCTCCCGGTAGCTCGCGAGCTCGGGCTCTGCGAGCGGCTTATCGAAGTTCATATAGAGCTGCGTACGCGAGCACTTCAATGCATACGCGAGCAACAGCTGAGCCTCGAGCCGACCGGCGCTGATGCCCTGCTCGGCGAATCGCTTCGCGGTCCAATCGAGGACGCCGAGCGTGGTCCAAGTCCGAGTCACGGGGGTCCCGTATATCACCCCCAGATTCATCCCCAACTATCCAACGATCACGATGTCGCCCCCGTGGTCGATACCCGTGAAGTGAGTGATCACGAGCGCGCCGACCGCTCGCAACACGGGACCGGCGTCGTAGCGTGCCAGGGCACGTGCCGGATCGAGGTGCGCCGCATTCATCGCATCCCAGGTCGAGCCGTCGACGAAGGCACCCGCCGGGCGCGGCTGGCCGACGAGTTGTGGCCCATCCCACCCGGTGCTCGCCGCGCAGAACGCCGAGAGATCCTTGCCGCGGAGCTCCAGCGCGAGTTGCAGCGCCATCTGCTGGGCCAGTCCGCCGCTGCCGTGATCGGCCGGGCGGACGAGGGCCGGCTGACCGAACCAGTAGTGCGGCCACAGATACGCTTCCGATTCGAGGACGATCTTGCGCGCGAGCGGCCGGATCTCGTCGACCGCCGAACCGACGTGCTCGCTCGTCGGCACGTGGTGCCCGAGCTCCGACCGAATCGCGCCGATGAACTGACCGCGCTGCATGACCATGGTCGCACGATCCTGCAGGCGCGGCGGGACGGTCGGCGCGCCACCGATCGAGGCGATCGGATCGCCGTCGAGGTTGCTCGCGACGAGCGTCCGGATCGGAGCTCCGGACAGCTGCGCGAGCGCTCCGCGTGCGAGTGCGGGCGTGACGATGTGCTCGGCACCGCCCGAGACCAGCACGAGGAGCTGATCGTCTTCACTCGCCGCCGCCACGACATCCATGATCGCGAGCTCGGCGGTCTCGTCCGGCGCGGTGACGACCCAGCCCTTCGGCACGGGCCCGCGATCGTCGTCGAGCGTGATCGCGATGCCGTGGATCACCGGCCCGGCTCCGCGGACCATCGAGAGTGCCGCGTTGCCGAGCGCGATGCCGAAGGTCAACCGGCCGAGCGGCTGACCACGCAGTGCCTGCCGCACCCCCTGTTCGGGGCGCGATGCTGCGACCGCGTCGCGAAAGATCGCTTCGTAGACGTGGCGGGAGATCACAGCACCCCCAGCACGATCACGTCGCCGTGGTTGATGCCGGTCGGCCCGGTGACGACGAGCGCACCGACCGCGGCGAGCGCCGGTCCGGCATCACATCGAGCGAGCGCGACCTCCGGATCGAGCCCCGCGGCGCGGATCGCATCCCAGGTCGCGGAGGTCACGTACGCACCGGCCGGCGCCGGACGATCCAGCGGCGCGGGTCCATCCATGCCGTCGCTGCCGACGACCAAGGCGTAGCCCTTGCGCCCGCGCAACGCCCGCGCGAGGGCGAGCGCGAGCTGCTGCGCGCGGCCCCCGATACCGTGATCGCTGTGATCGCCGTGATCGCCGTGATCGCCGTGATCGCAGTGATCGCCGTGATCTGGGGGAAGCCTCACGACGGGCTCGCCCCACGCGAGGACGGGACGCGAATAGCGCAGTAGCTGCTCTACGCACGCGTCGATCGTGCCGGTCAGCGGTTCGCGTAGCCGATCGATCGGCTGGCCGACGAACCACGCGTCGACGAACCGCCGGACCGGGATCACGAGCTCGACCCGATCCTGGGGCCGGCCTGGCGTACCGACGGTCGGGCCCGAGCCAACGACACGCAGATCGTCGTCGAAGACATCGCTCGCGACGAGCGTGTACACTGGTGCCGCGGAGCGCGCGGCGAGCTTGCCGCCCTTGAGCTGCGAGCGCGCGATCCGCGCCGCGTTGAGCTCGTGGATCGCCGCACCGCTCGCCGCAACCGCCTGGACCTCGCTCACGAACTGCTCGAGCGAAAGTCCGGCGACCGGACGTTCGATCAGCGCCGACGCCCCGCCGGAGATCAGCGCGAGCACTTCGTCCTCGGGATACGCCGCCGCGACGAGGTCGCACACCGCATCGGCTGCCGCGAGGCTGCGAAGATCGGGGACCGGGTGAGCCGCTTCGATCGCGACCCAGCCCGTGGGCAGTGGCTTGCCATCGAGCGCGTGCGACACGCACACGCCCCGGAACACGGGTCCTGCCCCGCGTGCCATCGCGAGCGCGGCCTTGCCAATCGCGATGCCG
The DNA here is from genome assembly GCA_043780895.1 of Kofleriaceae bacterium. Taxonomy (GTDB): domain Bacteria; phylum Myxococcota_A; class Polyangia; order Haliangiales; family Haliangiaceae; genus JABFXX01. Next base: position 18,401 of record JAYWCI010000259.1, on the reverse strand, counting down.
AAGCTGCGACGGCCGTGGACCGGTCGCGCCTGGAGATGCGCACGCACGGTTTGCGCCGGATCACATGCGACCACCGCCTGCCGGAACATCGCCTCGAGCGTGGCCCGATCGAGAGCCACGTTACGGGTAGCTCGCGAGGACGCCGTTGATCCGATCGATGCCCTCGTCGAGCCGGCACTCGTCGACGCCGGTGAAGCACAACCGCGCGTGCGACTTCACCTCGTCGCCGAACGCACTGCCCGGTGCGACGAGCACGCCTTGCGCTGCAATCTTCTCGAGCACGGGCATGCAATCCGCGCCGCTCCAGCGCGAGAAATCGACCCACAGATACGCGCCACCCGGCGGCACGGCCGAGGGTGCGAGGAGCCGCGAGCGTGCGCGATCGCGAGCGGCGCGATAGCGGTCGCGCGCGGATGCGAGAAAGCCCGCGCCGTTGCGCAGCGCGCCGAAAGCGGCCCGCTGCATCGCGACGGGCACGTTGTAGACACTGTGGTTGACGAGCTTGCGCATCGCCGCGGTCACCGACTCCGGGGCGAGCGCGTAGCCGACGCGCAGACCGGCCTGGGCGTAGCTCTTCGCGAACGAGAACGTGGTGATCGTGCGCTCCGGTGCGCGCACGCCGATCGAGATGTGCGGCAGATCGTAGGTGTAGTCCTCGTAGACCTCGTCGGAGATGATCCACAAGTCGTGCGCGCGCGCGATCCGGACGAGCTCGTCGACCATCGCCGAGGTCAGCATCGCGCCGTCGGGGTTGTTCGGACTCGCGACGTAGATCGCCGAGGTCCGCGGCGTGATCGCTTGTTCGACCTGCTCGAGCCGGAGCACCTCGATCGGTGTGACGTGATGGCTGATCGCGATGCCGCGGATGAGCGGCCAGTGCGGCGTCATCAGGATCAGCTCGTCACCCGGATCACACAGCCCCTGGACCGCGCAATGGAGTGCGTGGGTCGTGCCGACCGTGACCTGGACGTTCGCCGTCGTGACGTCGAGCTGGTTCTTGCTCCGCGCCTTCTCGACGATCGCCCCGACCAGGGCATCCCAGCCGGCGGGTGTGCCGTACGTATAGAGTTCGGCCGGCGCCATCGCGGCCCAGTCGATCTCGTGGAGCGCCTGAGCCGGCGCGAGATGGGTGTCCCCGATCTGGAGCGGGATGAAATCGCCGGGGAACGTGGCGAGGTGCTCGCGCAACCTCGCAAAAATCGATGCGGGGACGGCATTGCTGGAGGTCGACACCGAGGGGAACCTCGACACGCTTCGAACGTACATCAGAACCAAGATCTTGGTAGGTTCGCTGCCGATGTCGATGACGCAGCTGGGGGCGTTGGAGCCAGCTCGACCACGGCGCTCGCCGCTCGGGCTCGAGCTGATCCTCGTCGTGATGGTGGCGTTCGCCACCCTCGTCCCGGGCATCCAGAAGTATTCGCTCGTCGATCCGTGGGAGACCCACTACGGCGAGGTCGCCCGGATGATGTTGCAGAACCACGACCTGGTCCACATGGACTGGCCCGGTGGTGACTCGCCCGCTGGTAACGAGGGCTTCCGCTCCAAGCCCGTCCTCACGTTCTGGATGATGGCGGCCGGCATGACCGCGCTGGATGTCGGGAACGACGGTGGCTACTCGGGAGAGATGGTCGCGAGCGTGCGCACGATGATCGCGATCCGCTTGCCGTTCATCATCAGCGGCGTGCTCGGGCTCACGCTCGTGTGGTTGATGCTCGCGCGGCTGGTCTCGCGCAGGGTCGCCTGGCTCTCGCTCCTCGTCGTCGGCTCGACGCCGTTCTTCTGCTTGATCGCGCGCCAGGGCATTCCAGATATGCCGCTGTGCTCGACCGTGATGGGCGCGATCGCGATGTTCACGCTCGCGGTCGAAGATGGCGAGCGGCCGATCGCGCGCGCGTTCGGCCGGCTCGATCACCGCCAGCTCGTGCTCGGCCTGACCGGCGCGTTCGTGGCCGCGCAGGCGATCTACTACGCGCTGTATTTCTTTCACTCGCCGCAGCTCGCGGTGCTGCGTTTCCCGACCCCGATCGTGTTCTTCCCGCTGTTCATGGGCCTGTTGTTCGCCGGCATGTGGCGCAACGGCTGGATGGTCGTGCGGTTCAGCCCGATGATCGTCGGTGCGCTGATCGGCAGCGTCGTCGCGCTGATCGAGCGCCGGTCGGTGTGGCAGGGTATCGATCGCTGGGATGCCTACGCACCCGATCGGTTCATCATCCGCGTGCTCGCGTTCCCCGTCGCGTGGGCGCAGGGCACCGGCTGGGCCGAGACCGACGGGATGGCCGATCACGTACTCGAGATGGCGCCGATCACGACGATGCGCCAGGTCTACATGCTGTGGTGCTACGCGCTGCTCGGGCTCTCGGTCCTCGCCAAAGGTCCGCCTGGCTTGACCGTCGTCGGCGCGGTCGGCTTCTTCCACGTCGTGTTGTTCGGGCGCTGGCGCGATCTGTACAACGGCAAGTTCGAGCTCAAGCGAGGCTTGATGCTGATGATCGTGCTCGCGCTGCCGTGGCACATCGCGATGTGGCTCAAGGATGGCGTGCGCTTTGTCGACGAATACCTGTTCACGCACATCCTCAATCGCGCGGGCGGCGATCCGGATAAATCGCTCGGAACGTTCGAGTACTACACGTCGCAACTCGGCCACGGCATGTGGCTGTGGGCCGCGCTGTTACCCGCGGCGTTCGCGGTCGCGCTGTTGAAGAGCCGCAGCGATACCCGCGAAGGCCGCGTGAGGTTCATGGTCGCGCTGTGGGCGATCTGCGGCGTCGCGGTGTTCGGCCTCGTCCAGACCAAGTTCCACCACTACATCCTGCCGGCCGTGCCCGCGCTCGGCATCATCGTCGCGTTCTTTCTCGACGATCTGTGGGCGAAGCGCGAGCGCTTCCATCCGCTGTACGCCGCGCTCGGCATCGGCATCGTGTTGCTCGTCGCGCGCGACCTCGTGTGGGAGCCGGAGCGCTGGATCGAGATGTTCGTGTTCCGCTACGACCGGCCGTGGCCCGCGGGCGATCCGTGGGGCGTCGATCCGTCGGATGGCTTCCTCGTGCTCGGCGCGGTCTCCTGCGTCGCGCTCGCGCTCGCCGCATGCTGGCGACGCGCCGGTGTGATAGCGATCGGGCTCGCCGGGTTCGCGATCTGTATCTGGGCGCTCCAGGTCTACATGCCCGAGGCAGGCACGCACTGGGGCATGCGCGATGCGATGCGCAGCTACTACACGCAGCGCACGATCTACGGCGAGAAGCGGATCTACTTCGGACCCGGCGAGCTCTACGACGACCTCCACGCCGCGGGCGATCAGTTCCACTTCGAGACGCTGATTCCGGACGGGTTGCAGGTCAACCAGCCGATGACCATCACGATCCAGCTCGACAAGGGCAGCGACGACAAGATCATGGAGCAGACGCTCGTCTTGACAGGCAGCGCCACCGCGCTCGGCCCCCACGACGTGACCGTGACGCTCGCCAAGGGCGAACGCGCGAAGCTCGATCCTCTGCTCGCCGACTGTAAGCGCAGGATCGACGCACCGAAGCCGGACCCGAAGAAGGCCGAGCCGCTCTATGGCCGCCCACCGGTGCGCTACGTCGACGCGGATCGGTTGATCGCGTGGCAGCTGTACTGGCGCGGCGAGAACTTCTGGTCGAGCGACGAGATCTTCAGCTGGGCGCCCGAGCTCCGCACCGGCTTTGGCAAACCGGATAGCGCGGAGTTCTTGAAGTACCTCAACGATCGGACGAAGGCGCCGCTCGGCCGACGCTACTTCCTGGTCACCGAAGCGGGCCGCGCGTCGAACGTGAAGTCGCTGCTGCCGACCCAGCGCGCGCGCGATACGTTCGAGGTCACCGAAACGTCGTCGAACAAGTTCTCGATGACCTCGTTCATTCTGTGACCCTGATCGCGTTCAACAAGCCGTACCTGGTCCTGACCAAGTTCACGGATACCAGTGATCCGCCGCGACCGACGCTCGCGAGCTTCGGCTTGCCGCCACGCGTGTATGTCGCGGGGCGGCTCGATCACGATAGCGAAGGCCTGCTACTCCTGACCGACGACGGCAAGCTCAATCAGCGAATCACCGATCCGCGGTTCAAGGCTCCGAAGATCTATCTCGCGCATGTCGAGGGCACGATCACAGAGGACGCACTCGCCCGGCTGCGCGCCGGCGTCACGCTCAACGACGGGCCGACCCTGCCCGCCGAGGCACGCGCACTCGAGCCACCGGCCTGGTTGTGGCCACGCACGCCGCCGATCCGGGTCCGGAAGACCGTACCGGATGCGTTCCTCGAGCTGACGATCCGCGAAGGTCGCAATCGCCAGGTCCGGCGCATGACCGCGGCCGTCGGGCTACCGACGTTACGGCTCGTGCGAACCGCGATCGGCCGTTGCACACTCGAGGGGCTCGCGCCAGGCGAGTGGCGCGAAGTCCCTACATCTCTCGTGGCAACCTGACGACGATTTCGTTGTCGAACCCTTAGACCTACGATCCGACTGGCGCGTGGAATGTTGATGCTATCTTAGGTCTTTGGAACCTCGGGGGGAGCCATGGCGACACGTACTGATACCTCGGTGATCCAGCGGCTGATCGGTCAGACCCGTCGGCGGATCCGCCTGCAATGGGCCCTCGAAGGCGCGGTCACGGCCACGATCGCGGCGGCCGCGCTCGCCCTGGTCTCGGTGGTCGCGGTGCGCAGTGCGTGGGTCCAGCCGAACATCGGCATCGCGCTCCTGGTGCTCGCGGGCCTCGTGATCATCGGCGGCGCCATCGCCAAGGGCGCGCGTCATCTCGATGACGAGCGCGTCGCGCGCCGGATCGATCGGGCCTCGAACCTCTCCGATCGGCTGTCGACCGCGATCGCGTTCCAGGATGTTCTCTCCGGCAAGTGTGCGCCCGAGCAGCAGCCCGAGCAGCAGACCGAAGCGATGATGCTGCTCGCGGTCAAAGATGGTGTGCGTGCGGCGGCGCGCGCGAACATCCGCGCAGCGGCACCGTTCGCGACCCCGAAAGATCTGCCGGCCGCGTGTGGCTTCCTCGCGATCTCGGCCCTCGTCGCGGGCCTCGCGCTACCCGCGACGGTCGAGCGCCATCCGCACATCGTCGGCGTGACGCCCGATCACATCGCGGCCGGCAACATCGTCACGATCACCGGCACCGATCTGCTGGCCGGCATGCAGCGCCCGAACCCAGGCGCGACAGGCGAGACAGGCAAAGCCCCGTACATCCCGCCCGATGGCTCGGTCGCGATCGGCACCCTCGCGAGATCACAGCCGGTCAAGATCATGGACTGGACCGAGAACCAGATCACCGTCGAGGTCCCACGCGACGCCACGATCGGCGAGCAACAACTGCTCGTGTTCCGGCCATGAAGCGTTTCTCCATCACCGTCGCGATCCTCGCGGCTGTCGGCTGCCAGGAGCCGCAGGTCGCCAGCACCGGTCACGTCCAGACGATCAAGCTCACGGTCGTCGACGCGAAGAATCAAGCCTTTCACAAGGAAGGCGCGGTCGAGCTCTCGCCCGACGAGCAGGCGTACATCAAGGCGCTGCTCTCCGAGCTTCACGATGCCGCGATCCGCGAGAAGGTGCCCGAGCTCGAGGACTTCACCAAGGCGATCGAGAAGGCGCTCGCGCAGGCCGAAAACGGCGAGATTTCGAAGGAGCAGCTGCTCGACGATCTCGCGAAGGCCGAAGACGCGCTGAACAAGAACAACGAACAGAAGCAAGACGAAGTCGACAAGCAACTCGATGTCGTCGCGGCCGAGCTCGGCAAGGAAGCGACGACGAAGGACATCGCCGACGCGCTCGAGAAGAAAGATCTCGCGAAGGCCAAAGAAGAGCTGGAGAAGCTCGCCGAGAAGCTCGCGAACAAGCAGCTCGATGACAAGCAGAAAGAGGAGCTCCAGAAGAAGCTCGACCAGGTCGCCAAGCTGATGGAGCAGCAGGACAAGCAGGATCAAGACAAAGATCAGAAGCTCGAGGACAAGGTCAAAGCCGAGATCCGGCGGCTCGAGAAGCAGAAGCAAGAAGCCAAGACCGAGCAGCAGCGCCAGGCGTCCGAACGCCGCCTCGAAGACAAGCAGCGCGAGCTCCAGAAGCTCCAGAAGGGTCGGGACGGGAAGAATCAGTCCGATCAGCGCAAGGCCGTGAAGCGCCTGCAGAAGGACATGGAGAAGGCCGCCGAGAACCTCCAGAAGCCGCCGAAGGATCCCAACCAGCAGGACGACAAGGATTCGAAGGAGCAACAGGAGCAGCGCGAGAAGCAGGCATCGGAGAATCTAAAGGATGCTGCGCGAGAGACCGGTAAGGTCGATCAGGATCAGCGCAAGCAGGCGACGCAGAAAAAGATGAGCTCGCAGATGGACGACCTCCGCGAGGCGATGCGGCGTGCGAAGCAAAAGGGCAACAAGGGCCCCAACGATCCGTTCAACAAGAACGGCAAGAACCAGGATTTCATGTCGCGCGCCAAGGGCGGCAAAGGCCAGGGCGGTCAGTGGAAGCCCGGCCAGGGACAGGGGGGGCCAGGTCAAGGTCAGGGGGGCCAGGACCAGGGCCAGAACGGTGGCCAGGGCTCGGGTCAGGGTGGCGATAGCTGGGGCACCGGTCACGACGACAACCTGACCGCGGGCGAGACCAACAAGACGGGCAACGACAAGGACCAGGACCTCCAGGGCCAGCAAGGCGACAAGGGCGGCTCGACGCGCGAGACCATCCTGTCGGCCGCGCAAAAAGGCTTCGCAGGCGTCGGCTACAAGAAGGTCTACGCGGACTATCAGAAGGCCGAAGAGGCCGTCATGCGGAACGAGAAGCTGCCTTCGTCGTACAAGTATTACGTGAAGCGGTACTTCGCGAACATCCATCCGAACATGGCCGCACCAGCAACCGGAGACGTACCTAAATGAGCACTGCAGCAGCCGCTACCATCGAGACCACGATCTCGTCGTTCACGACCGACCTCCGCACGCTGAGCGACGAGATCGGGACGATGATCGTCGGTCAGGAAAAGATCATCGAAGGCGTGCTGATGTGCCTGCTCGGTGGTGGACACGCGCTCCTCGAGGGCGTGCCCGGGCTCGGCAAGACGATGCTCGTGCGCACGCTCGCCGAGACCATCGACGCGAACTTCTCGCGCATCCAGTTCACGCCGGACCTCATGCCCGCCGATATCGTCGGCACGAACGTCATCGTCGAAGATGCGAACGGCAAGCGATTCGAGTTCTCGCGCGGTCCGATCTTCGCGAACATCGTGCTCGCCGACGAGATCAACCGCGCGACGCCGAAGACCCAGTCCGCGTTGCTCGAGGCGATGAGCGAAGGCTCGGTCACGGTCGCGAAGCAGACCTACAAGCTCGAGAAGCCGTTCTTCGTGCTCGCCACGCAGAACCCGCTCGAGATGGAAGGCACCTACCCGCTGCCCGAGGCGCAGCTCGATCGGTTCTTCTTCAAGCTCGTCGTCGAGTATCCGAACAAGGAGAACCTCCACACGATCCTCGATCGCACCACCGCCGATTCGACGCCGAAGCCGCGCGCCGTGATCGGCAAGGAGCGGATCATGGAGATGCGCGAGCTCGTCCGCAAGGTGCCGCTCGCGCGCCAGATCCAGGACTACGCGGTCCGCGTCGTGCTCGCGACCCATCCCGACAATCCCGAAGCGACGCCGAAGTCCAAGCAGTTCATGCGCTACGGCGCCTCGCCGCGCGGTCTCCAATCGGTGATCCTCGCCGCGAAGATCCGCGCGCTGCTCGAGGGCCGCTACGCGGTCTCGATCGACGACATCCGCCACGTCGCACCGCCTGCCCTGCGCCACCGCATGATCCTCAACTTCGAGGGTGAAGCCGAAGGCGTCGAGTCCGATGCGATCATCGAGGAGATCCTGAAGGCGACGAAAGAGACCTAGGCGTGGCCGTTCCGACGCCAGTCACGAAGCTCGCGCGCGTCGCGAACCCCGCCCAGGATCGCAGCGGCCTGTTCGGCGAAAAGTTCTTGAAGACGCTCGAGCACCTCCACATGGTGTCTCGCAAGGTGTTCTCGGGAAACCTGCGCGCGGAGCGTCGCACTCGCAAGGTCGGTTCCGGCATCGAGTTCGCCGATCACCGCACCTACTCGCGCGGCGACGACTTTCGGTACATCGACTGGAACCTGTACGGCCGCCTCGACAAGCTGCTGCTCCGCCTCTTCGAAGAAGAAGAGGACCTTCACATCTACATCCTGATCGACGTCTCGGATTCGATGTCGATCGGCTCGCCGCTGCCGAAGCTGCACTACGCGATGCAGGTCGGCGCCGCGCTCACGTACGTCGGGCTCGCGAACCTCGACCGCGTCTCGATCATTCCATTCGGCGACCAGCTCACCGATCGGCTGCCGCTGTCGCGCGGCAAGAACCGGATCTTCCGGGTCTTCGACTTTCTCCAGAAGTGTCCGATCGGCGGCAAGACCTCGCTCGCCGATTGCATGAAGGACTTCGTCACCCAGAACAAGCGGCGCGGCCTCGCGGTCGTGATCAGCGACTTCTACGACCCGGCCGGCTTCGAGCAAGGCATCAACACGCTGCGCTACTACAAGTTCGAGCCGTTCGTGCTCCAGGTCTACGACCTCAAGGAAGCGAGCCCGAAGCTCCACGGTGACCTCGCGCTCGTCGACTGCGAGACCGGCGAGACCAAGGAAGTGACCGTCAGCAAGTCCCTGCTCGAGGCGTACGAGCGCGAGCACGAGAAATACTGCAAGGAGCTCGAGGCGTACTGCACGAAGTACGCGCTACCGTTCTTTCGCACGCACACGTCGATTCCGTTCGACGAGCTCGTCTTGAAGATCTTTCGCTCGGGCGGGTTCCTGCGATGAGCCTCCTCGGTCCCATCGGCTTGTCGATGTGGATATGGGTCGCGATCGGCGCGGCCGTGCTCGTGGTCAGCGCCTACATCATCAAGATGCGGCGTCGCCGCTTCGAGGTGCCGTTCGCCCAGCTGTGGCAGCGCGTCCTGCAGCAAAAGGATGCGAGCTCGCTGTGGAAGCAGCTCAAGCGCCTGCTCTCGCTCTTGCTCATCCTCGGCATCCTCGGCGTGATCCTGTTCGCCGCGCTCGATCCCACGCTCGGTGCAGTCGATCGCAAGGCGCGCAGCGTGATCATCCTGCTCGATTCGTCCGCCTCGATGAAGGCGATGGATGGCGACGAGAGCGGCAAGAAATCGCGCATGGACATCGCGAAGGTCAAGGCGAAGAGCCTCGTCGATTCGATGGGCGGCGGCGATCTCGCGATGGTGATGAAGGTCGACGGCCAGGCCACGCCGATGAGCCGGTTCACGAACGATGGCCCGATGCTCGACAAGATCATCGACGACAAGGTCAGCGCGAGCGACACGCCCGCCGACATCGTGCGCGCGCTCGGCGCCGCGGCGGATGCCCTGCGCGATCGCCCGAACCCGCTGATCGTGATCATCTCCGATGGCGCCTATCCGGACGATCAGCTCGAGCTCGTCGATTGGGGCGCACCGGGGGCGAAGACCTCCCACAACCTCGCGGCGGTCGACCTCTCGAAGATCGACGTGCGGTTCATGCCGGTTGGACGGCGCGACGATAACGTCGGCATCATCGCATTCAATGTTCGCCGCTACATCGCAAACAAGGCCGCGTACGAGGTGTTCATCGAGATCGAGAACTTCGGCAAGACGCCGGCGCATCGCCTGCTCACGCTCTACAACGGCCAGACCGCCGTCGACTCCAAGCAGATCGACCTGTTGCCGGGTCAGCACATCCGCCAGATCTACCCGAAGATTCCCGGTGGCGAGGACAACCAGCTGCGCGCGAGCCTGCGGCCCGGCAGCGGCAGCGATAGTGCGCAAGGCTCGACCGATGCGTTCCCGCTCGACGACACCGCGTACGCGCTCCTGCCCGCGCGCAAGAAGCAGAAGGTCTTGATGGTCACCGAGGACAACCTGTTCCTCGAGGGCGCCCTGCTCGTCTACGACAACATCGATCCGCTCAAGGTCACGCCCGCCGAGTACGCCGCCAAGCCTGCAATGGCCGACGACATGGACGTCGTGATCTTTGACGACTACACGCCCGAGACGCTGCCCGCACCGCCGACCTCGCTGCTGTTCTTCCATCCCACCGGGCCGCACTCGCCGTTCGCGATTCGTGGCGAGGTCGCCGCGCCGAAGATCACCGAGATCGATGAAGGCCACCCGGTCATGCGCTGGGTCACGATGAGCGATGTCTACATGGACAAGAGCGAAGTGTTCGCACCGGACCCGAAAAAAGGTGAATCCACGCTCGCGTTCTCGGTCACAGATCCGATCGTCGTCGCGAAGCGCGATGGCCGCCGCAAGATCCTCGCATTCGGGTTCTCGCTGCCCTCGGCGAATCGCGATGCCGCGACGGATCTGCCGATGCGCGTCGCCTTCCCGATGATGCTCGTCAACACGCTCGATTGGTTCGCCGGCGATCAAGCAGACCTCCTCACCACCTATGCGACGGGCCAGCGCGAGCGCGTGCCGCTCGACGGGGTCGTCGGTGCGACCGAGGCCGAAGTCAAAGCGCCGGACGGCACGATCACGAAGACCCCCGTGATCGACGGCCTCGCGACGTTCTACGGCACGCGCGTGGGCTACTACGCGCTCACCGCGAAGGCGCCGGATGGCAAGGTGCTCGCCTCGATCAGCCTCGCGGCGAACCTCGCCTCGCCGAGCGAATCTCGGATCGCACCGAGCGGAGAGCTCACGCTCGGCGGCAAGAAGCTCGCCGCGCCCGAGGCATTCTCGATCACGCACAGCCAGAAGCTGTGGATGTATTTGTTGTTGTTCGCGACCGGCTTGATCGTGCTCGAGTGGATTACCTATCACCGCCGGATCACGGTGTAAAGATGGCGCAAAGGACCTGGCTCACCGACCTCTTGAAGCCGCGCGCCCTGATGCGGCTCGCGCTCGCGATCGCTGCCTCGATCGGACTGTGGCTGCTCGTTTCGGCGTGGATCGGCGACCGCACGCAGATCGAGGTCCAGTTCGCTGGCAAACCGGTGAGCCTGCTCTCGCCGCAGTGGCTGCACCTGGTCGCGGTCGTGCCGGCCTTCTTCGTCCTGCGCGTGCTCTCGCTCACCGATCTCTCGCTGCTCCAGCAGGTCGTCCAGGCGACGCTGCGCTCGCTCGTGATCGCGGGCATCGCCCTCGCACTCGCACGTCCGTCGCGCGTCACGCAGACCAGCAAGGTCTCGACGATCGTGCTCGTCGATGTCTCGGACTCGATCTCCGACAAGCAGCTTGCCGCGAGCAAGAACTTCGTCGACGAGCTCGGCAAGAGCGAAGGCGACGGCAACCTCCAGGTCATCACGTTCGCCGAGAAGCCCACGGTCGTGCGCGCGCAGACCGGATCGCTCTCCAGCGCGATCGTACGCCACGCGCATGCCGGCGCCGGCACCGACACGCAAGCCGCGATGCAGCTCGCGTACGGCTTGTTCCCACAGGGGTTCATCCCGCACCTGGTCGTGATCTCCGACGGCAACGAGACCGAAGGCGACATCGCGGTCGAGGCCTATCGCGCCAAAGAGCTCGGCGTGAAGGTGTCGTGGAAGAACTTCGAGGCCGATCCGACGGCCGAGGTTCGCGTCGTCGGCGTCACCACGCCCGACGAGATCAAGGTCGGCCAGCCGTACGACGTCACCGCCGAAGTGTGGTCGACCGAGAAGCAGACCGTCACGCTCGCCCTGCAACAAGACGAGTTCCCGAACGGCCTGGAAGGCGCCAAGACCGTCGAGCTACGCGAGGGCAAGAACCTCGTGAAGTTCAAGAGCGAAGCGAAGCGCGCGGGCTACACGACCTACAAGCTGCGCCTCACCCAGGTCGCGCACGATACCGAGAAGCAGAACAACGAAGCGGTGATGACCGCGCCCGTGAAGGGCAAGCCGAACGTGCTGTACGTCGAGGGCGGCGTGCTGCGCGAGCCAGGTTCGGCGAGTTATCTCAAGAAGGCGCTCGAGACCGAGAACATCGATGTCGAGGTCCGTGGCCCGAGTGGCATCCCGAGCAATCCCAAGGAGCTCGAGAAGTACGACCTCGTGCTGGTCTCCGACGTGCCCGCTCACCTGATGGGCGCGGGCCAGATGCAGGCGCTCGATACGTACGTCAAGGTGATGGGGGGCGGCCTGATCATGGCCGGCGGCGAGGACTCGTTCGGCTCGGGCGGGTACGAGCGCACGATGATCGAGAACATGATGCCGGTCCGCTTCGACTCCGAGAAGATGAAGGAGCAACCGGATATCGCGCTCGCACTCGTGATCGATCGTTCGGGCTCGATGCAGGGCGCGAAGCTCGAGGCGGCGAAGGAATCCGCACGCGTCACCACCGAGGTACTGTCGCCGAACGACTTCATCACCGTCGTCGCGTTCGATAGCGAAGCGATGGTGCTCGTGCGACCGCAGCGCGCCGGCAATCGCAATCGAATCTCGCAAGAGATCGGCCGGCTCAACTCCGGCGGTGGCACGAACATCTATCCGGGCCTCAAGGAGGCGTTCGAGATCCTTCAGGGCATCAACGCGAAGGTCAAGCACGTCATCTTGATGACCGATGGTGAAGCGCCGACCGATGGCCTCGCCGATCTCGTCAACGAGATGCGTCAGGCGCGGATCACCGTCTCGTGCGTCGGTGTCCAGGGCGCCGATCGCAACATGCTCGCGATGATCGCGGATGCCGGTGAAGGCCGGCTCTACATGGTCGAAGACATCGGCTCGTTGCCGCGGATCTTCATGAAAGAGACGCAGGAAGCGCAGAAGAGCCAGCTCGTCGAAGACCTGATCCACGTCCGAGTCGCGAAGAAGGTCGAAGCGATCGAGGGGACGAACGTCGAAGCCGCGCCGGCGCTGCACGGCTACGTCACCACCAAGCCCAAGCCGACGTCCGAGACGATCTTGATCTCGGATCTCGGCGAGCCGATCCTCGCGCGCTGGCGCTACGGCGCCGGCACGTCCGTCGCGTGGACCTCGGACGTGAAGAACCGGTGGAGCGTCGATTGGCTGCGCTGGGCGGGCTATCCGAAGTTCTGGGCGCAGGTCGTGCGCAGCTCGATGCGCCGCAAGGTCTACGACAGCTACGACCTCACCGCGAAGGTCGCGGATGGTCGCGCGCAGGTCACGGTCGATGCGATCGATACCGGCGACAAGTTCGTCAACGAGCTCGAGACCTCGCTCGAGGTGATCGATCCGGCGACCAACAAGACGGTCGAGACCGTCGCGATGGCGCAGACCGCAGCGGGCCGTTACACCGCCGACTTCAAGATCCAGAAGTACGGCTCGTACATGTTGAAGGCCGTGCACAAGCGCAACGGCCAGATCGTCGCCGAGTCACTCGGCGCGGTCGCCCTGTCCTATCCGCTCGAGTATCTGCGAACAACTCCGAACCTCGAATCGATGAAGCACGCGGCGGCCGTCTCGGGCGGGCACGACAACGCGACGCCAACGCAGATGTGGGATCCGGAGCACGAAGAGGTCTCGTACACGCAGGACCTGTGGCCGTGGATCCTGCTGGGCGTGGTCCTGCTCTTCGTGCTCGACCTCTATGCGAAGCGCGTTCGGCTGTTCGGCTATCGAACCATCAAATTTTGACGAATTTCGAGGCCCAAACGGTGCGAGTGATCTCACAACGCCCGATCAGACAGGTCGGCGTATCGCTACTTATGGGGTAGTCTCTCGGTTCCCCAAATCAGTGGAGTTTCATGGGCAATCAACGAGGATCCTTCGCCAAGCGCCAACGAGAGACCGATCTCAAGGACAAGGCTCGCGAGAAACGCGAGAAGCGCGCATTCAAGTCTGACCAGCCTGACAAGGCCGAGAAAGGCCCCCAGATTGCCTGGGACGAGGCCGTTCGGTACGTCGAGAGCGTGCTACCGCCGTCCGAGCCTGTCGATCCGGGCGATGCCGATGCGGACAATCAAGCGTCTGTTCCTGCTGCTGCTGCTGCTGCTGCGCCGCCGCCGACCAACAACACTCCGCAGCGCTAGCTGCTAGCGGCCTTTGAACGCGCCGGGGCGGCGCTGGACAAAGGCCTGCAAACCTTCCTGAACGTCCTCCGAATTCATGATCGGGACAAGGTCAGGCATGAGCTGCAGGGCAGCCGCATGTTCATTCGCGGGAAGCGCCGCGCGTGACGACTTGAGCGTCGCGTAGACCCCGAGGGGTGCCTGCGCCGCGATGGTCGTCGCGAGTGCGGTCGCGCGCGAGAGCTGTTCGCCGGCCGGCACGACCTCCTGGACCATGCCCATGCGCAGCGCTTCGGTGGCATCGAAATCATCGCCCGTGAGCAGCCAGCGCATCGCGTTCGCCCAGCCGAGCTCGCGCGGCATGCGGAGCGTCGCGCCACCGACTGGATAGATGCCGCGCTTGACCTCGATCTGACCGAACCGCGTGCTCGCAGCGGCGATCCGAAGATCGGTCGCGAGCAAGAGCTCGATCCCGATCGTGAAGCACGTGCCCTGTACCGCCAGAACGATCGGCTTGGTCACGCGCGACACGAGCCCGAGTGGATCGATGCCGCCGTCCGGTATGTGCCACTTGCCCGAGCTGAACGTGTCGCCCCACTGCGGGAGATCGAGACCGCCCGTGAAGTGATCGCCATGCGCGAACAGCACGCCGACGCGCAGCTCCGGATCGCGCTCGAGCTCGCCGTACGCGGCGCACAGCTCGTTCCACAGTGGGAGGTCGAACGCATTGCGCTTCGCGACACGGTCGAGGCCGATCAACATGACATGGTCGCGCTTCTCGCGCGTGACGGTTCCTACGGTCATCGCCGCGCAATATACCGCCTAGAAGCGGTACGCGATGCGGAAGTAACCGGTGAGGTCGTTGACCGAAGGATCCGCCGCTTGCGTCATGCCGACCGGAACTTCGGTCAGCGCTTGATGCGAGATCGAGGCTTGGCCGATCAGGAACCAATCGTGATTGATCCGGTAGTACAGCGTTCCACCGACGGAGATGACGCTACCGTTCGAGGAGCCGAAGCAGGTCGAGACATCCGCACCGACGCCGCCACACGCGACGCCCACGTTCATGTCCTTCGTCGTCGAGTAGCTCGCCTCGAGCTCCCATTCGCCGCGGCCACTCATCAGGTCGTGACCGACGAAGCCGCGCAGCGCGAACACTTCGGTGTGGTTGAAGGTCACCCCACCCGAGCCGAACGTCTGCAAGACCTCGACGCCGATGCGCGCATCGTCGAACGAGTGACGATCGAGGATCGCGGCGCTGACCTCGTAGCCGCGTTCTCCTTTGAGCTCGATGTTCGTGCCCGCCGACCCGGTCGTGGTCGGATATAAGTTGAACGAGGGCCGCCGGCGGAAGTTCGCGGCCACCGTGATCTCGAAGCGTTCGAGGTTGCCGAGCCCGGCCGACACGCTCGCGCGCGCGGAGTCGGTCGCGAGCCGCGAGACCAGGATCTGATTCTGGATGACGTTGTTGGCCTGCGGAGCGTCGAGGAACGCACCCGCCTGGATCGCGAGCGTTTCGGTATCGACGTGGTTGAGGTTCACGGTCATGCGCAGCCGCTGGTTCGGCTTGTAGTTGAGGCCTCCGCTCGCGTTCGTGAACTGCGCGCCACCGTTGGTCGCGACCAGATCGATCAACAGGAAGTGGTAGAGGTCGAGGACCGGATTGACGCGGTAGTACCCGTTCGCGGTCCCGAAGATCCGCGTCTGATCGCCGCCGTCGATCGCTTGCTGGACGACACCACCGAACGCGCCGTACGCTTTCGGCGTGCGATAGGCCGCGCCGAAACCACCGGTGCCGATGAACTGCCCCGCGTCCTTGCCGGTGACCGGATCCTTGAGCGCGACGTAGTCGGTGTCGACCGAACGCGAACCGCGAAACGGAAACAGGCCCGCGAACCCGAGGTACGTCAGCTTCGACGTCGACGCGTAGTCGAAGCGAAGGCCATCGATCTTCACCGCCGCGAGATCGGTGATGTACTGGCGGCCGAACGTGAGGTCGGTGCGATCGCCGTTGCGAACGAGCCAGAGCTCGCGAAGATCGTACTCGTTCTTGCCGAGCAGACCCGATTGAATGTGCGGCTGCTTGGCGGGGGTCTGGGCGACGATCGTGTCGAACCGATCGCCGAAATCCGGCTGGCTGACGAGCCGGATGCGCCCGTCGACGCGCGCATCCCACCGGCCACCACTGATGTGGCGAAAATCGGTTTGCAGGCGCAGGTCCGTGAACAGCCGCGACGGCACGTCGCCATTGGCCGCCAGGTTCTTCGCGCCCGGCGTCTGCATGATGCCGGGATAGGCACCGCCCCCGCTCTCCGCGAACAGCATCGTGCTCGAGGTCAGGCTGCCCTGGATCAAGGTCTTGCCCTCGGTCTTCTCGGTATCGGCCTTGTCGACGAAGAACCGGTCCTTCTCGAACTCGGTGGTCTTCTTCTTCGAGCCCATGTCGTGGCCGTTGAGGTCTTGCTTGACCATCGGCGGCTCGATCGACTCTTTCGTCGGCTGCTTCACTTTGCCCGAGAAGCCACCACCACTGTCATCATCGTCGTCCGACGTCTCGTCGTCGTCAGCCTTGGCGCCTGCCTTCGGCTTGGGCTTGGCTGCCACCGCCTTCTTGTCGCCTTCATCGTCGTCGTCCGGCTTGTCGGCCTTGCCTGCCGCTTTGGGTGCGGCTTTCTTCTTGTCGGAATCGTCGTCGTCGTCCGCATCGTCGTCGGACTTCTCGGCCTTGGCCGCCGCTTTCGGAGCGGCCTTTTTGGGATCTTTTTTCGCCCATGCCGGCGAGGCGGCGAGCGGCAAGGTCGCGATCAGCGCGAGTGCGAGCCACGACGCCTGCTTCACCGGCACACCGACTCTCGAAGTCCCGCGCCGACCGCCGAACCGCCGGCGACCGCACCGAGCCACGTGTTCATGTTGTGGCACCGCGCGCACGTGGTCTCTTGCGCGTGCGACGTGCCCGCCTCGGGGGTAAATCCGTTCGCGCGGAACGCGTCGTAGACGTGGCAGCTCACGCACCGCGGCGAGATGCCCGCGAAGTTGCCGTTCTTGTGGCAATCGAAGCACGCGAGTGTCTTGTGCACGCCGGTCAGGCTGCAGCCAACCCGCGTGTGATCGAAGCGCGCGGGCGCGAACGACCACTGTGTGTGGCACTCACCGCACCGCGGCGACAACGAGTTGTTGTGGATGTCGTCCTGGCGGTGGCAGTTCATGCAGAAGTTGCCCGAGCCTGCGAGCGGACGCGTGTCCTTGTGGCAGCGCTCGCACGCGATATTGTCGTGCATCCCCTTGAGCGAGAAATCGCCGACGTCGTGGAGCGGCTTGATGTCCTCGAACGTCTTGGTCGAGTGGCACTGCTCGCACTGCGTGCCGTACTGACCCTTGTGGACCTTCGGCTCGGGGTGACAGCCAAAGCAGTTCGTCGGGCGCGGCTTGAACGTGATCGACGGATGACAGTCCGCGCACCGGACCTCGAGGTGCTTACCGTCGAGGTGGAACTTGGACATCGTGTTGTGGTTGAAGATGTTGTCGCCGGTCTCCTTGTGACACTGCTCGCACTTGGTACCGAGCCGGCCCTTGTGAGCATCGTCATCCTGATGACAGCCCTCCGCGGCACAGGTCGCGTGGGTCTCGGCGAACTTGCGATCCTTGGTGTGGCAGTCGACGCACTTGTTCTTCAAGTGCTCGCCCTTGAGCTGGAACTGGGTGACTTCGCCCTTGGCGTCCTCGGGGAAGGGTTCGTTGTGGTTGAAGTTGAGCTTCACCCACGAACCCGGGATGTGGCAGTTATTGCAGTTCGCGCCGAGCGTGCCCTGATGGAGTGAATCCTCGTGGCACTTGCCGTTCGCGTTACAGTTCGATTCGAGCGCGCTGAACGAGGTCTTGTTGCTCTTGTCGCGCCCCGTGTGGCAGTCCGCGCACGGTACCTTCGCGTGGCCCATCACGAGCGGGAACGAACCGTCCTTGCCGTGGGCGTTCTCGGTCATCTTGTTGTTCTTCGAGACCGTCGGGTCGCCCGGGTGCATGTGGCACTGCAGGCACTGCGAGCTCTTGTAGCGACCGGAGGGATGCTTGTCGTCGGCGTGCGCTTTCTTGTGCGCGTGGCACCCCATGCAATCGGCCTTGCCGTCCCTGCCGATCAGGCTGCGGAAATCTTCGAAATCGGCGGGGCCGGAGCCACGATGACACCCGCGGCAGTTCTGCTCGAGGTGCTTGTACTCGAGCTTGAACCGCGTGCGCGCCGTGTGATTGAACGCGGTCGGCGTGAACTTCGGACCGCCGGAGGGGTGACACGTTCCGCAGCGCGGCGGCGAGCCGAACTCGGAGAACCGATCCTGGTGATGCGAATCCTTCGCGTGGCAGGTCTCGCACGCGCTGGTCGGCTTGCCCTCACCGAGCGCCTTGGTGTGGCAGTCGTAACACTTGATCTTACGGTGAGCGGGACCGAGATCGAACTT
>JAYWCI010000258.1:0-16445 GCA_043780895.1 Kofleriaceae bacterium | reverse complement strand
GGCATCTTGGCGACCGCGTTCTCGACGCCGCTCTCGCACGTCAACCTGCGCGCCGGCGCGTGGGGCATCCCGAATGCGGGCGACAAGAAGGCGCGCGAGAAGTATGGCAAGTACGACGGCCAGGTCGTCTACTACGAAGTGACCGACACGGGCATGACGATGCGGCCGGCGACGCCACGAGAGGTCAAGGAGCTCGAGGGCAAGCTCGCGAGCGCGAAGCACGTCGATCTACCGCAAGCGGACCTCACGAACAAGAAGCTCGCGATGCTCACCCGGATGCGCGCGAAGGATGTCGTCGTGTACGGCACCAAGGCCGCGAACCTCGGCGAGATCGTGACCGCGAACCTGGATGGCGTCCGCGTGCCCGCGGGCTTCGGCGTGCCGTTCTTCTACTACCAGCAGCACATGCTGCAGAACCATCTCGACGCCAAGCTCGACGCGGTGCTCGCCGATCCGAAGTTCAAGACCGATGCGGTCTGGCGCAAGACCGCGCTCGAGCAGCTGCGCAAGGCGATCGTCGATGCGCCGATCGATCAGGCCACGCTCGACATGATCTACAAGCGCGTGCGGATCAAGCTCGGGGGCAAGGGCGTGTTCATCCGCAGCTCGACGAACAGCGAAGATCTCCCGGGCTTCAACGGTGCAGGCCTGTACGACACGCAGCCGAACGTCGTCGGCAAGAAGGAGATGGGCCAGGCGCTCGAAGAAGACTGGGCCTCGCTGTGGAACCTGCGCGCGGTCGACGAGCGCGAAGCATTCGGCATCGATCACCACCAGGTCTACTTCGGTGCGCTCGTCCAGATCGGTGTCAACGCGACGGCCGCCGGCGTGCTCGTGACGAAGAACCTATGGGACACGACCGACGTCAACGGCTTCACGATCAATGCAAAGTACGGTCTCGGCATGCGCGTCGTCGAGGGCCAGAAGGTGCCCGAGCAGATCATCTTCGATCCGACGAACGACGGCACGAAGATCATCTCCCGCACCGATGACCCGGTGATGCTGGTCTTCGACGACAAGGGCGGCATCAAGGAACTGCCCGTGCCACCCGGCGCTGGCGTGATCCTCAACGAGGAGCGCGCGAAGAAGCTCTGCACGATGGTCGGTAAGTTCGTGCCCGTGTTCGCGCATGGCACCCCTCTCGACGTCGAGTGGGTGCTCGAAGGCGAGGACGTCTGGATCGTGCAAGCCCGCCCGTACGTGGGGCAGTGATGCGCCTGATCGCCCTCTTCTTCGTTGCCGCGTGCGAGCTCCAGCCGCCACCGCCTGCTCCGGCACCCGTCGTCACGCCGACGCCCGTCGCGGCGGTCGATGCGACGGGCGCGGTGGCTCCACCGGTCGATGCGGCTGCGCTGCCCGATGCGATGACCGTCACCGCGGAGTGCGTAGTCACCGGCGCACACATCGCCGAGGTGTTGATCGGGAGCGCGAGCGATCCGTCGCTCAAGGCGAGCTACGAGCAGGCGCGCGATCGGATCGTGCGCACGACCGCAGAGGCATGCACGAGCCAGCTCTGGACGGCGGACGCGCAGCACTGCTACGGGCTCTGCAAGCTGAAGGCCGATCTCGAAGCGTGCGAGAAGAAATTCCCGCGCCCCGAGCCGGCCGTCCCTCACCCGATCAAACGTTAGGCGCGGCTCGCCAAGGGCGAGGTGTAGTTCGTATCTTCAGCCTTGCGCGCGCGCTCACCGAGCGCACGGCACACGGCCGAGGCGAGGCCAGGCACGTCATCGACGAGCTCCTCGAAATCGATACGCTCGAGCCGGATCATGCGTGCGGCATGCTTCACCACGAGGTCCGCCGCAGCCGCAGCCGGCGCCACACACGCGAGCTCGTCGACGACCTGCCCTCTCGTGATCGCGCGGTCGCCGAGCGCGAGCTCGCCCTCCTCGACGACGATCAGCGCATCGAGTGGATCGCCATGGTTGACCACGATCTCGCCCTGCTTCGCCGTCACCCATCGCGCGCGCTCGGCGACATCGGCGAGCTGGCGCGTGGTCAGCGCCGCGAGGAGCGGTACCTTGCCGAGAGCGATGAGCGTTTCGACGCGGCTGGGCATATCGCTGGCTCCTTCGAGATCATCGGGCGGTTCGGCAAGACGGCGTAGGAGGTCGGTGGGATTCGCGGCGAGGGCTTCGGCGCGCGCCGCTTCACCGATCGTCACGCGATGCGCGCTGCGGCCCGCGCGATCGAGCGTGTGGAGCACGAGCGCACGTGCGAGCCGATCGCGACCCGCGAGCTCTGCGCGGACCACGGCATCGCGCGTGGGCAACGGCGCGCCGGCACGCACGAGCGCGGCCGCACGATCGGCGGGCTGCAGATCGTCGACGGCCTCGACGAGCCGGTGCACGAGCTGACGGGGCAGCGCGGTTTCGATCACTGCGAGCGTGCGCGCGCGTTCGTGACCACCGCGCGCATGGCGCCACGCGACCGCGGCACGCGAGATCGGGCGCGAGCGCCGCCGCGCCGCGACGAGCAACAACACCGTGTGCGCGATCTCGCGCAGGCGTTCGTCGAGCCGGCGGGCGACGAGCGCATCGGCGGGCGCGTCGAGGATCGCGAGTGCCGCGGCAGTCTGTTCGAGCGCATCGAGCTCCGCATCGACGAGCCGATCGATCGCACCTGCCGTGACCGGGAGCTCGGCGAGCAGCGCCGCGGCTCGATCGCGCGCGCGGCGCCGGCCCCAGGCGGCGGTCGCGATCAGCTCGCCAGCCGCCACCGGACCGAGCCGCGCGAGGACCTCCTCGGCCGCCGTACGCACGTCGTCATCGGGCTCGCCGAGCGCGCGGGCGAGCCGGCGCAGATCGTCGGGCTCGACGGACGATGCACTCGCGAGGATCGCGCCGTACATCCGCAGGGCCGCCGCGACCTCGGCCGCTGGATCGCCGGCGACCGGATCGCGCGCGGGACGTACGAGCGAGACGAGCGCGGTGTCGGGCGCCACCACGCTGGCCCCGCGGTCGACGCGTTCGCGCGCGAGCTCGAGGAGATCGCTGCGCAAGAGCGCGAGCTCGCCCGCGAGGCTCGGTGTCGCCTCTCGGGTCCACGCAGCCACCCGGCCGAGCATCGCGAACGCCTGCGCTCGAAGGGTGCTGTCGCCCTTGGCGCGTCGCACGGCGCGCACCACGTAGCGGCTCGCATCGAGCACGCGCTCGTCATCGTTCGCGGTGAGTGCCCGCGCCAGCTCGGTGATCAGCTCGTCGAGTGCATAGCCCGCGGTGGCATCATCGCGGATCGCCGCTGCGAGCTCGGCCATGCACGCTGCGTGATCGCCGGCGAGCCGGTACTCGGCGATCAGGGCCGCGATCGCGACGGCTGGATCGTTCGCATCTCGCCACTGCTCGATCGCACTCGAGGGCACACCGCCGGCGAGGCCGACCGCGCGGACCGCGAGCGCTCGGACGCGGGTGGTCGCGCCACGCGCCGTCTCCAGGAGCGCGGGACCGTAGAGCTCGGCCGGCGCATCGAGCACGCCGATCAACGCGCGCCACACCACCGGATTCGCCGCGCAATCGCGAGTCACGGCCTCGACGAGTGCGCCCCGTGCGTCGACCCGCTGCTGGGCGTGCAGGCGCGCGAGCACTTCGGCCGCGCGTTCCGGTCGCGGGCTCGCGAGCTCGTCGCCGAGGGCCGCGATCGTACGATCGTCGACGACGACCAGCGCATTGCCCTCCTCGGCCCCGCCGACCCGCTCACCCGCGACGTGCTCGATCGCGAGCTCCGGCAGCTCGCTCGAGATCCGGCGCGCGGCGACGAACCAGGCGAGCGCGATCACCGCGAACGTCACGTAGAACGCGGTCGGCACACCGGCAAGAACCGCGGCGATCAGGCCACCGAGCACCGCGCCTGCGCGCTTTGCGGTGCCATCCAGAAAGCCAGCGATCCGCCCGCGCATGGCTGAAGGCAGCAGCGTCTGGACGAGCCGCTCCGCCGGCGTCTCGATACTCGCATCGAGCACGCGCGCCGACATCTGCGTCGCGATCGCGCACGCGAGGATCGGCGCGACGACGAGCCCGGAGGCCGCGACCACGGCGACGAGCGGTGCGAACAGCAGCACGCGCCCGGTCCCGAACCGCGCGAGCAAGCGAGGCGCGATCGCGACCTGCACGACGAGCGTGACGACCTGGCCCGCGCCCCGCACGCCACCGAGCACCGCGGCGAGCTCGCTCGACGAGCCACCACGGGCCGCGACCGCGAATCCGAGCGCGGTGTACGCGAGCGAACCGACGATGCCCGCGATCGCGACGACGACCGCGAGATGACGCGCGAGCGGAAATCGCCGGACCGCGCGCGCCCCATCGATCCACGACCGCGAGACGACGCCTACCAGCTTTGCCGGTGGCGCCGCGACGCGCCGGCTCGTCGGCAAGCGCGCGGAGCCGAGGCCTGCGAGGACGAGCAAGCCAGCGGCCGCCACGAGGACGCCGCGCGGGCCCGCGACCGACGCGATCGGGATCACGAGCAGCGCGCCGAGCGCGGCACCGGCACCGCCGGTCGCGGCGATCACGGGCAACAGCCGCTGCGAGCGACGCGCATCGACGCGTTCCGCGATGACGATCCAGAACGCGAGATCGGTCGCGGCCGCGAGCTGCTTGCCGCCGATGTAGGTGGTCCACGCGATCGCGACCGGTGCGGCCGCGACGAACACCGCGAGCGAGGCGAGCACGACGGCCGAGACCAGCGCGAGAGAACCGAGCACGCGGCGACGCTCGAGCCGATCTGCAAAGCCGCCGACCACCGCGAGCACGACCGCGAGTAACGCGGACGAGATCGCGAGCGCGACGCCGAGCGTGTCGCGACCGACCTCCGCGAGGAACAGCGCATCGGCCGCCGCCGCGGCCATGGCGGCACCGGCACTCGCGAGCGCGAACACGCCGCCGGCCGAGACGACCAACGCGCGCTCGTCGGGGCGGAGCAACGCCCCTGCTCCTGCCACTCGCCACGGCCGCACCGAAGCCTGCCCCGTCGTCTGAATGGCTCCGATTATAGAGCCGCAGCCGCCGCTACCGCAGCGGCTAGGCCGTGTCATCATCATCGCGATGCGCGCGCGCGTGTGGATCGTCGCTGTGATGGCCGTGGCCGGTGTGGCCACCGCTGTCATCGCGCAGGCGCCGCGCGCCGCCAAGCCCGTGCTGCACGAGCCGATTCCGGACCTCAACCCGAACAAGCCCGCGCCCACGATCGGCGGCAACCAGAAGGACAAGAATCCGCAGGCGATCACCTCGGGTGACAAGGTGCTGCCGAGGCCATCGCTCGGCGAACAGAGCCCGGCCGCGCATCGCGGCTCCGCCGATCAACCGGTGCTCGGCTCGAAGGACTTCGGCGCCGATCGCGACACCACGATGAAGCCGGACGAGAACACCGGCACCGACGGCACGCTCCACTACGTCAGCGTCTTCAACCCCGACGTGTTGCCGTTCAAGCGGATGAGCGCGTTCGACTCGACGGACGAAGCCTTCACGCTCCATACGAGCCGCGCGGTCCTGACCGAGGTGCCCGTGGGTGGCCGCACCGATCCGAAGACCCGCGATCGGTTCTGGGGCGACGTCTTGATCAAGCTCGAGCCCGGCAACGACGTCGCGCTACCCTCGGTCGCACCCGACATGCGGATCCTGTCGTACGAAGCCAAGCCGTCCGTGCGGCTGAAGTTCTCGAAAGACGGCAGCGACAACTTCTACGTGCGAAGCGACGAGCCGACCGCCTCCGGCACGTTCCACCTCGTGTTCTACGCCGATGCCGATGCTGGCTACTTCGCGCCGTCGCTACCGCAGCGTCGCTACAAGGTCCGCGATGTCGCGGCGCACGCACCGCCGGAGCTCAAGCCGATGATGCCGGCGAACGTCCGCCACGACGCCGCGATCACGATGAGGCAGCTCGCGATCGATCCCGACATGGAGCTCGGCTCCGCGTTCAACACCCTCGTCGGCTATTTTCGCGCGTTCAAGGCCGGCGACATTCCACATCCGACCGGCGACACCTACCGCGACCTCTGCGACAGCAAGGCTGGCGTGTGCCGCCATCGCTCGTTCGCGTTCATGATCACGGCGAATGCACTGGGCATCCCGACGCGACTCGTCGAGAACGAGGCGCATGCGTTCGTCGAGGTCTGGTTCCCCGAGCGCAACTGGCAGCGCATCGATCTCGGTGGCGCGGCGCTCCGCATGGATGTCACCGGCGCCAACAACAAGACGCTCCACCGGCCGCGCCAGGAGGATCCGTTCATCAAACCGCCCGAGTACCGCCAGAACTACACGCAGCTCGAAGGCGATATCAAAGGTCTGTCCGATCAACAGATCGCCGAGAAGAAGAAGTCGCTCGACGAAGCTCCGCCGAGCGGAGCATCGGGAGCGAACGGTGGCGCGACGAATGCCGCGAGTGCACGAGCGGCGGCGAATGGCTCGGGGGCGCCGCTAGCGCCCGATCGGATCACGCCCGATCCGAGCCTGCCTGCGGTCACCCAGGATCCGAAGAAGCCGACGCCGAAGCTGCTCGTGACCACCGCCTCGGCGAGCGCGTATCGCGGCGACTTGATCCATATCGAGGGCATCGCGCGCGTCGGTGACAAACCCCTCCCCGATCGCGTGGTCTACGTGTTCCTGTCGCCCGCCGGCGCGAACGGCGCGCATCCGATCCAGATCGGTTCGCCGAAGACGGGTGCGGATGGCGTGTTCCGCGTCGATCTGCCGCTGCCGCCGCAGCTCGATCTCTCGACGTACGAGATCTATCTGTCGAGCCTCGAAGATGCCTACTACAACGCATCGCTGAGTGACTGATACACGATCAGTTGAAGTTGATCGGCATCGTCACGAGTGTGAACGCGCCGGTGCCCGGGAACTTCATCTTGCTCGTCGCCCGCTGCACGCACGCGAGCAGGCCGTGCTCGAACATGTAGTGAAAGCCCTGGACCTTGGCCTTGGTGACATGGCCCGTACCGTCGACGACGAGCTTCACGCTGATCGTGCCGGCGAGGTTCGTGTTCGTCGCCGCGGTGACCACACACTGCTGCGCCGCCGCGGATTGGCTCTCGATCGTCGAGCGGATCTCGTTGTCGTCGAGCGAACGCGACTCGGCCCCACTGCTCATGTCGAGCTTCTGCTTCGGCGGTGTGGTGTCATCGCCGCGCCACTCCATCGCTCGGTCGGCCGCGCTCAGCTGCACCAGCTGCGGCTCGGTCTCCTCGACGTAGTCGGCGCTGCCCCACGCTCCGTCATCGCCCGAGGCAGTAGTGCCAGGCGTGCCGGGAGCACCGGGACGATGGCGGTGACCGCCGTTCTTTTTCTTGGGCTTCGCGACGTTCGCATCGTTCGGAGCGACCGCGACGACGCCCGCGTCGGGCGGAGTTGTGGCGAAATGTCCCCACGGTGGTCGGAGCGCGAGATACATTCCTCCCGAGCCGACGACAAGGCCGATGACGAGCCCGATAGCGCCACGCACGCAAACGAAGTTGTATCACGCGCCTCCTCGTGTCGGTCCTGCTGTCCGGATCGCCATTGCCGGCATCCTGACGATCTACATCGTCCAGGTGTTGCTCGGAGACCTCGTCGGCGGGCTGGTCGCGGCGGCGATCGGCTACCTGGTCGTCACGCTCGAGCTCGTGCTGATCGCCCGAGGCTCCGAGATCAGCCTCGGACTGCGTCGCGCACCCCTGCGGTTCTTCATCGCCGCGCTGCTGATCGGGCTCGCGTGCTGGTACGTCGATCTGCGCCTCGTCAGCGCGATCGAACCGCCAGGCGACACCAAGAAACTCGAGGCTGCGGTGTCCCACGCGTCACTGTTCGGGGCGCTGGTCTCGGTCGCGGTCCTGCCTTCGATCGCCGAGGAGCTGCTGTTCCGCGGCGTGCTCGCGCGCAGCCTCGCGAGCCGTCATGCACTCCTGGCGATCGGCGTCTCTGCAATCGTGTTCTCCGCGTATCACCTCGATCCTGTCCAGATCGTCGGGACGTTCCCGCTCGCGCTCGCGCTAGGCACACTCGCGGTACGCTCGGGCTCGATCCTTCCGGGCATGCTCGCTCACTTCTTTAACAACGCCGTCGTAATCGTGCTGATGCACGTCGATGCACCGGGCGTAGTCCGCGTGTTCGATCAGCATCCGACGGGCGTCTTCATCACCACGCTCGCGATGGTGCTCTCCGGGCTCGCGCTCGCCGCCAAAGGTGTCCCGGCGTGAGTGACGATCCGGGACGATCGAGGATCTGATCGGCGTGGCGCGATGTCACCGTCCAGATCGCTGCATCCGGTGAGCCCGATGACACCGTGGGGTGGACCCGTGCGAACGAGATCATTTCAGCTCGCAAGTAATCAAAACTATTACGCCTCGGATTCGTAAGGCGGCAAACCAACGCCCCACGTAGGTGGGGGCGCTGCTACACTTTCGCGGTGACCGACCCGAAGCGCGTGCTCTGGTATCTCCGCAAGGTCCCGCTCCTTGCCGAGCTCGGACCGGATGCGATCGCTCGCATGTCCGAGCGGGTCGAGCTCCGCGAAGCGCGCCGCCGCGACGTCATCTATCTGCCGGG
The DNA here is from genome assembly GCA_043780895.1 of Kofleriaceae bacterium. Classification (GTDB taxonomy): domain Bacteria; phylum Myxococcota_A; class Polyangia; order Haliangiales; family Haliangiaceae; genus JABFXX01. The sequence continues at coordinate 7,929 of JAYWCI010000258.1, read as the reverse complement.
CGACCCCGGTCGGTCGCTGTTCCTGGTCCACGGCGGCCGGATCAAGGTCTCGAAGGTCACGCGCGATGGCAAGTCGCTCACCCTCGCCTATCATGGCCCCGGCGAGCTGTTCGGCGATAGCTGCTTGCTCGATGGTGGGCCGCGCACCGAGATGGCCGAAGCGGTCGAGAACGCGCTGCTCTCCGAGATCGATCGTATCCACTACGAAGAGCTGATGTACGCGCATCCGCACCTCGGCCTCGCGATGACCCGGTTGATGATCGTGCGCCGTCGCGAGCTCGAGAACAAAGTCGAAGCGCTGGTGTTCCGCGATGTCTCGTCCAAGCTCGCCGAGCTCCTCGTCAAGCTCGCTGGCGAGTACGGGGTCGACGATGCGCGTGGCACGCTCGTCGCCTTGAAGATCACGCATCAAGAGCTCGCGAACCTGATCGGATCGACGCGCGAGACGGTGTCGCTCACGCTCTCGCAGTTCAAGCGCAAGCAGATGATCGTGACCGAAGGTCGCAAGGTGATCATCACCAGCTCCGAAGCGCTACGCGCGCTGTTCTAGCATCTGAAACGCGAGCGCGAGCGCGCGCTGCATCGAGACGGCGCGCGCGATGCCTTTGCCCGCGATGTCGTATGCCGTTCCGTGATCAGGTGAGGTGCGAATGATCGGCAGCCCGAGCGTGACGTTCACCGACTCGTCGAAGTCGATGAGCTTGACCGGGATGAGGCCTTGGTCGTGATACATCGCGACCAGCGCGTCGTACTTGCCATGCAGGTGATCGCGAAACGCGGCGTCGGGGACGAGCGGGCCCGACAGCACCGCAGTGCCGCAGGCTGCTTCGAGCGCGGGCGCGATGATCTCGTGGTCCTCGTCGCCGAGCAGGCCGTCTTCGCCGGCGTGCGGATTCAGCCCGACCACGCCGATCCGCGGTGAGGTGAGTCCGAAGTCGCGCGCGAGCGAGGCTGCGAGCAGCTCGATCACGCCGCGCACGCGATCGGTCGTGAGCTCGAGCACGACCTCGACGAGCGGGCGATGCACGGTCGCGAGCGCGATCTTGAGCTTGGGCCCGACGAAGAACATCGCGACATCGGTCGCCCCGAGGCGCGCTGCGAGCATCTCGGTATGACCGAGGAACTGAAACCCACCGCGCCGCGCCCAGGTCTTCGAGATCGGTGCGGTGACCAGCGCGGCATGTTCACCCCGCTTCGCGGCCGCGACGGCGGCTTCGAGATAGCCGACCTGCGCCGCCCCCGAGCGCTCGTCGGGGATGCCCGCGACAACGTGCTCGCCGTCACCGTTGCCCAGCACCGTGACCTCCGGCAAGGCGACGCCGAGCAGCTTCGCTGCGCGCTCGAGCGGCCCGCGATCGCCATAGACCGTACAACGTGCGAGCTTTGCCGGCGTTACAGCCGCTAGTGCCGCGACCACGATCTCCGGCCCGATGCCTGCCGGATCACCGAGGGTGATGCCGAGACTTCCCACCAGGGGAGGCTACCACTTGCTCGTTTTTGTAGTTCGTCCAGACTTGGGGTATGTGGGCGATCCGGTTCGTAGTGCTGGCCGGCTGCGCGGGCGCCGAAGCGATGCCGCTGCCGCCGCTGCCCGCAACGACATCTGCTCCCGTGGGGGAAGCGGAGTTCGGCTTCTACCCCGGCGAGACGATGGCGTTCGAGGTCCACCTCGCGGGCATGCTCGCGGGTGAGGCGCAGCTCGCGGTCGGGGCGGTCGGCGAGATAGAAGGCCACAAGGCGGTCGTCGTGAAGTCGCGCGTCGCGACCGCAGGTGCCGCGAAGCTGCTGAAGAACATGACCGACGAGGCGACCACGACGATCGATACCGAGAGTGGCCGGCCACTGATCCTCGACACGGCGGTCGTATTGAACGACAAGACTTCGACCGCGCACGCGGTGTTCATGGGTTCGATCGCGAACGTCAACTACACCAAGCCCGACGATCCGGCACCGCATTCGTATCGCGTCGATTTCGGCAAGATCACCGTGCACGACTCGCACTCCGCGATGGCGCAGATGCGCGGCTGGCGCCCGCGGACCGGTACCACCAAGCAGGTCTACGTCGTCGGCGGCAAGCGGCTATGGCGGGTCGACGTCACGTTCGTCGGCACCGAGACGATCGGCTCGGCAGTCGGGAATCGCCGCACCGTGCACCTGTCGGGCTCGGCGTTTCGCGCGAAGCCGAACCTCCAGCTCGAGCAAGCGACCGCGACACGCACGTTCGACGTGTGGATCTCCGACGACGCGGACCGCGTGCCGCTCAAGATGACCGCACACACCGAGCTCGGTGACGTCCAGATGGACCTGACCGAGTACGCGCGGCCCTAGCGGAGCTTTTTCACTTCGATCAACCCCGACACGTGCGCGGAGTCATCCGCGCTGATCGGACGGCCGTGCGGAATGATCGTGATCTCGGGCGACGAGTTGTCGTCGCGCTCGGAGAAGTTCATCGGCTCTTCGATTTCCAGCTCGACGAGGCGCTCGATCGAAATCTCGGGCTCGCTCTGGTCACCGATCGCGCGCGCCCTCCTCTCGGCAAGCGGACGGACGACCTGCGCCTCGCGCTCGGGCGGCTCGTCGGCCTCGATCACGACCTCGGGGTCATCATCTTCGTTACGCGGTGGAGGCCGGGTGATCGGCGCAGGACCGCGCAGCGTTTTTTCGGGCGCCTTCGGCTCGGGCTCGCCGAGCCTATCGAGCGCCTTGCCGAGGGCTTGATCGAGCGAGGCGGCAGCGACGCCCGGCGCTTCCTTCGGCAGGATCAACCGCTCGGCCTGGTTGACGGGGCCAGAGGATCCCGAGGGGCTCGCCGCCCGCGGCTTGCCGCCTGGACCATCCTTCGTCGACGTGCGGGGCACGGCTATCGGCGCCGTCGACCCGCGCGCGAGTGCTTCGTCATCGGCGATCGGGCGGGGCAAGCGACCGTCCGGGACGCTATTCGCGCGATCCGAGATCGGCGGAGGCATGGTCTCTTCGCGACCCGACACCGACGTGGCCGACGTGAGCCCGCCGACCCCCATCGGTGCGGTCGGCTTCGACGTCGCCGTCGTCCCTTGCGCGGGCGTGATCGCTTTGCCGAGGCGCGGCGACGGCACCTTCGCAACCGCCGGGACAACACCGGCCGCCATCGCCGGCGGGTGCGACGGCTCGGTCTTGCGACCGGGCACGATCGCCTTCATGTTCGGATCGGTCGGCGCGGTCTCGAGGCCCGGTGCGTGCTCGCCGATGACGAGTCGGGGCGCGGCGATCGACATCGGCCGGCGACGCGTCGCGATCTCGGCCGCGAGGGCCGCGAGCAGGAGCTCGCCGAGCTCGTTGTCGTCCTCGCAAATCTCGTAAAAATCGTCGCAGCGCAACGCGAGTGCGCGGACCTCGCTCTGCGCGATCGCGAGCCCGTCTTTATCGGGCAGCTGCGAATCCTTGAGCAGCGCCTCGGGATAGAGCAGCGAGCCCGGCCCGCGCAACACGCCGTCTTGATCGACCTCGCCATCGACGAGGATCCACGCGACGCGATCGCCGAGCGTCTGCGCCGGAATCTTATCTCCGGCCGCATAGTCGCGGGGCAGTGCGATGCGGAGCGCGCGCAAGCGAGCTTGCGGGGTGACCTTGGCCCACAGCGGGCACTTGTTGATCGCCCTGTTCTCGCGATGCAGGATTTCGGCGGGACGCGCGGTCTCGCCGGCCACGAGCACGCGGATCACGACAGCGGTCGCGTTGTCGCCGCCACCGCGTTGGAGCGCGAGCTCGACCAGGCGCTGCGCCGCGCGCGCCGGCGACGGCTGCTGCGTGAGCACTTCACCGATCTCGGCTTCCTGGACGTACTCGGTGATGCCGTCGCTGCACAGCAGGAACCGATCACCGTCGGCGAGCGGCACGACGAACGTCGCCACTTTGCACTCGGTCCCGATCCCGAGCGCGTTCGTCAGCATGCCCTTGAACCGCGAGCCCTCGTTCGAGGTATCGACATCGACGCCGGCGGCGAGCAGCCGCGCGAGCAGCGTGTGGTCCTCGCTGAGCTGCATCGCGATGCCATCGCGCACCATGTACGCGCGCGAATCACCGCACTGCGCGAACACGATATCGCCGCCGATCACGAGCGCACCGATGATGGTGGTGCCCATGCCGGTCTTGGCCTTGTCGCGACCGGCCTCGGCCATGATCGCGTCGTGCGCGGCGATCACACCCGCGTTGATGGTCGAGAGCATCTGCTTGCGCGCTTCGATCGTGCCGAGCTCGAGCCACGAGTCGACGACCGCGAGCGTGGCGTCGCTCGCCCAGCGATCGCGGACGACCTTGACGGCGATGCCACTGGCGACTTCGCCGGCGGCGTGACCACCCATGCCATCGCACACCGCGAAGATGCCGAGCTCGGGGTCGATGAAGTGCGCGTCTTCGTTGTGCTCGCGGACCTTGCCCACGCTCGTTTCGGCGGCACCGACGATGGACGCGCGTCCCACCGGCCGAGAATACACGGCCCAGCGCGGCAGATGGTCGCTAGCCACGCATCTTGTAGCCGACGTTGCGAACCGTTTCGATCAGCTCGCCGGCGGTCCCGAGCTTCGACCGCACCCGGCGAACGTGGATATCCACGGTGCGTGTGCCACCTGCGTACTGGTACCCCCACGCCCGCTCGAGTAGTGCCTGACGCGTGAACACCCGGCCGCGATGCTGGGCGAGGTAGCGGAGCAGCTCGAACTCTTGATGCGTCAGCTCGACCCGCCGCCCGTTGGTCTTGACCTCGTAGCCGGCGATGTCGATCAACAGGTCGTCGATCTTGATGATCTCGTCGGAGCCGAACGTCGCGGCCTTCCAATCGAGCTGGCGGAGCCGCTCGTAGAGCTCGGCCGGCACGATCGGCATGAGGACGAAATCGTCGAAGCCGATCGAGAAATCGAGCGCTGGCAGGCGCGCCACGTTGACCGCGACCAGGATCGGGACCTCGAGCAACGGGCCGCCGTCACGAATCTTCTGGATGGTCTTCGAGGCGCGCTGGATGTCGTCGGCAGCCTCGACCACGATGCAGGCGGGGGGGTGGAGCGTGAGCTCCTCGATATTCAATCCCCCGAGGTCGAACCGGCCCGCCGACACTCTCCCACCAAGGTCGACGAGCGTCGTTAAGACCGACCCGGGTTCACGGGACGCTCGCTCCGGATCCGCGCAGATCACCACCGTACGCACAGCAGACGTAGTGATCCCTGGTGATGGAATGCTGCGTCAAGTCATTCAAGCGGTAACCCACCAAGGAACCTGGCTTACGCCTATTGCCGCCGACGGCGAACATGTAAGAATTGAGGCTGGATGGAAGAGTTCCATTGCTCCTTTTGTGGAAAGCAGCGCCGCGAGGTTCGCAAGCTGATCTCGGGTCCGCGCGTCTTCATTTGCGACCAATGCGTGACGCTCTGCAACGACATCCTCGCCAAAGAGGAAGCGTCGGAACGTCCGAAGTACCCGCCTCCGCGCGCGATCGTTGACGAGCTCGACAAGTATGTCGTCGGTCAGAAAGAGGCCAAGCGCGCTCTCTCGGTCGCCGTCTACAACCACTACAAACGCATCGGCCAGCGCGGCAAGGCCAGCGACGTCGAGCTCCAGAAGGGCAACATCCTCCTGGTCGGGCCCACGGGCTCGGGCAAGACCCTGCTCGCGCAGTCGCTCGCGAAGAAGCTCGATGTTCCGTTCTCCAACGCCGACGCCACCACCCTGACCGAGGCCGGCTACGTCGGCGAAGACGTCGAGAGCGTGGTCAAGGCGCTGTTCCGCGCCGCCGGCGGCGATGTCGAGAAGACCGCCCGCGGCATCATCTGCATCGACGAGATCGACAAGATCGCGCGCAAGGGCGGCTCGCCCTCGCCGACCCGCGATGTCTCTGGCGAGGGTGTGCAGCAAGCGCTGCTAAAGATCCTCGAGGGCAAGACCGCCACCATCACCCCCGATGGTGCGCGCAATCGCCCGCAGCAAGAGCTCATCCAGATCGACACGACCGACATCTTGTTCATCTGCTGTGGTGCCTTCAACGGCCTCGAAGATATCGTTCGTCGTCGCACCGGCCAGCGCGGGCTCGGCTTCGGCGCGGCGGTGTCGACCGCGCTCGACGACAAGGACGCGCTCCGGCGCGAGGCGGGCACCGAGGATCTGATCAAGTTCGGCATGATCCCTGAGTTCATGGGCCGCTTGCCCGTGATCGTCTCGTGCGATGCGCTCGATGTCGATGCGCTCACCGAGGTCCTCTGGAAGCCGAAGAACGCGCTCGCGAAGCAGTATCACCGGCTGTTCGAGCTCGAAGGCGTGAAGCTCAACTTCCGCCCCGATGCGCTCCGCGCGATCGCGCAAGAAGCGTCGCGCCGCAACTCGGGTGCTCGCGGCCTGCGCGCGATCCTCGAGGAAGTGATGCTCGACGTGATGTACGAGATTCCGTCGCTGACCGGGGTCAAGGAATGCGTCGTCACCAAAGAAGTTGTCGAGCACCGAGCCCGCCCGGAGCTCGTGCTCGAGACCAAAGCCGTCGGTTAACGGCTTCGTCCGGCTCAGCTGGCCGACTAGATCGACTGGCCGTCTACGCAGGCCAGCAGGTTGCCGCCCGCCGGGTACCGGTAGATGCCGGTGAAGCACATCTCGTCGTTCGAGCTCTCGCCGTACGGGACCGGCGAGCCGGTGGTGTTGAGATAGGTGCACGTCGTCGCGAGCGTGTCGCCCGCATGCACGATGGTGTCGGCCATCTGGTAATTCTTCTGCTCGTTGAAGTCGTAGTCGGTGTCGAGCAGCGCGGTGTTGTTGAGCGTGAACTTCTGGTGCACCGCGATCTGATGCATGTGCGGCCACAGCGTGAAGATATGGAAGTCGTGCGCGGCCGAGCAGTGGCCCGCGACATCGTGCGTCGTCGTGATGTCGCCGCTCGCGTTCGCCGGGATGTTGAAGCCGACCGCACCTGAGAACTGCATGTCCGCTTCGTTCACGACATCGGCCTGCGCGACCGTCTTGACCAGCACGCCCGAGGTATCGCTGAGCGGGTTATCCGTCGTGTTGTAGAGGTGCAGGTTGAGGTTGAGGTAGGTGCCTGCCGCGACGTGGATCGCGACGCCCGCCGGGAACTCGTTGTCGTCGGTCTGGACCCCGGCGGCGTAGAGCATCTGTGGATCCCGTGACAGCGAGTTGCAGTCGTACTCGCCGGTGGTCGTGCTGGCGTTGTCCGAGATCGTGAGCACCGAGTGGTGCGTGCCGACCGGCGACAACGAGCGAAACGCCGAGATCCACATGTCGTTCGCGACCTGCGTGCGAATGCACTTGTAGCCCTCGTTGTCGGACGCCATCGTCCACGGGCGCGAGATCAACATCGTGTAGCCGGCGGGGATGGCCGCATCGGCGCCGGGCGCGCTATCCGGAGAGGTGCCCGGCGCGCTGTGACACGCCACGCTCGAGACCACCGCGAGCACCGCAGCAAACCTCATGATCATCGTGCCCAGTATAGGCGCATCGCCGTTCCGCGCAGACGTTTTCGCCCACGGGCGCGTGGCCGACGTCACGGGTGCGTATACTAGCGCGATGGCGGAGCTCCGCAACGTCATCGTCTTCGCGATTGGTGCGGCCCGTTACGCGATCGAGCTGAGGTGGGTGCGCGAGGTCGTGACTCTCGGCTTTGTCACCGCCGTGCCGACCGCACCGCCCGTGCTCGGTGGCCTGTGCAATCTCCACGGGGCGATCCTGCCCGTACTCGACGTCGCGTCGTTGCTCGACCTACCCGCGGGTCCGCCGCCCCGCCAAGGCGATGGCGCGCTCGTCCTCGAGGCGGAAGCGACCGTGTGTGCGCTGCGCGTCGATCAAGTCGATCACGTCGCGTCGCTCGTCGAGATCGATGGTGCCGTCATCGATGCGAATGGTCGGCCACTCACGCTGCTCGATCCGGTGAAGCTGACGCGCAGGGCGCTGGAGCTGATC
>JAYWCI010000257.1:0-13470 GCA_043780895.1 Kofleriaceae bacterium | reverse complement strand
TCGGCCGGTCGACCAACGTCGACGCGATCGATGATGACTCGTTGATCGACACCAGCGAGCTCGAGCTCGCCGAAGGCAGCGAGCCAGTCGTTGCCGATCCGTGGAAGCCCACGATGCCCCCCGTCGCGGCGAGCGTGCCGTGGAAGCGCCCGGCGTATCCGATCAGTCGCACCCCGAAGGCGAACGCGTTCGCCCTGCCGACGCTCGTCATCGACGACTCCGATCCGGATCTCGCAGATCTCGAGCGCGAAGGTCGCGACAGCGCCACGAAGCCCGGCCCGCACCGCGTCTCGTTCCTTCCGCCGATCCTCCTCGATCGCGATGACAAGTCGAGCCGCCAAGGTGGCCTGACGCTCGCCGTGATCCTGCTCTTGATCGCAGCGACGCTGACGCTCAGCTACCTCATGCGGCGCCCATCGGTGAGCGGCGACGGCATGACCCAGAACCCGATCGTCGACACGACGCTCGTCGTCGCGTAATCCGCAGGTGGCCGGCCGGTCTGGCAAGACATGAATGGTGAGCTCGGAGTCGTGCTGCGCACGACGCCTCTACGCGAGTCGGATCTGCTCGTCGTGTTGCTCACGGCCGATCACGGTCGGATCAGCGCGGTCGCGCGCGGCGGTCGTAAGTCGCAGCGCCGGTTCTCGGGGGCGTTGCAGTTGCTCGTGCTTGGTCGCTACGTGCTCGGTCGTCCACCGCGCGGCGATCTGTGGAGCCTCGAGGGTGCCGAGATCGTCCGCGAGTGGAGCGGCCTTGCGAGTGATGTCGTCGCGGTCGCACACGCGAGCTACGTCGCCGAGGTCGCCGGTGGCCTGTTGCCGACCGAGACGCCCGAGCCCCACGCGCTCGAGCTGATCGTCGCGTTGTGGGACGTGCTCGCCGACGGTGGACCGTCGCCCGGCGCCTTGCGCACCGTCGAGCTCGGCCTGCTCGCTCTGTGTGGTCATCGCGTCGCGCTCGATAGCTGCGCCGCGTGTGGCCGCACTGACCTCACCGCGGCGATCTTCGATCACGTGCGCGGCGGTGTGATCTGCAAGGTCTGCGCGGCGACGAGCCGTAACGCGGGCGTGCGCGCGATCGATCACGGCACGCTCGCGTATCTCCGCGCCGCGGCGGCGGTCGATTCGCCGGCGGAAGCGCGCACACTCGATACCGACCCGCGGTTCGAACCGAGCGACCGGCGCGCCGGCCGCGAGGCGCTCGTGACGATGGTCCAAAACCTTGTCGGTCGACCTCTCAAGTCGCTGGAGTACATCGCTAAGTTGGCGGCGGCGGGCCGGAAGCCGTAGTACTATCGAGGTGATGAGGTCCTTCAGTCGCGCCTGCCGCGTAGCCGCGGTCGTGCTCGGTGTTGCCAGTGTTTCGGTCGCTGGACCGAACGAAAAGCCGCCAGCGACGCCAGCGACGCCGGCGGCTGGATCCGGTGCACCGGCGGGTGACATCGACATGGATCCCGCGCCCGATGCGACTCCGACTCCAGCGCCGACGCCCCCGCCCGATGCGGGCTCTGGTTCCGATCAGCCTGCGGCGATCGTCAAAGATCTCAAGGTCGCGAAGAAGTGGCTGACCGCGGCACAGCAGCTCACCACCAAGGGCGACTACTTCACGAGCAGGAAGAAGCCCGACGACGCGAAGGCGGCGTACGAGAACGCGGTCACCGCGTATCAGAGGGCGATCGAGACCGGCGACGACGTCGGTGTGTACTACTTGCTCGCGCTCGTCGAGGACAAGCTCGGCGCTCTGGCCGACGCGTACCGCCACTTGATGCTCGTCGTCGCCGCGCAACCACCGGTGAAGGCCGACGTGCTCAAGAAGGCGCAGACCAAGTTCGACGAGATCACCGGCAAGGTCGGCATCGTCACGTTCAACGTGCAGCCCGAAGGCACCACCGTCACGATCTCCGGCAAGGAGTACGGCGACTCGCCGCTCAAGGATCCGATCGTGCTCGTGCCGGGCACGTACAACGCGTCGTTCACGCTCGTCGGCTATCAGCCGAAACAGCTCGATCTCAGGATCGAAGCAGGCGCGGGCGTCGAGAAAAAGATCGAGCTCGAGCCGGTGCCGATCAAGATCAGGCCGAACACGTATCAGCCCGAGACCGAACCGCCGCCGATCGTGATCCGTCCGTCGAAGGCACCGTTGATCGTCGGCCTCAGCGCGACGGCCGTGTTCACGGCAGGTGCGATCGCCGCGGGTGGGTCCGCGATCAGCCAGCATCGCGCGTACGTCGATCCCACCTTCACGAACAAAGAGCGCGCCGGTGCGCAGAAGCTCGGCAAGACCATGGCGCACCTGTGCGATGCGGGCATCGGCCTCGCGGTCGCCTCGGCCGCATTCACGGTCTACTGGTACCAGTGGCACTACAAGAAGGAGCGCGATGCGCCGCCCGAGGCCTACAAGGCGCGAGAAGTGCCCAAGGTCGACGTGATTCCGTACGTCCAACCTGATGGCGGCGGATTTGCCGCCGTCGGCTCATTCTAGAGGTCATCACATGGCAGCTCCATATCCACCGAACCCCTATGGCCCTGGCGCAGGGATGCAGCAGCGGCCGATGATGCCAACCGGTCAGCAACGGCTGCCCAAGCGCGGCGTCTCGAAGGCGGTGCCGGTCGTCGTGTCGGCCGGTCTCGCGGTCGGCGTGTTCTGCGGCCTCTTGTTCGGGCTCGGAACTGGCGAGGCGCCGGCCTCCGCCGGACCGTCCAAGGGCAACAACCTCAAGACCTCGGTTGAAAAAGAAGTGGTCCCGACCCCGGGTGCCGCGCCCGCAGGTCTCGGTGCGACCGCCGCGTTGGTGCCACCGAAGCCGGCGCTGGATGCCGGCGCCGCGGTCGTTGCCGCGACGGGCTCGGGGGCTGGCTCGGCTGCCGGCGCGGCCGTACCGACGATCGCCGCCGCTGGTTCGGGCGCAGGCTCCGCGGTCGCCGCGACGAAGCTCACGATCGAGGTCGAGCCTGCAGCGGCCGCGACGATCGCGAAGATCAACGTCGACGGCAAAGACATCACGGGCTCGTCGATCGATGTCACGCCCGACAAGAAGTCGGTGAAGGTCTCGGTCAGCGCGACGGGCTATCACTCGGTCGACAAGAAGATCGATGTCATCGCCGGCACCGAGATGAAGGTCCAGCTCGAGCTGACCAAGCGGGCATCGGGCGGTTCGCCCGGATTTGGTGGCGCGAGCACGACCCCGAATCGCGTGCCGACCGCGCCGCCGAAGCCGAAGAAGCCGCCCAACTCCGGCATCATCGACATCTAGCGCGCGTCGAGCCCGAGCCCGATTCTGGACGTGACGTCGGTCGGGTCCGTCGGCATCGGCGTGATGTCAGCTTGGTTCGATCGAAACCGCGCTATAGAGCCCACATGTTGCCGAAGCTGCGCGTGGGTCTCTCGCCGATCTGGGGTGGCCTGTTCCTCCTGGTAGCCGTGGTCGATCTCTACATCTGGACCCTGACCCACAAGGACATCCAGCTGCTGTTCGCCGGCATGATGGCACTCGTCGGGTTGTCACACCTGTTCGGCGTGTTGCTCACGACCGACGGCAACTTGATCGAGGTCAAGAACCCGCTCGGCATCACGCTCAAGAAGTTCGAGGTCGCCTCGCCCAAGGATCTCGAGATCCAGGGTCGCAAGCTGTTCGTGACGGCCGATGGTCAGCGCCGCAAGATCAGCGGCTTGATGGCGAACGGGTCGCACTGGGCCGCCCTCGCCACCGCGATCGCCGCCGCGAAGCAGGCCTAGCCCTTCACGGCGCCGGCGGTCAGGCCGCCGACGAGGTACTTCTGCAGCACGTAGAACACGGCCATCACCGGCACGGACGTGACGATCGCGCCGGCCGCGAACACGCCGTACTGGGTCGAGAACTGGCCAACGCTCGACTGGATCAACACCGGCAGCGTGTAGTGCGACTCGTTCGTCATGAACGTCGACGCGAGGATGAACTCGTTCCACGCGGTCATGAACGAGAACAGGCCGGTCACCGCGAGCCCCGGCTTCGCGAGCGGCAAGATGATCTTCCTGAAGATCATCCACGGCGACGCGCCATCGATGCGCGCGGCTTCTTCGAGCTCGCGCGGTAGCGAATCGAAGTAGCCCTTGAGCGTCCACACGCAGAACGGGATCGCGGTCGTCGAGTAGACGAGCACGAGGCCGGTCATCGAGTTGAGGAGGCCGAGCTTGTCGAGCACGACGTAGAGCGGCATGATCAGGAGCGTCGCCGGGAACATCTGGACGACGACGAACGTGGTCAGGCCCGCCTTGCGACCGGGGAACCGGAACCGCGACAGCGCGTACGCCGCGGTGCACGAGATGAAGACACCGACGACCGTGGTCGCGAGTGCGATCACGATCGAGTTGAGCGCCTGGCGCACGAACAGATGCTCGCCATTGCTGCCCCGCGATCCGAACAGCGACCGGAAGTGATCGAGGGTGAGCTCGTGCGGAATCGGCGAGGCCGAGAGCGCGAAGTCGCGGCCCGGCTCGAATGCCTTCTTGCACACGAGCATCACGGGATAGAGCACGACCGCGACGAGCACGAGCAGCGCGAGGTGCGCGACCACGCGCGTGAGGATCTTGGGTTGCCGCGTCACGAGTCGTCATCTCCCTTGCTACGCACGATGCGCGCACCGAACACGTTCCACAGCAGCAGGATCAAGAAGATGATCGTGCCGTACGCCGCGGCCATCCCGTAGCGATCGCCGCGTTCGAACGCCCAGCGATAGGCGTCGGTGACGAGGATGTTCGTCGAGTCGCCCGGCTTGCCGCCCGACACGAGGAAGATCACGTTGAACATGTTGAAGGTCCAGATCGAGCCGAGCGCGACGGCCGGCCCGAGCGCCGGGCGCAAGTGCGGTAGCGTGATGTGGCGGAACCTTTGCCACGGCGTGGCCCCGTCCACCGCCGCGGCTTCGTAGAGCTCCTTCGGAATCGTCTCGAGCGCGCCGAGTGCGACGACCATCATGAAGGGGAAGCCGAGCCACGTGTTCGTGATGACGTTGGCCGAGAACGCCGCGGTCCACGACGTGAACCACGACACGCCGTCCATCCCGAGGCCGTGGAGGATCGAGTTCACGGCGCCGTACTGGCCATCGAACATGCCGTGCCACATCAGCGCGGTGATGTAGTTCGGAATGGCCCACGGCAGGATCAGCAGCATGCGAAACACGCCCTTGCCGCGCAGCCACTTGCGCGAGAGCAGGAGCGCGAGCGCGACCCCGATCGTGACGTGCAACAGCACGTTGCAGATCGTCCACAGGACCGTGACGCCGAGGATGAACCAGAAGTTCAACGGATCATCGAGCGCGCGGCCATTGCCCGAGAGGATCTCGACGAAGTTGTGGAGGCCGACGAACGACCACGTGCCTTGATGATGATCGTAGAACCCGAGGCCGATGCCGAGCACGAACGGTGCGGCGACCAGCGCGAGCATCGACAGGCCGGCCGGTGCGAGGAAGCTGACCGCGACGCGATTGCGCGCGAGGCCATGCGCGAGCTTGTCGGTGAGGCCCGCGCGCTGGAGCATCGCGGTCACGCCTGCGATCGCGATGATCACGAGCGCCGCGAACCACGATTGCCAGAGTAGCGCGGGGATCGCGAGCACGGCGATGCCGGCGAACGCCCCGACGCGCGCACCGCGACCGCCCCGACCGCTGACGAGCGCGCCCGCAGCGCTCAGCGCACCACCGAGGCCGAGCACGCCGATCATCACGAGCAGGGGATACCCGGCGGGCGACGCGGGCTCGGTGATCGCGACCGCGATCTCGCCGCTGCCATGCGCGGTCGCTGCCATCGCGCGACCGGAGCCATCGCGCAGGAGCTCGACGAACGGTTGGTGCTCGCGATCGAATCGCGCGGCCGCGTCGTAGAATAATTTGTCGTCGGGGTGGAGGGGGTTGCCACCGGCGAGCAGGCGCCACGCGTCGTGATCGCGGAGGTTGCGATGGCGGAGCTCGGGGTGCTTCGGCGAGCTGATCGCCGGCCCGATCAACGCGCCGTGCACGGTCGGCAACACCTCGCCATCGGCCGCGAGCGCGGCGACCGAGCTCTCCGCGAGTGCGAGCTGGCGATCGATCACGTCGTGGTTGCGCGCGGCGACGAACGCGACGCTCGCGATCACGACCGCGAGGCCGGCCGCGACGGCGAAGTCGCGCAGCTGACGCTGCAACAGCCCACTCATCGGCGGAACGCTCATCGCTGAATGTAGTCCTTGACCTCGCGCTCGACGGCGAGCAGGCGCTCGCCGGGCTCGGCGCGACCGGCGAGCACTTCGCCAAGCGCCGTGCGATACGGTGTCCACACGACGCGCATCATCGGCGAGGTCGGCAGCGGCACCGTGTGTGCGAGCTGGTTGCGGAACGTCGCGAGCGCTTCGTCTTTGGCGACCTCCGGATCGTCGTACGCCGCGGGATTCGGGACGACCTGGTGGGCGCGCTTTGCGCGGATCGCGGCGGATGCGTCGCCGGACATGAAGTCCATCACCGCGAACGCTTCGTCCTTATCTTTCGCGCGCGCGGACATCAGCAGTGCTTCGGCCGTGCGAAACGGAGCGGCTGGCATCCCGGTCGCGCTGACGATCGGGAGCTCGGCGACGTGCCACGGCACGCCCGCCCGAATATCCGCGCGGAACCACGGGCCCGACATCACCATCGCGGCGCGGCCTTCGTTGAACAGCGAGGTGACGAGCGGCGCCTGCGCATCGTTCGGCGCGGCGCCGGTCTGGACGAGCTGCGCGGCGAACGTCATCGCCTTGGCCGCGGCGGGCGTCGCGATCGTGAGGTTGCCGACATCGTCCATCACGCGACCGCCGAAGCCGTGCAGCCACGCCGCGTGGCCGTAGAGATCGACGTTCGCGTACGCGAGCGCGTAGCCGTGCTTGGCCTTCATCGCCGGCACGATCGCGACCATCTCGTCGGTGGTCTTCGGCGCGACCGGCATCAAGTCGCTGCGGTAGTAGAGCGCGAGGGACTTGACCGCCATCGGCAAGCCCCACAGCGAGCCGCGATACGCCATCGCGCTGAACGAATCCGGCGTGAACCGCTCGGCGCGCGCGTCGTCGACCCAGAATTCGATCGGCTCGATCACGTTCGAGTCCGCCCAATCACCGATCCGATCCTGCGGGTAGATGAACAGGTCGGGACCATTGCCGCGCGGGATCGCCGAGGACAGCTTGTCGCCGAACGCGTCGTACGGAACCATCACGAGATCGAGGGGCTGATCGGGGTGCGCCCTGTTCCAGACCTGCGCGGCCGACTCGAGCGCGATGCGCTCGTCGCCTTGATACGAGTGCCACAGCACGATGCCGTGCGGATCGCTGCAAGCGGCCGCCGCCAGGCAGGCGATCGCTGCGGCCAGGGCAGCGAGCTTCACAGCCGGATCTCCGTCGCGCCGTCGAACAGGTGGATCGCGCGTGGATCGAGCCAGACCTGCACCGTGTCACCGAGCCGCGGCGCCGAACCGGCCGCGGTGCGCACCGTGAGCGGGCCGGCCGCCGACTCGAGGTGGAGGACGACCTCGGCGCCGAGCACCTCGCGCATGGCGACTTCGCCCGACAGCGAGACCTCGTCGGTGCCCTTGGTGAGCGACAACCGCTCCGGGCGGATCCCGACGACGATCTGATCGACCGTGGTCCTTGCCGGACGTAGCTCCGGCGCGCGATCGAGTGGAATCTCGAAGCCCGGACCACGCGCGCTCTGGCGCTCGCCGGTCTGCGCGAGATCTGCGGACAAGAAGTTCATCGTCGGCGTGCCGAAGAACCCGGCGACGAAGCGGTTCGCCGGCTTCTCGTAGATCTCGACCGGCGTGCCGGTCTGCTGGACGACGCCATCCTTCAACACGACGATCTGATCGCCGAGTGTCATCGCTTCGATCTGATCGTGCGTGACGTACACGCCGGTCGCGTTGGACTCCTTGTGGATGCGCGCGATCTCGCGCCGCATATCACCGCGCAACTTCGCATCGAGGTTCGAGAGCGGCTCGTCGAACAAGAACACCTTCGGTTGGCGCACGACCGCGCGACCGATCGCGACCCGCTGGCGCTGCCCGCCCGAGAGCGCCTTCGGCCGGCGATCGAGGAACATCTCGAGCCCGAGGCTGACCGCGGTCGCGCGCACGCGCTTGTCGATCTCGCTCTCGGACAGGTGCGCGATGCGCAGGCTGAACGCCATGTTTTCGTACACGCTCATGTGCGGGTAGAGCGCGTAGCCCTGAAACACCATCGCGATGTCGCGCTCGGCGGGCGGCAGGTTCGTGACGTCGCGGCCGTCGATCGTGATCATCCCGGAGGTCGGTTCCTCGAGACCCGCGACCATGCGGAGCGTCGTCGATTTACCGCAGCCGCTCGGGCCGACCAGCACGACCATCTGGTGGGCCGGAATCGTCAGATCGAGGTCCGGGATGACCGGCCGCGTCTGGCCCTCGTAGACCTTACGGATCTTGGTCAGCTCGACGTCACACATGCCACGGCGCGAGAGCAACCTTCACGCCACATGCGAACCGGGTTTAGGGCATCGGTTCATGCCCGGTCAGCGGGCCGCGTCCACTTTGGAAACGCGGTCCCGAGATCTGCAGGGCACGGCCGTTGCTGAACGCATCGTCAGGGCCCACCGGAGGTCATGCTGGAGCCGTCCGCGCATGAGGGCCTAAATTGGCGAAATTAGGGCGGTGCCGATCAAGCCCTGTCGAAGCCCTGTCGAAGCCCTGTCGAAGACCTGTAATTGACCGTTCGTCCGGGTTCGGTTAACCGTATGCAGTCTACATGGCGCGACCCGCAGTACCTCGTCGCTCGTTTGGTCGCAGGCGTGCGCGCCGCGTCAAACAGATGAACTCTGCGGGCATCGACGCCCCGCTCGATAGCGTGTCGACGCCGGTCGAAGGCGGCACGCTGCGGGTGCTTGGCTCGGGCGAAGCGGCGTTCCAGGCGATCCTGGAGCGCATTCGCGGCGCGAAGAAGTCGGTCGAGATTCGCGCGTTCCTGTGGCGCGATGACGAGGCCGGCAACTTGCTCGGTGCGGCCGTGCTCGCCGCCGCGGATCGGGGCGCGCAAGTCACCATCCACAAGGATCGGATCGCCGCGGTGTACGAGTACACCGGCGGTAACAAGCAGAGCTTCTTTCACAAGCGCGTCGACGTGGTGCGCGGCATCCAGGCGTGGTTCCTCGGGGCCGTCTATCGCGCGCCGGGCTCGTTCAAGCAGCGCCCGAATCCGCTCGCCGAACGGATCCTCTCGCACGAGCGGATCACGGTCGAGCACATGCGCAAGCGCTTCGATCACTCGAAGATCTACATCGTGGACGATCACTATCTCGCGCTCGGCTCGATGGGCATCGGCGACAACCATCGTCACGAGTGGCTCGACGTGATGATCGAGGCCGAAGGCGAGCAACACGTGCGGCGCTTGCGCGAGCGCATGGCCGGCCTCGACGAGTTCGACCCGTCGCGCGGCCTCGACTTCCTCGTCCACAGCCGTGAAGCACACCGCAAGAAGAGCTGCCCGATGATCTCGCATCGGCTCGCGCTGATCGATGCGGCGCAAGAGTCGCTCACGATCGAGATGGCGTACCTCGGCGACAACCGGTTCACCGCGGCTCTATCGCGCGCGGTCCAGCGCGGCGTGCACGTCAAGCTCGTCACCGCCGATCACGCGGACGTGCTCGGCGCGACGAACCGCTCGGTTTGCGATGCGCTGATGCGGACCAGTGGCGGGCCGCAGAACCTCACCATCATCCTGTTGCCACGGATGGTCCACTCGAAGGTCGTCGTGATCGATCATCGCTGGGTCGATGTCGGCTCGGCGAACTTCACGTCGCTGTCGCACGGCGTGTACGACGAGATCAACCTCTACGCCGATTGTGTGCCGTTCGCGGTCGCGCTCGAGGACGAGATCGAGAGCCATTGCACCGATGGCTTGATCGTCGATTCGCGGCTGCGCTGGCGCCGGATGTACTCCGGTCTCGAGCGCGCGATCGTCGCGTATCAGTCGCGTCGGGGTGGCTGAGCTTCGTATGGCGTCGCAGGTCGTTGTTCTCGATCCGCAGAAGCTCCAGCGCCGTCGCCAGATCCTCGATGCGGCGAAGCACGTGTTCGCGGACTCCGGCTATCACGGTGCGTCGATCCACGCGATCATCGATCGCGCCGACATCGCGCGCGGCACGTTCTATCTCTACTTTGAATCCAAGTCGGCGGTGTTCTCGTCGATCCTCGACGAGGCGATGGAGAGCCTTCGTCGCCTCATGCATCGCATCGATGTCGACGATCCGAATGCAGCACCGCCGCAGGTCCAACTCCGTCAGCAGATCGTCGGTGCGCTCGAGTTCGTCGTGCAAGATCGCGCACTCGCGATGCTGCTGCTGTCCGCCGGCCACACCCCGGATGCCGAGGCCGCCGAGCGCCTCGATCAATTCTTCGGCGAAGTGCGCGACCTGTTGCGCCGCGCATTCGAGTCCGGTCAGGAGATCAAGCTGCTCCGCAAGGTCCAGCCCGAGCTGCTCGCGGCCGCGTTCCTCGGCATGATCCGCGGCGTCGTCGAGCACATCATCACGCATCCGCAGCCGCCGACGGTCGAGAGTGTCGTCGACGAGATCCTGTTCGTCGCGCTGCGCGGCGTGCTGGCGTAGTGCGCTCTCACGAGAACGTTTCGCCGGGGCCGCCGTGCGGAGCGTCGCTCGGGCGCGGTCACTCCGGATCGCGAGCCGCGTGTAGGCGCGTTTTGACGGGGTGCGCGATCCGTTACACGCCCTGCGTAACGGAATGCCACACGGGATCTAAGGATACACCTGGGGTTGCCGCTATTTAAGACTGGACTGACACGTCAGTCTATCTATACTCACGCCACCAGACTGACGCGTCAGTCTAGTAGCGAGGTTATCAAGCATGAGCAATACACCGGACAAAGTCGTCATCGGCATCGACGTCGGATCCACCACCGTGAAGATGGTGGTCGTCGATCCCACGACGCGCGAAATCTTGTGGAGCAAGTACCTGCGCCACGAGACCCGCCAGCCTGAAATGACGCGCGAGATGCTGCGCGAGATCCACGCCGCGTTCCCGACGCTGCGCAAGGATCAGTTTCGCACCTTCATCACCGGCTCCGGTGGCTCGCCGATCGCGCCCCACCTTGGCTCGAAGTTCGTGCAAGAGGTCAACGCGGTGACCATGGCGGTGGAGAAGCTCCACCCCGACGTCGGCAGCGTGATCGAGCTTGGCGGCCAGGACGCCAAGATCATCATGTTCAAGAAGAATGAAGAGACCGGAGACAAGACCGCGCAGACGTCGATGAACGACAAGTGCGCGTCGGGTACCGGCGCCACGATCGACAAGTGCGTGATGAAGGTCGGCATGCCCCGGGAAGAAGTTCCGGGCCTCAAGTTCGATCCGACCAAGCTCCACCACGTCGCCGCGAAGTGCGGCGTGTTCGCCGAGACCGACATCGTGAACCTCGTGAAGAGCGGCATCCCGCGCAACGAGATCATGAACTCGCTCGCCGATGCGATCGTCTCGCAGAACCTCGCCGTGCTCACGCGCGGCAACACGCTCAAGAGCAAGGTCCTCCTGCTCGGCGGTCCGAACACGTACCTGCCGTTCCTCCAGGAATGCTGGCGCCTCCGTATCCCCGAGGCGTGGGCCGAGCGCGGTTACGAGTACGACAAGACCGTGCCGATCGAGGAGCTGATCTTCGTCCCGAAGAACTCCGATCTCTACGCCGCGTATGGCGCGGTGCTGTTCGGCCTCTACGAGATCGAGACGGTCGGCGCGTATCGCGGCCTCGAGCCGCTCGACGAGTTCATCGCTCACGGTCGCAAGAGCAAGCTCGGCGAATCGGCCGGTCCCGGCCTCGTCGAAGCGCCGACCGAGCGCGATGCGTTCATGGAGAAGTACAAGACTCCGGACTACGACGACACGATCCTCGAGGCCGGCAAGACCTACCGTGGCGTGATCGGTCTCGACGGTGGCTCGACGTCTTCGAAGTGCGTGTTCATCGACGAGAACGAGAACATCTTGAAGAAGGTGTACACGCTCTCGAAGGGCAACCCGATCCAGGACATGAAGGACATGTTCAAGGACATGCGCCAGTGGGCCACGGACCAGGGCGCCAAGCTCGAGGTCACGGGCTTCGGCGTCACCGGGTATGCCGGCGACGTGCTCGAGAAGTCGCTCGGCGCCGACGCGAACATCGTCGAGACCGTCGCGCACATGATGTCGGCGAAGCGCTGGTTCCCGGCGGTCGACGTGATCTGCGACATCGGCGGGCAGGACATCAAGGTGATGTTCATGCAGAACGGCGACGTCAAAAACTTCCGGCTCTCGAACAGCTGCTCTGCCGGTAACGGTATGCTGCTCCAGGCGATGGCCGATCAGTTCGGCGTGCCGGTTCGCGAGTACGCCGACGTGGCGTTCGAGGCGCGCCTCGCGCCGAAGTTCAGCTACGGCTGCGCCGTGTTCCTCGATTCCGATCGCGTGAACTTCCAAAAGGAAGGTTACGCGAAGGAAGAGCTGCTCGCGGGCCTCGCGCTCGTGCTTCCGAAGAACATCTGGCAGTACGTCGTCCAGATTCCGCGCATGGCGGAGCTCGGCCGCGTGTTCGTGCTCCAGGGCGGAACGCAAAAGAACATGGCCGCGCTCAAGGCGCAGGTCGATTATATCGAGAAGCGCGTCCCGAACGCCGAAGTCTATCTGCACCCGCACACCGGTGAAGCCGGCGCGATCGGCGCGGCGTTCGAAGCACTTCGCAAGACGCGCCGCCAGGGCACGACGACGTTCGTCGGTCTCGATCAGGCCGTCGACATCGAGTACGTCTCGATCAACGATGAGAAGACGCGCTGCAACTTCTGCCCGAATAACTGTTCGCGCACGTTCATCGACACCAAGACCCTCGACGGCAAGACGGCTCGCTACATCAGCGGCTTCTCGTGCGAGAAGGGCACCGTCGAGAACATGGACGCGCTAAAGTCGCTCAACAAAGAGCGCCAGAAGCGCATGAAGCAGTACCCGAACCTCGTCGACTACGAGGCGAAGCTCGCGTTCAAGAGCTTCTACGAGCACAAGCTGATGCCGGAGCACGGCACCGCGGTGAAGGACATCGTCGTCAAGCGCACGCTGCTCGGCGCCGTTCGTCACAAGGAAGTCGAGCGCCCCTTCCAGCGCGCCTCGGTCGATGTGTGGGCGAAGCGCAAGGACGTTCGCGTCGGCATTCCGCGCGTCCTCAACCTCTTCTCGACCGGCCCGTTCTGGCGCACGTACCTCGAAGCGGTCGGCGTCGACTCGCGCAACGTCGTGTTCAGCGACGAGACCAGCGAAGAGATGTGGCAGGCCGGTTGTAAGTACGGCTCGGTCGATCCCTGCTACCCGAGCAAGGTCTGCCAGGCGCACATCCATAACCTTCTCTTCAAGCACCACGAGAAGAAGCCGCTCAACTACATCTTCTTCCCGGCGATCACGCACATCCCGACGTTCATCGTGAACCAGATGGATACGGCGAGCTGC
>JAYWCI010000256.1:0-4130 GCA_043780895.1 Kofleriaceae bacterium | reverse complement strand
ACGAGTCACGCGGCGAGTACTTCAGTCTCAGCCAGGTTCAACTCTTCGAGCGCCAACGCACTGGAGCGATCGTCGACCCACGGGACCGCAATCCGAAGCTGAGTGAACGAGTGGCCCAGGTCATCTTGACGGCGCTGCAGCCCGACCTCTCGCGGCGGTACGCGAATGCGCGTGCTCTCGGACGCGCGCTTGCCGAAGCACTGCTTGGCGATGGTTTCCATTCGAGTGGCCTCGACCTCGCGGCTGCCTTCGCGCCCGAAATCCTCCAGCTCAAGAAGGATGAACGGACGCTGCGCGACCCGCACGCGATCGCCGCACCGCCGCCGAAGATCTCTCGCTATCAACTCGGCACGAAGCTCGGGTCCGGCGGCATGGCGGAGGTGTTCCGCGGTTCGATCGTGGGCGTCGAAGGCTTCGCCCGACCGGTCGCGATCAAGCGCGTGCTCGCGGGATTCTCCGATGTTCCCGAGTTCGCGAAGATGTTCATCGACGAGGCGCAAATCGCCTCGCACCTCAATCACCAGAATGTCGTCTCGGTGATCGACTTCGATCGCGACCCCGAAGGTCGTCTGTTCCTCGTGATGGAGTTCGTCCCGGGCAAGGATCTCGCGGCACTCTGCGAGACCGGGCCGTTGCCCTCGCCGGTCGCGATCTACGTTCTCACCGAGATGCTGCGTGGGCTCCAACACGCGCACGAGTCGCAGCTGATCCATCGCGATATTTCACCGCACAACGTGCTGCTTTCGTGGAACGGCGGCGTGAAGGTCTCGGATTTCGGGATCGCGAAGGCGCTCGATGCGAGTGGTAGCGCTCGCTCGCTCGTGATCAAGGGCAAGCCCGCGTACATGAGCCCCGAGCAGATCACTGCCGACGCGCTCGACCCGCGCAGTGATCTGTACTCGGTCGGGGTCGTCGCGTGGGAGCTACTCGTCGGTCAGCGCTTGCACACCGGCGGCACGAACGAGGCATTCAACGAGATTCTCCACCGCGATCCGCCGCGTCCGAGCTCGGCTCGGCCTCGCGGTCTGCCGCGCGATCTCGAAGCGGTCGTCATGAAGTTGCTCGCGCGCGAGAAGAACAAGCGCTATCAGAATGCCGAGCAGGTGATCCAGGCGTTGACCGCCTGTGCGGAGAATCCACGCAATGGCCGCAGCGAGCTCGCGCATCTCCTCGCCGAAAAGTTTCCGGGGGAGACGAAGCCGGTCACGCCGCACGACGACTCGGCGCGCAACGTCGCCACCGCGTACCAGCGGCCGGCCGTCGTCGCGGCGGTGGCCACCGGGACCGCGCCGAGCACGCTCGGCAGCGCCGCGAGCCAATCGAACGAAACTCCGCGCGAGCGCCGCCGATGGCCGCTCGTCGCCGCATTGATCGGCACGCTCGGCGTGGGGGCGGTGGTTTCCCGCGTGGTGCTCTCACCACAAAGGCCGCATGTTCCTCCCTCAAATTCGGTTGGGACGGCGCAGACGCTGCACGACGCCGCGCCGGTCGTCGCGATCGTCTTGGATGCCTCCGTCGCAGTGCCGATCGCCACGGTGCCTGCGCACGGGAGCGTCCCGCCCGATGCACATGCGACCGTCGCCATCGTGATCGATGCCGGGATGCCCGCCTCTCCACTCGACACGGGCGCCGGCTCGGCGACTGCGGTTGCAGCCGTACGCCGGCCCACACCTACTGCGTACGGTGATCTCGAGGTCTACATTAACCCTTGGGCGGAGGTTGTCGTGGACGGCAAGAGCCTGGGCCAGACGCCGATTCTCAAAAGGAAGCTACCCGTGGGCAAGCACCTGGTGCTGATCAAGAACACGACCAAGCAGAAGGCCGTAACGGTAAACATCACGACGACCAGTCCAGTCGTGATCGACGAGAAATGGTGAACATGCGGCCGAATTTGAAGCAGCGGTTGGTATCGATCGCAGTGTTCGCTGCGCTCGCGTTGGGAGGCGAGGCGCGAGCTGAAACGAGCACCGTGGTGGTGTACGGAACGACCTCTGCGAAAGATCAGACCGTGATCGCGGCGGCGATCACGGGCGCCCTCAAGCACGCGCAATGGTCAGTGATCGACCTTCCGTACTCGTCGGCGGAGATCACCGACATCGTCACGTGCCTCGACGGCGCACACCCGTGGCCGTGCGTCGAACCGTTCGCGAAGGCCAAGGGCATCGCCAGGCTCGTCATGGTGCATGCACTTCCAGAGAAGGCAGGCGGGATCAAACTCGTCGGCCAGATCGTCGTCTCGAACGACGGCGTTCCTCAGATCGAGCAGCAGTACTGCAACCCGTGCTCGCCGTCCTCTCTCGCGAGTACCGCCGCGGAGCTCGCCAGCCTCCTGTCTAAACATACGAACGGGAGCGCCACCAAGCCATCTGGTGACGTGACCGGGATACACGTCCACACCGCGCCCACAACAGCCGCGATCCGGCTCGACGGTCAGGCCGTCAATGCGACGGAGGGCATCATCCCGACGACCGCCGGCACGCATCGCGTGTCGATCCAGCTCGCAGGTTACAAGCCGGTCTCGAGAGAGATCACGGTCGTCGATGGGAGGTTGACCCCCGTGGACGAGACACTCGTCCGTATGGACCAGGACGATGGAGGGACCGATCCTCCATCGCGCTTGGTTCCTGGACTCGTGATTGTGGGAGGCGCCGTCGCGCTCGTCGTCGGATCCGCGATCTCATGGACCGCGAAACCCGGGCCAGGCGAGGACCATCACGAGAACTACTACTCTGGCCCGGCGCTTGTCGTCGCTGGCGTCGGCGGCCTCGCAATTGCCGGCGGCATCATTTATCTCCTCGTGCGTCACCCGACGCATAAGGCGAGCAGCCCGACCGTCTCGATCACGCCAGACGGCGCGGTTGGCGGATGGACAACGAGCTTCTAAGTGCGGGGGACCATGTCGAAGACTAACTTGATCGTGATCGTGATCGTCGCGAGTGTGTGGACCGCGTGCCACAAGGACAATGACTACTGCCCGGGCGCGCTCCACAACGATTGCAGTTTGATCGATGCGGCGACGATTCCCGATCAGGGCCCGACCGGTTGCAGCTCGAATACGCAGTGCACCGCGCCGACGGCGGTGTGCGACATCCCGACCACCACGTGCGTCCAGTGCACGTCGTCCGAGGCGAGCGCGTGTAGCGGAACGAGTCCGTACTGCGGCAGCGGCGATACTTGTCGTGCTTGCGAAGTCCACTCCGAGTGCTTGTCGGACGTGTGCTTGCCGGACGGCTCGTGCGGCACCGATACGAACGTCGCGTACGTGGATCAGGCCGGGACGGACAATGCGATGTGCACCGAGGCGATGCGTTGTACGAAGATCGCGAGCGCGCTGGTAACAGGGCGACCATACGTGAAGGTGACGGGAACGATCACTGAGCCAGTATCGCTGACAAATAAGAACGTCACGTTTTTGGCAGATCCTGGTGCGAAGCTTACAGAGTCGACGAACGGAATCGTGCTTGAGGTGAAGGGGACATCGCAGGTTCAAGTTCGCGATCTGACGATCAGTGATGGGCTTGCCGCCGGAATTGGCGTTTCTATGCCGCCTGGAAACACCGCAACGTTGACGTTGCGGCAAGTGAAACTCACGAACAATTCGGGCGGTGGCATCGTCGCGTCGGGCGGTACGCTCACCGTTACGCAATCGACGATCTCTGGAAATGCTGGCGGTGGCTTCTCGCTCAGCTCGACGCAATTCACGATTACGAACAACTTCATTGTGGGCAACGGTGGCCCGAGCCCGACCAACACCATCGGAGGAATCAACCTCGCGATCGTTTCTGCCTCACCCCACCAGCTCGAGTTCAATACGATCACGGCCAACGCAGGCGGGATGTCCGTCAACAGCGGGGTGAACTGTGGAACCGTCACGGTGTCAGTAAATCTCGCGAACAATATCATCTACGGAAATCTCGTCTCAGGCAGCGGCAAGCAACTCGGGGGCTCAGTCAGCTGCACCGCGAGCTATTCCGACATCGGCCCCGACATCACTGCAGGAACGGGGAACATCAACGCCGATCCTTTGTTCGTGAATGCGGGACAGTCGAATTACCATCTGCAGGCAGCGTCCCCGGCCAAGGACAGCGCGGATCCCGCCGCGACGCTAAACGTCGATTTCGACGGCGACA
>JAYWCI010000255.1:0-46117 GCA_043780895.1 Kofleriaceae bacterium | reverse complement strand
GCTCCTGCTCCTGCTCCTGCTCCTGCTCCTGCTCCTGCTCCTGCTCCTGCTCCTGCTCCTGCTCCTGCTCCTGGTCCTGCGCCGGATCCGGACCCCGAGCGCGTGGACTCGCCGGTCGACACGTTGGACGACGACCATCCACCGGCGGGCATGCAGGCGCCTCCTCCGGCCCACAGCCGCAAGCGGCCTCGTACTCTGCCGCCACCGCCGCCTGGATCCGAGGCGCGCAAGGCGCTCGAAGAAGCGATCGTCAAAGCCAAGCCCGCGGACGTGACGCCGACGCCGAATCGCGAGCGCATCCTCGCGACGATCCCAGCGAGCGCCAGCCAGGCACTCGCGACCAAGAAGTCGCCGACGCGGCCGCCGCCGATTCCGGCGCGCGCGTTGACCGGTGTGCAACCCGCGCTGTCGAACCCGGATCGCACGCCGCCAGTGATCATCGAAGCCGCGCTGATCGAGGAGCATCCGTCGATCGCCGCGGAGCTCGCGAGCGCGAACCCGCGGATGCCGTCGAACGCCACCCAGCACATGACCGGCCCCGTGCCGATCGGCGAGTTCGATAGCGGTCCGCACTCGCTCGGCGACGAGAAGCTACGCATCGCACAGCTCTCGCAAGCCACCGAGCTGCGTCACGCAGCCGATGCGTTGCTCGGCATTCCGGCGCAGCCGGCGACCGCGATCAAGGAAGTCCCGATCAGTGTGCTCCTCGACGAGACCGCGGCGCGGATCCGGATCGACTCGACGGGCAAGTCGGGTACGCACGATCCACAGACCGCGAAGTTCGAGCGCGGCGATCCGACCAACGTAGCGAACGCGCGTGACGACGCGACCGAGATCCAGGCGCCGACCGATCGTCGCCACCACACCGGCGGCACGTTGCGCGCCGCGGCGATGTTGCGCCGCAAGCGCGGCATCGGGGGCGACGTTCGCTACGTGTTCACGGCCGTGTTCGGCTTGCGCGCGGCGAAGAAAGAGACCGACGACCTCGAGGGCCGCCAGAAGCTGCGCCAGACCTCGCGGCGGCGTCACCTCGTCACGCTCGCGCGCACCGCGGTCACCGCCGATGCGCTCGACCATCCAGCCCTCGGCAAGACCCGCGAGGCCCTCCAGAGCGTCGAGGACGAACGCTCGAAGCACGCCGGTGCCGTCGCTGCCGCGGATGCCGAGCTCGAGCGCGTGCGACGCGATCGTGCCGAGAAGGCGAAGGTGTTCGCGACCGAGAACAAGAAGACCGCGCAAGAGATCGCCGAGCTCGCGAAGAAGCTCGAGCCGCTCGAGAAGGAAGCGACGGGCGTGCGCAAGCGCGGTGCCGAGCTCAAGGAGCAGCTCCGTCAGATCGCGAAGAAGATCGCCGAGACCGAGCAGCTGCTCACGTCGATCAAGAGCGAGAAGCTGGACCGCAACGGCATCCAGGCCGACATCGCGTCGCTCAAGGCGGACCAGAAAGCGATCCAGCGTGACGAGCCCGCGATCGCGGCCGAGATGGATGCGCTACAGCCGCGGATCGCGTCGATCATCGCGGCCTGCACCGACGCCGAGACCAAGCAGACCGATCGGCAGAGGTTCGAAGCCGAAGATCAGCGGAGGACCACCGAGCTGTTCGAAGCGATCGGCGCCAAGCGCAAGGTCGTCGAGCGCGCGATGGCCGAAGCCGAGGCCGCACGCGACACCGTGCTGTTCGATCTCGGAGAGCGGCTCTATGTCGATCGCCTCGCGATCCTGGGCGCGCAGCTCGCGCCGATCGAGCAGATCGATCTCGAGTACGGCGAGAGCGATCGCCGGCTGATGGAGCTCAAAGAGATCCAGTCCAACGTCGATCGCTGGAAGCTGGTTCGCGGCACCGCGATGATCTTGGCGATCGTCGCGGTCGTCGGGGCGTTCACCGCATGGCTGCTCTACATGCTGCTGTAGTCAGGGCAGCAAGCGGTCGATCCTGCTGATCGCCGCGAGGATCATGACAACACGGGCGATGCCCAAGAGCATGCCGATCGTGCCCACGCTGACCGCGGCCGCGGCCGCCAGCCGCGCACTCCCCGGAAGGTCGCGCCGGCCAAATCGGTGCAAACCGGACCCCACGGCCGCGATTCCTAGCCCGATCGCCACGAAAAGACCAGGCGAGGGGAGCCCCACAGCCACCATTGCCGCACATGCGAACCCGAGAGCGAGCCGGCCCACGCACCGAGGCTATGCCGGGTACGCGTAGGAGGCGACTTTTATGCTACCCATCCGGCTCATGGACGTCCGTGCCGGATTCTGCGCGATCGTCGGTCTGCCCAACGTGGGCAAATCGACGCTGCTCAACCGGTTATTGGGCCGACGCCTGGTTGCCGTCTCGTCGAAACCGCAGACCACCCGAGATCGGATCATCGGAGTTCACACGTTCGAGATGACCGATGGCGGCAAGGCGCAGATCGCGTATGTCGATACGCCAGGCGTGCAAGACGGTCACGGACCCTTGCGACGCTACATGCAACGCGCCGCCGTGATGTCGGCCGCGGATGCCGACGTGGTGCTCATGCTCGTCGATGCGACCTACAAGGCCGGTCGGATGCCCGATCGCCTCGCCGCCGACGACACCCGCGCGCTCGCCGACGCGAGCAAAGATCATCCGATCATCATCGCGCTCAACAAGATCGATCGCGTCGAGAAGCCCGAGCTGTTCCCCGTGATGGAAGCGTGGGGCGCGCACTTGCCCGGCGCCGAAATCGTCCCGATCTCCGCGGAGACCGGCGAAGGTACCGCGCAGCTCGAGCAGCTCATCGCCAAGGCGCTGCCGATCGCACCGCTGCTATTTCCCGAGGACGCGTACACGGACCGCACGCCGCAGTTCATCGCGCAGGAGATCATCCGCGAGCAGCTCTATCACCAGCTCGGCAAGGAGCTGCCGTACGCTTCGGCTGTCCTCGTCGAAGAGTGGACCGAGCGCAAGGGCGAGCTCGTGATCGGCGCGGTGATCATCGTCGAGCGCGATTCGCAAAAGCCGATCGTGGTGGGTAAGGGTGGAAATCGCATTCGCGAGCTCGGCATTGCCGGCCGCGCGGCACTCGCCGAAACGTTCGGCAAGCCCGTTCACCTCACGCTGTTCGTGAAGGTGCAAGAAGAGTGGAGCCGAACCGAGCAAGAACTCGCGAAGCTCGGATACGTGCCGAACGTTGGAGACCGCAAGTGACTACCCCCTTGATCGCGATTGTCGGCCGGCCGAATGTTGGCAAATCGACGCTGTTCAATCGTCTCGTCGGCGGTCGCCCCGCGCTCGTCCACGACACGCCCCACCTCACGCGTGACCGCCGCTACGGCGATGCCGAGTACTTCGGCGCGCCGCTGCGTGTCGTCGATACCGGCGGCCTCGATCCCGATGCCGCGACCGAAGTGATCGGCGCCGGCATCCATCGCCAGGCGATGCAGGCGATCGACGAAGCGAACGCGATCGTGCTCGTCGTCGACGGTCGCGCCGGCGTGTCCGCGATCGATCAGGAGCTCGCCGTCCAGCTGCGCGCGACGGGCAAGCCGGTGTTCCTCGCGATCAACAAGATCGATCACCCGACCGTCGATCACCTGATCCACGATTTCCACGAGCTCGGGCTGTCGTCGATCTATGCGGTCTCCGCGTCGCACGGTCGCGGCATCGACGCGATGCTCGAGGCGATCACCGAAGCGACAGGCTCGGTCCGCCCGCCCGAGCAAGAAGCCCCGTACGTCTACTCCGATGCGCCCGTGCCTGCGATGGACGAGGCGCTCGAAGAAGAAGTCGAGGACGACCGCAACGCCGCACCCGAGAAGCTGCGGGTCGCGTTCGTCGGTCGCCCGAACGCGGGCAAGTCCTCGCTCACGAACCGCTTGCTCGGCGAGGAGCGCTCGCTCGTGCACCACGAGGCCGGGACCACGACCGATCCGGTCGATGCCGAGTTCTCGATCGGCGGTAAGAACTACATCCTCGTCGATACCGCCGGTATCCGACGCAAGGCGCGCATCGATGAAGACGTCGAGCGCATCGCGGTGTCGATGGCGATCGGCCAGATCGAGCGCGCCGATGTCGTCGTGCTCGTGATCGATGCGGACCTCGGGCCATCCGAGCAAGATGCGCGGCTCGCCGGCCGGATCGAAGAAGCTGGTCGCGCGCTCGTGATCGCGCTCAACAAGTCCGACCTCGTCACCGGCGATGCGAAGAAGGCCAAGCTCCGCGATCTGTCCGAGGAGACGTTCCACTTCCTCACGTGGGCACCGACGGCGATGATCTCCGCGCAGCGCGGCGACGGCGTCGATCGCTTGCTCGATGTGGTCGAACGTGCCGCGGCCGAGCACCGCAAGCGCATCCCGACCGCGCAGCTCAACCGGTTCTTCGCCGAGGTCATCCAGGAGATGCCGCCGCCGCTCCATAAGGGCAAGGCGATCCGCATCAACTACATCACACAGGCCAAGTCCAAGCCGCCGACGTTCGTGCTGTGGGCGAACGCCGAGGGCTTGTCCGCAAGCTACAAGCGGTTCATCTCGAACCGCCTGCGCGAGACCTACGGGTTCCGCGGTACGCCGCTACGGATCTTCGTCAAAGAGAAGGTCGATCGCCACGACTAGAAGAAGCCCCACCGCGTGCTCGCTCGGAAGCTCACGGTGGTCAGCGAGATGTCGCCGGCGAACGAGGCGAACTTGACCTCGATGCCGTACGAGCGATCGCGGCTGACGAGGTAATCGAGCCCACCCCCGATCACGACGACGAATTCGTCGCTCGCGCCGTGCTGGTTGATCGGACCTCCGCCCGACAGCACGCCGCCGACCCCCGCGAGCGCGTAGGGGACCCATTTGAGGATGTCGAACCGGTAGACGAAGCCGACATCGGCGAGCACCGCGTAGGACAGCGTGCTCTGCATCTTGGAGGGGTCGTTGCCGCCGTGATAGAGCGCTCCCGCGACCTCGCCGCGGAGCGAAAAATCGGTGCCGAGCGTGCGCTCGTAGCTGAGCGTCAGACCGCCGCCACCGTCGGGGGTGACATCCGGCGGGGCCTGGGAGCCGACCTTCTTGCCAGGGGTCGAGAAGGTATCGAAATCGAGGCTCAGCGAGAGCGCACGTTCGCCTTCCGCATACGCCGGCGTCGCCAGCGCGATCACGGGCAACAGAGCGAGGCCACGCGAGGTCAAAGCCACCAAACCCCTGAATTGTGCTACATCGCGGTTCGCCGTGGCCCCCAAGGACGACAAAAATACCGACGCTCCGGCGTCTAACGCGACTCCGACCTTCGATCCGAAGCCGGTGAACGTCGGGGGCGAATCGCTCATCGACCGGATCTACCCGCATCGCAAGACGGTAGGGATGTTCTTCCTGCTCGGCTTCGCCGTGTGGGCAGTGATCGCGATCGTCATCCACTTCCGTGATTCGAAGCGCGAGAAGCAGACCGACAAGGTCGCGGCCGTGCTCGACGTCGGAGCCCGCAAGGTCAGCGACGGCACCCCCATCGACCCGGAAGATCCGATCGCGAAGAAGCGCCCGGATTTCAAGGACGCCAAGGAGCGCGCGACCGCGATCCTCGATGCACTCGCGAAGTCCGGTGACGAGGCCGCAGGGCCGGTGTATCGCGCGTCGCTGCTCGTCCAGGTCGGCAAGCTCGATGAGGCGATCACCGAGTACAAGAAGGGTGTCACCGGCAAGGGCCTCGATGGCGTGCTCGCGCGTGAAGGCCTCGGCCTCGCGCAAGAGATGAAGGCCGAAGCGCTGACCGATCCGGTCGCCAAGCAGAAGGGCCTCGAAGAGGCACTCACGACGTTCGCGTCGATGCAACCCGACGAAGCCGGCCCGCGCCGCGCCTATGCGCTCTATCACCAGGGTCGCGTGCTCGACGTGATGCAGAAGACCGCGGATGCCAAGGCGATGTTCGAGAAGGCCAAAGCAGCGGGCAAGGACTCGACCGAGCTCGCCCCGATGATCGACGAGCGGATCGCCAAGCTCGGAACCTGAGTTTTTCGAAAGCCACATGAAGCTGACCGCCACTTCGCTCCTCGCGTCTCTTGCTGCTGGCCTCGCAGCCGGCTGCGGTCAACCGATCGACATCAAGCACGCTGATGCGATGTCCGCCGAGCGCACCGAACCTCTCGCCGAGGCTCGGCTGTCGCTGAAGTGGAAGTTCGTCACCTCGGATCGCTCGGTCGAGATCACGCCGCAAGAGTTCGCCGCTCCAGCCGTGGTCCAGGACACGCTGTACGTCGGCTCCGCCCACGGCGAGTTCTACGCATTGCGCGCCGCGACCGGTCAGGTCCGCTGGCACAAGATCCTCGGCTCGGTCGCCTCGGCGCCGCTGGTGCTGGGACCGTTGCTCTACGTCGGCACCAACGACGGCTTCCTGGTCGCGCTCGATTCGAACACGGGCGAAGAGAAGTGGCGTTATCAGGGTCGCGGCCCGATCGAGCAGACGCCCGTCGCGACCGGCGACCTCGTCGTGTTCTCGAACGAAGCCGATCAGGTGATCGCGCTCGATTCACGCACCGGCAAGTTCAAGTGGCAGTACAAGACCGAGACTCCGGAGGAGTACACGCTGCGCGGTCACGCTGGCGTGCGCGTCGATGGTGACTTGCTCTACACCGGGTTCTCGAACGGCAACCTGGTCGCGCTCCGCAAGGACTCGGGCACGCTCGCGTGGTCGACCTCGCTCAAGGCAGATGCCGAGCGGTTCATGGATGTCGATGCGACGCCGATCGTCCTGGGCCAGGTGCTGTACGCATCGTCGTCGTCGGGTGGGGTCTACGCGCTCGACAAGGCCACGGGCCTCGTGCGCTGGCGGCTGCCGTTCTACGACATCAAGGCGCCGAGCTCGAGCGGTAACGTCGGTGGCCTCGCGACCGATGGCAAGGCGGTGTTCGTCTCCGTTGCCGACCTCGGCACGTACGCGATCGATCTGCAGGGCAACATCCTCTGGCGCGTTGGCGCACGGGGTGGTGGCGAGCCCGGTGCGCCGGTCGTCGTCGACGACATGCTCGTGTACTCGCTCGCCGAGGATGGCTTGTTCCTCGCGGAGCGCCGCACCGGCAAGACGCTCGAGTACTTCGATCCGGGGGATGGCATCTCGGCGCAGCCGACGATCACGGGAGACGGCCGGCTGTTCGTCGTTTCGAACCGCGGGATCCTGTACTCGTTCGATCTCGATTGAGTCAGAGCGGATCGCAGAACGGCAGCGCCGGGCGAGCGATCAGGTAGCCCTGGAGATAGTCGCAGCCGAGCTCCACGAGCACGCGGGCTTCGGATTCGGTCTCGACCCCTTCGCCGATGATCTTGGTGCCTTGCTCGCGGCACAGCTCGATCACCGAGCGGGCGAGCCGCTGCTTCAGCGCGTGCTGATCGATATCGCGGACGAGCGACATGTCGAGCTTCACGTAGTCGCAGTCGAGCGGCGTGAACGTGCCCATGCGTGCGTGACCGCCACCGAGATCATCGATCGCGATCCTGAAGCCGAGCTCGCGGAGCTCCGCGACGCGATAGCGAACATCCGCTTCGCCATCGAGCGACGTGCGCTCCGTGATCTCGAGGACGACGCGCTGCGCGACCTTCGAGAGCGGCGAGAACGGCGAGGTGAGTTGCTTGTCGAACAGATCGAGCAAGTGGAGGTTGATGAACACCACGCCGCGTTCGGCCGGTGCATTCGCGATGACCTTTGCACTCTGCGCGCGCACGGCGCGACCGAGTGTCGGAATCTTCTCGAGCCGCTCGGCGGCATCGAGGATCGCGCCGGGATGCGGCAGCGATTTGTCCTGCGATCGCAGCAGCGCCTCGTAGCCAAAACGCACGCGATCCGCCGCGTGAACGATCGGCTGGAAGTGCATCGACAACCCCGCGAGGCACCTGCCGAGCTTGACCTCGAGGTCCGCGAGCTCGGTGGTGATCGAGGCTTCTTCGACGCGGAGGTTCTTGTCCGTGCCGTGTGCAAACCGGTTTGGCGTCTTCGCCTCGAGCGACGCGAGAGCGTGTGGAGCCGCAGCTACATCCATCCGTCGATCCGACACGATGCCTCCAGCGTACGGGTGATGCCGCGGAAAGTCGATGTAGGTATCAGCAGAGGCGGCGAAGATGCTCGCGGAACTCGGATACGACGAGCGATGCAGGGTGGCCATCGAGCTCGGCCGCGATCAGATCGTCGACGATCGGGAGCTCGATGGTCAGGCGGTACATCATCAGGCATGCGCGATTGGACAGCGTGACGAACCGCGCCTCGCCCGAGCACACGACGCTGGAGTCGCGTGGCGTGGTCCAGCTGACCGCGTAAGTGCTCGGGTCGTAGCTGTATTCGAGCGTGTAGCCGAGCGAACCGCGCTCCAGCTTGCGCGTGAACCCGACCTGATTTGCGCGTCCGTCTGCGTGCCGTGACAGCACGCGAGCCTTCTGGATCAACGGCAGCCAGCGTGGGATCTCGC
Source organism: Kofleriaceae bacterium (assembly GCA_043780895.1). Taxonomy (GTDB): domain Bacteria; phylum Myxococcota_A; class Polyangia; order Haliangiales; family Haliangiaceae; genus JABFXX01. The sequence goes on along the minus strand of JAYWCI010000255.1, from coordinate 37,727 downwards.
CTGCGTCAGCGAAGATCTCGAAGGCCGCTCCCGCACTGACCGACAGCGTCGTCGACACTTCACTCGCATGCGGGAATGTCTGAGGTGGGGCAAAGGCGATCGCGGTAGCCATGACAGCAGTCCTACAGCAACCCCGATACCAACGTCTGGGTACGGAGTTTCAGGGGGTTAGGCATGGAGACGCTTGTCCCGTGCCGGCTAGCCGAGTGGTCGCGGCGCGATCGGTATCCGCTAACTCGAGAGTGCGGGGGCCGGACCCTAGCCCTCTGGATCAGCCCGAGAAGCGCTGGCAGTGCGGGCAGGACCACGTCCAGCGCGGTGGGTCACCGAGCTGGTACGCGATGATGCGCGCGCCACATCGCGGACACGGCTTGTTCGTACGCGAGTACGCGGCGAGGTCGCGCATGTTGTTGTCGACACTCGCCTGCATCAGCTCGCGCGCCGTTTCATAGATCTGCGCGAGCGCGTGGGTGGGAATCGCCGCGACCAGCATGCGTGGATCGATCCGACACATGAACAGCGATTCGGTCTTCCAGATGTTTCCGAGGCCCGCGACGACGCGCTGATCGAGCAACACGTCGGCGATGCGCCGCGTCGGATGTTCGGCCGCGCGCTCGGCGCCTAGCCGGCTATCGAAGTCGCCAGCGAGTACGTCGGGGCCGAGCTTGTGCGTACCCATGCCATGCCGCGGTGCGCGACGCGGCGTGATCTCGACCGTCGGGCACGTGAGCCAGAGATAGAGGTGGGTCGCGGTCGCGATCACGAGGCTCGCGCGCCCGGGCGAGGTCTTCGCGAGCATCGCTTCGCCATTGGCGCGGGTGAGCGAACGGAACCGACCGTTCATGCCTTGGTGGACGTGGATCTCGGTCTGGTTATCGAGATCGATCGTGAGGTGCTTGCCGTAGGCTTGGACCTTCTGGATCGTGCGGCCGACGAGATCGCGGAACAAGCCCTGGGTCGTCGCACGCTCGATCGTCTGGCCGACGAGCGGCAGGAGCTTGTTCGCGACGCGGCGAATGCTGTCGCCTTCAGGCATCGTCGTCTTCCTCGGTATCGCTGCTCTCGGGGACGTCGGGTGCCTCCGGCTGCGGTGCCGTCGGCTGCACGCCGCGCACGACCAGGCCGCGATAATCGACCCGCGCACCGCCCGCGATCAGGCCCTTGCCCCACGGCGATTGCGCCGCAGGCAGACCGTCGATCATCTCGATCAACAGCTCGCGACGGCGCTGCTTGTACGCGAGCTGCGGGGCCCCGACCGCGAGTGCGAGCTCGATCGCCTCGGGCGATGTGCCCGTCGCGGTCGTGATCCGTTTGCCCTTGGGCTCGATCCACAAGGCGAGTGCGCCGTCGACCAGGACGACCGTGCTGCCGACGCGCCGCGCGGGCTTGGTATCCGGATCTTTCAGCTGTGGCCAGGGCAGGGCGCTGCCCCACGCATTCGCCGGATCCACGGCGGCGAGGACATCGATGCGTTGCGCGTGACCGCGCGGTGCTTCGCGCAAGCGATCGATTGCACCGGGCCACGCGAACTGAGCGCCTTCGAGGCTCTCGACGAAGTAACCGCGTCGCACGGTCCCGGCATCCTCCATCGCGCGGAGCACGTCGCCGACCGCGGTGAAGCCGCCGGGGACATCATCTGCACGCGCACCTTGCCGGCTCGCGATGCCCCAGCGCTCGAGTAAGCCCGTCGCGAGCGCGTGGATGCGCGCCGTGCCGGTCGGTGTGGTGCCGAGTGATTCGACGAGCGACCACCGCCCCCCGAACGTCGAGTGTGCATTCGCGCGGCGCGCGGTCGGCGCCTTGAACGAGCGCAGGGGCGCGAACGTGTCGTTCGTGACGAGGCCGGCCCACACCAGATCCCACAGGGCCGCGACTAGATCGGCGCGCGACGCCCGCGTCGCTTGCTCGAGCCCGACCACGAACGAGGCACCGGACGAGCGCAGGTGTTCGATCAGGGCGTCGTGAAGCGGGCCGTGGTTCGCGATCGTCGTCGGCTCCGGCGCGAGCTCGCGCGCGCGATCCCGACGCAAGAGGACGACCCGCCCATCCTTGGTGCCGAGCGCGCCGGCGCCGACCCAGACGAGGTCGCCGGAGGCACCGAGCTCGTCGAGCATCTGCGGGTGATAGTCGAGGATGCGCGCCGGTAAGATCCGCTGTTCGAGCTCGGAGAACGGTAACGCGACCCCTTCGAGCCGCTCGATCGCATCGCGCAGCGCGAGCGGACCGCGCCGCGGTTGATCGAGGCCATGCCAGCGCGGCAAGAACGCGGCGTACGCGACCGCATCGACCGGTGCGACCTGCGCCCGGAGCTTCGCGAGCGTGCGCCGCCGGACCTGGCGCAGGACCTCGGGATCGCAGCTATCGATCGCGATGCCCCCCGGGCGCAGCTCGCCGCGCACGAGCTGACTCCGCGCCTCGAGCAGCGCGAGGATCGGTTCGATCATCGGCGCCGCGAGGCCCCAGCGAGATGCGGGACCCTCGGCGGTGAACGGCGAATGGGTCCGACCGTAGCGAGCGACCAGCGACACCAGCGGGTCCGCCGCGCGCTCGAGCAGCGCGGCGGGCAAGCCCTGTGGCAAGGCGATGCCGAGCCCGTCGCGATAGCGCGCGGCATCCTCGGCCGCGATGTAGCGCGCGACGCCGTTGATCCGGACCGGTGCGAGTCGGCGCTGCTCGACGAGGCTCGCGATCGTCGCGGGGACGTCGAGCTCGGGCACGCTCCGCGCCGCGATCTCGGCGGCATCGAGCTCGCCCAGCCGGCGAACGAGGTCATGAACTTCGTCGATCGATCGCGCGTGGCGCTCCGGCACGAGTTGCTGGAGCTGGGCTTCGATCTCGTCGAGGACGTCGAGATCGAGCAGGTCGCGGAGCTCGCCTCCCCCGATCAGCTCGCGCAGCAGGTCGCGATCGAGCGTGAGCGCCTGGGCCTTGCGCTCGGCGAGTGGCGCATCGCCTTGGTAGAGGAACGCGGCAACGTAATCGAACACCAGCGATCGCGCGAACGGCGATGCGGCCTCGGTGATCGCGGGCTCGATCCGGATCGCGCGCGAGCGAACATCGCGGAGGATCTGGAGCAGCGACGGCAGATCGAAGATGTCGCGGAGGACCTCGCGATAGGTCTCGAGCGTGATCGGGAACGCCGGGAAGCGCAGCGCGACCGCCATCAGCTGCTGAGCCTTGAGGCGCTGCGCCCACAGCGGCGTGCGCCGGCCGGGACGCCGCCGCGGCAACAACAACGCGCGCGCCGCGTTCTCGCGGAAGTGGCTCGCGAACACGCTGGATCTCGCGAGCTCGTCGACCAGGATCCGCTCGACGTCATCGGGATCCGGTAACAGTTGCTCGTCGGTCGGCAACAGATCGCCATCGGCGAACCGCAGCGCGATGCCGTCGTCGGTCCACAGCGGATGCACCGGATAGCCGAGCGCGGCCTCGAGCTGGTGCGCGATGACGAGCGCCCAGGGTGCGTGGATGCGGCCGCCGAAAGGCGTCAGGATGCAGACCCGGGTATCGCCGAGCTCGTCGCGGAACCGCTCGATCGTGATCGCCCGATCGGTCGGCATCGCGCTGGTCTGCTCGCGCTGATCCGAAAGGTACTTGCCGAGGTTCTGCGCCGCGTACGGATCCAGCTTGTACTCGCTCGCGAGCCACGCGTGCGCGACGTCGGTGCTCTGCGCGAGCTTGGCATCGAGCTCGCGACAGAACGCACCGAGCATGCGCCCGAGCTCGATCGGCCGGCCGGGCCCGTCGGCGCGCCAGAACGGCATCTTGCCGGGTTCCCCGGGCGCCGGCGTCACGATCACGCGGTCGCGCGTGATGTCCTCGATCCGCCACGTCGTCGCGCCGAGGATGAACGTCTCGCCTTTGCGCGATTCGGCGACCATCTCTTCATCGAGCTCTCCGACTTTGGGGCCGTGCGCGCCCAGGTGCACGCCGTAGAGCCCGCGATCCGGAATCGTGCCGCCGGAGACGACCGAGAGCAGCCGGGCGCCTTTGCGACCGACGAGGATATCGTTCTGGCGATCCCACGTGAGGCGTGGCCGGAGCTCGGCAAACTCGTCACTCGGATAGCGGCCCGCGAGCATGTCGAGTACGCCCAGCAACGCCGAGCGCGGCAGATCGCGATAGCTCGCGGCACGCCGGATCACCCGTTCGAGCTCCGCGACCGGCCACGGATCGGCGCCGACCATCGCGACGATCTGCTGCGAGAGCACGTCGAGCGCGCTGTCCGGAACGCGGATTGCCTCGACCTCGCCATCGAGCATGCCGCGCGCGACGACCGTCGCTTCGAGCAGGTCGCCGCGGAACTTCGGAAAGATCTTGCCGATGCTCGTTCCGCCGACCTGGTGGCCCGCGCGACCGATGCGCTGGAGACCGCGCGACACCGAACCGGGCGACTCGACCTGGAGCACCAGATCGACCGAACCCATATCGATGCCGAGCTCGAGCGAGCTGGTCGCAGTGATCGCGCGTAACCGGCCGGCCTTGAGCGCCTCCTCGATCTCGAGCCGCTGCAACCGCGCGATCGAACCGTGATGCGCGCGCACGAGCTCGATCCCGGGCTCGATCACGCCGCGCGCGATCGCGAGCTCCGAGAGCTGTTGCGAGACGCGCTCCGCGAGCCGGCGCGAGTTGACGAACACGATCGTCGAGCGATGCGCGAGGATCCGGTCGAGCAGCTGCGGATAGATCAGCGGCCACATCCCGCCGCCGTCTTTGGCTCCATGCACCGCCGGCCCGGGGTTCTCCATGTCGGGTGCCGGCACCACGACCTCGAGATCGAGCGCGGGCTTCGCGCTCGCATCCACGATCTCGACCGGCCGATCTCCGCCCAGATATTTAGCGACCTCTATAAGTGGACGTTGCGTCGCCGAGAGGCCGATGCGCTGCGGCTCGGGATGGCCGGTGCTCGTGACCAGGTGCGCGAGGCGCTCGAGCGTGAGCGCGAGGTGGATCCCGCGCTTGGTCGGCGCGAGCGCGTGGATCTCGTCGACGATGATCGTCTCGACCGCGCGTAGCCGGTCGCGCGCCGGCCCGGCGAGCAAGAGGTACAGCGACTCCGGCGTCGTGATCAGGATCTGGCCGGGGTGCTTCTTCTGGCGCGCACGCTCCTTGGTCGAGGTATCGCCGGTGCGAACGTCGACGACGATCTGGCTGCCCGCACCGAGCGCCTGAAGCCCCGCGAGCGGTGCGCGCAGGTTGCGTTCGACGTCGTACGCGAGCGCCTTGATCGGGCTGATGTAGACGACGCGGGTGGCTTCTTCTCCTGGATTGGCCGGCCGGCCCGTTTCGCGTGACAGCCGGTCGAGGCACCACAGGAATGCCGCGAGCGTCTTGCCGCTGCCGGTCGGCGCGAGCATCAGCGTGTGGCGGCCGCTCGCGATCGAAGCCCAGCCGCGCTCCTGGACCGGCGTCGGTGCCGCGAAGCTGCTGGCGAACCAGCGCTTCGTCGCCTCGCCAAACGGAACGCTCACGCTCACGAACGAGCTATAGCGTGCTCAGGTCTGACGCGGCGTCGCGAGACGCTTCAAAGCTGACACCACGGCGTCGACATCGAACAACGGCTCGGAAGTTCTCTCGCCGAAAATCGGCATGTTGAACCGACCGTGCGGTGATGCCACGGGCGTGTCCCAGGTGCCGCTGGGAACCAAGATCTCGCGGTAACGTTCGCCGTGCACCACACATCGTGGCGCCGGACCCATCGCGACGCGGGTCGGAGCCGGTGGTGTGAGCAGCGCCATCGCGCCGAACAGCCACAACGATGCGAAGATCGGAGGGCGCTGCCGGTTCGCGAAGCGGTTCATCGAGCTCTCAACCATCAGTGCCAACGCCGGCATTCCCGGAGCGTCTGACCGCACTGACCACGACGCCGATCAGCATCGGCCCGAACGTCATCCCCAGCGTCACGCCGATCGTGAGTGCCGGGCTCGCGGCGATCGCCACCCGGACCGCGGTCACGAAGTCCGACAGCTTGGTCTTGGTCGCCACCGCGAACACGACCACGCCAACACCGCCGCCGACCACCAACGCCAGGGGGGCGCCGAGGGAACCCGGCAGCGCCCGAAACGGTGCGGTCAGGAACCGCAAGACAGGGATCAGGAGGCCGGTCGCGGCCAGGTAAAACGGAAAGAACATGCCCGCCGAGAACAGCGCGAACCACAGCGTGCGCTGGGTCGGCGGGAACGCCAGCGGCGGGATCGGATCGATAGGTCCGATCGAGACGTGCAGGGTCTGGAGGACTACGCAGCTCAGGTACATGAACCCGAAAGTGAAGGCGAGCTTCACCGGGACCGACTTGATCCTTATCCAGGTCGGCAGGCGCGAATTGTCGGTGCCGTGATCGAGCCGGCCTTCGAAGTAACCCGACATCACGAGCAGCGGAACTTGCGACAGCATGATCGCGAGGTCTGCACCTGGTGGCAGCTCCGCCGCGACCAGATCAAACCGGGTCGCGAGCGAGGCCGCATGAAGCAGTGCGGCCACGACAAAGTACGGCGCGACCGACCGCGGTTCCAAGCGTGCACCCATCCGTGAACGCTATCAGGCGGTTTGCCTCGGGACCGCCAAGATGCCGTAATCGTGGCAGTTGGAATACCTGCGAGTTGACATAATATCGATTCTGCGACTCAACTATGGTGTTGGATGGGAAGCCCTGCACGGCCTCACGCCGGTGCGTCCGGCAGCTCGTTGTCGAGCTTGGTTCCGCGTGGGAATTGCAGCGCGAGCTCGCTGCCCACGAGCTCGATCGCGCGCACGATCCCCGCGGTCAGATCGCCGGCTGTGGCAGCGATCCGGATCGCTGTCACGGCGTCATCCCAGAGTCGCTGACCCGCGCGCGCGTGGATCGCGGAGTCACCCAGAACGATCGCGGTTCGGCGCCGCGGACACACGAAGATCAGCACACCGCAGTGCCCCCGGGTGCGGCCCACGCCGAGTCGTTCGAACGTCCGGTCCGCAACCTTCTGTGCATTGCCCCAGAACCATGGCGCGACGGCGACCACGACCTCACCAGCGGTCTCGCGCTCCGCAACCTCGACCGCCGCTTGGACCTGTTCGCGATCGATGTACTTATGTAATGGGCGGGTCACCACGAGCTGCTGGCTCCGCCGCCACCGGATCGGCCACCGCCACCCGAAAACCCGCCACCACCTCGGCCACTGCTGCTACCACCGCCGCCGCCGGAGCTGCTACCGAGCGACTGGATGATGTCGAACAGCAACCACGCGACACTCGGGTGCGTCGCGCACAGGATCACGAGCCCGATCAGCGCGATCGCGCCCAGCACGATCCAGAACCACCCGACCCCATTCCCCGGTGCTGCGAGCGGCGCGACCTTCGCGGCCTCGGCATCGGGCCCGATCCGCGCGAGGATCTGATCGACACCGGCCGTGATGGCGGCATCGCCGTGGCCGGCGGCGAGCTCGGGCCTCATCGCCTCGTCCAAGATCCGCGCGGCAAACAGATCCGGAAGCTTCTCCTCGAGGCCGTACCCGACCTCGATACGCATCGTGCGATCGGTTGGAAACACGAACAATGCGACGCCGTCGTCGTTACCCTTGCGACCGATGCCCCACGCGGTGAAAACCCGCTGGGTCCACTCCTCGAGCGCCTGGTTGCCAAGCGACGGCTCGATCCACACGATCACCTGATGCCCGGTCTGGTGCTCGTACGCCTCGAGGCGCGCATCGAGCGCGGCCTTCGTGCTCTCGGTCAGCAGCGCTGCGCTATCGGTGACCCAGCGGGTGGGCTTTGCGGGCACGGGCCGCTCTGCCGCCCACACGGGCGCCGTGATCGCGAGTGCGATCAGGATCAGCGCAGCGCGCATGGCTTAGAATTTGATCTCGGGTGCGTGCGCCGCGCCGGCATCGGCCTGGAAGTACGACTTCTCCGCGAACCGGCTGCCGAAGAAGCCGGCCGCAATCATCGTCGGGAAGCTGTCGCGATACGTGTTGAACTCGCGCGCGTCCCCGTTGAAGTTGTTGCGCTCGACGTTGATCCGGTTCTCGAGGCCCGAGAGCGCGACCTGGAGATCACGGAAGTTCTGCGTCGCTTTGAGATCGGGATAGTTCTCCGCGACGACCATCAGCTTCGACAGCGCCTGCGAGACGTTGGCCTGCGCGGCCTCGAATTGTTTGAACTTCTCCGGGTTGCCGAGGTCATCGGCCGAGAGCTTGATCGTCGCGGCCTGGTTGCGCGCTTCGGTCACGCCGATATAGGTGCTCTTCTCGAAGTTCGCCGCGCCCTTCACGATCTCGACCATGCGCGAGATTTCGTCGAGCCGGTGCTGATACGCGCTCTCGACGTTCGCCCATTGCGCCTTCACGCCCTGATCGAGCGTGTTGAGCTTGTTGTAGCTGTGCACGCACGAGCCGCCGAGGACGACGAGCAGCAACACGACGGCTCCGAGGCCGATCCAGAGCCTATTGATTTGCATCGCTATGCGGAGGGTACCCGAACGATCACTCGATCGCGAACGAGTCGACGAGTGCTTCGCGTCTGCCTTCATCGCCGTGGGAGTAGCCGACCAGCGCGAACAGCACGCGAGGCTTCAGCCCTGGGATGCTGATCGACTCAGAGGTCGAATCCGATGCCGAACCGCGCGAGTCCCTCGACTGGTGAACAGCTGACGAACGCAGCTAGCGAACGACGCTGCGATTGAGAATGAGGATCTCGTCGCTGGTCAGCCCGCTCGAGGCCTCGATCGTGACCGTCGCCTCGTGTCCAGTGCCGACCTCGGTCGCGCTGACTTCGAGGATCCCGTCGGCGTCCATCGTGAAGCTGACCTCGACCTTGGTGCGGCCACGCGGACCGGGCGCGAGGTCGCCGAGGACGAACCGACCGACGCGGCGGTTCTTCGAGGCCGCCTCGTGCTCGCCCTGATGGATCTCGATCGCGACGTGCGTCTGGTTGTCCTCGGTCGTCGCGAAGACCTTCTTCGCGCGCGTCGGGATGCTCGTGTTGGAGTGGATGACGACCGACATCCGATCCCCGGCAACCTTCACGCCCATGTTGTGCGGCGTGACGTCGAGCAGCACGACCTCTTGGAGCTCGCCGCCCATGATGCCGGAGTGGACCGCGGCGCCCATCGCGACGATCTCGTCGGGGTTCACACCCTTCGAGCCGGGCTTCCCGAAGATCCGTTCGGCTCGCTCTTGCACCACGGGCATGCGCGTCATGCCGCCGACGAGGATCACCTGGTCGATATCGGCCGGCGTGCAGTGCGCGTCTTCGAGCGCCTTTCGACACGGCGCCTCGAGCTTCTCGAGCAGCACCTTGCAGGCGCGTTCGAGCTGACCGCGCTCGAGCTCGCGCATCAAGTGGACCGGGCCCGCCGGACCGGCCGCGATGAACGGGAGGTTGATATCGGTCGTCATCGCCGACGACAGCTCGATCTTCGCGCGTTCGGCAGCTTCCTTGAGCCGCTGGAGCGCGACCGAGTCTCGGCGCAGATCGAGGTTGTTATGGAGCGCGAACTCGTCGGCGAGCATGTCGATGATCAGGCGATCGAAATCGTCTCCACCGAGCGCGGTGTCACCATACGTGGAGAGCACTTCGAACACGCCGTTCTCGATCGCGAGGATCGAGATATCGAACGTGCCACCGCCGAGATCGAACACCGCGAGCCGCTGGTTCGCGGTGTGGTGCAGGCCGTACGCGAGCGCGGCCGCGGTCGGCTCGTTGAGGATCTGGCGAACCGTGAGGCCCGCGATCTTGCCGGCATCCTTGGTCGCCTGGCGCTGCGCATCGTCGAAGTACGCGGGCACTGTGACCACCGCTTCGGTGACCGGCTGACCGAGATAGTCCTCGGCGACGCGCTTCATCTTCGCGAGCACGTGCGCCGAGATTTCCTGCGGCGAGCGCGGCGTTCCCGCGATGTCGACCCAGGCATCGCCGTTCTTCGCGGCGACGATCTTGTACGGCAAGCGAGTCGCGAGGTCCTGGACCTCTTTGTCGGTCGCCTTGCGGCCGATCAGGCGCTTCGCCCCGAACACGGTGCGCTGCGGGTTGGTGACCATCTGGCGTTTCGAGGCCGCTCCGACCACGACCTCGCCATCCGCATTCCACGACGCCATCGACGGCGTGGTTCGTCCACCTTCCTGATTGTGAATGACTACCGGCTCACCACCTTCGAGCACTGCAACGCACGAGTTGGTGGTTCCGAGGTCGATTCCGATGACTCGGCCCATCGCTGAACTCGATGATAGCCCGCTTTAACGTCGACGCAGCAGTTCTGCCATCGCCGATTTTGCCTGCTCGAGCTCCGGATCGAACTGGAGGGCGCGCTGGAACTCCATCACGGCGTGCTCGCCACGGCCCGCGGCCTGCGCGTCGCGCCCCCGTGTGTACGCGAGCAGCGCGCGATATTGCTTCGACGACGGAACGCGTGCGGCGAGGCTATTCAAGAAAAGCTTGGCCTGGCCCCAGTTCTTCGCCGCGAGGGCATCGAGCACCTGCTGGAGCTCGGCGCGCTCGTCGAACGCCGGCGTGGTCTTGGGCAGCGGCGACCATTCGCCGGTCCCGCGATGAGTCGCCGGATCGGTCGCGGCCGGTGCCGGTGGCGTGATGGTCGGCGTCGACGGGCGCGTGTTCGGGAGCGTCGCCGAGCGCTGCAAGATGGGGCTCATGCCGCGCAGCGGTGTCGGAATCGACACGCGGATGCCGAAGTTGTGGGCGCCCGTGCCGGACGGTCCGACGCCGTGCTTGGTCGGCGTCATCGTCCGCGTCACCGCGGGTTGCGGCGTGCCGACGGCGCGCGCCGCGATCGGGCGCGTCGGATCGCGCTCGCTGTTGAGCACGGGCATCGCGCCGCTCTGACTCGTGCGACTACCGCCCCGCACCACGCCACCTGCGGCCCGCAGCAGGCTCTCGTGGGCCGACTTGATCCCGAGGAAGACTTCGTTCGAGAGCTTCTGGGTCTCGGTCGAGAGCCGAGCGAAACGCGCGGGATGAAATTGCTTGGTGAGCTGCAGGAACGCCGAGCGCACGTCCTCCGGGGACGGAGCACCGTTCTGCAGTCCGAGTGCAATATAAGGCCCCTGCGAGAGCCGAAGCTGCATCTCACCCAGGACCGAACGCGCTCGAGCTTCCTCGTCAGCCACGACCCTCTGACCGTAGCGCGATCTCAGGGTTTTCCGCTACTCCCGCTTCTGCTGAGCCTGCGGCGCTGTCCCATTTAGACCCTGGGCATCGCTCTGGGAGGGCGTTAGAGGGGCCTGGCGGGGGTACTGCTGCTCGGGGAGGTCGATCTTATTTTCGGCACTATTTGTCGGAAGGCCGTTCTTGGACCCCACGTCGAACGGGACGATCGACTTCTGCGCTTTCTTCGAAGGTGCCGTCGGCTTCACGCTCGCGGACTTCTTCGATGGGGGCTGCGATAACGACTTACTGAAGCTGCCCGCGGGCGCTGGGATCTCGACGCTGTCGTGCGCGGCATCGACGCGAGTCAAGGCCTGCGGTACGAGCTCCTGGCGGCGCGCGACGCACTGACCGCCGACGAAATCGATCGCGACCGTCGGTCGCCGCAACACGAGCTCGTCGGTCGCCGCGTCGTAGCGGTACTCGACGTGGACCCGGATGTGGCAGCTCTTCTCGTCGGGCGCGCGCGGATCGATCACTTCATCGTCGGTCGCGAATGCGACACCTGTCTCTGCTTCGACGAACGGATAGCTCTTGAACAGCGTGCGATGGCCATCGACCTCGGTCAGCTTCGAGATCGCGACGCGCTCGCCATCGCGCTCGAATGCGCGGAGCTCGCCGGTCGGCAGCTTCCACACACCCTCGAACCGCGACACCGCGCCGAGGTTGACCGCGAGCTGCGAGTCCGAGTTGCCTGCGGAGAACGTGCGATGGCTCGGCAGATAGCCCGGCTTCTTCACCGTCAGCTCGAGCTGCGCGTTCTTCGCGACGTGCAACGTGTGCGGCGTGGTGCCGACCACGCGATCACCGATCGCGACGACGGCGTGATCGGGCGTCGAGGTGACCTCGACGGCGATCGAGCCTCCGACCGGTTCGGGTGGCGTTTCGCTCGCCGACGCCGGCGCCAGCGCTCGATGATCGCCGTGCACTATCACCGCGCCAATGATCCCGAGGCCGAGCGTGCCGGCGCCAATCGCACCGTAGAGCCAGCGCCGCGGTGCGACGGTGGGGCTCGTTTCGATCGCCGCCTTGGCCGCGCCCTTCCCGGCCGCCGTTCCCGCCGCACCGCGGAGGGCAGCGACGAACGCCATCGCGTTCGGATAGCGCGCATCTGGATCCTTCGCGAGCGCGCGCGCGAGCACGTCGTCGAGCGCCGAGCTCGTCGAGCCGCGCATCGAGAGTGCCGGGACCTTCGCGCGAAAGTGTTGCTCCATCATCCCCGGCACGCTCGACGCCGAAAAGGGCAGGTGGCCCGAGAGCAACTCGAAGGCGATCACGCCGAGCGCGTAGCGATCCGAGGCGGGTCCGGCGCCGTCCGTGCTCCATTGCTCCGGCGCCATGTAGGCCGGCGTGCCGAGCCACGTGCCCTGCCCGGTCAGCGTGCCGTTGCCTGGCTTGGCATCGCCGGAGACCAGCTTCGCGATTCCGAAATCGAGGACGAACACGCGCTGGGGGCGCGCGATCATGATGTTGTCGGGTTTGAGATCGCGATGCACGACCCCGCGCTCGTGCGCGGCATCGAGCGCCTCGCAGATCTGCTCGAGGATCGTCAATGCGTCGCTGATGTCGAGCGCACCATCGCGCAACCGCGCGCGCAACGACTCGCCCGCGACGAGCGCCATCACCAGGTACAAGCGGCCATCGCCGAGCCTGCCGTACGCGAACGTATCGATCACGTTCGGGTGATCGACTTGATTGACCGCGCGGGCTTCGCGCGTGAACCGCTCGGCCGCTTCTTCGGAGGTCGCGAGCTCGTGGCGCAGGATCTTGATCGCGACCTTCTTGCCGATCACGGGGTGATGGCCGGCGTAGACCTCTCCCATCGCACCCGCGCCGAGAAAGTGATCGATCACGTACTCGCCGACCGGCGTGCCGGGGGCAAGCTTGCCACCGAGCTCTCCTGCGTCGCTCGGGACCGGTTGCGGCAGCGTCGGGTTGTGCGCGAACGGCGTGTCGCTCCTGGCGGCTACGCTCGGGGCCCGACCTCGCTCCATCGCCACTACCGTATCAGTGGGCAGGCACCCACGCCGGTCGTTCTACGCCCCGGTCTCGGCGTGACACCAGGCCCGGTCTGGTCCACCATCGCGGACGCGTGTCCGCGATAGCGCCTGTTCGTCCCCTGCCGTTTGCTCGTCGTCTCGTCGTTCGTCGCGATCAGATGCTCGTCGAGGGCCACGTCCTCCACGAGGTCGAGCTCGCGGGCTTTGCCGTCGGCGCCGAGCTCGGTCCCGACACGCCGATCGCGGTGATCGTCGGCGGCATCACCGCCTCACCGTTTCCCTTCGGCTCGGGCGACGATCAAGAAGCGTGGTGGTCGTCGCTCGGCCCGCTGCTCGATCTCGAGCACACCGCGGTCCTCGCACCCTGCTGGCCGGGCAACGGCTCGACGTGGCGCGACTTCGAGACCGGAGCACAGCCTGCGCTCTCGGCACTCGGGCTCGCGGACCTGATCGCGGCCTGGCTCGATGGCATCGGCGTCGCTCGGCCCGTCACGTATCTCGGCGCGAGTCTCGGCGGGCTCGTCGGTATCGCGCTCGCGGTCCGCCATCCCGAGCGCGTGTCGCGGTTGGTCACGATCAGCGCCGGCCTGCGTCCCGATGGCTGGGGCACGGCCACGCGTCACCTCCAGCGCGAGCTCGTCAAGGATGGCCAGCGCGCCGGCGATGTCGTCACTGGCATGGTCCGCGCGCGCCAGCTCGGCATGCTGACCTATCGCGGCCGCGACGAGCTCGACACGCGGTTCGGTGTGCTCGCACCGGGGCTCGAGCAGCCACCGGTCGCCGCGTATCTCGAGCATCACGGCCAGCGGTTCGCGGCGCGGTTCCCCGTTCGCACGTTCCTGTTATTGAGCGAGGCGATCGATCGCACCCACTTCGGGGCCGACCGCGCGGGCATGCGCGCCGAGCTCGCGCGCGTGACGGCGGACGTGATCGTCGTCGGTGTGCCGGGTGACCTCTTGTTCCCGTACGCGCTCCAGCAAGAGCTCTACCGCGAGCTCCAGGTAGCCGGCGCCTCCGCATCGTTGTGGAAGCTCGATTCGGAGTTCGGTCACGACGCGTTCCTCGCGGATCAGGACAAGCTCGCGACGCTGTTGCGCGAGAGTGGCTTGCTCGGCGGCGAGCGGGCACGCGCGTCGTATGTCGGGCTCGGCGCGAAGCCGCTGCGCGAGATCCGGATCGGCATGATCGGCTGTGGTGTCGTCGGTGGTGGCGTGCTCGATCTCCTGAAGCGTCAGGAGCCCCAGCTCGCCGAGCGCTACGGCGTGCGGTTTCGGGTCACGCGGCTCGCGGTGCGCGATCCGGCCAAGCCGCGGTCGCCGCTCGCGGCAGGAATCCCGATCAGCGCGAGTGCGCTCGAGCTGGTCGGCGATCCGGATGTCGATGTCGTCGTCGAAGTAGCGGGAGGGGATGCGGTCGAGCCCGCGTTGACGGCCGCGCTCGCCGCCGGCAAGCCCGTGGTCACCGCGAACAAGTCGCTGCTCGCGAAGCGGCTCGCCGCGCTCGGCTCGCTCGCTCAGCGCGCGGAGACCCCCCTCTTGTGCGAAGCCGCGGCCGCCGCCGCGTTGCCGATCATCCGGCATCTCTCGCATCGCGCCGACGAAGTCGAAGCGCTGCAGGCGATCGTCAACGGCACCTGCAACTTCGTGATCTCGCGGCTCGAGCAAGACGAGCTCACGCTCGAGGCCGCGATCGCCGAGGCTCAACGCCTGGGCTTTGCCGAGGCGGATCCGTCCGCGGACCTCGACGGTCACGATGCCGCGGCGAAGCTCTCGATCCTCGCGTACCGTGCGTTCGGTGCGTGGATCCCACCGGATCAGCTCGCGGTGCGTGGCATTCGCGAGCTGCGGCCGGCGGATTGCGATCTCGCCGAGGCGATGGGCTTCCGGATTCGCTTGATCGCACACGCCGCCCGCGCACCCGAAGGGCTCACCGCCGGCGTCGAGCCGGTGCTGCTGCCCGAATGGCACCTCTTGGCCTCGGTCGAGGAGGAATACAACGCCGTCTACATGAAGACCTCGTCCTCGGGCGACTTGTCGCTGTTCGGCAAAGGCGCGGGCGCCTTGCCGACCGCCTCGGCGGTGCTCGGTGACCTGATCGATCTCGCGCAGGATAACTCCGTGCAGTGGCCGGTGCCGCGCGAGACCGTCGTCGTCAGGGGACCGCCTCGTCGTCACTACGTGCGCGTCAGCGCGGAGCCCCATCCAGGCCTGGTGCGTCGCGTCGAATCGATCGTGCGCCACGCGGGCTTGGTCGTGCAGAATCGCGCCGCGCGTGGCGAGCCGCTGGTCACCCATCACGGGTTCCTGATCAGCCCCTCGGACGATGGCGCGATCGCGGCGGTCGTCGACCAACTCGCGCACCTCGGCCGCGTCGAGAACACGCTCGTGCTCGGAGTCGCCGAGTGATCCGCGACTATCTCGATCCCGCGACCTCGCCGGCGGCTCCGCCACCGCGCGACGAGATGGGTGCCGCAACGCGCGAGCTCCACGCGTCGATCGATCGCAACGCGCCGTGGCTGCATCCCTCGCTGCGCACGATCCAGCTCGACCTCGGCAGCTCGGCCGAGGTCGTCGCCTGGCAAGAAGGCAAGGCCGGCTTCATGCTGCGCGGCGACGGCGCGTGGTCGGAGCTGCCTCATCTCTACGCGCGCTACGGCACCGAAGGCACGACCGAGCTGATCGGGAAGCTGCGCGCGCTCGAGGGCGGCGCCATGTGCGCGATCGTCGCGGACTGCGGCATGCAAGCGGTCGCGCTCGTCGCGGATCAGCTCGTCATGCGCGGCGTGCACGGTGTCGTGATGCGCCAGGTCTACAACAAGACGCGCGCGCTCTTCGAGGGCCAAGCGAAGCGTGTCGGTGCCACGATCACGCTCGTCGACGATGGCGATCACGAAGCGCTCGCCGCTGCGCTCCGGCCCGAGACCCGGTTCGTATTCGCCGAGACCTTCACGAACCCGCTCGTCCGCGCGCAGGATATCCCGGCGCTCGTCGCCCTCACCCGCCGGATCAAAGGAGCGCTACTCGTGATCGATTCGACGATCGCGACGCCGTGGGGCCTCAAGCAACCACTGCTCGCGCAAGGCGTCGACGTGGTGGTCGGCTCGCTCACGAAGGCGATCGGTGGCCAGGATGCCGCGCTCGGCGGCTACATCGCGACGAACCACGCCGAGCTCGCGAACCAGATCATGGATACGATCGCGATGCGCGGCGGCATCCTCGACGACGAGCGCGCGCGGCGGGTTACTGGGAACCTCGCGATGGCGGAACGTCACCACGCGCAGCGTTGCGCGACCGCGTCCAAGATCGCGGCCTTCCTCGCGCGCCATCCGCGGATCGAACAGGTATTTCACCCGAGCCTGCCCGATCATCCCGATGCGGCCGTGATCGCGCGCGACTACGCTCGCACCGCGTCGCTGCTGAGCTTTCGGGTCGCGGGCGCGAGCGAGCCGGAGCACCGCACGATCGCGGATCGCCTGGTCTCGACCGGCGTGCCGCGGTTCGCGCTGTCGTTCGACGGCCTCGTCACCAAGGTCAACCATCACCGCACGGTCTCGGAGTACTTCACGCCGAAGGAGACCGTCGAGCGGCTCGGGATCGATCGGTTGATCCGGCTCGGCATCGGCCTCGAGGACGCCGACGATCTGATCGCGTGCCTCAACTGGACGCTGCACGCGAGCTAGAATACGCGGCCGAGGCGCGGGTTGCGCGTGCGCTTCCACAGGAAGCCATCGAGCACGTAGTGGGTCAGCTGCGGCACGGCGAGGAGTGGCGCGATGATCATCGCGAGCCAGCCGACATGCAGCCCGCTGCCGAAGATACCGCTGTGATCGTGCCAGAGCGCGCGGTCCCACAGCATCTCCTCGACGTACGCGACGAACCATAGCGTCGCGACGAACACGAGCAGGCCGCGCTTCCTCAACATGCGTGCGGCGAGGCCCGCCTGCGAGCTGGGCTCCTGCGCCGCGCGGCGTGCATAGAGGAACACGAGCACCATGTACGGGATGCCGTGGATGAACACGTTCGTGATCGTGAACGCGTAGTCGTTGTTCGTGACGACGATGCCGACGTACCAGCACGCGGCCGTGGTGACGACGATCAGGTGCTTGCCCCACGAGACCGGCTGGCGCGTCGTGAGCTGCCAGATCGCACGCACCAGGTAGAGCGCGAGCACGACGACATACGCGCCGCCGAGCATCGTCGCGATCCAGGCCGGCAGGCCGGTCGCGAAATCGCCCTCCTTCATCCAGCTGAACGCGCGCGGCAGGTGCGTGTGCCACCACGCGATCGGATAGAGCGTGGCGAGATAGATCGTCGCGCCGTCGAGCAGGCGACCGCGGCGATCGCGATCGCCGTTGCGTGCGCGATAGACCATCACCCAGCCGTACTGCTGGCGCATGAAGTGGAACACCGCGAGGTACGCGATCGCGCGCCAGAACGCGCCCTCGCCCCACGCGTACAGCCCGAGCCCCGTCAGGAAGCAGGCGATCGGCACGCCCGCGTAGATCGCCGGGCGGCGGCGCCACTCGGCGGGATCGAGATAGACGATGAACGCGGTCGACCACACGTGCGCGACATCGACGAGCACCACGCCCGCGATGAACGTGAACGGACCAGATTCGTGGGCCGGCAGCAGCGCGACCAGGATCAGCGCGATGATCGCGGTGCCGCCGAAGACCGCGAGATCGATCGGCGCGGAGAACAGCCACTTCTTCACGAGTGGCCCGAGCGTATCAGGTGGCGAGCTTCGTGACTCGCAAGGCGATCAGGCGCACCGCGGTCACGCCGAGGACGATCGCATGACGACCAGGCGCGCGAACCAAACGTAGGGCGCGGGCGCTCGCGGCGCCCGACCTAGAGACTGATCTCTCGCGCCGCACGAAGCCCGTGATCGAACGCTTCTTCGAACAGCGCGATGCCCGACAGATCGGTGTGCGCAAAGTGCACGCGGCCATGCGGCTGGATCCGCGCGAGCCGCTCTGCACCACACGTGGCTCCGACGCGCGGCCGGATCATGCCGTGCCCCCAGAACGTGACGTCGATGTGATCGATCAACTGGCGCACATCGGGATGCGCGCGCGACAAGTCCGTGACGATCGTGGCGGCCCACTCGGCGTGACCCGCACCCGCGAGGCGCTTGCGGACCGCGATCGGATCCGCATCGCTGAACGGGTAGTACCAGGTCCAGACCGTCGGGCCGCGATCGCGGCCGCGCTGGTGCGTCGCACTGACGTAGCCCAGGCTCGGGCTCTCGCGAAACACGTTGTCCCACGCGGGCGGCGCACCGTGACCGCGTTCTTGCGGGCGATCGTGGAGATGCACGTTCGCGACGACCCACGCGCCGTAGTCCGCGGTGCCGAGCCCCTGCCCTCGCCGCGTGGCGACGATTCGATTCGTGACGAAGCTCGGGGTCGCCGCGATCACGTGCTGCGCACGGATCCCGATTGGGCCTTGCGGACCGACCGCGATGATCGTGCCGTCGTCGGCGATGTCGACCACCGCGACGCCCTTCTCGATCGTCGCGGCCTGCGCGAGCTGCGCGACGAGCGCGCCGTTGCCATTCGGCCAGGTCACGACGGTTTGCGCGGCGAGCCCAGGACCACGCTGACGCGCCGCGAAGTAGAAGATGCCGGCCCACGCGCTGGTCTCGGCCGCGGTCAGTGCGTAGTCATCGCGACACGCGTAGTCGGCGAGCCAGCGCAGCCGCTCCGAGGTCAACCCGCGCTGCGCGAGCCAGGTCGCGAACGAGATCCGATCGAGCGCGGTGACCTCCGGATCGTCGCTGCCGCGGGAGCGCGGGATCGCGAACGCGCGCCTGCCCTGCGCATCCTTCCAGCCCGACCAGCGATCGATCTCGGCGCGAAACCGCGCGAGCTGCGTGCGATCGGGCGCGTTCGATCCGGCCTCGAGGTACAGGCCCTCCCACCAGCGTCCGAGGTGCCACACGCGCTCTTCGGGCTCGCGACATCGCAGTGCCTCGTCGACGATCGGCGTGCCATCGACCGTGTAGCCCTCGATCGCGCCCATCTCGGTGAGGAGTGCGGTGAGCTCGGTCTGCTCGACCTGGGGTGCGACGATGTAGTGCGCGCCCCATGGGTACGGCGTGACCTCGGATTCGCCACCGCGCGCGGTGCCGCCGCTGACATCGTCGAGCTCGAGCACGACGACATCATCGATACCGCGCTTCTTCAAGGCCCACGCGGCGCCGAGGCCCGCGACGCCACCGCCGACGATCACGACGCGATGCTCGCGCCACTGGGTCACCGCCGGCACCTTGCCATCGCGGATCACGGCGTGCGCTCGCGCCATGCCGGGCTCGAGCAACGTGCCCGGTGGCGGCGAGCGATCGTGCGGACCACAGCCGAGCGCGAGTGCCGCAGGTGCGCCGAGTAGCATCGCGACGAACTCGCGCCTGCTTACTCCCACTTGCGCCACTCGCGCTCGTAGTAGCGAACGAGCGCTTGATTGTCGAGCTGGTTGATCTCGACTGGCACCGGCTTCATGTCGGCCGGCATGTCGAACATCGCGACGAGCGCTTCGTCGTTGAGGTAGCGCAACGGCAGCTTCGGGACATGGGTCGGTGGCTCGAACGCTGCGCGGCGCGCGAGCGCGTACCCCCACACGCCGAATGAAGGCACCGTGACCTGATACGGCTGCACCGCGAAGCCCGCCGCGCGCATCGTCTCGATGATGCACCAGTAGGACTTGCGCGCGAACAGGGGCGAGGTTGCCTGGACCACGGCCGCGCCGGCCGGCGAGAGATGCGCGAGCACGCGGCGATAGAACAACCGCGTGTAGAGCTTCCCGAGCGCGAAGTTATTCGGATCCGGAAAATCGACGACGATCACGTCGTAGAGCCCTGGGTGACCGTCGAGCCACACCATCGCGTCGTCGTTGACGACCGTCACGCGGGGATCCGAGAACGAGTGATGGTTGAGCTCCGCGAGCGGCGGGAACTTCTTCGACAGGTTCGTCATCGCCGGATCGAGATCGACGAGCGTGACCTGCTCGAGCCCGGGATGCTCGAGCAGCTCGCGCAGGGCGAGGCCATCGCCACCGCCGAGGACGAGCACCTTCTTCGGCGTCGCCTCGGCCGCGGCCATCGCGGGATGCACGAGCGCTTCGTGATAGCGGTACTCGTCGGCCGACGAGAACTGCAAGTTGCCATTCAAGAACAGCTGGAACCCCGCGCGACCCCGCGTGACGACGATCCGTTGATACGGCGTGGTCTCGGTGAACACGACCGGATCCGCGTACATCTCGTCTTCGGCCCAGGTCGTGAAGTAGTCCGCCGCCGCGACGCCGACCGCGAGGCCGATCAGCACGATGACCGCGCGGATGCGCAGCCCGATCACTTCCTTGCGAGCGAGCCGCGAGCGCAGCAGCCACGTGCCCCATAGCGCGACGCCCGCGTTCGCGCAGCCCATCAGCAGCGAGCTCCGGACGAGGCCGAGCTTCGGTACGAGCACGAGCGGGAACAGCAACGACGCGGCGAGCGCGCCGATGTAATCGAACGTGAGGACGCGCGAGATCAAGTCCTTGAACTCGAGCTGGCCTTCGAGCAGCCGCATCAGGATCGGCAGCTCGAGCCCGACGAGCACGCCGATCGCCGAGACGAACCCGAGCAGCACGGCCTGGAAGTGGACGACCGTGCCGAACGACAGGAAGAGCACCGGCGCCGAGACCCCGCCGACGACCGCGACCGCGAGCTCGATCTCGAGGAAGCGGCGCGCGAGGTTGCCATCGAGCCGGCGCGAGATCCACGCACCGACGCCCATCGCCGAGAGATAGAGCCCGATGACGAGCGAGAACTGCGTGACCGAATCGCCGAGCAAGTAGCTGCCGAGCGTGCCCGCGAGCAGCTCGTAGACCAGGCCACAGATCGCGACCACGAACACGTTGAGATACAACGCGGTCGCGTGGACCGGTGGACGTTCAGCCGTGGATGGCGGCTGAGATGATGAGGGCAATGCCAATCAAAACTCCGGCAACGATCACACCGAGCGCGACGTTCTGATCCTCCTCGATCTCCTTCTTCATGGAGAACGGGGCGACCTTCGTCATGATCCAGAACGCGATGCCGAACACGGCGAGCCCGATGCCCGCGAACACCGCCGACGACACGGCCGCATCGCTCATATCTGAGAGCTTCATCACTTACCTCCGTGGTAACCGCTGTGCCAGAAGTGGTACGACCGATACCCGCCGGGCGACGCTCGCACGGACTTGGGAACTTCCTCGCGATCGGGCTCGCCGAATTCGCGCTGCGTGACCGCCATCGCGGTGTAGCCACCGCACACGAGCACCGAGATCACGAGCATCACGACCGTGAGTGGCGAGCGCTGCGGGCGCGGCACGACCGGGTGATCCGGAGCGCCTGGCCTGATGGTGGGCTCAGTCATCGCTGCTGCTACTCGAATTCATGAGAGCCTTGATGATCGCGCCGAGTGCGATGAACACGCCGACGACAGCGACCACGAGGATCGCGACCGGCGTGAACGGCGCCTTGCCCGCGGTGCTGTTCTCCCAGCGCTTCTTCTCGTGGAAGTACGAGGTCAGACCCACGACGAGCAGCGGGATGCCGAGGATCAGCATCGCCCAACCGAGCCACTTGCCGCGGAACACGCCTTGCTTGAGCGTCACGTTGATCGGCATGAGCCCTGCGCTGCCATGCTGGGCTTCGAGCCGCAGGATGTACGTGCCCGCGGGTTGTGGCCCGAAGATGGTCGATGACTTGAAGTTGCCTTCGGCCCACGACTCGCCATCATCGATCCCGGAGTAGTGCTCGATCGAGGCTTCGCCGCTGACCACGCCGCCGCTCGACGACTCGACGAGATCCGCCGAGATGAACACCCAATCGTTCGACAAAGTGTTCGCCGCGAACGAGAGCTCGATGTTGCGGCCGCCCGCGATCTGCAGCGGTTCGGAGAACCAGAGTGAATCCGCGGGTGCCGTCGTGAGTTCATTCTCGGGTGCGTCGCTGCCCGACCCGGTGGATGCAGGTGCGGACGGTGCCGCGGTCGGGAGATCCGGAGGTGTCGTGGCGACGGGGATGACGCCGGCGCCGCCACCCGGGCCGCCGCCGAGGCTGACCATCGTCGCGAGCACGGTCTCGTCCTTCGCGGCCATCGAGAATACCAGGCCGAGGATCACCAGCACGAAGTACGCGATCGACATCACGGAGGCCGCGGTCTTCCACGCATCCGGTTGGTTCGGTGCGATGCCATCGCCATCACCGATCGGGAGGTCCGTGGACGCGAACGCCGCGATGACCTCCTTCGACGTCATGAACGTGCTCAGCGACCAGTTCTCCTCGGTCGTATTCGACTCGCGCGACACCATCGCAGGCGGTGCGATGCAGTCCTCCGAGCTCACCTGATCGCCCTGCTGGACCTTCCAGTAGAACTCGCCGAGCACCTCGTCGACGCGCAGGTCCGCGTTCTGGAACCGCAGGAACTCGACGCCGTCGTAGCGCGCGCCTTTGACCGTGGTCTCGACCGCACCGATCGCGATCGGCTGGACGTAGCTCCAATGACCATCCGAGCGAACGAGCCAGCGATAGCCGACGCCCGCGCGGTACAACAAGTATTCCTCGAACGGCCACCAGTCGTCCTCGACGAGCGCGCTGCGCTGGACATAGCCGATGACGATGAATTCGCCCTCGCTAAACGTGCCCTTGATGCCGAGCGGAATCGTCGGCGAGGCCCGCGATGCGAGCTGTCCGAGGATCGCGAGGGTGTCGCTACCAGTATCGAGCAGCGTGTTGCAGTGACCACACACCACGCGCTGGGTCTCGCCGGGAACCCGAAGCTCGACCGGCGCGCTGCACACCGGGCACGCGAGGGCCTTGGACTCGATCTCGCTATCGCTCGGTGGCGGTCCGACCTCGCCGCCGGAGAGCTGCAGATCCGCCAGCTCGACGTGCGAGCCGACGTAGAGCTTCGGTGGTTCGCCGTCTTCGCCGAAATCGATCGTCGCGAACGCGCCGTCGCCGTCCGAAAGATCCGCGTAGCGGAAGGTCTCGTTCGGAACCAGGCGGAACGGCAGCTCGCCCTTGGCGCTCGCGTAGGTCGCCTCGGCAGATTCGCCGACCGTCATGGTCTTGGGGCCCGAAGGCGACGGAATCTCGAGCCTGTCTCCGACGGTGACCACGTTCGGCGCCGCGAGCCACGGCACTTCGAACGTCAGGTAGTAGCGGCCCTGCGCTTCGGCGAGCCAGCCCCACTGCCCGCCGTCGAGCTTCGCGTACCACTCCTGCCAGATGCCGCCGGCCGCGTGCTTGATCTGCGCCATGCCGACGAGGAGGAAGCTCGTGGTGCCGTAGTGGCCCTCGGCGAACAGCCGTAGCGGTGATTCGATCGGTGTGAGGTCCGCGACCTTGCCGAGCGATTCGACCCCGCGATCGGTGCGCTGCACCGCGAAGTTGCAGTGGCCGCAGATCCGCACGAACGAGTCGTCATAACGAAACTCGATCGGTGCGCCGCAGTTTGGGCACGTCGTCCTCACGCCTACCGGGGCAGCGTAGTGGTCGAAGCCGCCCGGCTCAAGGGCTACGGGCGGATCCCCACTCGGAGCCGCCGGCACCGCACGAAAAGCTCCTCAGCGCGGTCCCGCGTCCGCGACCATCGCGGTCTGCATGTTGTTCTTCGTCAGCCCCGAGCCGATCGGCGTCGCGGCATCGAAGTAGCCGTTGCTGATGTCGCCGGTCGTGCCACTGCCCGGCTTGTCCATGTTCAGCGCGTTCGAGAACCAGTTGTTGTACGTGAAGTCGGCGTTCTGACCGCCGTAGAACATGATCCCGAACGACGCGGTCGACAGGTTCGAGTGGCTGACCTTGATCGTAGGGCTTCCGGTGAAGTGCATGTCGCAATGCGTGCTGTCGGTCTGGCCCGTGGGAACGCCGATCCACGAGTACTCGAAGTCGATCGTGCCGCTCGAGACCACGAGCAGATCGTGGGTGACGTTGGAAAACTCGCTGTCGCGCGAGATCGCGGTGCCGCCGCTGACGGTGATGCCGCCACCGCGCGAGGTGACGTAGTTGAAGTCGATCGTGCCGCCCGCTGGCACTTCCCATGCGTTCCAGTACTGGATGCCGGGCGCGGGTTGCATGCCGATCGTGCCCCCTTTGATTCCGCTCGCGAGCACGGTGCCTTTGACCGTGACGCTGAGGTTCTGATCGAACTGGATCACGGTGCTCGGTTCGATCGTGAGCGTGATGCCCGCAGGGACCGTGATCGACGAGTGGACCTTCACGAGCCCGCTCCACGTCGTATCGGTGGTGACGTCGGTCGACACATCCGTGGTGGTCTGCGCGATGAACGCATCCGCCATCGTCACGCCGCCACCACCACCATAGCCACCCGTGCCGTCGTCACCACCACCGGTGCTGTCGGCTTTCTTGCAACCGACCAGAGCAGACACGGCTAGACCGAGCAGGAGCAGGCGCTTCATGGCGAACATTGTATCATCTCCCTCGTGTTCTCTACGACGTTCCTCGGTCACCAAGGCTGGATGTTCCAGACCCCGAAAGCGGCGATCCTCGTCGATCCGTTGCTGTGTGAAGACTTCGGCCAGGCGCACGCGCTCGGCTACCGGGTGTATCCGCCTCGCCAGTGGCAGCCCGAGGCGATGCCTCCGCTCGATGCGGTGATCCTCAGCCACGAGCACGACGATCACTTCGATCTGCCGTCGCTGGCGAAGCTCGAGCGGTCGATTCCGATCTACCTGTCATCGCGCTCCTCGATCGCCGCACGGCGCATCCTCGAACAGATGGGCTTCACCATGCACCCGTTCATCCCGGGTGCGTCGATCGTGGTTGGCGACCTCGAGGTCACGGCGTTCACGGGCGATCATCAAGCGATGGATTGCGGCGACGAGTGGGACACGTTGCCCTTCCTCGTACGATCGACCGAAGGCCACGGATCGTTTTTCTCGATGGTCGACATCACGATCACGGAGGCCCACGTCGAGTGGGTCGCGGCCAAGGCGATGCGCCCCGGCCTGATCAGCTGGACCAACAACGCGATGGATTGGAGCCACATGGCGTCCTACCTCGCGGAGCGCGTCGAGGGCACACAGCAGGCGTTCATGAACTGGGGCGTCGGCCACAAGCTGATCACCACGATCTGGGGCACGCCCGCCGCGATGATCATGTGCGCCGGCGGCTTCGCGTTCGAGGGGGCGAAGGCGTGGCTCAACCAGCGCGTGTTCTGCGTCGACACCGATCAGGTCGTCGACAGCATGAGCAAGCTCTACAAGAAGGAGAAGTTCTACGCGGGTACACCGGGCCAGACCTTCCACATGAAGGCCGGCAAGCTCGCCTCGGTCGAAGCGACGACGCCGTGGCTGGGGACCACGCCGCGCGCGAGTTGGCCTTCACGCGCAAAGGCGAACGTCGAGCTCCAGGAGCTCGGTCCGGCGACCGGACGTCCCGCGCTCGCGTCGGGCGACCTCGACCGGCTCGCGACGTACCTCGATGCGCTCGCCGGCTCGATGGTCGGCGGCAAAACATTTCGCAGCCTACACTCGGTGCTCGCGACCGAGGCTGGTGATCGCGTTTGCACGTTCGCGATCATCGTGCGAGATGGCGAGGTTCGGCGCACGTTCGAGTACGTCTCGATCGAGTGCAGGTTCGTGCCCTCGACCCGCCCCGAGATCGACTACATCGCGGGGATCGAAGTCTGGGCGAGCGACCTGCTCGCGGTCTTCGACGGCGCACTCGGGCCGATCGCCTTGTCCTTCGGGCGCGCGCGGCTGTGGAACGCGCTCGTCGGGCGGTTCTCGTTCGATATCTTCCCCGAGCTTCATCGGATGAGCCATCCGCTGCGCCAGCCGAGCGCCTACTTGAAGTCGTACGAGCGGCTGTACGCGGCTGCGCGCGAGACCACGCCGGTCTACAAGCACCGGAGCTAGATCGGCTAGATGCCGCCGCCGTTGCCGCAGAGCGTCGCACGATAGTTCGTCGCGGTGCTCCCCATGACGCCGCCGACCCATAGCCAGTACTTGGTCTTCGGTTCGACCGCGAACATCGCGAGCTCGGGGCCGGTCTCGCTCGCGAGGTTGCTCGCCGCGATCGGCGTCAACTTCGTCGAGCCATCGAACAGGATGTAGTCGAGGTCCGAGCTGGTGCCAGCCCAGGTCAGGCGCACCGCGAGCTCGTGGGTCGAATCGCCAGTCGTGATCTCGTACGTGTCCCGATCGAGATATTGATCGCTCTGTGCGCCGTCACCGATCGCGCCGCTGATCGAGACGTGCTTGTCGGTCTCGATCGTCAGCTTCGTGGTCTCGGGCGAGGACAGCTCGAGCAACGAGAACTGCGGATCCTTCGTGTAGTCGACGCTGATCATGCCGTTGCCGGCGTCGTTCGTCTCGGTGTAGTTCGCCGTGCCCGTCGCTTCGTCGCAGGCCGGCATTGGCGAGAACCGGATCTTGTAGTCGATCGTGCCGCCAGCGATCGCGCCACGGCTCCGGGCCTCGACGACGACGTCGTAGTCACCTGGATCGAGCGTCGCGAGAAACGCGCCGAGCGATCCGGCAAAGGTTGGCGTGACCTCTGCGACCAGGCGCGGCGTTGCGGCCGTATCGAAGAACCGCACGGTCACAGCGGCCAGCACCTCGAGCCCCATGCCGACGTCGACCTCGATCAACAGCGGTGTGGCGCCGGTCACGCTCACGCGATAGCGATCGTCATCGGCGATCATCAGCGCGGTGTTCGCGCCATCGGGCGAGAACGTGCCGCAGATCATGTGGCCGTCTTTGCCGACGGTGAGGTTCGTGACTTCAGCGATCGTGCCGTTCGTCGCGTCCGCAACCTCGGTGTAGTCGCAGGACGGACCGGTATCACCGCCGCACGCTGCGTTCAGGATCAAGCATGTAGCTATCGCGCGAATGCCCGTACCATACCTCGAAACGCGATACAGTCGCGACAGCTCGATGCTGCGCTGCGCACTTTGGATCTCCGCTCTCGCCGCGTGTTCGGCACCTGGCACCGACGTGGCCGACGTGGCCGACGTGACCGATGTGACACCGGTCGCAGCGATCACACCCGTCGCGCAGCCGCGAACGTTCCGGCCGATGACGACCGCGGCACCCGGCACGAGCTCGCCGGGGCTCGCGACGCAGCTCACCGACGGCAGCATCTTGATCTCCGATACGAGCAGCGAGACCAGTGGTCACTGGTGGCGGATCGTGCCGGATCAATTCGGCAGCTACGAGAACGGGACGTGGGTCGGAGTCGCGGACTCGATCGCGTATGCACCGCTGTACTTCGGCTCGGCCGTGTTGCCGGATGGTCGGTTCATCGCGGAGGGCGGCGAGTATCTCGGTGGCCAGTTCGCGTTCACGAAGAAGGGCGCGATCTACGATCCGGTCGCGAACACGTGGACGTCCGTGCCCCCGCCGACTTCGTTCCACGAGATCGGTGATGCGTCGAGCATCGTGCTGGCGGATGGCCGCTTCATGCTGACCGATTGCTGCTCGGTCAAAGAGATGGCGATCTTCGATCCGATCGCGTTCGCGTGGACCGAGAGCGTCGGCACCGGCAAGGCCGACATCCACGATGAAGAGAGCTGGGCGATGCTTCCGGACGGGCGAATCCTCACCGCCGACGCGAACGCACCGGCCGGCGATCTGCTGCACACCGAGATCTACGACCCGGTGACCCAGGTGTGGAGCGCGGCGGGCCAGCTGCCCGTCAAGCTCGCCGATACGATCGGCGGCGGCGTGATGGACTCCCACGAGATCGGGCCAGAGATGCTGCGACCCGACGGCACCGTCGTCGCGATCGGCGGCACCAAGCACAACGCGGTCTACGACATCGCGAGCGACACGTGGTCAGCGCTGCCCGATACGCCGGGCGGCGATTTCGGTGCGCCGGATGCTCCCGGTGTCGTGATGCCGAACGGCGACATCATGTTCGCGGTCAACCCGATTCCCGCCGAGGGTGCCGCGCGCACGAGCGGCGACGTGTTCAAGACGCCAGTCACGTTCATCGAGCTCACCGGCTCGACCTTCTCCGTACTCGCCGATCAGCCAGCGCAAGCGCAGGGCGACGCAGCATACTTCCTCGATTTCTTGATGCTCCCGACCGGTGAGGTGCTCGTCACCGACTCGCAACAGACGCCGCTCATCTACACGCCGAACCCGGGCGTGATCGAGAGCTCGCGCCCGATCATCCTCCAGGCGCCGCGCTTGATCACCACGAACCCCGAGCCGCAGACCGATGTGCCGACGCTGTATCGCGGCCGCGATTACTCACTCCCCGTCCTGCGGATGAACGGCATCAACTTCGGCGCGTACTACGGCGACGATGCGCAGATGTCGACGAACTTCCCGCTCGTTCGCGTCACGAACCACACGACCAGCCACGTCGCTTACTTCCGGACGTTCGATCACTCGAATCGCTCGATCGCGCCGGACAATGTCGGCACCACGAGTCTCTCGGTCCCGGCCGCCGCCGAGCCCGGGCTCTCCGATTTCGAGGTCATCGCGAACGGCATCGCCTCGCAGTCGATCACGGTCAACGTCAAGTAACTATGCCAAGCTGAAAAGGTGGTGGTGAACCCCTTTTTGGCTGCGAAGCAGAAGCCGCTGGTGGTCGGTCACCGCGGCGTGCCGCATCTCCACCAGGAGAACTCGCTCGCCGGGTTTCGTCGTGCGGTCGCGCTCGGAATTCCCGCGATCGAGCTCGATGTTCGGCTCACCCGCGATGGCGTCGCCGTCGTATTCCACGATCCCACCCTGTTTCGCTTGACCGGCAAGCCGCGCGCGGTCAGCGACCTCACGTGGGACGAGCTCTCGAAGCTGCGCCTGCGCCGCGGCGTCCGCATGGGCCTCGATGAGAGCGGCAGCCCGATCCACATGCGCTACGAGCGCGAAGAGCCGATTCCGCTGTTCGCCGAGGTCCTCGCCGAGGTCGCGAGCTCGGCGGTGATCAACGTCGAGCTCAAGCTCGATCTCGAGCGCTGGTGGCCGACGGCGATCGGCTCCGTCGCGGCGAAGTTGATCGCGGATGCCAAGGCCGAGGATCGGGTGATCGTCACCTCGTTCGATCTACGCAAGCTGCGTGAAGCACAGCGCACGCACCCCGGCCTCGCACTCGGGTTCTGCTTCGACGACACGATGCTCAACTTCGCGAGCGGCATCCTCGAGCGCTTGCCTGCGATCCACGCACGTCTTGGCGTGCACGAGCGCCATCCGAACGAGCGCGCCCGCCGCGTGCTCAACCGGATCCTCGACTCGCACGTGATCGCGCGGCTCGTCGACTCGCGCGTGATCGGCGCCGATCACACGCTCGTCGGCGAAGACACCGTTACTATGCTGCACAAGCGCGGCGTCGCGATCGGCACGCACACCTTGTTCCCACTCGGCACCACCGCCGGCACCAAGCCCCTCGCTTCGAGCGCCTCGACCGAGCGCGAAGTCGAACGGCTCGTCGGGCTCGGCGTCGACTGGATCGAGAGCGACGATCCTGAGCGCTTGTTGAAGCTCGTCGGCTAAGGGTTGCCGGTTTCGGTGATCAGCCGGATCGTGTCGAGCGAAGCCGCGCCCCAGCCTTTGATCATCACGACTGTCGGCGAGCTCTGCGATTCGATCACGCCGGCTTCCCACCGGCTCGACGTCAAGGCTTCGTACTCCGAATCCGCCCACTTCTTGTCGGACGTCTCGGTCGAAAACCAGATCACCGACGTGCCCGGCGACAGCGTCGCGTTGCCGGCGATCTGCGTCTTGTAGAGCTTTCCCGGCGTATCGGCCGCCTCTCCGCGCCACGTGAACCACTTCTTCTCGAACTCGAACACCGGCAGCGCGCGGTAGAGCTTGCCCGGCTGGATGTTGCCGACGGAGAACCACACGCCCTCGCGCAAGCAGTGATCGTGCGCCGCATCGCAATCGACGCCGACCCCCATGAACACCGGCCCGCCGGGACCGTGGATCCGTCCGTCGTCGGCGCGTGCGGCCGGGCTGCCATCGCCGCCCATTACGTGGCCGCCGTTCTTGATCGGCACGTTGTTGATCGTCGGAGTCGTGTTCGAGCCCACGTTGTGGTTCGAGCCGCTGCCGCTCTCGGGATCCTTGAGTTTTGTCACCGAGTGTCCCGTCGCGTGCGGCGCTGCGGATCCAGATCCGGATCCGACCGCCGCCGCCGGCTCTTCTTTCTTGCGCAGCTTGTCGCAGCCGCTCGCAAGTGTGGCGACGGTGATCCACATCGCTAGCTTCTTCATTCTCACGTGACCGCTACAGGAATCGAACCTGCGACGTACGCTTCAGGAAACAGCAAGTATCGATAGTGTGGTGTGTTGGCATTTGGGTCGATGTCCGATGCGTCGTCGGGAACGGGCGATTTGCGGGGACGCCACTAGGGGCGTTGATATCATAAGGTGCGTCCTAGGAGGCGAAAGAGGGAGCACCGGAGCCGCTGTCGCGGTACGCGTCGCCCCCGAGCAGCATCGCGAGCGCCGCGGATTCGCTTCTGAGCTCGCGATGGAAGCTGCCGAGCAAGGCGTGTCGATGAACCGACTGATCAGCCGGAAGCTGGCGCGGATTTAGATGCTCATCGAAGTTCATCCGCCCCGGCGACGATCTTCCTATCGAACGGAGTCTCCGTTGCAGAACAGCCCGTGCCTGGCGACCAAGTGACGGTCGACGGCACATCGTTCATCGTCACGAAGATCTCACCGCGATCTGTCTGTGAGATTATGCGTCGGTCGGCTTCTGATCAGCCGACGACACTGGCTGCACGCGAACAGGATCTTCCAACCCGATCCAGTCATACACGGCTGACGCGGCCGAGCGTCCGAGCAGCGGTGCAGCGAGCGCGACGATCTGATCGATCTCCTCGCAGTGAGCGATTTCGAGAGCGCGCTGGTGGGTAGCACGGATCGAATCGCGGTCGCGAGTGCCGATGGCGATCGCGAGCTCGACGAGACGGCACGTGCGAGCGTCGAGTGGACCATCGTGGCCCGCCCGACCGAGCGCGTCCCAGGCAGCGGCGAGTTGCTGGCGTCGTGAAGGCATTCACCGGATCATGGCACACCTCGTGATATCAAAATCGCGTGGATGATTTTACGATCACGATGCAACTCGCAGCAGCGATGGACGTTCCGGCGCCAGGCCCCGAGCTTGCTGCGCTATTCGAGCTCGCGCCCGAGCTCGTCGAATGGTCGGTTAACTCGGTCAGCGATCCGCGCGGCACCCTTCGCGTCAGCGCCTGGAGTCGTGATCGCTGGCGCGCGGCTCGCGCGCTGGAGCTCCTCGCACCCGATCAGACTTCGATCCGCGAGTTGCTGGTGGACGCCGAGGAGTACGAAGGCCTGGGACTCGCGTTGAGATCCGGCGAGCTACCGACCGTACGGTGGTGGTCGTTCGCGAGTGAAGGCCGCGCCATGGCCGAGCGCGCCCGGGCTGCGTGGCCGGCGCATGCGGCGATGATCGACGAGTTGTTCGCAACGGTCGGGACCGAGGATGCGTGCACTGCCGTCGGACTCGAGAGCTCGGGCGGTCACCAACGCGAGACGGTCTATGCGCGTCTGCGCGATGCTGCGACGGCGATTCGCGTGCTCGAGCTCGCGCGCGTCCAGGTGTCGCGTGCAGCAAATCTGTTCTGGAAGGGGCTCTGCGGTTTGGAGGAGAACGGGCGAACCTGGCCCAAGGTGTGGGTCGGCCGCAGCATCGGTGCCCATCCAGGGTGGAAATTTTATTACTTCGCACGGAGTGACGAGCTCCGCCGTTCCGACGAGGTTCTGCTCGCCGCGGTCGAGGCCGGTCCGGAGCTGCAAGCCAGTTGGCAGGTGCTTCGAGCGGCCGTGCCAGACCAGCCTTGTATCCAGTTGATCGGGCTCACGATCCCCGACGGTTTACCACCCGCCTTTACGGTCTACCTCGGGAGGGTTTGAGGGGGCATCGAGACGCCGGCAGGCGTAGTATGGGGACTCATGTCCGAGATTGCTCACGCCACGCCAAGCTCGAGCGACGCCACGGCCGCCCACACCTCGACGGATGCCGGCGCGAGTCCAGGCGCGCACAGTGCGATCGCGGCGACGGCCGTCGATCGACACGAATCAAGCGATGGCCGAGGTCTCGATCCTACGATCAAGACACAGATGGAAGCGTCGTTCGGGACGGATTTTTCTGCCGTCAAGGTTCACACCGACGGCACCGCGAACAAGGCCGCCGGAGATATCAACGCGAAGGCGTTCGCACAGGGATCGAACGTGTTCTTCGGTGCGGGTCAGTACGAGCCGGGCAAGAAAGACGGTCAGCATTTGATCGCGCACGAGCTCGCGCACGTCGTCCAGACCGGAGGCGCTGCGAATTCGCCGGTTCAAGCGAAGGCAAACGCGGTGAGCTCTCCCGGTGAGAGCGCGGAGACGCAGGCCGATGCGGCGGCGGACAAGGCGGTCAAGGGCGAGAGGGTCGGCAACGTCGGTACTGCTCCGGCGACCACACTGCACCGCGACGCGCTCGGCGATCTGCAGAGTGTCGCCGAGGGCAACTGGCTCGGCTCGGTCGACGACTCGAAGGTGATCGCGAAAGCGAGCGCGCTGCCCGAGCCCGAGAAGGCTAAGCTCAAGACCGGCAGCGCGTACGACGCGCTCAACCGGCGCATCGTGAAAAAGCTGGCGGTCGCGAACTGCCTGACCTACCTCAACATCCTTGGCGGGATGGATCTGCGGTGGAAGCTGTATTGGCTCAATCAGGGCAACAACCTCGACGAGCTCACCGCCCCGCAATGGCAGTCGCTGATCGCCGTCGCGTCACCGGCGACGATGGATCTGCTGCGCGTCTATCCGACCGGCTACAAGGCGTTCCTCAAGAACGCGCCGGTGATCATGATCCCGGCGTGGGATCGACTGCAGGGCCTTCTCGATGGCACGTGGAAGGCGAGCGCGGTCGAGATCCGCAATGCGGTCGTCGATCTCAACGCCGCGCAGAAAGCGACGATCCGCGGCGATGGTGCGAAGCTGAAGGCCATCCTCACCAAGGTCGGGGACCTCAACGAAGTGTTTCGCTGCGTCACGTTCCTCGAGCTCAAGGTCAAGTGGGCCGTGTTCTACCTCGACGCGGTGGCCAAGCTCCGGTCGCTCTCGCAGCAACAGTGGTCACAGCTGCTCAGCGAGTGCACGCGTGCCGATTACGACGAGCTCGTTGGCTGGGGAGCCGTGTGGGCGTTGACCCAGAAGTACTGTCCGTCCGCGGTGCTTCAGGTGACTCGGCAGAACAGCGATCCTGCGGTCGCTGGAAAAGCATTCGAGGATCCCGTTCAGATCGAGACGCTGTTCAACACGCTCGGCCCGGCCGGATTTCTCGCGAATGCGACCCGCGACGCGACGGTGACCGATCACATCTACACGAAGGCGCGCGCGAAAGTCATCCCGACGGTCGATGGGCTGCCGACTGGCATGCAGATGGGAGCCGCGAGCAAAGCGAATCTACGCCAATGGTTCTTCACGCCCGCCTCGAGCGACGCGGAGTGCCAGAAGATGTTCGAGCGAAGGTTTCGCGTCCAGACCGCGGGCCTCGGCACCTACGATCACACGCACGGGGCAGGCAACACGACCGTGCTCAACCCATTCACAAAGGTCGGGCTCACCAGCATGTGGACGACGTGTGAAATGCTGCCGCCGTCTTCAGTCGAGGGAAACCCGCTGCTGATGAACATCCTGCGCGACTCCAATCGCGACACGGGGAGCGCCTACTACGCGGGACCAGCTAACGGTTCCAAGGGCGATATCCTGATGGGCTATGGCGCCGACGCCGACGTGATCGGCAACAAGGTCGGCAGCAGCCAAGACAACATTTATCAGGATGGAGCCGGGAACCCCAAGACGAATATCCGCCAGTTCAACGCGACGCTGCGTCACGAGATCGGCCACGCGGTCGACGCGTCGCGCAACATCATGAAGGGTTGGATGGGACAGAAAGCGGCTGGTGGATGGCATCAATACGGCAGCTACGACGAGTTCGTTGACGGGATCATTGGCGCGCATTCGGGAATGCACTACGGCAACGCCGATCTCCACACGCAATATCGCAACGCCATGATTCGTGCCGTATCGTCCCGTCCGGCGATCACGTTCAACGCCGCGCTCATCGCGATCGGTGGAACGGCACTGCCAGCTGACCCGGGTGGCCCAGTCAGCGCCGTCTGGGATCCGTCGTACATCTCTCCTGCGGCGGGTGGTCCTTGGTACACCCACAACTGGAAGACCGCACCGAACGGACTGAACTTTCAGGACTCATACGGGGCTGCTTCCTCGTTGTATTCGTTCATCGCAGCCGAACGGACCAACCGGAAGGTCACCGACTATCAATGGCGTGCCCCCGGCGAATGGTTCGCCGAGTGCTATCAGGTCTACTACGCGGAGACCGAGAACCAGGCATCTGGCGCACCGCCTCCCGCGGTTGGCGGAATGCTGCGCTCGAAGGACCCGGAGGCGGCAATGATGCTCTCGCAGCTCGTCGACCAAGGGTTCTCACCACAGGCGATGACCGGCGGAACCGTCGCGAAGTCTCCCGGCACCTGAGGATTACGGGATGAGCACGTTCGTACCGTCCACGATCATTTGTCGGTGCGGCGAACATTACGTCGTCCAGGTGGCGAACGGCCTCCACATCTCGGCCCGCCCCGACATCCGCGAGCAGATCCTCGCAGGGACGTTCCATCGCTTCGATTGCCCGAACTGCGGAGCCAAGACGCAGATCGATGCACTCCTGTCGTACACCGACTTTCCTGCGCGCCTGTGGTTCACGATCGCGCCGAGCACGAGTCTGCCGTGGCGCAATCGTTACCTCGAGATCGCGCGGCAGGGATTCGAGTCCGCGATGCAACGCAACGCGCCCGAGCTCGTGATCGAGTGGGGGCGCGAGATGACCCGGCGCCTCGTGTTCGGGCTCGCTGCGCTCCGCGAGAAATTGATCATCCTCGACGCCAAGCTCGACGATCGAGTGATCGAGCTCCTCAAGATCCAGTTGATCCGCGATCTCCGGGATACGTTCTCCCCGAACGACTATTTCCACCTTACTTCGGTCTCCGACACAGAGCTCGTCTTCGAGAAGACGCACCCTGATGGCATCATCCGCGAAGCGCCGCTTCCCCGGGCGCTGTACAACGAGCTCGCGCAACACCCGACGATCGAGGCGACGATCGAGCAGACCTTCCCCGATGGTCTCGTGTTCGACTTCCGCGCGATCTTCGCTCCGCACGCGCTCGACGATTCCCCGACGATATCGCACACTCGCTAGGAGACTCATGCACGTGTTGATGAATGCCGGAATGGTGCTCTCGCTCGCGGCGTGCGCGGGGGACGGCGCCGCCGGCCCCGCAAATCCGCCGAAGACACAGCCAGTCTCTCCGAACTCAGGGAGCGCGATGACCCAGCCACCCGCACCGCAAAGTCCGCCCAAGACGACCCGAGAACAAGTCGAGCGCTGGGCTCCAACCGGCGCGAGTGTCGTCGACGTTCGCGCGCGGGGTCAGGCCGGTCTCGACCTCGCGGCAGGCGTCGACGTGTTCATGGTGACAGCGAAAGACCAGAGACCTGCCGCGGATGGCGGCAACAGATTCTCGGTCGTCGCGATCGTGGGAGGTGTCGGCAACCCGATCCTCGAGGACAAGGCTGCGATCCTGGCGGCCGGTGCCAAGGCGACGAAAGACCCGCAGAAACTCGCGCGCCTCGGCCTACTCCTCGACCGACGCGACGAAAACCCGCTGACGAGCGCGTCCTCCGACGAGCAGCGCAAGGTGGGCGTCAAGGCGCCGGCCATTGTCAAGAATGCTGTCGAGTTCTGGATCTTGAGCGGCTCGCCGTCGCGCAACCTCTATCATTGCACCCTCGATCTCACGACGGCTTCGCTCACCGTCGGTGGAGCAAGTGCGGCAGCGCACAACGCGGTCGACGATGCGAGCGCGGCCCTCCAAGCGGGAAACCCGGCGGCCTTGCAGAATGCGCTCGATGCGCTCGCGGTGGCATGCCAGGCCAATCCCGCCGCGAAGAAGCTGTTGTTCGATACGCTCGCGAATCACGCGCACGAGGACGCACGCGCTGCGGCCGCGTACTCGGCGCCCAAGTGTGGACACGCGGCGCTCGCACCGTTGCTCGCCTCGCTGGAGCACGACAAGTCGCGGAGCGTGCGCGGCAAGGTCGCGTTCGCGCTCGCCGAGCTCGGTGACAAAGCTGCGATTCCGGCACTCGAGAAGGCGACGACATCCGACATCTCTACCGCCGCTGGCATCGCGCTCGATCAGCTGAAGAAGAAGTAACTACTCGAGCTGCCCGGACTCGGCGAGCTTGCCCGTCTCGTGAAACTCCGCCCGCACCGCGCGCTCGAGGTGGTCCTGAGTCAGCGGACTCTTTTCGTCGGCCGCGAGGAACGCCGCACGTAGCGCTGCGTTCCGGATATAGCCGCCCGACATCCGATAGCGACGTGCGAGTGCCGCGAGATCGAACTTGCCGGCGCGCGGAAGCTTCTCGGGCAGATGGACACGCCACAGCAGCTCGCGCGCATCGTCGTCGGGAAATGGAAACGTCAACCTGCACGACAGTCGTCGCTTGAACGCCGGATCGATCGCCGTACCAAAGTTTGTCGTCAGGACCGCGACGCCCTCGAACGTGTCGAGGCGTTGCAATAAGTAGTTCACCTCGAGGTTCGCGTAGCGATCGTTGGAGGTTCGCACCTCGGTGCGTTTACCGAATAGCGAGTCGGCCTCGTCGAACAGGATCAGGGCATGACCCTCCTCGGCCGCGTCGAACAGCTTGCCGAGGTTTTGCTCGGTCTCGCCGATCCATTTCGACATGATGCGGGACAGATCCACTCGGTACAGATCGAGACCGAGGTCCTGCGCGATCGCCGAGGCGACCAGCGTCTTGCCGGTGCCAGGGCCACCCTGGAACAGCGCGGTGAGACCGCGCGACGACGTCATGACCCGGTCGAAGCCCCACGCGTCGTAGACCGTGCGGCGATGTCGGGCACGCGCGAGCAACTCCGTGATGCTGTCCTTGATCTCCGCAGGAAGTACAACCTGCGACCAATCCGGGAGGCGCGTGACTCGGGATGCGACCGCCCCGATCTTGGTATCGATATGCTGGCGCATGGCGTCGTCGATCGCCACGTCGACATCGCGACCGGGCGTTCGCGAGACCGCCGCGGCTATGCGCTCGATCGTGCCCGCACCGATCGTGTACCTGTTAGGGAGCATCTCCATCGATGGAGAACGGCTAGTTTTGAGGCGGGCTGGTTGATGGTCGGCGAATCAAACGCCATCACCGCCGGTGCCTGGTCAGGATCCGGCTCCTTGATGTAGAAGCGTCCTCCGACTATCCGGAGCTGAGCGCAGTGCTCGCCGAAAAAGGTGACGTCGACGGTGCTTCGAACACCGCCGACGTCGTGCTCCGGGTCGGACCCTGTGACGAAGCCGATCCAGCGCACTTCATTGATCGTTCACCCCACGCTCGACGTCAAGACCTGGATTGCACGGCCGCCATCACCCGAGGCTGCGCGTCCGGGGCGGTGCCCGCGATGCGGTGCCGCGAGTAGGCCGACCGGAGGCGGGCTTGGCCTGCACGGTCATGGAGTACGGGACCGCGCGGTATTTGGCCCGGCG
>JAYWCI010000254.1:0-9673 GCA_043780895.1 Kofleriaceae bacterium | reverse complement strand
CGAGTCCATGCCGGACATGACCGACGTGCCCGGGTGTGTATCGGTGCACACAGTGGTGGTCGGGCAGTTCGACTTCAGCATCGCGAACGAGACGCCTGCCTGGAAGTAGAAGTCGAAGGCGACGTACGCCGACGAAAACGCGGCGAGCTTGCCGTACCAGGGTGTGATGCTCAGGTAGGCCGCGCCGTGGAGCGGCATCGAGTTGAGGTGGTCGAGGAACTGATCCTTCGACGGATCCTTCGACGTCGTGCTCGGTTTGTCCGGCAGCGTCGCGACCACGCGGTCGACGAGGCTGGTGTGGAGCGACGTCGAGCCGACGCCGAGGACACCGATCGAGAGCATGTCGCCGAGGTGGTACTCGAGCTTGAGCCCGCCGCCGACGGTGTGCTGGAAGTCGGCGTCGATGCTCGACTCGAACAATGGCGTCACTTCGAAGCGGTTCTTGACGAGCAAGCGGCGATGGCGAACCGCGACGTCTTTCGCCAGGCTGTTCTGACGACGACCTTCCGCGTAGGCATTCGACTCCGACGCACCCAACGTAGAGATGAGCGCAGCGCCGACCAACAAAAACATTGTGGGCTTGTTCATGGGAGGGCTCACCGGAAGGTCGTGTAGTCGAACGAGGTCGGCAGCCAGAAGCTCAGGCCGATCTGGAACATGATGTTGTTGACGAACGCGCTGTCGGCGTTCGCCTGGGCGTCCGCGGCGGTGGCATTCTTCATGAGCGAGCGGTTCGTCGGCTCGAACTTGTCGCGGAACAAGTAGTCGCGGACGCCGAAGTTGACCGTGAGCCACTTCGCGAGGAAGAACCGCATGCTCGCGCCGACGTTCGGCTGGATCAGCAAGTTGGTGAAGCCGGGGAACGCCTTGTCGCGTGGGACCACTTCGGACTGGCCGACGCCGATGCCCGCCGTGAAGTAGGCCTCCCACGTGATCACCTTGCGATCGAGGACGGCGAACTTGCCGTACACGGGTACGTAGTGGAAATCGAGGGCGGTCGACCAGTTGTACTGGTTCACCGTCGGGAGGCGGCGGGCCTGGCGAGCGATCAGATCGAACGGCTCTGCGAAGGAGTGGACGTAGTACTGACCCTCGACGCCGACGGCGAGGACGTCGGTGAGCCAGTACGACAGCTCGCCACCGATCGTTTCGTGGCGAATCATGTTGTCGTTCATCGTGGTCGCGACGAACGGATTGAGCTCCGTGCGGCGAATCTTGAGGAACGGCTTGCGGATGACGACGATGATGTCCTTCCAGGACAGCGGGGTCTTCTTGACCTGATCGCCGTTGACCTTTGCGGTCGCGGCATCATTGGCTGCAAGGTCTGCGGAGAGGTCTGCGGGCGGCTTGTTGGCGTCGTCGTCCATCTGGATTTCGCCAGAGTCGACCGCCGATCCGGAGCCACCACCCGCGGCCGGGGCCGTGGAGGGGTCCATCTCGATCTCGCCGCCAGCTTTGGCTCCGCCGCTGCCTGTTCCGCCTCCGCCGCCTGCCGTCGAGGCGGGCTTGGGCTTAGCGCCGCCCTTCTTGTCGGCAAACGCAGTGCTTGTCACAAGCGCCAGTGCCACGATCAACAGAGACCTGGATCGATGCCGGATGGTGCGCATTCGTAGGGGCTTCATAACACGTGGATTTTTCCGATCTCAAGCCTGCGACACGAGATAGGTGCCAGCTATTGCTTCGATCCGCGTTCAGCGGTTGGCTGAAACATTCGGGTCGGCGTACAGGGCCTCCACGAACGCACCCGGATCGAACGGTCGCAAATCCCCGATCTGCTCACCAATTCCGACGAAGCGGACAGGAACTTTGAGCTCGTCGGCGATGCCGAGAACCACGCCGCCCTTGGCCGAACCATCGAGTTTGGTGAGCACGATTCCTGAGATCTCCATCTCGGCCTTGAACGTCTTGGCCTGCGAAATTGCGTTCTGACCGGTGGTCGCGTCCAGGACCATCCAGGTCTCGTGCGGCGATCCGGGCATCGCTTTTTCGCTCACGCGACCGATCTTCTTGAGCTCGTCCATCAGGCCCGCATTCGAGTGCAGGCGGCCGGCGGTATCGCAGATCACGATGTCGTAGGCCTCGTCGACGCCCTTCTTGATCGCGTCGAAGATCACCGACGACGGGTCGCCATTTTGCTTGCCCTTGACGATGTCGACCTTCGCCCGCTTCGCCCACTCCTCGAGCTGCTCGGTCGCGGCGGCGCGGAAGGTATCGCCGGCAGCGACGACGACCTTCTTCCCCTCGGCGGCCCACTTCGAGGCGAGCTTGCCGATCGTGGTGGTCTTGCCGACGCCGTTGACGCCGAGCACGAGCAGCACGAACGGTTTCTTCGAGCTGATGTCGAACGGCTTCGCGTCGATGTCGAGGATCTCGCGCGACGTCTTCTTGATCTGCTTCCAGATCTTGTCGCTGTCCTCGAGATCGGCGCGCGACAGGCCGCTCTTGACCGACTGAAAGATCCGCGCTGCGGCGCGCGGACCGATGTCGGCGGTGAACAGCACCTCTTCGAGCTCGTCGACGGTGGTCGCGTCGATCGTCTTCTTGCCGAACAGCTTGCCGATCTTCGCGACGAACCCGCCACGGGTCTTCTCGAGCCCGGCCTTGTAGGCGGCCGCGGTCTCGGCGTCGGCAGGTGCGAGCTCGACCTCTCCCCGGCCCGTTGCGGGGGCCTCCTTGGCAGCCGCTTTCGCGGTGGACGGCTTCTCGGTCCGTGGCGCGGCTCTCGCCGCAGCGGCCTCGGCCTCGATATCGCGGCGACGCTTGCGCGCCGGTTTTGTTTCGTCGGGGTCGTAGCCGAGGCGTTCACGCGCGCTCTGCGGCGAGCGATTCTTGCTGTTGTGCGAGGCCCGGCGGAGCACCAGCATGACGAGCACGATCGCGACGATCGCTACGCCAAGCTCGATCACCTCTGTCTGCATCATCTGAGTGGGGCCGAGTCTAACGACTAAGTCGCGACCTCGCTAGCGGCGGGCGACGCGCTCGTTGATCGCGCGGTCGACGCGCTCGCTGGCGCCCGACAGTGCGGCCTCTGCGGCGATGCGCGGCGAGAAGTAAATCTCTTCGACGTAGTCGGTGAGGTCGGCGAGCGCCGGGGTCGGGCGCTTCGCGCGGACGTGATCGACGATCTGGCGCGGCGACCAGATTCCCCACAGCCGCGGCTCGGGCAGCACGGGCTCGGCGGCGCGGCGATAGAGCTGGAACACGCGCTCGCGGACCGGTACGAGGTCGACGCGCACGCCGCGGAGCTCGCCTCGGTGGGGGATCGCCACGCGGAACCGCTCGGTGACATGGCCGTGGGAGCTCACCTCGGCGCGCCAATCACCGGTGCCGAGGTGCTCGAGCGCGAACGTGCCGTCGGCGGCGCTGCGCAGCTCGTGGACGGTCTCGTCGAGCGTGACCGTGATCAGCGCATCGAGGATCGGCCGGCCGCGCACGGTGTCGCGCACGAGGCCCGAGAACCCGTCATCGCTGGCGCGCCGGAGCGTCGACACGATGCCTGGCTTCGCGATCACGAGGCCGCCATCGATCCTGTCGATCGGCACCTCGCCGTCGGCCTCGCCTGCGTCGGGTGGCGCGGCCTTCTTGAACCGCAGCCACGGCTTTTTACGCGCGACGAAGAACGCGGCGGCCGCCAGCCCGGTCGCGAGGAATGCCGCGATCGTGTACGAGACCGGTACGGGGGCAGGGGCCGCGACCTTGACGACGACAGGCTCGGACCGACTCGGCTTGACGTAGGACCTACCGGGATCGGCCTGGACCTGGATGCCGAGCGCGCCCTGGCCGAGCACCGATGCCTCGACGCTGAACCGATAGGCGCCGGTCTTGTCGGTGGCGGCTTGCGCGAGCCTGCGGTCTCCCGAGGTCAGCGTGACCGTGGCCTCGGGGACCGGGACCCCATCGTCGTCCATCACGGTGCCGCCCGCTACGAGGTCATCTTCGTACGCGAGCTTCGTGGTCGACAGGCTCATCGTCGTGGTGGTGGAGGACGCGAGCTCGATCAGGACTTCCTTGGTCGCACCCTGATCGTGATCGTCACCTCTATAGGTGGCGCGCAGGCGGAACATGCCCGGGCCGCCGGCGTCCTTGCGGGCGAGCGACGTGTCCGCACCCGAGAGCCCCGATTGGATCGGATGGAACGCGTCGGTGTTCTGCGGCGCGATCGCGAGCTCGATCGGCAGGTTGTCGACCGGACCTTCTTCGCCGAGTGCGGCGAGGCGGAGGCGCGCGCCTTGCGGCTCGTCCGCGACCTTGGTGATACCGAGCTCGATCTGTTGCTTCGATGGGTCAGTGGTGACGGTCAGGACGTCGGCGTGATCGATCGCGCGCGTGCCGCGAAAGCCGAGCTCGACCTTCACGGGGCCCGGCTCGGTGTGAACGACCACCCGGAACGTGCCGTCCGGCTGGGTCATCGCGGACTCGGCCACGCCGCCGATCGTGACGGTCACGTTCTGGCCGGGCAGCCCCTCATTGGTCAGCTTGTCGACCAGCTGGCCGGTGACCTCGACCCCGTCATCGCGCGATTTGACTTTCGTCAACGAGAGCGCGCTCTTGCCTTTGATGTCGACCTGCGGAGCGGCATTCAGGGTCCCCGCAGCGACGAGAATCGCGAGCGCAGCGAGGCGAGCACGGGGCACGCCTCCGTGATAGCACGGGGTCCGATGTCATAGGGATCTGCCAGGGTGGCCGCGCTCGAGGATCAGCCCGGAGTTAGACGTTGCGTATCAAACGAATCGAGATCATCGGCTTCAAGTCGTTCTGCGACCGCGCCGTTATCAATATCGATACGGCGGTGACCGGCATTGTCGGTCCAAACGGGTGCGGCAAGTCCAACATCGTCGACGCCCTGCGTTGGGCGATGGGCGAGCAAAGCGCGAAGCACCTCCGCGGCAAGGCGATGGAAGACGTGATCTTCGCCGGCTCGGAGACCCGTGGTCCCGCGTCGATGGCCGAGGTCTCGCTGACGTTCGACGACGTCGGGTTCTCGAACGAGACCCTCGAGCAAGCCAAGACCAGCGACGAGCTCAATGCCGAGCAGCAGCTCGATGCACTCGTGGCCGAGCCCGACGAGCAGCTCGAAGAAGCCTCGGGCACGTGGGTCGATGCCGAAGGCAATCCGATCAAGTCGCCGCAAGACGAGGTCGCCGAGATCCTCGACGACAAGCCCGCGATGGAGTTCGCGAGCTACACCGAGGTCACGATCACGCGTCGGCTCTATCGCGATGGCCTGTCGCAGTACTACATCAACAAGACTCCGTGCCGTCTCCGCGACGTGACCGACTTCTTCCTCGGCACCGGCGTCGGGACCAAGGCGTACGCGATCATCGAGCAGGGCCGTATCGGCCAGATCGTCAGCTCGCGTCCGCAGGATCG
Source organism: Kofleriaceae bacterium (assembly GCA_043780895.1). GTDB lineage: Bacteria > Myxococcota_A > Polyangia > Haliangiales > Haliangiaceae > JABFXX01. The sequence goes on along the minus strand of JAYWCI010000254.1, from coordinate 4,303 downwards.
CCGCGCGATCATCGAAGAGGCCGCGGGCATCACGAAGTTCAAAGTCAAGAAGAAGGCTGCCGAGAAGAAGCTCGATCAGACTCGCCAGAACTTGATGCGCGTCTCGGACATCGTCACCGAGTTCGACAAGCGGATGGGCACGCTGCGGCGCCAGGCGCAGAAGGCGGAGCGCTATCGCAAGTACAAGACCGAGCTCCGCGATATCGATCTGTGGAAGGCCTCGCATCGTTGGCTCGAGCTCGCGGGCGAGTTCAAGCTCGTCACGAGCAACCTCGAGACCACGCGCACCGGGCTCGCAGAGTCGCGCACCCTGTGGACCACCAAGGATGCCCACGTCGTCGCCGAGCGCGGCGAGCTGTCGTTCGAAGAGCGCCGCCTCGTCGCGATCCAGGAGCACGTCCACGAGCTCGAGAACAAGCTGCGGCTCGGCGAATCGAAGATCTCGTTCGAGCGCCGCGAGGCCGACGAGCTCGAAGCGCGGATCGCCACCGCCCAGAACGAGATCGGCGAAGTCACCGCGCAGCGCGAGCGCGGCGCCGAAGAGCTCGTGGCTCGCACCACGGAGCTCGAGCAGCTCGTCGGTCACGTCGAGCGCGAGACCGCCGATGTCGTCGATCGCGAGACTGCGCATGCCGATGCCCGCCAGATCGTGACCGCGACCCAGAAGGGTCTCGACGACGCGCGCCAGGATCTCGGCGTCCGCCGCACCGAAATCGCGACCGCCGAGGCGCAGCTCGAAGCGCTCGCGCGTCGCCGCGATGAAGCGCAGCGCCGGCTCGAGCGCGTGATGCAAGAGACCGAAGGTCACGTGGAGCGTCAGAAAGAGCTCGAGCGTGAGGGCAAGCGCGTCCACGGCGAGCTCGCCGCGCTCAAGCAGACCCGCATGGATCTCGGCAGCCAGACCGAGAGCTTCGGCGCGCGGCGCGAAGTCCTCGCGGAGGAAGTCGCACGCAGCGAAGCCGAGGTCGATGCCCTGCGCAGCGAGCTCCAGCGCCGGCGCTCGCGGCTCACGTCGCTCGAAGAGATCCAGCAGCGTTACGAAGGGTTCCAGCGCGGCACCCGCATGGTGATGCAGCAGGCCGAGCGGATCTCGGAGAACGCGAACGCGATCCGCGGCGTCGTTGCCGATGTCGTGCGCGCGCCAGAGCTGCTCGAGATCGCGGTCGAAGCGGTCCTCGGTGATCGCCTCGGCGGCGTGCTCGTCGACGAGGCCGAAGTCGGGCTCGCCGCGATCGGCTACCTCAAGGAATCGAGCGGTGGTCGCAGCGCGTTCGTGCCGGTCCAGGTGCGCTCGGCCGCGGTAGCCGTACCCGCGGTCGCGCGGTTCGAAGGCGAGGGTGGCGCCGCATCGTGGATGTCTCCCGCGTGGGGCGAGCCTGCACGGCCCGGCGTCATCGAGGTCGAGGATCGCTCGGAGCTCGTCGCGGCAGCAGGCGCACTCGGTGGCGAGGGCATCCTTGGCCGGATCGCAGATCTGGTGGCGTTCTCCGAAGGCTACGAGGCGGTCGGCAAGCGCCTGCTTGCCGGGACCGTCGTCGTCGATAACTTGCAGCGTGCGCTCGCGCTGCACGATCAGCTCGGGATGCGGACCGGCGATCCGATCGTCACGCTCGAAGGCGACCTGATCGCTGCCGACGGGGTGGTCTCCGGCGGCTCACGCGAAGCGCAAGGCGCTGGCGTCCTCGCCCAGAAGCGAGAGATTCGCGACCTCGGCGAGATCGTCGGCACGCTCGAGCACGACCTCAGCGTGGCCATGCAGGGCCTCGTCACGGGCAAGACCGAGCTCGCTCACATCGTCAAGGCGCTCGAAGGCCTCCGCACCCAGGCCCACGAAGGCGACATCGCCATCATGGGTCACGAGAAAGACGACGCGCGGGTTCGCGTCGAGCTCGAACGCCTCCGCGAGCGCCTCGGCACGCTCGGCAACGAGCAACTCGAGCTCGAGAGCCGACTCTCGAGCATCACGAACGACGAGCTCGCCGCGCGCGCGCGCCGTCAGGGCGCCGACGATCGGATCGCCCAGCTCGAGCACGATCAGCTCGAGTTGATGTCGGCGGTCAGCTCGCATCGCGACCGCCTCGATGCGCTCACCGCCGAGCTCACTGAAGCCCGCGTGCGTTCGGCCCAGCAGGCGGCACAGCGTTCGGCTGCCGAAGCGGCGGCGCTCCGCCTCCAGGCCTCCGACCGCGAGCTCGAGCAGCGCACCGAGAACCTCAACCTCGAGATCGAGAAGGCCGCGACGCGCGCCACCCAGCTGCGCACGGGTTGCGACGAGCTCCAGCTCGAGCTCGACACGCTCAAGATCGAGCGCGAGGTCAAGACCTCCGAGCTCGATGTGGGACGCGCGGCCTACGAGGCGCGCCTCACCGCGCTCACCGACGTCGAGCTCGCCGCGCGCGAGCTGCGCTCGACGGCGGACCGGCTCCAGGCCGAGCTCAACCAGCTCGAGCTACGGCACGGCCAGATCGGGATGACCCGCCAGGTCCTCGAGGACGGCATCTCCGAGCGCTATCAACTCGCGATCGTCGAGATCGTCTACGACTATCACCAGCGCGCGAACGTCACGGAGACCGAAGACGCTCGCCTCACCGAGCTCAAGGACCTCATCGATCGGATGGGGACCGACATCAACCTCACCGCGATCGAAGAGTTCGACGAGGTCTCCAAGCGCTTCGAGTTCCTTAACGGCCAGAAGATCGATCTCGAACGCGCCGTCGATCAGCTCCAGCGCGCGATCGACAAGATCAACAAGACCAGCCGCAAGCTGTTCAAGGACACGTTCACCGCCGTGAACGCCACCTTCAAGGAAGTCTTCCCGCGCCTGTTCCGCGGTGGCCAAGCCGCACTCTCGCTGTCGACCGCCAAGGCGAACGGCGAACCGGGCTCGCCCGGTGCCGAGGTCGACCTGCTCGAGGCCGGCATCGAGATCATGGCCCAGCCACCCGGCAAGAAGAACTCGACCGTCGATCAGTTGTCCGGTGGCGAGAAGGCTCTGACTGCCGTGGCGCTGGTGTTCTCGATCTTTCTGATCAAGCCATCGCCATTCTGCATTCTGGACGAGGTCGATGCTCCACTCGATGAAGCGAACGTCGACCGCTACAACGAGATCGTGCGCGAGATGACCGATCGATCGCAGTTCATCGTTATCACGCATAACAAGCGGACGATGGAGTCGGCGGATAACTTGTACGGCGTGACGATGCAGGAGCCGGGCGTGTCGAAGTTGGTGAACGTGAATTTGGCGAAGCTGGGTGCGGCGAAGCCGCAGCAGCGCGAGCAGACGACGGCGACGATCTAGGTCGTTCGGCACCGGAAGCGGCACCGGAAGCGGTATCCCGGAGCCGAGCTGGGGACAGTGACGGGCCCGAAGGCCCAGCGGCTCTGGTGCGAGAGCCGATACATCATCGCGCGCACTCGATCGGCGAGCTCGAGCGAAGTGGATCACCGCGCGAAGTCGAAGTAGCAGAAGGCGATCGCGATCTCGAGCGCGCCGGTCACCTCCGCAGCCTCGGCGAGGCACCTGAGGAAGCGATTGCGGCGGTCCTTGCCTCGGCGCCGATTCGCCTCCGAAGTTGATCGGCGGGCTTGGGATCGATCGTACCCAGGCGGTCCAGAAGCGGCACGAGCGAGCGAATCAGCGAGAGGTCATATGCATCGAAGGTCATGTGCGTTTCCCTTTCGCTGGTCGCGAGCCGAGCGCCAGGACCATGACGCGCGCTGCGCCACGCCACGGACGTTCACGTTCTCGACGGTCGGCCATGCGCGCGGCGCGGTCCTCGGCGCGTAGCGAGCGAACGCGAAGGGAAGCGTGCATGGCCGAAGATGCGCATGACTGCGGGCCTCGGCGACTCGTCGTCGTGCCGCAGGAGCGGCTCGATCGATCCAAGCCGCTCAGCTACGGCGCACTGCGCGTCGCGTTCGCTTGCCAGCGGCGCCGAGCCCGCGCTGAGATGTGGCGACCCTTTCATCGCGACTGCGGCGAGCGCAGCGGCGCTGGACCAGAGCGGGCGGCTCGCGCGCGAATGAGCGAGCGAGGTCGCGCGGCGAGTCGCGCACGGAGGTGGTCCTTCGCGTTCCTTCGCTTCACGCCAGGACCGGCGAAAGGACCACCCCCATGCGTTTTCTCGCCTACGACCTCTCGCTCGATCTCATTCGCGCGCGAGCCGCCCGCTCTCGTTCGGCGCCACGATGCGGCACTCGCCAGGCAGGGTCGCGATGCACTCAACTCCGTCGCCTTGAACCTCAACGAAGGCTCGGGTCGCAATGGAGGCGATCGGCAGCAGCACTTCGCCATCGCCTTCGG
>JAYWCI010000253.1:0-15793 GCA_043780895.1 Kofleriaceae bacterium | reverse complement strand
GCGATGATCCTGCTCGCGCCGCGCGTCGCGAACGATCCGAACGTCGCGTGTGCGCTCGCACCGTTGCGCGGCAAGATCACGGTCGAGCTCATGCGCCGCGCGAACTTGATGGTCGATCGCGAGACCGACAAGCAAACGCCGGCGGTAGCTGCTGCGTGGTTGCTCGCCGAAGCGAAGCTCCCAGATGGCTGCTAGATCGCCGACTGCAGGAACGCGATCGCATCTCCGCCCGCGATGATCGTCGACGCGGTGAGCACCGCACCGGCCCAGTCTTTTGTACGCCAGAACCCGCCACCTGCGAGCACGCGCACCGGTGCATCCGCCGGTGGCGTGACGTAGAAGTACGGCTCCGCGTAGTACTTGTCGCCGAGCGAGAACCCGATGCCGATCGAGCCTGCGAACCCGCCGAGATCGAAGTGGTGCGGCCAGATCCGGAGCGACTCGGGAGCCGCGACGGTTCGCAGCGCCTCGAAGCCCATGTCGAACCAGCGGACGAGCTCGCCGTTCTCCGGCTCGTAGCCGATGAACCTGCCATCGCTCCTCAACGGGCTCGCCGGCATGTCATAGCCGCGCATCTGTGCGCCACGGGGCGTGCCGCACTGGCGATCGGCCCACTTCATCGCCTCGCTCAGCGTGTGGTTCGCGAGCGTGAGCGCTTCGGTCGAGCCGTCGCGCACCGCCAACACCGCCAAGTCAACAGGGCGCAGCACGAGGGTCACGCCATTGATTGGCTCTCCAACCATCTGACCGCCGACCCAGCGCATCGCGGTGTCGCCGTCATCTGCCCGTTCGGGTAGCCAGACATCCGCACAGGCGGAAAGGACTTGTGACGCGTAGTGCAGCTCGATTCGGGCGTTGACAAGTGCCGATGGTGGTATGGCTTGCATGCCTTCTTTCCTACGTAGCAAAGGCGCGTAACTACCGCTCGCTGTTGTCGTCTTATTCGGATTGCTATGACCGCGACTTCTCTCCTCGAACGGTTCAAAGCGGTGCGTAACAGCACACTCTGCAGGAGTGAGCTGCTGACCATCGAGGACCAGCTCGTCCAGCCGATGGCGGATGCGAGCCCGACGAAGTGGCACCTCGCGCACTCGACGTGGTTCTTCGAGACGATCGTGCTCGGCGCACCCGATCCGGAGTTCAACTTCCTGTTCAACAGCTACTACGAAGCGCTCGGTCCGCGCGTCGAGCGTGCGAAGCGCGGGATGATGTCGCGGCCCTCCCACGATCGCGTGCTCGCGTATCGCAAGGAGGTCGATGTTCGGATGGCGCGCGCGATAGAAGCGGGCACGGCGGATGTCGCGCTCACCGAGCTCGGCTTGCATCACGAGCAGCAGCATCAAGAGCTGATGCTGACCGATCTGAAGTACGTGCTCGGCACGCAGCCGCTGCGCCCGGCGTACCGCACGGATCTCCGGACGCGCGAGCGAAGTCGCGACGCTGCGCGTGACTGGCGCTCGTTCGATGGCGGCGTGGTCGAGATCGGCGCAACCAACACGGGCTTCTCGTTCGACAACGAGCGCCCGCGCCATCGCGTGTTCGTCGAGCCATTCCAGCTCGCGACGCGCCCTCTCGCGAACCGCGACGTTCAAGAGTTCATCGCGACTGGCGGCTATCACGACGCGAAGCACTGGTTGAGCGATGGCTGGGCCGCCGTGCACGCCGAGCAGTGGACCGCGCCGCTCTACTGGCGCGATGGCGAGCAGTACACGCTCGGTGGTGTGCGCGCGATCGATCCCGACGAGACCGCGTGTCACTTGAGCTTCTACGAAGCCGATGCGATCGCGCGCTGGCGCGGTGCCCGCCTCCCGACCGAGGCCGAGTGGGAGCTCGCCGCGACGGGCCTCGATCCGCTGATCGGAAACTACGCCGATGACGATCAGCTCCACCCGGGCGCCGGCGAAACGATGTTCGGCGATGTCTGGGAATGGACGCGCTCGAGCTATGCGCCCTACCCTGGCTTCCGCGAGCTCGCAGGAGCGGTCGGCGAGTACAACGGCAAGTTCATGTCGGGCCAGCAAGTGCTGCGCGGCGGCTCCTGCTTCAGCCCGCGCGGCCACGTCCGCGCCTCGTACCGCAACTTCTTCCCACCGAACGCCCGCTGGCAGATGACGGGCGTACGGCTTGCACTAGACAAAGGAGGCGCCCGGTGAATCCCGCAGAACAACAAGAAGAGCCCGTCTGTGACGTCATCTCTGGCCTCCGCGCACCGATCAAGACGCTCCCCGTGCGTCTGCTCTACGATACGCGCGGCGCCGCACTGTTCGAGCAGATCACCGCGGTCGAGGACTACTACCTGACCCGCGCCGAGCTCGCGCTACTCGAAGCGACGCTGCCGCAGATCGCCGAGCGCGTCGGCCCCCACGCTCGCGTGATCGAGCCCGGAAGTGGTGCCGGTCGCAAGACCCGCATGCTGCTCGGCGCCCTCGCGGCACCGGCGACGTACGTGCCGATCGATGTCGCCGAAGCTCAGCTCGCCGACACCGCGACCACGCTGCGCCGCGCGTTCCCCGGTCTCGAAGTACTGCCGGTGCTCGGCGACTATACGTCCGCGCTCGCGATGCCGACCTCGGCCCAGAAGTTCGCCAAGACGCTCGCGTTCTTCCCGGGCTCGACGATCGGTAACTTCGAACCGAGCGAGGCCAAGGCGTTCCTCGCGCGCCTCGGCCAGATGGCCGGCCCCAGCGCGATGCTGCTCCTCGGCGCCGATGGCAACGCGAATCGCGACGAGCTGCTCCGCGCCTACGACGACAGCGAAGGCGTCACCGCCGCGTTCGATCTCAACGTGCTCGCCCATCTGAACTCCGCACATGGTGCGTCGTTCGATCTCGATCAGTTCATGCACCGCGCGGTGTGGAATGCCGCCAAGTCGCGGATCGAGATGCACCTCGTCTCGAAGAAGACCCAGACCGTCACCGTGTGGAACGAGGCCGTCACATTCGCGCGTGGCGAGCCGGTCGTCACCGAGCACTGTTACAAGCACTCGCCAGCCGCGCTCGAAGCGATGCTGCGTGCGTCGGGTTGGAAGGTCATCGAAACGTTCGTCGATCCCGATCAGCGCATGCGCCTCTGGTTGGCGCAGCGCTAGGGAGCGGCCTTCGCGATCCGCGACGCGGCCGTGCGGGCAGCATCTCGTAGAATTGGAAGGACCTTGCTCGCGACATGATCGGGCATCGCATGCCGCGAACCGACACCGAGAAATGGCGCCGCGATGGCGACGATGTCGATCGCACCAACTTCAGCCGCCAGCCTCGTCAACAGCGGGCCACGCGACGGCAAGAGGGCGAGCGCCAGGCGCGCCTCGGCTGGCGAGCCCACGCATTCGAACGGGGAATGCTCGGCGAGCCCGAGTAGCTCGCGAAACCAGCGCTCGTTGACCGCGAGATCGCCGAGGTCACGAGGAAACGTCGCCGCGACGACTTCGGGCGCGAGGTGCGCCGACATCTGGAGCCAGACGTACGCGCACTTGGCGCACGCGCCGCACCACGGCTTCGCGATGTTACACGAGTGGGTGAGCGGCGCGAGCGCGGAGTCGCGCGAGAGCAGCTCGAAGATGATCTCGTCGTGGATCGGCTGGAGCACGCTCCAGTAGCCGACATCGCACAGCTCGGCGCGGACGTACTGATCGAGCATGCGCTCGGCCTCGTAGCTCTTGCCCCACTGGTGATTGACCTCTTCGCCGGTCGCGCCCCAGGTGAGGTTGCCGCTGTTCGCGCTCGCCTCGTGGGCGAGGACGAGATGGCGATAGCCGCGGGCCAGCGCGATCGGCAGTGCGGCGAAGACCGAGGCCGGCGTTTCGGCCGCGGTGATCGATTTCACGCCGAGCTCGGGGCGGAGCTTCACGATCGGCGCATCGAGGAAGTCGTCGATGATCCACTGGCGCTCGGCGCGGACGCGCGCGGTGCGATCGGCGACCTTGTCGAGGAGCGCGTGCTGCGGCTCGGCGGCCCCGTAGATCGAGTGCGAGTAGCCAAGCGTGGCGAACGGTAGGCCGGCGCGCTCGAGGAGCTTGAGTGCGACGAGGCTGTCCTTGCCGCCACCGCAGAACGCGAGCAACTCGACCGGGCCGGTGGGCCCCGCGACCGGGGCCGCGGAGGCGCCGTTAGCGTCGAGGAAGTCCGGAATGTATGCGGGGAGCTGGTGCTCCCAGCGCCATTGCGCCCACACGTTCTTGAACACGGTGCGCCAGAGCTCGACGAACGCGGGCGACGCGTACTTCGCATACTTGCCGAGCGAGATCGCATCGGGGCGAAGGCTCGCGACCTCGTTGATCTGAAACATCGCGATGTGGAACGCGAGGCGATCGATCAGCTCGCCGTACTCGCGCGTGAGCGCCTCGAAATCGACGTCCTGGTACCAGATGGAGATGTGAAACGAGAGGTCGTCGATCGAGCAGGTGATCGCGAGACGATCCTTCGCACGCTCGATCTCGACCAGACGCAGGACCCGATGCATGCCCTTGCGTAGCACTAAGCGAGCAGCACTGCGAGTGGCCTAGGGCACCGCGACGGGCAACGCGATGCGGAACGTGGTGCCATGACCGACGACCGACATCACGTCGATCGCACCGTGATGCCGACGGATCGTCTGGTGGATCATCGCGAGGCCCAGGCCGGTGCCCTTGTCGCGCGACTTCGTCGTAAAGAACGGTTCGAATGCGCGCTGCAGCGTCGCTTCGTCCATGCCGGTTCCCGTATCGGTGACTGCGAGCTCGATGTAGTCACCGGCGCAGCGCAGCTGACGTGCGAGCGCTTCCTCGCAGCCGATCACGACCTTGCGCGACGACACGGTCAGGCGACCGCCGTTCGGCATCGCATCGATCGCGTTGATGCACAGGTTCAACAAGCTCTGATGCAGCTCTTCGAACGAGCCGAGGGCGCGCAAGTCGGGCGCGATCTTGACGAGGATCTCGACCGGCGCCTTTGTCCGCTTGCGCGCCATCGGCGTGGTGCGGTTCGCGAGCTCGAGCATGTCGACCGCATCGAAGAGTTGGGCCTCGGGTCGGCCCAGGCTCAGCAAGCGCTTCGCGAGCGCCGTGGCGGACGTCGTCGCCGCCCGAATCTCCTCGAGGCTATAACGACCAGGGGTCGCCGCGGCGAGCTCGTCGCCGACGACATCGAGGTTGTAGATGATGACTTGCAGAGCGTTGTTGAAGTCGTGTGCGATGCCACCCGCGAGCGTCGCCATCGCTTCGAGCTTCTGCATGCGTGCGACGCGTTCGGCGAGCTCGTCGTGCTGCGTGAGCACGAGCACCGTGCGACCGAACTGCAGCCGATCGCCGATGCTGACTTGCGTGGGCCGCGTGATCCGCGTGCCGTTGAGCAGCGTACCGTTCGCGCTACCGAGATCCTCGACGACAAACCCCGCAGGCGTATACGCGAAACGCGCATGGCGCCGCGACACTTCCGATTCGTTGACGATCAGATCCGCCTGGCTGCGCCCGATGATCACCGCATCGTTCGGCACCGGAAACGCGGTACCGACATGCGCGCCACTCACGCAGACGAGCGAGACCCGAGCAGCTCCACGCAGCGTCTGCGATTCGGGCTCGGGCGCGCAACTGATGCCGGTCTGGGTCTCGCCACCCAAATCTGCGCGAGAGCCGGTGAGAGCCACACTCTATGAGTCGGTCGCGATCGCGATTTGCGTAGGGTAGTCATCAGGCTGCACTGGGGTCCGTTCGGGATCGCCCGAGGCGCCACGCCGCGTACATCGGTGAAGGCCCGCGCACCGCCGCCCACACGATCCGCCATGGGCTCGGCTCAAAGCGCTTTTTCGAGCTCGGAGATGCGGCGCTGGGCGGACTTCAGCTTGTGGAGCAGGCGCAGGATGACATCGACGCCGTTCCAGTCGATCTCGAGCTCTCGCACGAGCGTGCGAGTGACGAGCACGCGATCGACATCGACGATCGCCACCTCGTCATCACGCTGCTCGATCACGCCCTCTTCGACCATCCGGGCGATCAGCTCGTGATCGCCGTCGACGAGATCGACGAGGTGTTGGTACGTGAAGCGCGTCGTCGTCACAGTGCGAGCTCCTTGCGCACGGGAGCGCTGTACGCCTCGCTGCTCTTGGCGAGCGCCTGGGCGAGGGCTTCGTCTTCGCGATCGGGCATGCGGACCTGGAGCACCGCGTAGAAATCGCCACGCTGATCTTTGCGGGCGATGCCCTTGCCGCGCAGGCGCAACTTCGCGCCGGTCTGCGAGCGCGGCGGGATCTTGAGGAGCACCGGGCCATCGAACGTCGGCACTTCGACGCTGGCGCCGTTGAACGCCTCGGCGATCGTGACCGGCAACTTCAGCGAAAGATCGAGACCGTTGCGCTCGAGAAACGGGTGCGGGCGGACTTCGGTCTCGATCACGAGGTCACCGTGCGGACCGCCTTGGCGACCCGGCATGCCCTTGCCGGCGAGCCGGATGATCGAACCGGTATCGGCGCCGGGTGGAATGCGTACGCGCACGGTGCCTTGGTTCGGAATCTCGAGCGAGATTTCGGCACCCTCGACAGCCTGCCGGAGATCGAGCTCGACCGAGGCGGAGAGGTCCTGGCCGCGCGCGGGGCCACGCGATCGAAAGCCACCGCCGCGACCGCCGCCGAACAGCTCGGAAAAATCAAACTCCGATTCGTTCCCGAACCCGCGCGCGCCGCGCTGCTGTTGCCCGCCTTGCCATTGTTGGTACGAGCGCGCCTTGTCGGGGTCGAAGCCGCCCGAGAGCGCGGCATCGCCGAACTCGTCGTACGCCTTCTTCTTCTTCTCGTCGCCGAGCACGTCGTACGCAGCCGCGACGCGCTTGAACGTATCTTCTGACTTCTTGTCACCGGGATTTACATCCGGATGATGCTCGCGCGCGAGCTTGCGGTACGCCTTGCGAATCGCATCGGCGTCGGCTGTCTTCGCGACGCCGAGGATCTCGTACAGGTTGTCCGCCATCCCCCGCACTTTACCTCGGGTGCATGCGGCGGCAGCGCGTGCGGCTACGCTGAGTTTCGGTAGGGCTTGCGCACACATACGCTGGGCGCATGAAACGACGCGAGTTCTTGAAGACGGGCGTGGTGGGAGTTTGCTCAGGAGGGTTAGTTCGAGGTGTTCAAGACCTCGGCGCACTTCGATGCTCGGAGGAAAGCCGAGTAGGCACGCGGCATGCTTTCTCCACGGGCATGAACAACGCCACGGTCGAAACGAAACCGAATCACACTGCGTCGCTGCTCGATGACGTCCTCGCTTCGATCGGCGGCGATTTCCTCAAGGCTCGCGTCGGCAACCTGACCAACCAGGCGAAGAAGCAGGGCTTCATGACGATCTTCAAGACGAAGCAGTACGTCGAGAAGAACCCATTCCAGAGCCTCGCCATCGCGTTCGGCGTCGGGTACGTGCTCAAGACGCTCAAGCCGGGTGTCCTCGTGACGGCCGCCCTCGTCGGTGGCGCACTGTACGGCGGCCAGAAGATCGGCCTGAAATAGCGCACGGTGTGCGTTTGCGCGCGGCTACACTGACCGGATGGAGTGGAAGAAGACCGCGTGCATCCTGTGCGAGTGCAACTGCGGGCTCGAGGTCCAGCTCGGAGGTGAAGGCTTTCGCCACCTCGTGAAGCTGCGTGGCGACAAGGCGCATCCCTCGTCACAGGGCTACGCATGCGAGAAGCCGCACCGGCTCGATCACTACCAGCACGGCACCGACCGGTTGACCTCTCCGCTGCGCCGTCGCACCGATGGCACGTACGAAGAGATTTCGTGGGATGTGGCGATCCGCGAGGTCGCGCAGAAGCTCGCGGCGGTGCGCGACACGCACGGCGGCGAATCGATCTTCTATTACGGCGGTGGTGGCCAGGGGAATCACCTGCCCGGCGCGTACTCGGGCGCGACGCGGCGCATGTTGAAGATGCGCTATCGCTCGAGCGCGCTCGCACAGGAGAAGACCGGCGAGTTCTGGGTCGGCTGGCGCATGATGGGCTCGACCACGCGCGCCGATTTCGAGCACTGCGATGTCGGCTTGTTCCTCGGCAAGAACCCGTGGTTTTCGCACTCGATTCCGCGCGCGCGCGTGACCCTGAAAGAGATCTCGGCGGATCCCGCGCGCACGCTAATCGTCGTCGATCCGCGCCGCACCGAGACCGCGGAGATCGCCGACATCCATCTCGCCTTGAAGCCCGGCACCGATGCGTGGCTGCTGGTCGCGCTGGTCAAGCTGCTGCTCGAAGAGGACGCGATCGATCATTCGTTCTTGGCGGCGCATGGCGCCGCCAGCGAGCTGCCCGAGATTCGCGCCGCGATGGCGGCCTTCTCGCTCGCCGATTGCCTCGCGCGAACCGGGCTGGACGAAGCGCTCGTACGCAGGACCGCGACCGTGATCGCGAAGGCCAAGGCGTTCGCATCGTTCGAAGACCTCGGCGTGCAGATGAACCACCACTCGACGCTGGTGAGCTATCTACATCGCCTGCTGATCCTCCTGACCGGCAGCTTCGGGAAGCCGGGCACGCACTTCCTTCCCTCGGTGCTGGTCAACGTGATGGACGGCGAAGCGAAGCGCACGAGCCCGGTGGTCGGCGCACGCCTGGTCGGCGGCCTCGTGCCGTGCAACTCGATCGCCGACGAGATCCTCACCGATCATCCGAAGCGCTATCGCGCGATGCTCGTCGAGGCTTCGAACCCGGCGCACTCGCTCGCCGATTCGATCCGGATCCGCGAGGCACTCTCGTCGCTCGCGTGCCTCGTCGTGATCGATGTCGCGATGACCGAGACCGCGCGGCTCGCGCACTACGTGTTACCGGCGGCGACCCAATTCGAGAAGGCCGAAGCCACGTTCTTCAACTTCGACTTTCCGCATAACTACTTTCATCTCAGGAAGCGGCTGTTCGCGCCGCTCGCGAACACGCTGCCCGAGGCCGAGATCCATGCGCGACTCGTCGAGGCGCTCGGTGGCTTGGAGGAAGCGGATCTCGCGCCGCTGCGCGAAGCCGCAAAGCACGGGCTCACCGCCTACGCGCAGGCCGTGCTGATGCGCGTGTTGCCGAATCCGAAGCTCTCGGCGATCGCGCCGGTCGTCCTGTATCGAACGATCGATCTGCCCGAGGAGTCGCGCGATGGCGCGGTCGTGTTCGGCGTGTTCGCGAAGGCCGCGATGGAGAATCCCGAGGCGCTCGCGCGTGCGGGCTTCACCGGCTCGCCACTCGAGGTCGCGGTGAAGCTGTTCGAGACCATGCTCGCCTCGGACTCCGGCATGGTGTTCGCGATCGATGACTGGACCGATACCGTCAAGCGCGCGAAGACCAGCGACGGGAAGTTCCATCTCGCGCTGCCGGATCTCCTCGAGGAGCTCGCGAAGCTGCCCGGCCTGCCCGCACGGGATGTCGAGTTTCCCTTCGTGCTGAGCGCCGGCGAGCGCCGATCGTTCACCGCGAACACGATCATCCGAGATCCCGAGTGGCGCAAGAAGGGCGCGGAGGGCGCGCTGCGGATCAACCCCGAGGACGCCGCGGCGCTCGGCGTGGTCACCGGCGAGACCGTGCGGCTGACCACACGTCGCGATGCGGTCCTCGTCGCGATCGAGGTCTCCACATCGATGCAGCGCGGTCATATCTCGCTTCCGAACGGGCTCGGCCTCACCTATCCGAGCGGCAAGCGCGGCGTGGCGCCGAACGATCTCACGAGCACGAGCGATCGCGATCCATTCGTCGGCACGCCGTGGCACAAGCACGTGCCCGCTCGCGTCGAGCGAGCCTAGGCGTCGCCTAGCACTACTGCGTCGCCCGGGCCGTGCTCCCAGTAGGTCACGACGCCCTGGGCGGACGTAACGAACCGGGCCGAGCCATCTTGCGACACCACGATCGCGAGCGCGTCGGGCATGTCGGCGATCAAGCGATACGCGGAGCGATGGCGCGTGCCGACCCCATCGACGACTTCGTCGACGAAGCGCGTGCCTTCGAGATCGAGTGCGCGGCGGACCGATTCGACGTGCGGCAAGTCACCCACGATCTCGGCGCCGAAGCCGAGCACCTCGAAGCGCTTCGTCATCACGACCGCACCATCGACATCGGCGAGCGCGGCAATCAGGTTGCTCATCTCGAACACCGCCTCGTCGAGATCGGCATCGAGATCATCCGGATCTTCCGGCGTGGTCTCGGCCATGATCTCGACCAGCAGGTGGCGAAACCTCCGGCGCGGTGAATCATCGCGGAACGCGTACTTGAGGTGGAGAAACTCCGATTCGGAGCAGTGCGGCGACACGATGATGATCGTGCCACCGTGATGTGCGGCGCGCATCGTCGAGATCGCGCGCTTGACCATCTGCTGCGTGACATATTTCGCGAGCTCGGCCGCACCCTCGTGCGTCGCGAGTGCCGAGAGCTCCGCGCGCTCGTTCACGAACACCCCGCCGAGCCACTTCGAGAGGAAGACATCGAGCGTGAAGTCGGTGAGCACGCCACCGCGCAGCTCGGCGAGCGTGACCGCGCCGCACAACACCGACAGGTGCCCCGGCCGTACGATGTTGATCACGAGTGCCGACGGCATCGGCGGCGGCACGCTGTGCCGACCACCGTGCACCGCCTCGAGCCAGCGCGTCCCGCTCTGTACGAGCCCCCAGATCCGCGGGCCATCATTGGTCTCTTCGATCGCGATCAGCGACCGGTGATACTTCACCGCCGGCGACAGGCTGCGCAGCTCGATCTCCGAGAGCTCCCGCGAGGCGCCGAACGCGAGGGGCAACAACGAAGCCGGCGGCCCACCATCGGTCCGGAGCTCGCTCGGCGACACGCACATCAGGCGGCACGTGACCGGCCGCTCTTCATCGCGCAAGAACGACGCGTGGTACGCGATATCGAGGATCGAATCGAGCTCCTGCGGAAGCGGTTGCGCTTCGACCGGCCACGTCGCTCGCACGCGCTCGGCGAGCTCACGGGGGTACACGCGCACGACCGCTCTCACGGTAACGATGCTAGCGCATCTCACGCGGATTCAGAGGAATCGGCGATTTCATTCGCGGCGGCGGCTTCGCGCACTGCTCGGGTGGCAAGCGGCGTGCACCCATGATGCGAGCGACGCGCGTCCGGATCGTCTTGACCTTCGCGCGCACGAGCGGATCGGTCGCCATGATCTCGCACAGCGCCTGGGGCTGGCCCATGATCAGCTCGTACACGCTCGCTCGATCTTCGAGCTCGTTCGTCGTCGCGTAGTTGTCGACGAAACCGGGAGGACGCGCCGGGGTCTCGGCCGCGGGATCCGCGTAGGCGAACGTGGGCGGGTTGAGCGCGTGCCACTCGTGATCGTCGTACGCCTTCGCGCCGAGCATCGCGTGATCGATCAGATGAAACATCTCGTGATGCACGATCTGTTCGAGCGTGAAGTCGCCCCGAACTGTCTCGATGCTGATCATCAACCGCTTGTCGTCGATGATCGCGATGCCCGAGGGGTTCGGTCCCTGGTCGTGGTCGTACCGGATTTTGCGGCACAGCGAGACATGCTCGAGCAGCGCCGCGCTCAGCACGTTCGCCGGATAGCGCGCGAACGCGATCGCGACCGCATCGATCATGTCCGGATCGATGCCACTCGTATCCTGCCGGTTCGCGACCTCGCAGCGCACGCAATCATCGACACCGTGATGAGGCGCGCACGATCGGACCACCGGTCCGGCATCGAGCTCGATGTGGTTGCGCCCGAGCGTCGCGCGCAGGCTCGCGGTGTGCTGGTCGTACGCGACAGGATCCATGAGGTCAGCCGATTGGACGAGCTCCGGCGAGGGCGCGGCACGAAACGGTGCCGTACCGCAGGCAAACCCGAGCACCCAGAGCGCGACCCAACGCACCCGCGGCCATCGTGCGTCGGGCGTGCCAGCCATGAAGCGCGGGCGATCAAGTAGTTGGCAGCTTCCGCGCTGACGCAGCAGCGCCACAGCGTGAAGGAATAATCTTTGTGCCGAGCGAGCGTTGTCGTCGACCTACCTCCGTATGCGATGGATCGTCCTCTGCGTCGTGCTCGCTGTGTGCCCGGCCGCCCGTGCTGACCCGTCGGGAACCATCACCGGTCAGGTGATGGAGAATGGCTTCCGCGTCGCGGAGCTCGGCGTCGCCGTGAGCGGCATGTCGACGATGCTCGCGCATCCGCGCATGATCTCGACCCCGGACGGTCGCTTCACGATCTACGGCGTCCCGCCCGGCAAGCACGTGGTGCGCGTGATGGGATGGGCGTTCGTCGAGGTGTTGCTTCCCGACGTTGTCGTCGTGCGAGACAAGCCGACCGAACTGGGCCAGATCGTCGTCGAGCAAGGCGTGCACGCCGAAGGCGTCGTGGTCGATGATGCGGGCACGCCGGTCAAGAACGCGACCGTGATGATCTTTGCCGGTCGCGTGCCCGCGATCGCACCGGTCTTCGAGCTCATGGCCAGCGGTGTCCGCGCGGCGCTGACCGACGAGAACGGTCACTACGTGATCGACGGCATCGAAGGCGACCACTTGCAGATGATCGCGAAGACCCTCGCCCTGCCCCGCACCGAGCCCGGCGCGCTGAGCTCGGGCACCCTCGCGTTCGAGTCCAACCTGTCGATGGTCGACCTCGTCGTGCGCGAGACGGGTGGGTTGACCGGCACGCTCGCCAACACGACCGCGCGGACCGTGACCGCGACGTACGCGAACGACGACCAGCTCGTCGTCACCACCGAGGCCGATGCGAAGGGCGCCTTCGCGTTCGCGGAGCTTCCGATCGGTGTGTGGGACCTCACCGTCGATAGCCATCTCGCCCCACTGCGCGCAGAGGTCGGAGCGGGCGAGATCACGCTCGCGAAGTTGGTGCTACCGAAACAGCGCGCGAGCGTCACGTTCGACGGCACGTGCACGACGTTAACGCTGTTCGGCGCCCGGCAGCTCGAGAAGGAGATCGGGACCGAGCTCGCGACCAAGGAGTGCGACGACAATCGCGCCACGTTTCGCAGCCTCGCGCCGGGTAGGTATCGGGTATGCGCGGACGGCGACGGCGAGTGCAGCGAGTGGACGCTCAAACCAGGCACGCAGACCGTGCAGCTTCCGGTCGCGGTGCCTCACGTAGTTCCGGTTGACCTGTAAAGTGACCCGGTGGAATCGGAGCACGTCGTTGCAGTCGTCGATCTGTTGCTGACCATCGGGTACATCGACGGGACGCTGCACGCGCAAGAGCAGGCGTTCATCCGCCGCTACATGGATCAGTTGATCGAGCATTTCGCGCCTCAACCGAAGGAAGCCGAGCTCCTGCGCGACCAGGTCGAGGACGCGTACGCGCGACTCGATTGCGAGATCAAGGAGCTCGCCGACGAAGTCGTCGCGAGCGGCGACGTGAAGTTCACGTCGTCGCGCTTGAAGGCGCGTGCGGTCGGGTTGTTCCACGCGTTTTCTCCCGCCGATCAGAAGATCGCGCTGACCCTCCTCGATGCCGCGGTGCACGCGGACGGCACGGTCACGCCGCAAGAGAAGGAGCTCCACGACGAGCTGCGTGGCTACTTCGCTGCCGATGCGACACTCGTCGCTCCGCCGACGCAGCCGGCACCCGCGGACCTCCTGCAGATCGCTCCGCCGTCGCGGCTCGCTGTCGAGAGCTACTCGCACCCGTGGCTCGACATGTGCGAGCGGCCGTTTACCTCCGAGACGTTTCACGCCGATTACGATCTGATCTTCCAGACGATCAGCCAGTGGGAGAAGAAGCGCTCGATCGGCAACGATCGGCTGATCGGCGTCACCGATATCGGTCAGCTCGCGGCCGGCACGCGGATGCTCGACGGTCATGTCCACGTGATGGTGCCCGCGGCGCCGTGCGAGCTGATCGTCCTGGGTGATTTGCATGGTTGCTACGCGTGCTTGAAGGCCGCGCTGATGCAATCGCGGTTCATCGAGCGCGCGCAGCAGCACGCCGCCGATCCGTCGCTGCCCGACGTCAAGCTCGTGCTGCTCGGCGACTACCTGGATCGCGGCAGGTACGGCTTCGAAGGCGTGCTGCGCACGGCGCTCCAGTTGTTCGTCTCGCTGCCCGATCACGTCGTGCTGTTGCGCGGCAATCACGAGTTCCTGGTCCGAGCGCAAGGCACCGTGGTGAGCGCGGTCAATCCGGCCGAGGCCGTGCCCGGGATCGCGGCGATCGCGCCGCTCGAACTACTCGAGGCGTACCGCCATCTGTTCGATCACATGCCGACGTCGTTCATCTTCGAGCGCACGTTGTTCGTGCACGGTGGCATCCCGCGCGACGATACGTTCGCCGAGCGGTATCATGACCTCGGCAACCTCGGGGATCCGGTGATCCGGTTCGAGATGATGTGGGGTGATCCACTGCCCGTCGATCGCGTCGTCGGATCGATCCAGCGCGAGAGCCCGCGCTTCGGCTTCGGCCGCGAGCAGTTCCGCGTGTTCATGGATCGCGTCGGCGTCCACACGATGATCCGCGGCCACGAGGCGATCGAGCCCGGCTTCATCACGAACTACGATCTCGGTCACTGCCGGATGCACACCCTGTTCTCCGCCGGTGGCAGCGAGAATGCGGATCTCCCGACCGATTCGAAGTATCGCCGGGTCACGCCGATGGCGCTCACGATCGCGAACCACGTCGCGACGCCGTGGCCGATCGATTACCGCGTGTTCAACGATCCGGCACACAACGGTCACTACCGCCGGTGATCGCGCTGCAGCCAGTCGAGCGTCGCGCCGATCAACAACCCGGCTAGCGCGAGGAGGCAACCCATCGCCGAGGGCACCCAGTCCTTGTGGTCCTTGTGGTCCTTGTGGTCCTGGCGGCGCCTGGACACAGCCCGGTGAGCATCAACACGGTGCCGATCCAGTCGAGCGGCATGCGCGTGATCGACGCCTTTAGTTGTCGTCGTTGTCGTCGTTGTCGTCGTTGTCGTCGTCATCGGCTGCGGCGTCGTCGGTCTCCGCAGCCGCGAGCGCGAGCGCGCGCTGATGGACCTTGATCGCCTCGACGACGCTGCGGAACAAGGCGCGACCGGCGCCCGGCGGCTTACCGATCTCTTTCTCGCGCTTGGCCGCTTCGATCAGGCGCGGCAGCTCTTCGCTCGCGCCACCGGGGAACGTCTCGAGCACCTGGGGGCCGCCCTCGATCAGGCGCGTGCGCCATTGCTCCGCGAGATGGAACGCCTCGGCATCCGAGCTACCCTCTTCGATCTTCTCGATCTGGGCCTCGAGCTCGGCCAGATCCTCGATGAACTTGCGCAGGTCACCTGCCAGCGTGCGCTCCGCGCGACGCCGCGCGATGTGGGTCTTCACCTGGCGCGCGCGCTCGAGCGACTCTTGCGCGCGTTCCTCGAGATCGAGCTTCTTGAGCGACGGCGCGCTCATCTTCATCAGCAGCATCGCGATGCGCGCCGAGCGATCGCCGGTGCGCCGCATCTGGCTGCGCGAGAGCTGGCGAGCGCTTTTACCTTCGTCGTCGGGCGGCATGCGGGCGGCATAGTGCCAGATTCCGTGTATGCATACGTAGCAATGCAGAGGCGTAGTCGAATCATCGTCTCGATCCTGCTGATCGTCGCGCTCGTCGCCTGGCGGTGGCCGCGTAAGTCCCGGCCGTTGCACGGCCCGCACGCGACCGAGGTCGCGACCCGGCCGGCGAAGACCCCCGAGCCCACGCCAGGTTCGGGGGCCATCGCCGATGCCGCGATCACCGTTCACCGGCTCGAGCCCGAGCAGCGCAAGCAGCTCGGTGCGCAGATCGCCGCGGCGATCCAGAAGGCGCGCGCCGCGAAAACGGCGTCACGAGCAGCGCCCACAGGCGAGGATCCTCTGATCCCGGTCGAGGAGGTCGGCAAGCCGCTGCAAGCGGGCTTGAA
>JAYWCI010000252.1:0-5792 GCA_043780895.1 Kofleriaceae bacterium | reverse complement strand
AACCCGCTGCCCGCGCCCCGCGCCCGACCGAACTTGAAGCTCGTGTAAGTGATCGGAATCGCGCCCGTCGAGCAGCGACCAGAAAGAGCCGCACCCATTCTATTTGATGATCTACGGCGTGATCGGCCTCGCGACGTTGTGGCCGATGTGGGAGACCAACGCGAACTCGCTCTCTGACTGAGTCGCACGCTAGAACGGATAGCGGGTGAGCGCCTCGATCAGCGCGGCGAGATCGATCAACGGATGGAGGAGCGCGAACGAACGGAGCGCGCGCATGCAGGGTGCCACGAGAGCATGCGTCGGCACGATCTCGCGGGACCAAACCGCGTCACGAACGCGTGCTCGGCCAAAACGATGCACGGATCACCAGCGCACGTGCCGAACTGGCAGCTCGCAGCGCCGAGCACGCGTGCGTTCGCGCATTTGCGCGGTGGCGCACCGCTTGCTGGGGGAGATGCGCATGACCAAGCTCCTCGCCGCCTCTGCACTCGCACTCGCACTCCTAACCGCACCCGCGCTCGCGGGGCCCAACCCGACGCCGGCTCCGACCACGATCCAGGTCGGCTTGAAGGTCGATGGCGGCAAAGATCAACGCCACTACACGGTGAAACTGCTCGACAAGGCCTGTGGTTCGGTCACCGCGAAGACGCTCGTGGCCAGTGACGTGATCAAGGTCTGTGCATTCAACGACGGCACGAATGTTCGCCTCGATATCGAATGGCAGCTCCACGAAAAAGATCGCGACATCGTCAACAAGTCCGAGCTCGTGCTGACCCACGGCGCGACCCAAGAGCTCGACGGCGGCACCGCGAAGCTGAGCGTCTCGCTCGGGTAGCGTGCGGTCTCCGAACGCTTTCGCGATCGACCCAAGGCTAACTTCAACGTGCGCAGTATTTCGCTCTGCGAGCACTGAGCGCTCACTGCCGCGGCGCGATCTCGAGCATGCACGGTCGCGCATCCCGCGATGCTCGCGTTGTTACTTTGCTTGCGTGATCGTGTTGTTCTGACCGAGCGTGCTGACCTCGGGCTTGCCACCCGCGCCGGCCGATTTTTTCCACGTGATCTTGTTGTTCGAGCCGTTCACGCTGCCGGAGTCGAGCTTGTCGGCGGTGATCGTGGAGCTCGATCCATTGACGGTCAGCGTGCCGACGCTCTCGATCGCGACCGTGAGGTGACCACCGTTGATCGTGATCTCCTTGCACGCACCGGTGAACGTGTACTTGCCGGTGCTCTTGTTGATCACGACCGTGGCGTCTTTGCTGCAGTCCCACGTGCCGGCCTTCTCGGTGTCGAACGTTTTCTCGGCGCTCGCGAGACTTGGAATCAGCATCATCAAGACCGCCACGATGTTCTTCACGCCGGTCACTGTACCGAGAAAATCAGCGCCGGGTATAAGTGTTCCGCATGCCGGACCTACCCATCATCACGGCCGCCACTCGCGCTCTTGCCGGCCGCGCCGTCGAGGCTGCTCGAGCGCTGACGCGCAACGGCGAAGCCGTCGATGACCATCAGGTCGTCGTCGAGCGGGTCGCCTACGCGGCCACCGAAGCGCGCGTGATCGAGGAGCTCGCGACCGTGCCGGCGGAGCTCGCGAGCGCGGCCGCCGTGGCGGCCGGTGACCTCGCGCAATCGCTGCGCAACCGGCTCGAATCGGTCGCGCCCGCGCTCGGCATCGGCGAGCCGCGCTACGACGACGCGACACGCGAAGCGATCGTGAATACGACGAAGCCCGAAACCGTCGAGGCGTTGGGCCAGCTCGCGATCACGAACGCCGGTCGGTTCGCCTGGCCGCTCGACGAGACGTTGAACGAAGTGCGCTCGAACGTGCGCGCATTTGCGGAGCGCGAGATCGCACCTCATGCGGAGCGCATCCATCATCACGACGAGCTCGTGCCCGAGCGCTTCATCTCCGAGATGGCGAAGCTCGGCTACTTCGGCCTGTCGATTCCGGAGACCTACGGCGGCACCGAGCTCGGCAACCTCGCGATGATCCTCACGACCGAGGAGCTGTCGCGTGCGTCGCTCGCGGCCGGCGGCTCATTGATCACGCGCCCCGAGATCCTCGCGAAGGCGCTGATCGCGGGCGGCACCGAGGCGCAGAAGCAGCAGTGGCTCCCGAAGCTCGCCTCGGGCGAGATCATGGCCGCGATCTCGGTGACCGAACCGAACACCGGCTCCGATGTCGCTTCGGTCTCGTGTCGCGCGACCAAGGTCGAAGGCGGATGGGAGATCACGGGCGCGAAGGCGTGGTGCACCTTCGCCGGTCGCGCCGACGTGATCGCGCTGCTCGCGCGCACGAGTGGTGGTGCGAAGGGGCTCACGCTGTTCATCGTAGAGAAGCCGCGCTTCGACGGTCACGCGTTCGCGGCCAAGCAGCCGACCGGCGGCACGCTGGAGGGCAAAGCCGATCGCACGCCGGGCTATCGCGGCATGCACTCGTTCGGGCTCGCGTTCGATCGCTGGTTCGTTCCGGAGTCCAACCTGGTCGGAGGCGACGCCGGCCTCGGCCGTGGCTTTGCCCTCCAGATGGCGGGCTTTGCCGCCGGTCGGCTCCAGACTGGTGGTCGGGCCTGCGGTCTGACCGCGGCCGCCCTCGAGCAGACCTCGCGCTATGTCGCCGAGCGCAAGCAGTTCGGCAGGCCGATCGGCGAGTACGGCCTCACGCGTTATCACCTCGGCCGGATGGCGGCGCGGCTGGTCTCGGCCCGGGCGATCACCTACACCGCGGCGCGTGAGATGGATGCCGACGAGCGCGCCGCAGCGCCTATCGCCGCGATGGCCAAGCTGTTTTCGTGCGACGTCGCCGTCGAGGTCACGCAGCTCGGCCAGCTCCTACACGGCGGGTGGGGCTACGCCGAGGAGTACCCGATCAGCCGCTACGTGGCCGATGCCCAGGTGCTCCCGATCTTCGAGGGTGTGAAACCGATCCTCGCCCTCAAGGTCGTCGGCCGATCGCTGCTCGCAAAGTAGCCGCGAAGTAGCGAGGCGATTCTCCCAAGCCTCTGTTTCATTTCCCTGGCGGGCCTGGCGGCGCGCGGACACCTCGCACTTCACGTACGCACAGCCCGGCGGCGCGGGCTCGACGTACGGCGGCTACGCGGCGAAGAGCGATCCGATCGCGATCTCGGCGATCACGCGCACCGGCAACGTCGTCACGGTCACGACCTCGACTACCCACGCGATCAAGGCACCGCAGAATGTCGTGATCGCCGGCGTCACGAACACGACGTTCAACGGCACGTTCGCGGCCGGCACGCCGATCGATGCGACCCACTTCTCCTACGCGTAGACCGTCGCGGATGCGACGAGCTCGGGCGGGAC
Source organism: Kofleriaceae bacterium (assembly GCA_043780895.1). Lineage (GTDB taxonomy): Bacteria > Myxococcota_A > Polyangia > Haliangiales > Haliangiaceae > JABFXX01. Next base: position 2,471 of record JAYWCI010000252.1, on the reverse strand, counting down.
CGCGGCGCACGCCGCGATGCTCTCGATCTACATGGCAGACGATGGCTTCCGGCTCGATCAGATGTACGTGAGCTCGGGTACGACGTGCCCGGCGGCGGCGACGATCGCGGGCCCCGGTAACACGTGGGCCTATGCGACGAACGCGAGCACGTACCAGGCGACCACGTGCAACGGCCACGACTACGACGCGGCCACCGATGCGACGTTGCCGACCGGCTCGCTCGCGAGCTGCTACGCGGCGATCTCGGGCACCGACCACGCGTTCGACATGTCGGGCAACGTCAAGGAGTGGACCCGCGCGCAACAGGCCGGTCAGAACCCGATTCGTGGCGGCGCCGCAAATAATACGGACGTTGGAACGAGTTGCGCCTTGAACTTCACGCTCGCAAACGACACGTTCTTCTTCCCGAATGTCGGGTTCCGTTGCTGCAAGTGAGCTAAAGTGCGTGCGCTGCCTGTTGCCGCAGCGCGTGTGCTTGTGCGCCGAAATCCCGACGGTGTTGACCCGTACGCGCGTGGTCATCATCCGGCACTACTCGGAGCAGAATCGCTCGTCGAACACGGCCCGGCTCGCGCACCAGGCGCTGCCCAATAGCGAGATCATCGACTACGGCCACATCTCGGGCCCGGTCGCACTCCCGGACCTCTCGCGAGCGTGCGTGCTCTATCCGATCGGCGAGCCCACGACCGAGGCCCCGGCGGTGCTGCCCGAGAAGCTCGTCGTCCTCGACGGGTCGTGGTCCAAGGCGCGCAAGATGTATCAAAAGCTCGCAGTCGTCCGCGGCCTGCCGGTGTTGCGGCTCCCCGACGGGCTCCCGATGGCGGCGCAACGGTTACGCAGCTCTCCCGGTCCTGGCCAGGTCTCGACGATCGAGGCGATCGCGGCGGCCCTGCGGATCCTCGAGGGCGAGGCCGCGGGAGCGCCCCTGGATCGCCTGTTCGAGGTCGCGGTCGAGCGCGCGAACCGCGCCGGGCGTCTAAACAAACCGTAACCGGCCGTAACCGGCTCCCGCCATTGTCAAGGTAGGGCGGCGGTCATATCCTCGGGGTCGAGTGAAAGGCACGGCAAAGCGGGCGGGGATTCCAATCTCGGCCAAGCTCATCTTCACGACCTCGTTCGTGGTGGCGATCGCGGTGGCCGCGGCGACGTGGTTCAGCCAGCGATCGATCCAGGAGCTCACAGCGGATCAGATCACGCAGCGGCGGATCGCCGGCGAGGTCGCGATCTCGCGCCAGGCCGAGCTCGTCGCCGAGAGCATCGGCAACGCCTCGGCGCAGGCGATCGCGAACACCCAGTACTCCGATATTCCGAACGTCCTCCAGGCCGCGATCGCCGAGGACAAGGCGGGCGTCAATCAGCTGCAGTGGATCAGCCTCGCCGAGCCGAGTGGCCTGGTGGTCGGTGCGACGCCGGGCGCTCCCGCAGGCGCGAACCTCGCCGACCTCGTCAAGTCGCTGCCGCCAGGCGACGTCGCGCACGCGCGGGTCGGCACCGGCTCGGATTGGATCTATGCGGCGCCGATCAAGATCGGCGGCAACGCGATCGGCAAGATCAGGATCGGTGTCACGAGCGCGGGGCTCGAGTCCGAGCTCGCGAAGTCGCTGACCGAGGCGGATGCCGCGGCCCAGGCCTCGCGTCAGAAGCTGCTCGTGATCGCGCTCGTCGTGCTCGGTATCGGCGTGATCGCCGCCGGACTCCAGAGTGTCTCGATCGCCCGACCGATCCGCGTGCTGACCGGCCAGGCGAACCGGATGGCGACGGGCGATTTCCAGATGCGCGTGCCCGAAGACCGCAGCGACGAGCTCGGCGTGCTCGCGCGCACGTTCAACTTCATGAGCGACGCGATGGTCCAGCTGCTCGCGCAGAATGCGCAGAAGGCGTCGCTCGAGAAAGAGATGGAGCTCGCGCGCCAGGTCCAGCAAGCGATGCTGCCGCCGACCAACCTCGATCAGCACGGCTACTTGAAGGTCGTCGGCTACTGCCAGCCGGCCTCGCAGTGCGGTGGCGACTGGTGGATGTATCGCAAGCTCTCGAACGGCCGGATGCTACTCGTGCTCGGCGATGCCACCGGCCACGGCATCCACTCGGCGATGATCGCGGCGACCGCACGGGGTGCCGTCGAGGCGCTCGCGGCCGTCGACGAACGCCTGCTCACCCCGGATCAGGTGCTGCGCGCGATCGATCAAGCGATCGCGATGGTCGGCGAGCACAACGTGCTGATGACCGCGTTCGCTGCGGTGTTCGATTCGCAGCAGGGCACGCTGCACTATGCGAACGCAGGTCAGAACTTCCCGTACGTGATCAAGCTCGGCCAGACCCGCATTCTCGAAGAGGCGAGCATCATCGCCGCGAGTGACAACCCGCTCGGCGATCGCCCGGCGTGCTTTCGGCAGCCGCAATGTGCGTCTGGAATTTCACAGCATCCGCACCCGCAGCCGCGATCGCATCGACGAAGGCATGAGCGAGACCG
>JAYWCI010000251.1:0-17164 GCA_043780895.1 Kofleriaceae bacterium | reverse complement strand
CGAGCGAGCACAAATCCTGGGACCGGCTCGCGGATCTCTACGAAGGCCTCGCCGAGCAAGCCGAGACCGCTCATGCCGCGGCGGACCTCTTGATGGAGGTCGCGACGATTCGCTTCGAGCAGAAGCGTCCGCGCGAGACCGAAGCGCAGCTGCGGCGGATCCTCGGCATGCTGCCCTCCGACGAAGTCGCCCGCGCGCGGCTCGAGCAGCTCTATCGCGCCGAGTCGCGCTGGGTCGAGCTCGCCGCATCGCTCGAGGAGCGGACCGATCCGCGCCTCGGCACCGCGGCACCCGAGGCCGAACGCGCCCAGCTGCTGCGCGATCTCGCCGCGATCTACACCGACCGGATCAATCGTCCGCACGATGCGATCGATGCGTTCGAGCGGCTCCGCCTCCTCGCGCCCGCCGATCCTTCGATCCTGATGAAGCTCGCGGAGCTCTACGGCACGGTCGGCCGCTGGAGCAAGGTGATCGAATCGCTGACGAAGGTCACCGAGATCGCCGAAGGCAGTGATGAAGCGCGGATCGCGCTGCGTCACATCGCGAAGATCTACGAGGACGAGCTCGAGCAACGCGATCGTGCGATCGATGCGTATCAACAGCTCGTCACCACCTGGCCCGACGACGAAGGTGGCTGGGCGGCGCTCGATGCGCTCTACACCGGGCAGGCGCGCTGGCCCGAGCTCGGTGACGTGCTGCGCCGGCGCGCCGGCCTCGCACGCGAACCCGCCGAGCGCGCGCAGTTGCTGTCGCGCCGTGCCGGCGTGCTGCTCGAGTGGTTGGACTCGCCCGAAGAAGCGGCCGCCACGCTGCGCCACGCGCGCACGATCCTCCCCGACGATCCGAAGATCGCGGACCAGCTCGTCATCGCACTCGGCAAGGCCGGTCGCGGGCGCGAGGCGGCGGCCGTGCTCGAGAGCCGGATCGCGAGCGACCCGAGCGGGCGCAGCAAGGGCGACACAGCGGCGCTCCACATCCGCCTCGCGCAACTCCAGCTCGATGGCCAGGAGCGCGACGATGCGCGCGCGTCGATCGAAGCCGCGCTCGCGCTCGTACCCGAACATCCGACGGCCCTCGGCGTGCTCGGCCAGCTGCAATCTCCCGACGAAGATCCGCGCGCATTCGCGAATGCGAAGCTGCGCGAGTCCGAGAGTGCGAACGACGAAGACACCAAGATCGCCGCGCTGATGGCCGCGGCTGACGTGCTGAGCTCGCGGGTCGGCGATCTCGATGGCGCGCAGGCCGCGTACGATCGCGTGCTCGCGCTGCGCCCGTATCACGCGGATGCCACGTGGGCGCTCGCCGGTCTGAGCGAAAAAGGCGGCGATCCGGACTCCGCGACCCGCGTCCTCGAGAAGAAGCTCGAGGATGCCTCGCTCACGCCGCCCGAGAAGGCGCGCCTCCTCACCCAGCTCGCGGCGCTGTCGCGCTCGGCAGGGGTCACGCCGGTCACCGAGCGCCGCTTGCTCGAAGCGCTCGGCACGGTGCCCGATCACATCCCCGCGATCGTCGCGCTCGCCGATTTCTACGCCGACGCCGAACGCTGGAACGATCTCGAAGCGTTCATGCGCGAGATCCTCGACGGCACCACGCTCGCACACGCACCCGGCGCGCTCGTCGCCGATCTCCATCGCCGGCTCGCGACCGCGCACGAAAAGCTCGGGCGCGATGAAGATGCCTACCAGACACTCGTCGCGGCCGACCGCCTGCATCGCGGACACCTCTTGATCAAGCTCGCGATCGGCGAGAACCGCTACAAGGCACGGCGCTGGCGCGAGGCCGCGCTGCACCTGTCGCCGCTCGCCGCACACGAAGACGGCAACCGCTATCCGAGCGAGGTCGCGCTCGGCCTCTACCACGCGGCGCTCGCCGAGATTCGCTCGCTCCGCCCCGAGAATGCGCCGCCGCTCTACCAGCGTGCGCTCGAGCTCAAGCCGAACTTCGCGCCCGCGCTGCAAGCGCTCGCCGAGCTCGCGATGGAGGGCGGCGATCACAAGCGCGCCGCGGATCTGCTCACGCGCCAGGCCACCGCGACCGAAGATGCCGGCGAGCGCATGCGCTTGTTCGAGGCCCTCGGCGACATGGCGCTGATGATCCTCCACGATGACGAGCGGGCTCGCACGTGCTTTGCCGCCGCGATCGCCGCGGCGCAACCGCTCGAGCACAAGCACCTGCCGCTGCTCCACAAGTTGCTCGAGCGCCAGAACCTCGCGGGCGACCTCGCGGGCTCCGCACGCTCGGCCGAATTGATGGCTTCGTTCGGCGCCACGCCCGCCGAGCGCGCCGCACTACACCTCCAGGCGGCCTACGATTACGTCGCGGCCGGCGATCGCGTGCGTGCGCGAGCCGCTGCCGAGCGCGCCGTCGAGAATGATCCGTACGATGTCGGTGCCGTCGATCTCGCGTCGCAGATCGCGATCGAGCAGAGCGATGTCGAAGCCGCGGCGAACATGCTCACGCGGCTCCTCACCGCGGCCCAGATGGCCAAGCACGATCAGTTCACCGCGACCGATGCCGCGCATCGCGCCCTGCTGTCCTATCGCCTCGGGCACGCGCGGCAGACGCGGGGTGACACGCGCCAGGCCATCCCCGCGTTCGAGCGCGCCGTCGCGCTCGCGCCCGAGAGCGAAGGCGCCACGCTCGCTCGGCGCGGGCTCGTCGAGATCGTCAGAACGCAAGACGGCGCGGACCCGGCGCGCAAAGACACGCTCGTTCAGCACCTCGCGGCGATCACCGCACATACCGGCGCGCTCGCCGATCTCGTCGCGTGGGCCGACGAGCTCCGCCGCCAGAACAAGCTCGACGCGACGCGCGCTACGCTCGAAGTCGCGATCGCATGCGGCCACGTGCCCGATGTTCATCAGTCGGCGTTCCTCCAATCGAACAAGCCGTACGTCATGCGCGACGACGAGTCGTACAAGGCCACGGTTGCGTCCGGAGAGATGGAAGGTCGCACGCTGATCGCCGGTCACGAAGCATCGCCGCTCGCGGCGATCGCATCGACGCTCGCCGAAGCTGCGCAGCTGATCTGGCCCGATCTCGAAGAAGCGTTCGGCCGCTTCAACCTCTCCGGCGCGCGTCGGGTCCCCGCCTCGTCGCACGCGGCCGCGGTGTCGATCTTTCCGCGGCTCACCACCGCGCTCGGTGCCGGCGCGGTCATGCTCTACCAGCACGATTCGCTCGATCGCCTGGCCGGCGGGGCCGAAGTCATCGTGATCGCCGCGGGCACGCCGGTGATCGTCATCGGCCCGCGCCTCGCCGCCGAAGGCGATGCCGTCTCGCACGCCGAGCTCCGCGCCGTGCTCGCGCGCGCGGTCGAGCTCACGCGGCCCGAGCACCTCGCGTTCGCCGGCCTGCCGCCGCGCGATGCCACGCGCCTCTTGACCTCGGTCGTGCGCCTGTTCGGTCCGACCGCGCTCCGCGATGCGGTGTCTGCCCTGATCAGCGAAGACGACGTGCAGCGCGCCCATGACGAGATGGTCAAAAGCGCCCTCGCCGTGAAGCTCCGTTCGCGATTCGAGCAGCTCCTCGTCAACGTGCCAGCCACCGCGCTCGACAACTCGCGCTACCTCGCCGCATGTCACCGCGATGCGGATCGCGCCGCTCTCCTCCTCGGTGGCGACGCGAAGGTGATCGCGGCCGGTGTACGCGCGCGCGGCGAGACCACCGAGCACTTGATCCGCGCCGTCGGTCAGGCTCGGTGGTTACCGACCCGCGCCAAGCTCGGCGTCGGTATCCGCTAGCCAGCTAGCCAGCTACGACGTGAAGGACGGTGGTTGCGAGGCGCGAGGCGCGCGCGCGGTCGGCAACAAGTGGCCGAGGTGCCACGCGTGGATCACGAGCTGGCGCTGCGCATCGCGACCGATGCGATAGAACCGCGCCGCGAACATGCCCGCGACGCCGATCATCGCGAGGCTGCCGCCGATCAAGAGAGTCATCGTCGGCACACCATGGAGCTCGAGCGCGCCGGCGTGCGAGACCAACTGGTTGTTCGTGATGTCCCAGGTCTGCGTGAAGATGCCCACTCGCTCGAACACGAACGGACAGATGAAGCTGACACCGACGATCGCCACCAGCAGCCACGGCCTCACCACGAACGCGGGATACGCCATCGCCGACATGATCACGATGCACGCGAGCGCCGGCACGAAGGTGAACGGGCCCGCGAGCCGTGACATCGCGATCACGAGCACGGCATTGCCGAGCGCGTAGAGCAGCATCGCATTGAGCGTGCGCTTGGGTTGGCGATGGATCCGCCACGCCGCGAACGCCATCGCGAACGACATGCCGAGCACGCCGAGCACGACATCCCAGCGCCGGATGCCATCCCAGATAGCGATCGGTAAGAACGAGGCGAGCGCGAGGTACGCGGTGATCGCACCGCGGGCGTGGCGACGAATGCCTTGATGCTCGTGCTCGTCGAGCGCGGCGCGCAGATCGGGAGGCGGTTCGGCCGGCGGCGTGAGGATCACGCGGGTGACAAGCTCGGCAGCCTCGGCCGATTCGGGATCGAGAGCGAGCGCGCGCCCCGAGGCACTCATCGCTTCGGCGCTGCGACCTTCGTTGAATGCCGCGCGCGCACTCCACACGAGATCGACGGCCATCGTGCGCCGGCGCGCGAAATCGCGATCGCCATCGAGGTAGGCCTCGACGCGCTCGGCAACCTTGCGTGCGGTCGGTCGCGCCGCGGGATCCATCGCGACCATCACGCCGACGATCGCGTCGAGCTCGGGCGGGACGGCGCGGTCTGGGCGGCGCTTCGCGGGCGAGCTGATCACGACCCCACCGATCGTGGATTGCAGCGCGGTCGCGCCGCGCGGATGGAGCGGCTCGCCGGCGAGGACTTCGAACAGGATCGCGCCGAGCGCGTAGATGTCGGCCGGGCGACCTGCTTCAGCCGCCTTCTGCAATTGCTCGGGCGACATGTAGCCGGGCGTGCCGAGGAGGTCAGACTCTCGGATGTCGAGGCTATCGATGTCATCGGTTTGCACGTGGACCTCGGAGACCGATTCACCGACGACCCGCGCGAGGCCCCAATCGAGCACGTACACGTCGCCGAAATCGCCGAGCATGATGTTCGACGGTTTGAGATCGCGATGGACGACGCCTCGCGAGTGCGCGAACTTGATCGCGAGACAGACATCGGCGAACGCGCGCAGCAAGCGCTGGCGCGACGCGACAGGGGAGATGGCGAGCTCGCCGAGGGTCACCCCCGAGAGCCGCTTCATCGTGAAGAACGGACGCCCTTGATCGTCGGTGCCGAGATCGTAAACGGGCAGGATCGCCGGATGATCAAGGCGCGCCTGGATGCGAGCCTCGCGCAGGAACCGCGCGGATTCCTCGGCGCTGGGGTGCCCGGTATGCAGCCGCTTGATCGCGACATCCCGGCCGACCCGCAGATCGTGAGCGATCACGACCTCGCCGAGTCCACCACGGCCGATGACCTCGCCGAAGATGTAGCCCCGTAGCGCCGAGGTGCCCTCTTCGTCCCGTTCGAAATCGACGGCCGCCCGGGTCCGCGTGGGCTCGTCCTCTGCCTTGCCGACCCGTGTGTCGGGGGCGTTCGGATCCGACGAGTTCATACCTGCATCGTACGACCGTACGACGGCTGCGATGTATAGTGACCGCGATGTATCTGGGCATCGTCAAGGGCACCGTGGTCGCCACGCGCAAAGCCTCCGGCCTCGAAGGGCAGAAGATCCTGCTCGTCCAGCCGGTCGACGAGCACAAGCAGCCGATCGGTGACCTGCAGGCCGCGATCGATACGGTCCAGGCCGGTGAAGGTGACTTCGTCTATCTCGTCGGCTCGCGCGAAGCGGCGCTCGCGCTGAAGCCGTTCTTCGTCCCGGTCGATGCCGCGATCGTCGGCATCGTCGACGGAATGGACGTATGAGCGCGAGAAACGCGAAACTTCGGATGAGCGCGAGAAACGCGGAACCTCGATGAGACAGTGTCGCGTGGTCGGCCCACTGTGGGCATCGGTCAAGCACCCCGCATACCTCGGCAAGGCCCTGTTCGTCGTCCAGCCGATCGATGACAAGGGCGCCGATGTCGGAGCGAGCTTCGTCGCGGTCGATCACGCGCAAGCAGGCGTCGGCGATCACGTGATCGTGATGACCGAAGGCACCGGCATCCGACAAATTCTCAACGAGGGCGATCAAGTTCCGATCCGCTCGATGATCGTCGGCATCGTCGATGCCGTGGATGTCCCGTGAAGCAGCTGCGCACCGAAGTCTCCGCGGCCTCGCGCCACCTGCACGCCGCCGGTTGGGTCGCGAACCACGATGGCAACGTCAGCGCGCGCGATGGCCAGCGCTTCATCTGCACGCCGACTGGGACCTCGAAGCGGTTGATCCAGGAGAGAGATCTCATCGAGGTCGACGCCAAGGGTGTCGTCCACGGCCAGGGCAAGGCGTTCGGCGAGATTGGCCTCCACCTCGCGATCTACGAGCGGCGCCCCGATGTCGGCGCCGTCGTCCACGCGCACCCGCCGTACGCGACGGCCATCGCGAGCTCCCGCGGCAATCCGATCGAGCAGCCATTCATCGCCGAAGCGCTCGTGTCCCTCGGCGCCAAGATTCCCAAGCTCGCCTACGCCCAACCGGGCCAGGCCGCGAAGGATGCGCTCGCGCCGTGGTGCGAGCTCGTCGATGTGGTGCTGCTCGGCAACCACGGTGTGATCGCGTGGGGCAAAGATTGCGAGACTGCCCTGCTCCGCCTCGAGCTCGCGGAGCACCTCGCCAAGATCGCGGTCGCGGCGGCCGCGCTCGGTGGAGTCGAAGCGCTGCCCGAGTGTGCGATCCACCCGCTGCTCGCCGCGCGCGCGAAAGCAGGCCTCGGCCGCGCGGCCGATCGGGCGGCCGAGACCGCGAGCCAGCTGCTCGGTCGATCCTCGCCACCGGCCTCGACGCACGCCGCGCCACCGGCCGCGGTCGTCGCCTGCGCCCCGGCACCCCACTCGAACGTCCCCACGATCCCGCCGGGCGGCGCGAAGCTGCCCAGGCTGGAAGACCTGGTTCGCGAAGAGATCGTCCGCGCGCTCCGCGGCTCGTGACGCAGCCCGAAACGGTCGATCAGACGGGTTACGTAACCCGCGCCGGTCAGCGCCGTATGCTCTCCATGATGCGGAACCTTCTCCTCGTGGGCCTCGCGGGTTGTTCGGTTGCGGCGGGGGAGACCATGAAGACCTCGGATGATCCCCCCGTGGTGATCGAGCTGTTCACCTCCCAAGGCTGCAGCTCGTGTCCGCCGGCCGACGCGCTACTCGAAAAGCTCGTGCGAGCGGGCCAGGCCGAGGGCCGGCCGATCGTCGCGCTCAGCTTTCATGTCGACTACTGGAACGACCTCGGCTGGGCCGATCCGTTCTCGACCCACGCGTGGACCGAACGTCAGCAGCAGTACTCGCGTGCGCTCGGCGACGACCGCGTCTACACGCCCCAGCTCGTGGTCGGCGGCGCCGCCGGCATGGTCGGCTCGCAAGGCGCGATGGTCGCTCGCGCGATCAAGGCGGCACCGAAGCAGCAGCCCATCGAAGCCACCGCCGCGTGGTCCGCGGCAAGCGTCGAGATCAACGCCACCGCACCCGCCGATGCCGATGTCTGGGTCGCGATCTGGGAAGACGCCCCCAAGACCAAGGTCATGAGCGGCGAGAACTCCGGCGAGCTGCTGCTCGGCAATCGCGTGGTCCGGAAGCTCGAGCGAGTCGCCGTGGCCGGCAAGCCCGGCACGCTCGTGGTCGCGCTTCCGACCACGTGGAAGGCCGGCGGCGCGGTCGCGTTCGCGCAGCGCCCGGATCGTCGGATCATCGGGGCTCGGGTCTTGATGCGATAGCGCAGCATGGGTCCCAGCTCGGTCAGCGATGGTTCTGTTCAGGCACTTCTGCCTCCCGGGCCTTCTGTTACAACCGGGGTCGATGAGAAGCGTAGTCGCTCTGATGGTGTCGCTGTCGGTCGGGTCGGTCGGGTCGGTCGGGTTGCTTGGATGCTTTCCACATAACGCGCGAAACCGAACGATCGCCGAGATCGTCGAAGGTGGCCTGGCCATCTCGGGTGTGATCGTTGAAGGCGTGATTCAGAGCGGGGCCGACTGCAACACCACCCATGCGCCGGGCGAGCCCGCCATGAGCTGCGCGCAGACCGCGTCGACCGCCGGTAGCATCGGCGTCGCGCTGCTCCTGGCCGGCGTGGTCGGGTTCATCGCCACCATCTCGACCGCCGAAGATGACGACAAGCCGGTGCCGATCGAGATCAAGGCCACACCGATTCCTGCGCCGACCCCGACCTCTGGCTCGGCTGCTGGTTCCACAAGCCCGCCTTTCGACCCGACGCCGACCCTGACGCCGGTGCCAGCCGCTGGCTCGGCGAGCTAGCCAGCCAGCCAGCCGGGCTTGATGCTGACCGGTACGCTTAGATCGCGCCGGACTTGCGGCTGACCTTCCGGCCCTTGCGCTCGCAGATCTGGCTGCCGTCGTAGATTGGCACGTGCTTGGCCCAAGCGTGGCTCGAACCCGAGCCCGACAGGCCCAAGAAGTACGCCTTGCGACCCACGAACAGGTCGAGGCGATGGCCATCGATGTGCCCACCAGTATCGTCCGCGACCACGCAGCCGTCATGGACGAAGCCACCCCACGGCGCGCGGCCGGGCATGGTCCGGCCTTCCAACAGCGGGACATATAAAAGCGAGCCGAGCTTCACGACCTTCGGATCGACCGCGACCGTTCGGAACGGTTGGAGCGGGTGGTTCGACCCGGCGGTGCCCCACTGGTTCTCGGTCACCTTGAAGCACGGGCTGTTGCTGCACTTGCAGCGGCCCCAGATGTTCAAGACCCGACCGTCATGAAGCTTGCCGGTGCCCTGGATCGCGAGCTGGTTCGCGAACTCGTGCGAGACCGAAGCGATCGTGTCACACGTGCTGGCCTCGTACACGTTCACGTTATCTTGGTCGCGATCCGGCACGACCGCCGTGAGCTCGGCCGCGTTGTCGTTCGCGACCTTGGAGCCCGCCTTCTTGGCCACGATCTCGTCTTCGCCGATCACGTAGTAGAAGGTGACGTTGAACTCGCCGATCGGTTTCGGCTCGTCCGATTGTTCACGCGTCGGCTGCGTGATCATGCCGGCCTTGTGGTCGACCTTCGGGCTCGGCGTGACGGTCGGTCCCTGGCACGCGCCGAGAACGAGAACCGGAGCAAGTGTCCGGATACCGTTGATGATTCGGGCGAGCAGATCAGCGAAGAAGCTGCCTGCTGCGTGAACCATCTCTCCGAGCTCTTCGATCATCGTCCGGGTACCCCGGGCGGGGTCTGAACCCGGCCGGACGTCGAGCCTAACCTGGGTAGTCGCCCGTACAGGTTTGATCGGTCAGAAAAAGACCTCCCGGACCGGCTCCGGTCGAATGTCGTTCAGGACCTGGCTAGAACTTGGCTTGGAGCGTCGCGTTGATGCCGAGCTGTTTGAAGTCGCCGAACACGTACTTGAACGGTTGGTCCGGGCACGCCTGGGTCGAGGTGCAGCCCACGCGCTGGTACTTCGTCTGGTTCGGGTCGTAGCTGTAGAAGACCTCGAGCAGCGCCGTGTAGATCCGACCAAACGACAGCTTGGCCGTCCCCTTGAGCGCGTACTGCGCGGCGACATCTTTGCCAGCCGGCAGGATCGTGATGATGGTGTCGATGTTGTTGTTGCGGATGACGGCGGTCGAGGTGCCGGTCGCGCCCGTGCCACCGCCCGGGATGCCGGCCGGCGAGGTCAGGCTCGCGGGCTTCTCGACACCGAGCACGAGGCCGAGGGTCAGGAAGTCCGACCAGTTCTGGTCGACGCCGGCGGCTGCGAAGAAGTCCGGGGAGGTCTTATAGACGCTCGGGAAGTCCTCGTAGGTCGGGAGGCTGGGGACCGAGTGCAAGATGAACGCGAGGTCGCGATAGCTGGCGTCGAACCGGAACCGGGTGCGGTCGAGGACCACGCGGACGTTGACGTCACCCGCGAGGCCGGTCTGGATCTTGGTGGTGCCGGTCTTGTCTGGATCCTTGAGGGTCTGGCCAAGCGCGGTGAACTCCGCCATGCCGAGCCACTGCAGGCCACCCGGATACTTCACCGGATCGAACAGGCCGCTGACCCGCTCGTTGTTGTTCTTGTAGAGCTTGTAGTCGATCGAAGACTGGACCGGCATGCCGTGGTGAACGGCGATCTGGGCCGAGCCGCCGAACAGCCGGACCTTCTGATCGTTGACGTCGACGAGCTCGTTGTAGCCGCGGTCGAAGTAACCGCCGTTGACCTCGAGGCGCACCATGTCGCTGGGGTCGATGCCGGCGCCGAACAAGGCCGCGAGGGCCGAGCGCTGCTCGGCGGTCCGGCGGTCGAGCACGACGGCGCTCTTGGCGCCGGCGAACACGTAACCCATGCCGGTGTCGTACTGGACCTTCATGCCCGGGGTCGACGAGCTCGCGCGGCTATACTCCGGCGAGCCACCCCATGACAGGCGGTAGCTGTAGCCGAGGCGGAAACGGTCGGACGAGACCGGGAACACCGTGAGGCTGAGGCGGGTCGGATCCTTGTGATCCGGGTCCTTCCAGTTCGAGAGCACGAGGTACGAGCCGTCATCCGACAGCGCGATGTTCTTCTCGGACAGCTCGTTGATGCGGATGACGAAGCCCGCCTCGGCATCGAAGTGACCCTTGTGAAAGTCGCGGTACATCACCGCGTGCGACATGGTCTCGAAGCCGCTGTAGCGGGTGTCGTAGTTGTCGAAGAACAGCACGCCGAGCGAGTTCGGCGTACCGAACCGCCAACCCGGAACGCTCGGGATGGTCTCGCCGGGCTGGGTCAGGAGGTTCTCGTTCGTGATCGTGAACGCGAGCCGGGTATCCATGAAGCCGCTCGAGCCCGTGATGTCGCTCGGTGCGGTGTTCGGGGATTCCTTCGCGGAGTTCTCGGCCGCGGCGCGCTCGGCCGCTTCCTTCGCCGCGCGGTCGTTGAGGATGCGGGCGAGCTCGCGATCGACGAGCTCCTTGACGTGGGTGTCGTCGCCGCCGGGCGTGCCGACCGCGCCGGTGTTGTTGCCGGCATTCGAGCCAGCGGCGCCCGTGCCGTTGCCCGACGTGTCGGTGCCAGCTGGATCGGACGGTTGGGCGAAGGCCACGACCGGGACGGTGATCGCGAGAACGAGGACCGGGACGAGAGTGCGCATGATGTTCTGGGTGCCTTGGCCTAGTTGGTCGTGATGTCCGCAGCCGAGCGCGGATAGATGATCCAGACGTTGAACGAGCCGATGTTGATGGGCCGCAGGATGCCCACCATCTTCGGAACTACTTTACCGACGAGCGTTCCCGGATCGAGCTCCACGACGCCCGCCGAGACCACGTTGATCAGGTTCTTGCCGGCGCAGACGGCGGTCGAGCCGACGCCGGACGGATCGAGCTTCCACTGCTTGTACGTCGTGTAGGTAGGGTCGAGGGGGCACACGACTGCGCCATCGATCTCGATCGCATTCGCTTCGTTCTCTTCGAAGTGGATCTTGTTCGTGGTGAACCAGGTCTGGTCGAATTGAGCGACTGCCGGTTCCAGCGACTTGTCGATCACCGAGGTGGGCGCGACGAAGGTCTGCGGGAAGCCGATTTCGGTCAGACCGTCGAACTCCGTGATGCCCCCGGCGAATCCAGAGATGATCTGGCCCTCGGAGATGAACTGCGCCCTCTGATCGGTCGGCGCACTGAACGAGAACACCTCGATGTAGTCGTACGCCTGCGAGGTGCACGGCGCCGCGCCGCTCGGGCAGTTGACGTCGGCTACGGTGTAGCCCTGCGAGAACACCGACGTGACGACGAACTTACCGGTCGCGCCGTAGCGCGACGTTTTGACCGAGACGTTCTTGCCGTCGAGCGGAGCGAAATCGTAGACGTCGTTGCCGGTGAAGCCGATCGGGTTCTGGATGTCCGAGATGAACGGATCCCGGAACCACAGGGTCGCCGACACGCCGGTCGCGTAGGTCGGGCTGGCATCCTGGAAATCGTCGACCCAGATCGTGGTCGGGCCGAACGTCGCCGGCAGGACGACGGTCTGGTTCATCGCGACACCGTTGACGACGTTGATCTTCGTGATCGGCGTGCCAACGAGGTACGGCGTCAGCGTGCCGAGGTAGTGCGCGTAGACCCCGACCGTATGGTTGTAGGTCGCGTCGTTCGCGCCGAGCGCGTCCTTCGCCTGGATGTTGATGGTCGCAGTGATCGACGTCTGGCTCAGACGCGTGGCGGCGTCGCCGACATCGGTAGGCGTGACGATCGTGATCGCGAACGAGGTCGCGCCCGTGACCCCCGGATCGGTGGTCGTGCATGCGCCCACGGGGAGTGCGAGCGCGATGAGGAGAGCGAGTCTCATTGGAACACCGGCCGAATCCGCCCGTCGTGGGCTTCGATGTGATCGTCAAGACAGGCCGCGCTACCGAAGCGCTCCTTGACGGTGCGTTGCGGAGTCTGCGTATCGCTCATGTCGATGATGCTGTCGGTCGCAACGGTGTCACACACCGCCGGCTGCTTCGTGAGGTAGACGGTCAGCGCATCGCGCAACGAGACGCCGGTGTCCTGCTGGGACGTGTTGCGCTTGAGGACCGAGAAGCCCGAGCCGCCAGCCGCGATGTAGTTGTTCACGGCAACGCGATACAGGCCGTTCTTCTCGAGCGGCGCGCACTTCGTGGTCGCCGGATCCACAGCGGCATCGGACTGCACCTGGCCGGTGTTCACGTTCGTCGGGCGGCATGCATCACCGATGTAGATGTTCTGCGCGCACGCGATCGCGATGCACGCTCCAGCATCACAGCGATCACCGATCGGACAGTCCGTATTCAGGGTGCACTTGAGCCCGACCGCATTCGGATCGATGCTCGTGCACTGAGTTCCCGCGGCAGGGTTGTCGCGACACACCATGTCCCAGGTGATGCCCGACTCCTGCAGCTGGGAGCGACAGCCGCGCGCTGCGGACTTGCGTGCGACGAAGTCGAGCGTGTCGCTGATCTCCTGACCGGAGAGGTAGGCGACGACGATCGTGTTCTCGAAGGGGAACACGTTGAACATCTGCTCGTTGGTCAGCGGGCCGCGCTCGAAGTCCGAGCGGATACCGAGCGAGTTGGTGAACGCGAGCTGGGCATCGACACCCTGCTGGGTCTGCATCGAGCGCGCGACGAGGTTGCCGAGCTGCGAATCGCCACCCGAGTTGTCGTTACGCGTGATCTTCGCGGTGCCCGGCGGATGGACGTACGCGAATACGCCGTTGAGGTCGATGTCCTGGTTGATCTTGACCGAGTACGGCCACATCAAGTTCGCGAGCGCCGGATCGTCAGGGATCGCGGCATCGACCGGCTGGTTGATGTACGCGAACGATTTGATGCGGCTGCGGGTCTCGGGGTCGCCGTTGTTCGTGCCGACGTGGACGACGAGGTCGAGGCGACCGACGTACTTGGCGAACGCGCCGGAGTGGACCAGCAGGGTCTCGCAATCCGTGTGCTTGCAGTATTCGCTGCCATCGTCGTTCGGCAGCAGCTTCGGCGGGTTGGTCACGATGTGGAGGTGACCGCCGAGGATGAGGTCGACCGCGTTCGAATTGAGCACGGCGTTCGGATCATCGACCTCGGAAGGCGAGAGGCCTTCATCGTTATCGAGGCCGAGGTGGGAGACGACGACGACGAGATCGACGTACGGGCGAATCAACCGCACGTACTGATCGAGCGCGGTCCGGTTGTCGATCGGACGAATGCCGATCGAGTTGCCACCCTCGTAGGCCGACAGCAGCGTGTCCTGATTGCCCATGCCGATCACGCCAACCTTGACGCCCTGGACGTCGTAGATCTCGAACGGCGTGGTGACATCCGCGAGCGACTTCGCCATCGGGTTCGGAGGATCATCGAACGCGTAATTTGCGACGAGGTGCGGGAACTGCGACCAGTTGTCGAGCTGGGTCACGAGCTGCTGGGTCCCGAGATCGAACTCGTGGTTGCCGAGCACCTCCCCGTCCATGCCGGCGAGCGAGAGCGCGCGAATCTCGGCTTCGCCTTTGAACTCGTTGAATACCGGTGCGCCTTCCCAGGCATCACCGGAGTCGAGCCACAGCGAGCGGTTCGAGCTCACGCGGATCCGTTTCACCATCGTCGAGATCCGAGCGATGCCGCCGAAAGGTCCCGCCGAAGGAAGCAGTCCGTAGTCCTGATCGAACTTGTTGGGAACGAAGTTGTACGGGAACAGCCGCGAGTGGATGTCCGACGTATGAATAATGGTGAGGCGAACGTCCTGGCCCGTGAGATCCGGTTGATCGCGATCGATCAAACATCCGGCTCCAAGACCGCAGACGAACGTCATGCCGATGAGCCACCGCATCTGCGCGGGGTAATAACGGGACCGATCGTTTTCATCAAGCCCAAATGGATGTTCTACTTCGCGCGAAATGCCACGGGCGAAGATCGTCTGCACTCTCGGTCCCGCGTCAAGCAGCCCCGAACGAATCGGAGAGCTCATCGATGCGGGGATGAGCGTCGCGCGTCTCAACTTCTCTCACGGGAGTCATGAGGACCACGCGCGCATGCTCCAAATCGTGCGCAGCGAAGCAGATAAGCGCGGCAAGGCGATCGCGGTCCTGCTCGATCTCCAGGGTCCGAAAATCCGGGTGGGGCGGTTTGCGGAGGGTGGCGTCGAGCTCAAGTCCGGCGCTGAATTTACGATCACGACAGACCAGAGTGTCATGGGTGACGTAAAGCGCGTCTCGACGACGTACGCCGGGATCTTGCTCGACGTGAAGCAGGGCGATCAGATCCTGCTCGACGATGGCTATCTCTCGCTCGCGGTGACCGGCGTCGAGGGCAACAACGTGCACACCGTCGTGGTCGCCGGCGGCATCTTGAAGAACAACAAGGGCATCAACCTGCCCGGCGTCGATGTCTCGGCGCCCGCACTCTCCGAAAAGGACCGTACCGATATCGGCTTCGCGCTGCGCTACGGCGTCGACTACGTCGCGCTGTCGTTCGTGCGTCGCCCCGAGGACGTGCTCGAAGCGAAGCGCTTACTCACCGTCGATGGCATCTCGATCCCGGTGATCGCGAAGATCGAGAAGCCGCAGGCACTCGAGCGGCTCGGCGCGATCGTCGATGTCTCCGATGGCGTGATGGTCGCGCGTGGCGATCTCGGTGTCGAGCTCGGCCCCGAGAAGGTGCCGCTGTGGCAGAAGCGCATCATCGAGGAGACCAACAAGCGCGGCAAGATCGTGATCACCGCCACACAGATGCTCGAGTCGATGATCGTCCATCCGCGGCCGACGCGCGCGGAGGCCTCCGACGTCGCGAACGCCGTGCTCGATACGACCGATGCCTTGATGCTCTCGGGCGAGACCGCGTCGGGCGCACATCCGGTCGAAGCCGTGCGCACGATGGCGCGGATCATCGAAGAGATCGAGAACAGCGCGTACTACCGCGCGCAACACGTGCAGGTCGACATCGAGCTCGCCGTCGCGACCAACGCGATCGCACACGCCGCGGTCACCGCAGCGCGCTCGATGAAGTTGAAGACGATCGTCACGGTCTCGGATTCCGGTGGTGCGGCGCGCCTGCTCAGCGAATATCGGCCCGAGGCGAATATCGTCGCGCTGACCACGAACGAGTCGAGCTACCGCCGGCTCGCGCTGTTCTGGGGCGTGACTCCCGTGCTCGTCAGCCCCTCGGCGACCACCGAAGAACTGGTAGATCGCGTCGAGGCAGTGCTCCTGGAGCGCAACCTGGCCCAGCCCGGCGAGTTCGTGTTGATCACGATGGCCGTCCCCATCGGCGGCGGCGGTCAGACGAACAACCTGAAGATCCACCAGATTCAGGGCCACTGACCGTACCGGTAGGCCAAAACCTACACGCTTGCTTGGCTTGAGCCGGCGGGATTCGCGGGCTACGCTTTTCTGCTCGTGACTCAAGGTGTGAAGCCGGTTGAAACCGGCATCGTCATCGGCACAATATTTCAGGACAAATATCGTGTCGATTCGATCCTTGGCCAAGGCGGCATGGGCGTGGTCGTGGCTTGCACGCATCTCCAGCTCAACGAGCGCGTCGCGATCAAGATGCTGCGCAAGGATGTGCTTCTCGACGAAGAAGCCATCGAGCGGTTCACGCGTGAAGCGCGCGCTGCGGCAAAGCTAAAGAGCGAGCACGTCGCGCGCGTCACCGACACCGGCCTGTTCGACGGCGTCCCGTACATGGTGATGGAGTTCCTCGAGGGACTCGATCTCGGCCAGCTGCTCGAGCAGCGCGGCACGTTGCCGATTCCTTGGGCCTGCGAGCTCACCCTGCAGACCGCGGAAGCGCTCGCGGAGGCGCACTCGCTCGGCATCGTTCATCGCGACGTCAAGCCGACGAACTTGTTCGTGACGTGGCGGCCCGATGGCAGCGCGATCGTGAAGGTCCTCGACTTCGGGATCTCGAAGACGTCGGCCGGCACGGACATGCAGCTGACCCAGACCCAGTCGCTGCTCGGCACGCCCGCCTACATGTCGCCCGAGCAGATGCGATCGGCGCGACTCGTCGATTCGCGCAGCGATATCTGGTCGCTCGGCAGCGTGCTCTACGAATTGATCGAAGGGCGTCGTCCGTTCGAAGCGGATAGCTTCTCGGAGATGTGCGTCAAGGTCGCGGTCGATGCGCCCACGCCGATGACGCTCGCACCGCCGGCGCTCCAGTACGTGATCATGAAGTGTCTCGCGAAGGGACCCGAGCAGCGCTACGCGAGCATGGCGGACCTCGGCGCGGATCTCGTGCAGTTCGTCCAGGATCAGCACCAGGGCCAGAAGCTCGTCGAGCGCATGGGTCGCGTTCTTCGGCGCAGCAATCACAGCTGGGACAACGACAGCTCGGCGATCAGCGCGCGGACCTCGAGGCAGTTCGAGCCGAACTCGGATCCGGCGATCCCACAGTGGGACGTCAAGTCGCAGCCGTTCGTCCAGGCGGTGAGATCGACCGGCTCCGCACCGATCGCGCGCCTCGATCCCTCGCGCCCGATGATCGCCGCAGCGGCACCGCGCACGGTGATGGTTGCGGTGCAGCCGAAGCGGCGCGGCCTGTTCATCGTGACCGCGCTCGGTCTCATGATCGGTGCCGGGGTCGCGGTCGGGATGGCGATGAGCGGCGGCAAGGACCAACCGGCCGTGGCCCCGACGCC
>JAYWCI010000250.1:0-2915 GCA_043780895.1 Kofleriaceae bacterium | reverse complement strand
CGACCTCCACGTCGTGCATGTCGGAGCTGCGGCCAGTGATAACGTGAGCCATGGCTGGCTCACGCGTGCTTCACTGGAACGGGACGGATATTCCGGAGGAGCTACGCGAGCTTCCCGCCGGCACGAATGTCGTCGAAGCCGTCGAGAGCGCGTTGGAGCTGAGCCCCGAAGACGATCTCGGACTGTCAGAGGCGCTCGCTTCGTTAAAAGCGGGCGAAGGGCGCACGCTCGATCAGGTTCGTCCGACGATCGACTCGATCACGCGCCGATGAAGATCTACTTCGCCTCTCGAGCGGAGGCCTTTTTTGGCGCTGGTCACATACATCGCCGCGCCAGCGGATCTTCGCCGCGATCGATAAGCTGGCGCGTCACGAGCTTCAAGGTCCCGAACAAAGCCTGGTCTCGGGCGAGCTCGTCCGAAGCTGGACCGTGCCACCGGTCGCATCTACTACCAGCAGCAATCTCGAGCATTCTGGGTGCTGCGCATCTACCACCAGGCGCAGCGGCCCATCGCCAGGTGATCACGCGCTAGCGCGAGAAGCTTTGGATCATCACGCGCAAGTGAACTTGTTTGTGGTGGGCTTTGCGCGAGTGCAGACTGGCGTTTGTAACTGACGCCCGTCTCTTCTATCCCACGAGTTTTTCCAAATTGCGACGCGTGACCAACGGTCGCTCGTACAGTTCCGCAACAGCGAATGCGACGAGCCGCGGTAGCTCGAGCTTGCCACTCTCCCAGCGCGAGACTGTCTCGGGTGTCACGTCGAGTATTGTCGCGAGCTCGAACGAACGAAGCCCGGCTTGCTTTCGAACAAGCTTGAGCTCGGTCCCATCGCGGATTCCGCGCGCGACGATCGCTGTTGCGTGCTCCTGTTCCAGCTGTTCGACTTCCTCCAGCGTGTAGATGTCCTTCTTCATCATGTCCCCCATATTCAGAAAATCGTGATTACTAACAGGTCAGCTTCGATCGCTACGACGATCGTCAATGGATCGCCGTCTTCGTCGATGCCACCCTCGACGCGATACTTATGCTCGTCTTCGTGTCTCGCCGTAGTCGCGCTGATGATCGCTGCAAGAAGGTCACGTACAGTCACTCCGCGCTCGCGCATACGGGTCTTGGCGTGAGCCGTGAGTGACACGCGGCGCAGCATCGTGAGCCGCTTGATCTCCGCCAACGCCTGCGACTCGTCCACTATGGAAGGGTGAAACCAGCATGACTTTAAGTCAATCTTCAGCTAAATAGCTGAATGATTTTAAATCAATAATGTGCGCCGGTCGACCGGACGCTCATTACCGCGAGAAGCTCTGGATCGCGCTCGGGCGGTGCGGGCGGCGATCGCGCTCGGCGAACGCCTTCTCGAATTCGGCGGCGGTGTAGCGCACGCCGAGCGGCGGCGGCGGATCGATCTGGATGAACGCGTTGTCGCGGATGCGTAGCGCGCGGATCCGCGCGAGCACGGCATCGACCGATTGCGAGCCCGCCGATCGCGCGAGGACGTCGAGCGCGGCATCGAGCGCGCGCGGCGCGACCGGGATGCCGTTCTCGTCGTCGGTGCGGAACTCGTTCGCCGCGAGCGCGGCGCGCGCGATCGTCCACGACGGGCTCGTGATCGCCGACACGAGCTGCTCGAAGTTGCCGGCCTCGAGATCCTTGAAGGCCTGGCGCTCCATCGAGACTTCGGGCGAGACGCGGACCGATGGCGCGCCCTGCGCGACGATCGTATCCATCGTCTCCATCAGCTCGCGCGCGAGATCGCCGGCGGGGGCGAGCTTCATCGCATCCTTCGCGTACGGATGCGCATCGACGTGGCGACCCTGGCCAGCGAGCGCGCGCGCCATCGCGTGGAGGCCGGCGGTGCGCGCTTCCTTGCTCGCGCCCTTGGCCGTGATCAGTTGCTGCGCGACCTTCTCGCACTCGACGAAAGCGCCGAGCCGATAGAGGCCGATCGCGAGCGTGGTCAAGAGCTCGGGCGATTGCGCGCCGAGCTTCAGGGCGCGTTGCGCGGCCTCGACCGCGACCGAATCGTTCTCGGCGGCGGCAGCAGCATTCGCGAGGACGACGAAGTCATCGGCGGTCTTGAACCGGCGCGACGCGTACCGCAGGATCGGCACCGCCTCGGCGTAGCGCTGTGCGGCGTACAGCATCTTGCCGACGGTGCGCGGCGCTTCACTGCGCTCGTGGGCGGCGAGCACGCGGATCGCTTCGAGCGGCAAGCCGGCGCGCACGAGCGCGGTCGCGAGGCTCAAGGCGCGATTCGGATTGCCGGGCTCGCACGCGGCGGCCCAGCGCAGGTGCTGCACGGCCTGCTCGAGGTTCGTGGCGAGCAGCAGCAAGCCGGCGTCGTAGGCCTGGTCGCCATCGATCGGCGTGGATAGCCCGGCGAGTCGCCACGACGCGACGAGGTCGCTGATCGCCGCGGGGCGCTCTTTGGCGGTCGCCGAGGTCATGCCGCGACACGCGGCCGCGAAGCCTTCCTTGGCCTTGCCGGCCGTGAACAGCCCCGCCGCGATCGAGAGCCAGGGCGCGGCGATGCCGGTCGGATTCGAGAGTGCCGCGATCCAGTGAACATCGAGGTTCGCCGCGGCGGGTGCGGTGCGCGCGGCGGCGATCGACCACGCGAGTGCGAGCCCACCCGCTTCGACCGCGCGCGAGCAGCGCTCGAACAACCGCGCCGCGGGCTCGTACTGCGATCGATCGACGGCGAGGTCGTGCGCCATCCGGATCTCCCAGCCGATCCGCTCGTCGCCGCGGAGCAGGCGGGACACCGTCGGCAGGCCCGCGATCAAGCTGTCGAGATACGCGCCGTGCTCGGCCTCGAGATCGAACGCTCGCTCGATCCGGAGCAGCCACGTATCGAGCAACCACTCGGGCGCATCGGCGAGCCGCTCGACGAGCGAGAGCAGCGCGCGGATCGCGA
>JAYWCI010000249.1:0-12873 GCA_043780895.1 Kofleriaceae bacterium | reverse complement strand
TCCTCACCTATCTCAACTCCGCCATTCACGCTGCGCTACGCGGTCGCAAGACTCCGTCACTGATCGCCGCTGCGTAGTCCACCCCGTGAACGGGTACGTTCGGCCAGACATCGGATCAGCCGAAGCATTGGAACCCGACGCTGCGAGGGCAAGAATCACGGCAAGGGTGCTGCGCATCATCGCCGTCCGTTGTAGCCAGCTTGGTTTCGTCAAGACACCTCTCGTCGCTGTCTTGCGTTTGCCGGTTGAGACCAACGAGTTGCACCTCTGTTGGACCTCGGTACAACTTGCGCACGTCGTGGCAGTTCTCGTGGCGCCTTGCCCCAGTATACGGACGCCGCGCCACCCGGCGCTGAACGGACGCAAGCGCCACGTCTCGGCGGCAACGATCGAGATCAGAACCATAGACCTTTACCGTTGCCTCGAAGGAGTTCGCAGTCTCGCGTGGCGTGCACTTTGACGGCACGTTGTTCGCGGTCTCGCGCGGCGTTCCCTGACTCGCGATCCTCGCATTCGCGAACCGAGCCACCGAGTCGTTCGTTGAACTCGTCCACTCCAGACCGCGTGCGTTCTGAAGACGATCAACACACGTGCTTGCTACGCGTCGCCTCGGCCCGGCACTTCGAACGTCAAGACGAGCCGAGGCTGCGCGAGACGCCAAGTCGGGCACGAGCGCGATGCAGCTGCGGACGGCCCGTGTGCGGGCGCTGGGTGCCGAGGTGAACGATTCAATGGTCAGCGATCAATAGGGCGCACGGCCACGGGCCGCAGTCCGCGGCAGTTACTTCCAAGCGGGACAGTTCGACGTCGCATCTCAGATCTCACGGATTTATCGGCGATATTCAATTGCGAACAATTCGGGACGCGCTAGCATGGATCATGGGTCGGCGACCGCTCCAACGTCACGTGCAGCAAGAGCTGCCGATGACTCGTAAGCGGGACAAGAACGGCCAGTTTCGAGGCGGTGCTCGCAAAGGCGCAGGCAGGCCGAAGCGAAGGCTGTCGGAGGGTCGTGCGAGCGAAGCGCACAAGGTTCGTCCCACGTTGAAGGCAGCGCAGCCCGTGCACGTCGTGTTGCGTGCAACCTCGGAGGTCGGCTCGCTGCGTTGCTTCGAAGGTTTCGAAGCGGTGCGCGAAGCGCGGCACAGCACGCTGCGCCTCGAGGACACGTTCCGGATCATTCACTTCAGCATCCAGCGCAACCACATCCACCTGATCGTCGAGGCGAAGGACCGCAAGGCGCTGTGGAAAGGGATGCAGGTGTTCGGGATCTCGTGTGCGAAGCAGCTGAACGCGGCGGTCGGCGCCCGCCGTGGTAAGCGGCGGCGCGGCAGCGTGTTCGCCGATCGCTATTACGCGCGGATCTTGAAGACGCCGCGCGAGGTGCGCAACTGCGTGTCGTACGTCCTCAACAACTGGCGACACCACGGGATCAAGAGCGAAGCGTGGATGGGCGAGGCTTGGACGAAGGTCGATCCGTTCTCGAGCGCACTGGCGTTCGACGGCTGGAAAGAGCGTCCCGAAGGAAAGCGGTTCAAGAGTCCACCGGGTTACGACGGCTCGTGGATCTGGCTCCCTCGGACCTGGTTGATGACCACGGGGTGGAGACGCTACGGACTGATCAGCTTCGCCGAAGTTCCGGGCGGTGGCGACGAGTAGCGATCGAGCTGAGCGTTTGGGATCTGCTAGATCTGCTAGTGCAGACCGCGAGCGTTCTGCAGGTGACGGTCAAGGGAAGGCTTGTTCAAGATCAATCGCGAGCGCTAACGAGCTCGCGCTCGCAGCGAGAAAGCTGAGGTCCTCGAGATAGCGAGCGAGCGCCACGCGCAGCACGCGCGGATGCATGAAGATCGTCGGATCGGGGCGGAACGTGATCCGCGTGCCGTCGCGCTCGGTCGTCGGCGCCGTTGTCACGTGCTCGACCACCTCGCCACGCGCGTAGCTCGTCGTCGTCCGGATCCCGCGACGCACCGAGCGCAAAGAAAACAGTTCGCTCAACGCCGCGACGACAAACAAGCCCATCGCGCCCACACCCAGATGCGATGAACGTGGGGTCGGTGGCCATCGACCGTCGGCGTCGTCGATCGGGTGGTGAGCAGCTGATGCAGCCCTCGGCAGCAAAGCCCGGGCCGTCGTCCGCGACGGTGATAGTGCCATCGGAGGAGAGATCGATCGCTGCGCGCGAACATCGCCCCGCGAGGTGCTGGTCGTACGCGTTCGCGAGTAGCTCGAGCACCAAGTCGAGGACTCCGTCGCCATCGGAGCCGCCGACGAACATCCCTGGGCGCTTTCGAACGTCAGAAACGGTACGCACGATTGCGACGGGATCACTGCGCGCCATGTGGCCGACTCTGACGTTAGAGTCGGGTGCGCCATCGCGTTGGATTCGAGTTGGCTACGTAGGGGAATCGATCGACGAGCTTGCGGCGTGCCGTGCCGAATAACTGAGGACCTGGCGCGATAACCGCGCGAAATCTCGTGACGGCGACGTGGTCGTGAACTTGCTCTACCTCGATCATGAGATTCCTCGCCTTCTCGCTCCTCGCCTTCGGCTGCACGACGAATGCATCCTCCGACCCATTCAGCTCCGACACCACCGAGATCGCGATCAGCCGGACCGGTGGTCTCGCCCCGACCCCTGCAGCCGGGTCGACCTGCGCGCCGATCGACGATCGCTACACGCTGACGGTCGCGTCTCACATCCTCGCGTGGCAATTCTGCGCCGCGCTGGCGAACGATCAGGTTTACTCGCTGGTGCCGGGCCAGCGCACCCTGAGCGACGCCCAGTTCGAGCAAGTTACCACGTCGCTGCATGGCCTCACCGGCCCGCAACCCGGCTGCGGTGGTGACCTCCTCGATCAGTTCGTGTTCACCACGCCCACGACGCACACGACGCTAGACCACGCGAACTGCCTCGGCAACGAAAGTGCTGTGTTCGAGATCCTGAACGGCATCGCGCCGTAGCGGATCCCGGGCGACCGGTCGATACGGAGCAACGATTACGTAGCCCGGGCGCGGTTACGTCGGCTTCGATCGCGACACGGCGAACCGACCGCGACCTCGGCGTCATGTCACCTTGCATGAACCCGGCTGTCACACCAGCTGCTACCTGCCATCGACCGCGAGGGTGAAGGGAGACGCGGTGAGTGCGCACGCTGGAGCGGCGAAGCTCGTCATCGAGGGGCGGCACGCCGGCACGAGCACGGTCGAGATCGTCGATGGCTCGAATGTCTACGTAGAGCTCGAATCTACTCGAGCGGTTCGTCCCGGGACTAGTCAGAGCGCTCGAGGTGCGCGCGCGCTTGGTTCCAGATCACTTCGAACTCTGCAGGCTCGACGTCCGCGTGCCTGAAGTCAGCGTCCCACTTCGACATCGGCTGCTCGGCGAGCACACCGTATTTCGCTTCGTACGCCTGGACGGCTGCGAGGCCATCACGATTCGCATCCGGCAACTCGGCGCGTGCGGCGGCTACGGTCGGAGTCTGACTGCCGCCACGCAGCTCGACCTGGCGCACTACCCAGCCTTCGTCATCGATCTCGAAGAAGTACGTCACGTCTTCTTCGTCGAGGTAGTGGCGCAGCCAACGCACTAGTTCACGCGGATGGGCGGCGTGCGCGCGGTGATCGTCGCGGGCTTGTCGGCTCCGTGTTTGTGGATGGGGCCGATGCGCACCCAGTAGGTCCAGCCTCGGCGCAGCGCCCAGTGCTCGTCGGGCGTTCGCAGATCTTGCGCGCCGAAGCTCGCGCGCTCGCCCGGCAGGTTGAGGAGCGCGTACGGCGTACTACCGAGCTCGTCGGCGACGAGCCAGCCATCGCCATCGCCGAGCGGCGCGGCACCGACGACGGTGAAGTACGCGGCGTCGTTTTCTTTCGCGAGGCTGATCGATCGCGCGCCGGCAGGCAGCTCGCCGTTCGTGATCGCGTGACCCGGCTGCGCGGCCGGATCTTTGAGCTTGGACGGTGGCGCCGGCGAGAGCGGAGACGCGAGCGACGCCTTCCAGAAGTAGGCGCGCTGCTCGTCGAGCGCCCACGCGCCGGCGAACGCGATCCGAACGCCGGACTTGGCGGGACTGGCCGGCAGCACGCGAATCGCGAGCGCGCCGTTACCTTCGGTATCGTCGAAGAGCCAGACGTAGGGCGTCGTGACCGCGGCGAGCGCGGCGTCGCCGCTGCCGCTCGCGGGAATCGTGATTCCCTCGCCGAGCGTGCCGTAGACGACCCCGTGTTGGCCGCGGCGATCGAGGTAGAGGTTGCGATCGACGACGGCCTGCCACGCCGGCACCGCACCGAGACCGTAGATCTGCTTGCCCGGATCGGGTGCGGGCTCGGGCTCGTCGACCTTCACACGCGCATCGGCACGCGGCTCGTCCTGCTCGTCGCCATCACGCACGAGGTGCGCATCGGAGGGGGCGGCACTACTGCCGGTCTCGACACGCGGAGCCGCGTTGTCGTGGCTCTGGCAGCCGAGCAACGTCGCGAGGAGCGCCCACTTCACCATGCGAACGTCGCCGCGAGTGCCGCGATCGGGGCGAGCCCGGTCGCGTCGGTGTCGTCGAATGCCGCGAGGTCGTAGCTATCGAGATCGAGCACCGCGACGACCGCACCATCGCGCACGATCGGCACGACGATCTCCGAGCGCGAGCCGGCGTCGCACGCGATGTGGCCAGGGAACTGCTCGACATCCGGCACGATCACCGTGCGCTGCTCGGCGGCGGCGGTGCCGCACACGCCCTTGCCGAACTTGATCCGCACGCAGGCGACGTTGCCTTGGAACGGGCCGAGCACGAGCTCGCCCTGGCGCGCGATGTAGAAGCCGATCCAGCTCGTGCGCGGGATGCAGACCTTGAGCGCCGCCGTGATATTCGCGAGGTTTGCGACGAGGTCGGACTCGCCCTCGACGAGGCTCGCGAGTTGCGGCAGGAGCTCGGCGTAGCGCGCCGCTTTATCGGTGCTCGCGAGCTCGACGGAATCGGCCACGAATCACTCAGCCCGCAGCGAGCTGACGCGCAGCATTGATCGCACGCGGCAGACCGAACGGCGACGCGCGGAGCTGTAGGATCAGGAAGTCGCCCTCGGTCGACAGGCCCGAGACCTGGATGACCGGCGTGACGGTGCCGAGCAAACCGCGCACCTTGTCGTTCTCGGCGAACTTAGGGTTCTGCATGAGGTCGAGCACGACGATGTCGTCATGCGCTTCGACGAGCATCGGCGGCTTCTTCGGCATGAACTTGGCGAGGTTGCCCGGCTTCGAGAGATCGAGCGCGCCACTCTTGATGAGGCCGGCGACCGGCGTGAACGATTCGCCGAGCACTTTCATCGTGACATCGCTGATCCGCAGCGTGACCTTGAACTTGTGATCGGTGACTTCGATCTGCTCGATCCGGATCGAAGCACCGGCGCGAACCGTGGTCCCCATCAGATCGATCGTGGCGCCTAGCCCGATCGCGGGCGGACGCGGCGTGATCGTGATGTCCTGCGGCGCCTTCTTCGAAGGCGGCGTGTTCGCGATGAACCAGCGCAGCGAATCCAAGGGCACAGCGATCCGCATGCCGAGAGCATGGCGCGCCATGCTCAGCATCGTCGTGGGGTTCTTGACCATGAAGCGGCCAGCGGAGCGCAACGCAGCTCGAAGCGGAAGAGCCATGCTCGATCTGTAGCACTAAAAGACCACCAGCCGGAGCGGCCCGGCGAGGATCATTCCGACGATGGCGCGGCCGTCGACGATCGTCGAGAAGACGCCACCGGCCACGGGCGCCGGAAATGCAACGCGTCGCAGCGGATCGCCACGCACGCTATCGATCACCAGCGCCTTGGCCCCGGCGGTGTAGACGAAGGGCGCCGAGCCGACGCGCATGCCCGCTACCCCAGCAAATGCGTAATCGTTGCGCGCTCGCACCCCGCCCGCCTGGTCATAGATCGTGAGCTCCCAGCTCGCCGGCATGGGCGGCGGCGGCGGCCACGGTGTCGCGATCGCGGGGGCCACCTCGAGATCGGTCGGCACGTAGATTTCGGGCTTGCCCGGTGGAGGCGCGATCACCGCGGGCGGAATCGGCCCGCCCGGTGCTTCACCCGTGATCGCATCGCCGCTCGCGCGCCACGCGAGCCCGAGCCCGGGGATCGCGGTCGCCGCACCCGTGCGGCCATCGAGCCGATACGCATCGCCGTCCTCGAGTCCGACCAGCACGCCATCGCCCGAACGCTCGAGCGTCTCGATGACACCCGCGACCTCGAGCGACCACACCGGCAGCATGTCGACACGCGGCAGCCGCGCGACGATGCGATTCTGTTCGTACGTGATCGCGAGCTCCATGCCCTCGAGCGCGAGCGGCACGGCGCGGCTCGCGAGCACGCCGAGCAACGTGCCTGTCACCGCGTCGTAGACGTACGTCGCGGAGCTCGTGCGCGCGAGCAACAGCACGCCCGCGAGCGCGAGCTCCTCGGCGTGCACCGCGATCCGCGTGCGGTTGCCGCCAGTGTTGTCGAGGACGACGACCTCGCGCTCGGTCGCGAACGCGATCGTGGTCGCATCGGCGACGAGAGCGCGCGCGCCAGGCTCGACGACGTGCCACCCCCACGCGAGCGTGCCGAGATCCAGTTGCGCGACCCCTCCATCGCTGGCGACGTACAGCGACGTCGCCACGATCGTCGTGCCGGCGAGCTTCGTCCCGAGCTCGAACGGTGCCGCGACAGGCGCGGGTGCCGCGACCGACGCCGGCAGATCGCGCAGCTCCGCGGGCACGGCGAGCGGAGCGTGCACGCCGAGATGCAGCGGTCCCTTCCAGCGCGGCGGGAGCTGGATCAAGCGCGCACCGGTGAACACGGTCGTATCGCCGAGCACGGCGCTCGGCTCGCTGATCGGGACGTACGCCGCGATGCCGTCGGCATCGAGCAGCACCGCCGTCGCCGGCGTCGCGCGTACGAGGCGGCGCGTGCCGTGGCTCGCGAGCAGCGCACCGAGGGGGGGCAGATCGAGCCGCTCGCTCGCGAGCAGCTTGCGATCCCAGCGGCTCACGCCGGTGCTCGTCGCGATCTCGATCGTATCGGCGAGCGGGCCGCGGGCCGGCCACATGCCGTGCACGTCGTCGACGCGGCCGAGCACCGTACCCGCGCTGCGATCGATCGAGACGACCGAGGTGCCACGCTCGCCCGCGATCGTGACGAGGATCGGCGCGGCGGGCACCGCGCACGCATCCGCACTCACGATCGTCTCGGTCTTGGCGAGCGCGAGCGTGAACGCCGGCTTCTTCGCACCCGGCACGAGCTTCTGCAGCCGGCCATCGACGAGCAGTACGTAGACCTCGCCATCGCACATCGCGAGCGGACGCGCGCCTGCAGGCACGGCGAGCTCGTACAGCTCGTGGCCGTCCTTGGCCGCGATCACCGAGAGGCCCGCGGGAGCGGCGACCGCGATCCGCGGGCCATCCATCATCACGAACGAAGCGGGCTGCTCCCAGGTCACCTTGCCGGTGACATCGAGCGTGCGCGTGCCCTTCGCATCGCCGCACACCACGCCGAAGTTGCTCGTCCCGACGATCGGCGCGTTGCACGCGAACCGCCACGTCACCGCGATCGGATCGAGCGTGATCTGCTGGAGCGTTCCGCCCGCGCTCAGGAACGCGTACGCGCCGGGGCCGTTCGTATCGAGTGTCCACAGCGCGGGCGTGCCTTGTAGCGGAAGACCCTCGAGCGTCGCGAGCGCCACGCGTTGCGGCGCGACACCGCGACCGAGCCAGCCATGCGCCACACCGAGTGGAAACACCGACGGTGCCGGCGCGATTACGTAGTGCGGCGCGACCGGAGCGGGCTCGTCGAGCACGGGTGCCTCGCAACCGACGATCGCGAGTACAGCGCACAGCCGCCAGAGCACTGGCGGCAACCTATCAGACTTAGACGCGCTCGATGATCGTAGCGATGCCCATGCCGCCACCGATACACAGCGTGATCAGTGCGGTGGACTTGTTCGAACGCTCGAGCTCGTCGAGGACCGTGCCGAGCAGGATCGCGCCGGTCGCACCCAGCGGGTGGCCCAGGGCGATCGCGCCGCCGTTGACGTTGACCCGGTCCATGTCGATCCCGAGCTTGCGCGCGGTCTGCATCGGCACGGTCGCGAACGCCTCGTTGATCTCCCACAGGTCGATGTCCTTGACGGTCATCCCGGCCTGCTTGAGCGCGCGCTCCGACGCCGGCGCCGGCGCGGTCAGCATGATCACGGGCTCGGCGCCCGCGGTCGCGATCGCGCGGATCCGCGCGCGCGGCTTCTGACCGGCCTTGGTGCCCCACTCCCTGGAGCCCATCAACACGACCGCCGCGCCATCGACGATACCGGAGCTGTTGCCGCCGGTGTGGACGTGGTTGATCGCCTTGGTGTCGGGATAGATCTGGAGCGCGAGCTGATCGAGCGACTCGCCGTTGTAGCCGACCTTCATCGCGCCGAGCTTCTCGAACGCGGCGTTGAGACCTGCGAGACCCTCGAGGGTGGTATCCGCACGCGGATGCTCGTCGCGATCGAGCGCGAGCGAACCGTCATCGGCCTTGACCGCGAACAGCGACTTTCCGAACCGCTTCTCTTCGATCGCGCGCGCTGCCTTCTGCTGGCTGTGGAGCGCGTAGTTGTCGACATCGGCGCGCGAGAACCCTTCGCGCGTCGCGATGAGGTCGGCCGAGATGCCCTGCGGCACGAGGAAGAACCGCTTGCGCAGCTTCTCGTTGCCCGCATCGAGAAACTGGGTGTCCGAGCCCATCGGAACGCGCGACATCGACTCGACGCCGCCGCCGATGCCGGCCTGCAAAAAGCCCGCGCCGATCTTCGCGGCGATGCCGTTGACCGCTTCGAGACCCGAGCCGCAGAAGCGATTGACGGTGTAGCCAGTGACATCCTCGGGCCACTGCGCGGCGATCAGTGCGGTGCGCGCGATGCACGCGCCTTGCTCGCTGGTCTGCGTGACGCAACCGATCGAGACGTCCTCGACCAGGTTCTTGTCGAGGTTGCGGCGCTCGGCCATCGTGTTCAGGGTCTGCGCGAGCAGCTCCTGGGGATGGATCGCGGAGAGCCCGCCCTTGCCGGCCTTGCCGCGACCGCGCGGCGTACGAAGTGCGTCGTAAATGAAGACATCAGCCATCACACAGCTCCTAACGGGGGTTGATGCGAGGAGGATGGGCCGAAATGTCGAGTTCGTAAAGGGCTAGCCCGAAGGCTAGGGTGGGGTCCGGCAGCCGGCCGTAACTGCCTGTTGCAGCAGCGCTTCTCGCGATTGCGTACACACCGTCGTCATGCGGGCCTGGGCGTCCGCCGGCAGCTTGTCCGGCAGATCCCACGAGTCGGCGATCTGGGGCCCGATCTCGGCGCGCGTCGCGAGCGGGATTGCTTCGCACCCCATGAAGTCGCGCGCGGTGGCGAACAGCTCGTCACACGCCGTGACGCCGACGTGCATGTCGGCCAGCCGGAGCGCAGCGATCGCGACCGCGGCCTCGTCCGTACCACCGAGCGCCGCGAATAACTCGTGGCGCGACTCCTCCGGGAGCGAGCTCGCGCACTTCGCGAGCTCGCCTTCCTTCATCGTCGCGAAGCAATCGATCGCATCGCTGGCCCAGCGATCATCCGTACACCGCGCCCGCACGAGCTGGACGACCGACCCTTCGGGTGGCCGGATCGCGCGCGTCGCTTGCTCGATGCCGACCGCGGCCTCGGCACAGCTCCGGACCCTCGTCGTGTTCTCGACGATCTCGACGACCGGCGGCGACGGTTTGGGTACAGCAGGCTGACCGCCGCAACTAGCGGCGACGATCAGCGTCAGAAAAGGTGCCCGCGTTCGTGCACACACTCGCGTTGATGATGAGGGTATTGACGAGTGCACGCACGTCCAGAAACGGAAATGCGCGGGCGAAGACTCCTTCAGCAAGTCACACGCCATGCGCTATCCGTGCAGATATCCATGCGACGACATTGCAAACCGCGGGGTCCACGCTCTCCACTGCACACTAGCGTGTGCTCACAGCTGCACTGAGATCGGTATGTGATGGATCGACATGCTCGAGCGGCACGATCAGCCGGAGCGCCCGTGTCGCGACCTCGACGACGTAGCGCTCGCCCGCCGGGATCTCCTCGCCATCGACCTGCGCGGCCGGGAGTACCTTGGTCTTGGTCCGCACGACCATCTCCATCCGCTTGCCCGACACGGCGGGCTCGGTCTCGATGCCGAGTTGCTCGAGCTCGGCGGTGCCGATCGGGCTCGCGCGCAAGCCGCCGAGTAACTTCGCGGTGAAGTCGCGGCGCCCCGCGACCGGGACGAGCTCGAACAGACCGTCATCCGATTCGGAATTCGGATCGAAGATCCATTCGCCACCGAAGATCTTGGTGTTCTTCACGATCACGTCGAGCAGGCCTGGCCAGTTGCGCACGTTGCCATCGATCACCGCATCGAGATCGAACTTGGTGTCGACCACGTAGCTCTCTGCGAGGTGACGCGCGAGCGCGCCCGCGTAGACGAGCTGGTCGCGATAGATCGCGCCGAGCCCGGGGATCTTGCGCACGCGCTTACGATCGCGATTGCGCGTCGCGAGGCTCGCGGCGCCGAGCCCGACCGAAAACGAATCGAAGAACAGGTCGCGATGAATCTCCTTGGTGCCGCGATCGATCACGAGCGTGCCGACATCGCAGCCGACCGTGTGGCCGGCCGCGACGACCTCGACATTGCGCTCGAGTGCGCCCTGCCCGGCCTCGAGCCCGAACGACTTGCCCTGATCGTTCGCGGTACCGGTCGGCAACATGCCCATCGCGACCTCGCCCGCGTGGTCCGATCCGAGTAGGCCCTTCGCGACCTCCGCGAACGTGCCATCGCCACCCATGTACATCACGAGGCGCGCACCATCGCGATCGATCGCTTCGCGCACGCGCATCACGGTGGCACCGTTCGGCTCGGTGGCGACAAACCGATGGGGCACGCCCGCTTCGTCGAGCAGCGCGCGCGCATGACGAATCCAGTCCGCGGCCTTGCCCGATTGGGCAGTCGGGTTCGCGAACAACACGGCAGGACCACCTTCGAGCCAGCGCGCGATGGAGGGCTTGGACATGTAACATCCTACCGAACGGTCGGCTGCTATTCCTACCGAACGGTAGGCCACATTCGTCGGGTAAGGTTCACGCGATGATGATGGGTCAGACCGAAGAGCATGGCTTGTTGCGGCAGACCGTTCGCCAATTCACCGCGACACGTGTCGAACCGCAGGCGATGGAGCACGACGAGAAAGGCACGTTCAACACGGGCCTCTTGCGCGAGCTCGGCAACCTCGGCTTGATCGGGATCACGATTCCGGAAGCCGATGGCGGCGCGAACCTGGATGCGTTCGCATCGTGCATCGTGCACGACGAGCTGTCGTACTCGGACCCGGGCTTCGCGCTCGGCTACCTCGCGCACGCGCTGTTGTTCGTCAACAACTTCTACTGGGCGGCGAACCCCGCGCAGCGCAAGAAGTACCTCCCGAACGTGATCAGCGGCGAGGTCGTCGGCTGCATGGGCATGAGCGAGCCGGCGGTCGGCACCGACGTGCTGGGCATGGCCACGGTGGCGAAGAAGACCGCCGAAGGCTACGTGCTGAACGGTCGCAAGACGTTCATCACGAACGGTCCCGAGGCCGGGCTGGCGCTCGTGTACGCGAAGGTCGAAGGCCGGATCACGACGTTCGTCGTCGAGCGCGGCACCAAGGGGTTCTCGACCAGCGCGAAGATTCCCAAGATGGGCATGCGGTCCTCGACGATGTGCGAGCTCGTCTTCGAGGATTGTTTCCTGCCCGCCGAGAACCTCGTCGGGACCGAAGGCGGCGGCATCACGAACATGATGCGCAACCTCGAGATCGAGCGGCTCGGGCTCGCAGCGATGAGCGTCGGCATCGCGCGGCGCTGCGTCGACGTGATGGTCAAGTATGCGACCGAGCGCCAGACGTTCGGCAAGCCGATCGCCGAGCACGGCCAGATCCAGCGCTACATCGGCGAGAGCTACGCCAAGCTCGAGGCGATGCGCGCGCTCACTTACAACATCGCCAGCACGGTCGGTCCGCAGTCGCGCAACCGGCTCGGCACGGATGCCGCGAAGCTCTTCGCCGCGACCGCCGCGAAGGAAGTCGCCGATGCCGCCGTGCAAGTGCTCGGGGGCTGGGGCTACTGCACGGAGTTTCGCGTCGAGCAGTTCCTGCGCGATGCGAAGTTGATCGAGATCGGCGGCGGCACGATCGAAGCGCACCAGAAGAACATCACGCGCGACCTCACTTCGCAGCGGTAGACGGTTTTGCGGGCGCGATCGCGAGCTTGAAGAACGCGGCCGGATCGACCATCGCGTCGCCGACATGCATGCTGATGTGGAGGTGCGGCCCGGTCGTCCGACCGGTGTGACCCGCCAGCCCGATCGCGGCACCTTGCTTCACCGCATCACCCTCGGCGACCTGGGCCTTCGAGAGGTGGAAGTACAGCGAGCAGATGCCGGCACCGTGCGCGATGACGACGACGTTGCCGGCAAGGAAGGTCTCGCGCACGAGGACGACCGTGCCGTCGTCGATGGCCGCGACCTTCGCGCCTTCGTGCGCGCCGAGATCGAGGCCGAGGTGCTGCGCGCGATGGCCGTCGTTGAACGTGCGCCACTCGCCGAACACCGAGGTCACGCTGCCGGGAGGCCGCTTGAACGCGTGCATGAAGTGCGGCGCGTTGGTTCCTCTGGCATACGCCTCGCTGATCGCCTTGTTGTCGGCGTCGATCTTCTCGCGATCGGCCTTGTCGGGATTCGCGAGCTCTTCTTCGACGACGAGCTTGGTCTCGGGGAACGTCTTCGCGGTGACCGCG
Organism: Kofleriaceae bacterium; assembly: GCA_043780895.1. Lineage (GTDB taxonomy): Bacteria > Myxococcota_A > Polyangia > Haliangiales > Haliangiaceae > JABFXX01. The sequence goes on along the minus strand of JAYWCI010000249.1, from coordinate 44 downwards.
ACCGACACCGGCTTCGCGCCGCCCGAGAGCTCGACGAGGATGTG
>JAYWCI010000248.1:0-3317 GCA_043780895.1 Kofleriaceae bacterium | reverse complement strand
CCCTCACCTGTTCGGCACACCATCGCGCCCTTCATGAAGGCAAGCTACAGATCACGGGCTCGGCGCCGAACCTCACGATCACCTATGTGAATCCACCTGCCTCGTCGCCGGCGATCGCGATCGCGCCGGCGATCAATACGCTCGATGCGCTCGATGCGCTCCGTGCGGCGCGACTTCAACCGCAAGTAGCAGTATCGACGCCCCCCGTGGGGCGTTCGAAGTTCGAGAGCGTCGTCGCCGTGACGCAGGCAAAACAAGCGCTGACGACGCTTGGCTTCACGAGAGCCGAGGCTGTGCGCTATGTCGACCAGGCACTCGCGAAGGTCGAGAGGCCTGATCTCGAGCTGCTGATCCGTACAGCGCTCGCGTGTTCGCGGCAGGGAGTGACCTAGCCCCCCTCTTGGAAGCGCGCGAAGCGCCTTCGACCGAGCGCTACGCTGCCAAGAACCGCCCGAGGATCGACACGGAATCGATCCTGCTGGAGACCACATGACTTCGTGACCTGGCCTGCGGGAACGGCACGTCCAGACCGTCCGCACGGTTCGGATGAAGAGCTGCCCGCGGCGCGTCGATTCATGCGAGTAGCGCGCCTGACCACCGATCCTACAAGAAGACGACTGACGTGCGCGATGCCCCTCTGTTCGACGTTCGACACGTTTCAAGCAGAACCGAGTCGCATTGCAACTCAAGTCGAGTCGCCCGGTTCCTATGATCGGCGAACAGCACTTCGGCCTCAACTACGGCGAGTACGCGTGGCAGGCCGTCACCTTGGCCGTCACCTCGGAGCTCGGTACGGATGTTCACGACACGATCTCGAACGCGCTTAACTGTCCGCACCTCGCGCAGTCCGTCGCCGACAAGTGCGTGCTCGGCGTGTGCGTCGGTCACGCGACCGAGATCGCGAGCATCTCGCCAGAGCGGCGTCGACCTCCTCGTCGATCGGATCCGCTCCACCAGCAATTCTCGGCGCTGAGGCTCGAAGTGTTCCATCTGATCTCGGGCCACGCGAAGCTCGTCGACGACGATCAAGACGGCATCGCGGATCGCATCGTCGACGGCGCGTGGGCTGCCGAGCTCGATCTCGGCATGGGCCTGCGCCACACGCGGGCGACGTTCGCCGGAGCGCGCTAGGTTGCAGCCGCGTGCATCGTCGGCACCTTTTCAATTAGTCCGCCACAAGCACGACGAGGAACTCGGGGCCAGGCTTCCAGGCTTCCAGGCTTCCAGGATCTTCAGGAAGACGCCCCAGCTGCCCGTGAAACACAACCCACGCAGCCGCTCGTTCGCGATCATCGCGTAGTCGGATGGCCGCGCGAGCGTCGTTCCGGAGACTGTACACTACAGGGACGAGCTCAACCGCGGCGGCCACTGCGGCACACGCGGCGCGACGATCTTGCCCATGCCTTCGTATTCGACACGCGCGGCGTACTCGAGGTGTGCGTCGGTGATCGAGGTGCCCTCGTCGGCCGCGAGGAACGCGGCGCGCAATGCTGCGTTCCGAATGTAGCCGCCGCTCATCTCGAACCTGCGAGCGAGGCCCGTAAGATCGAGGTTCGGTGCGACCGGGGCCGCAGTCGGCAACATCGCGTGCCATAGCTTCTCTCGCTCCTCCTCGTCAGGAACCGCAAAGCGGAGGTGCAGCGACAGCCGGCGTTGAAATGCAGGATCGATGTTCGATTCGTGGTTCGAGGTCAGCAAGCAGATGCCGGTGAACGTCTCGAGCCTTTGAAGCAAGTAGTTGGTCTCGAGGTTCGCGTAGCGATCGTTGGACGACTTCACCTCGGTCCGTTTACCGAACAGCGAGTCCGCCTCGTCGAACAGCAGGATCGCGTGCCCCGCCTCGGCAGCATCGAAGAGCTCGCCGAGCTGTTTCTCGGTCTCGCCGATGTACTTCGACACCAGCTTGCCCATGTCGACTTGGTAGAGTTCGAGGTGCAGCTCTTTCGCGATCAGGGCCGCGACCATTGTCTTGCCGGTACCCGGCGGCCCCGAAAACAGCGCGGACACGCCGAGCCCTTTGCCTACCTTCGCCGCGAAGTCCCAGGTCTCGTACACCGTGCGGCGCTGACGAATCCGCGCGATCAGCTCCGTGATCGACTGCGCCTGTTCGCGCTCGATCACCAGGTCGCCCCAGCTCTGGGTGACGTCGACGCGCTTGGCAAAGTGCCCGAGCTTGTCATCGAGCACGGCGCGAATGCCGAGCTCGACATCTTCCGGCGTCAAGTTCCGACCCACAGCACGCGCCTTTGCCGCCGCCGCCGCCGCATGCATTATCGCAGGTGCGAGCGGATACGTCGTGGCGAGATACTCACCGTCGGTTTCGGACGCATCGAGCAGCGTCGCCCACAGCCGCGCCCGCTGTGCCGAGGGCGGCGCCTTCACCTCGATCACGATCACAGGCCGCTCCCAGCGGAGCTGCGGTCGATTCACGCCGCACGTCACGAACACGTTCGTGTCGAGCTCGGCTACGAGCTCGATGCCGAGCAGATCGATCTTGATCGTGTCCTTGTCTTCGACGAGGGCGTCGATGTTTCGGATCAGCGGCGCCATCGCGAGCAGCTTGCACTCGCGGGCGATCATACGGAGTTGCTTGGTCAGCTCCGTTGAATTCTGCGCCAGACGCTTTGCGTCGATCTCGAGCACTTCGACGCCCGCTTCGCTGGCGGCAGCAGCCAGCAAGTTCCGCCGCCCGAGTCCCGGTGCACCACTCGCGATGATGACGGCGCGTTTCGAACCCATCGCGCTTCGAGCTTCGGCGTGAAGCCCAGCGTTCGATGCCAGGGACTCGAACGGCTTTGGCTCTGATCGCTTGACGAACTTGGAGCACTCGGTACCTACGAGTGAATCACCATAGAGCCAGGCAAGAACCCTCGGAGAAGCGGACCAGGTCTGCCTCGAGACGTGAACGTCGACCGATTGGAGCGACTCTATCAACGCGAGTCGCCTGAGCACTCCACTCTCCGACAGTTCTCGGTACGCAGCGGTCTGCCAGCCGTCCGGTACTGCCAGCGCTACCAGACTCTCCATCGTGAGTCCGCCAACGCTTTGCGGAATCAGCGAGTGCACACATCTACGCGTGTCACGATTTGTCGCATAGCTCACCAGAAGCCAAAACAGATCTGCTTCGGTTCGCCCAAGCCCGAACCTTGAAAGTGGATCCTCACCGGCCTCGAGTACGGACGCGCGTGCCGAGCTCACCGACGCGAGCAGTTGCTCGAGTTCATGCGCCGGACTATCGGCCTTCAACCGTAATTCGAGAGAGAGGGCTACGAGGAGGCTGCGCTGAGCCGCGTACCGGGAATTCGCATTTTGCATGC
>JAYWCI010000247.1:0-77625 GCA_043780895.1 Kofleriaceae bacterium | reverse complement strand
GATCTCGGTACCGGTCGCGCCGCAGATGGCACGCCGAGCGGCAAGCACAAGGTGAAGTCGCGCGCGAGCCAACCGAACATCGCGCCCGGTGCGAGCGTGCCGTCGCTGCCTTCGATCCAGCGCAACAGCACGGGCCCGATGCGCACCCATCAGTCTTCGGGGCCGCAACAAGCTCCGCTGCGCACCTCGGGTTCGCGGCCGCCGCAGCTGAATGGTTCGAAGCCGCCGTCGGCGCCGTCGATCGCGGCGATGTCGATGCGCAACATCCAGATGTCGTCGGCCACGATCGCGCCACCATCGAAGTCGAACGCGCTGGTGTTCGTCCTCGTCGGCGTGCTCGTCGCGGCCATCATCGTCCTCGCTTATCTCGTGCTGACGAAGTAAGACACGGCCGTGGCAGAGCGGAACCGAGTCCTCTCGGGCGAGCGGATCTCGCGCTCGCAGATCGAGGCTGCGGGCGAGCCGAGCATCGCCGAGATCGAGGCTGCGCTCGCGCAGTGGGATCACGAGCGCGCCGCGATGCTCGCGATCGCGCGGGCGAAGACCCAGAGCGTTTCGGTCGAGCTAATCGCGCAGATCCTGCCCGGCATCGAGCTACCTGCGATCGCGAACGGCCTGATCGCGATCGCGATCGGCGACAAGACCCAGCTGTTCGACGTGATCCGCGAGCGCCGGTTTCCGTTGACCAAGGAAGCGAGCGAGCTCGAGGCGATCGTGCTCTACGCGGTGTGGAAGGCCGGCTTGCGCGGACCGGAGCTGGTCTCCGAGCTCCGCCGGTTGTCCGCGCGCTCCATGACTGCAGAAGGCTACGCACTGCTCTCGACGATCGGCGCCACGATCGAAGACCCGAACACCACCGCGGCCTTGAAGCCCATTGCCACGTTCGCGAAGGAGTACGCGAAGGCCGTCTCGGCCGACGACAAGGCGATGTCGGCGCCGATCGACGCGGTGATCGCGGCACTCCCTGCCGAGGTCGAGCTCGCGCGCGGCGGCTTCACGGTGCACGCGCCGCAGCAGCCGGGACGCAATGATCCGTGCTCGTGCGGCAGTGGTCAGAAGTACAAGAAGTGTTGCGCCGACAAGCCAGTCGCAGCGGCGTCTCCTGTCCCGGGCTTGTCGTGGGACGAGTTCCTCGCCGGTGACAAGCTGACGATCGAGCACGTTGACGAGCTCGATCTTCGCGACCTCTTACACGTCGATGTCGCGAAGCTAGCGACGCGCCCGCTCGTCGCGGCGGCGCGCAAGCTCGCCGATGTCCATGCGTGGGATCACGCCGACAAGGCGATCGTCGAGCTCGCGAAGCGCGATGCGAAGGACGACCAAGGCAACTCGTGGGTCGACGACACACGCGAGTGGTTGATCCAGGCAGCGCTGCGCTGTGGTCCTTCACAACAGGCGCGCGCGCGCGCGCAGATCGCGCTCCTGTCACCCGCGATGCGCGAGCACTACGATCTCGAGCTCGCGATCGAACGCGGTCCAAGCGAGGCATGGACCGAGCTGATGAAGCGCGTCCACTCGGTGGTCGCGAGCACCAACAAGCTCGACGATGTCGACCTCGCATACGCGCTGCTCCGTGTCGAGCCCGCCCTCGGCATCGTGTTCGCGCGCGCGTGCATCGGTACGTTGCGCGTCGACGACGCGGACGCCCTGCTCGGTGCCGTCGAGGATGCGCGCGATCGCCTGAACCTACCGCCGACCGATCCGGCGTGGGACGTGCTCGATGCGCTGACCGCGAAGGTCAAACGTACGAAGAAGAGCGACGACGCGGGCCTGAAGAGCCAGCTCGCCGAATCAACCGCGCGCGCCGATCAGCTCGAACGATCGCTCGCAGCCCTGCGCAGCGAGCTCGCCTCCGAGCGCACGAAGCCCGCCGCGGAGCTCGTCAAGGCCACCAAGCCCGGCAAGACAGGCGTGTCCGGAGAGCTCGACGGTCGGATCGAGGAGCTCGAGTCGCTGATCCGCGAAGGCCAGGCCGAGCGCCGCGCGCTGCGCAAACAGCTCGAGAGCGTGCCTCGCATCGGCAAAGAAGAGCCGCGTCGCCGCCCCGCCGACGAGCCATCGCCGGACGAGGGTGTCGACGATCTACCGGTCGCGGCGCGTGGCATCACGCTGCCGAAGTTCGAGCGCAAGTTCACCGACGCGCTCCACGAAGTCCCCGGCCCGGTCGCGTCCGAGGCGATGCGCTCGGTCGGCGTGCTCGCCGCGGGCGATGGCTTCGCGTGGAAGAGTGTCAAGCAGGCCAAGGACATGGTGCGGCCGCTCTACATGGCGCGTGTCGGCATCCATCACCGCATGCTGTTTCGCTGCGACGCCGGCGTGCTCGAGCTCGTTGATCTGATCACGCGGGAGACGCTGCTGACGACCCTGAAGCGAATCCGCGGCGCTCGATAGCAGGGCTAGCGACGAAGTACGCGAGGATGATTCCTGGAATCGCCATCGCCATCGTGATGAGGAAAAAGTTCGTATAGCCGACGGCAGCGACCATCGAACCGGCTAGCGCGGCGAACACGCTCGTCGAAATGCCCGAGAAGCTCGACAACAACGCCATCTGCGTCGCTGCAACCGCTGGAGAGCAGAACGACATCTGCGCGCCCGTAATCGCGGCAGTCGCCATCGCGAACGAAAGGTTCTCGACAAACAACGTGACGCCGTACACCGCGAGGTTGTGTCCCGCAATCGAGATCACGAGATACCCCACGTGGACCAGCATCTGGATGATTCCAAAGACCACGAGCATCTTGCGCAGCCCGTAGCGCGCGACGAGCGAGCCTCCAATGCCGCCTCCGATCGCGAATGCGGCGAACGCGACCGCCTTCGACAGCGTTCCGATCTCTGACTTCGTGAAGCCCATGTCTCGATAGAAGTACTGGCTCACATTCTGTGCGAACTGCTCGCCGAACTTGAATAGCGCGCAGAACAACAAGATCACGGCGGCGTATCGCCCGTAGCGCCGGAAGAACTCGGTAAACGGAAGATAGACAGATTGGAGGAGGGTCCGAGGAGGACGGGCTTCAACGGTTGGCTCTTCGGCGAAGAACACGGTCACGATGCCAACGAGCATCAGCGCGGCCATGATGAGGTACACGGCTCGCCAGACCAGGTGGTCCGCCATGATCAGCGCGAGCGAACCGGACACTAACATCGCCGTGCGATAGCCGAGGACGTACGTCGCGGAGCCGGCCGCACGCTCCGCCGGCTTCAGCACCTCGACGTTGTAGGCGTCGACCATGATGTCCTGAGATGCCGACATGAATGCGACGAACAGCGCGACCACCGCGAGCTCGACCATCGTCGAGCCCGGGTCCAGGGAGGACATGGCAACGAGTCCAAGCAAGAGCCCGATCTGAAAGACCAACATCCATCCACGTCGCCGGCCGAGAAAGGGCAGTTGATAGCGATCGAGCAAGGGTGCCCAGGCGAACTTGAACGTATACGGAAGCTTCAACAACGCGAACGTTGAAACCTTCTTGATGTCTACATGCTCGTCGATGCCCCAGTTCTGGAGGGTCTGCCCTGTCAGCATGAGAGGCAGGCCCGACGAGAAGCCGAGCAGATAGATCACCGCCATGCGGCGCGAGCGAAAGATGGCAGCCCACTCGCGCATCTCGCGAGATGATGGGGCGTCCCGGCAGGGAGGGCAAGATATGCTCCGTGGCGATGCCTACGCTGGCCGACGACATCCTCGACAAGCTGACCACCGAGCTCGCGAAGTTCCCGGGCGTCGAGACCAAGAACGATCGGTACCTCGCCCTCGCCTTTGCGGTGCGCGACCGGCTGCTCCGACGCTGGGCCGAGTCTGCCAAGACCATCCTGACCGACCAGAAGCGCACGGTGGTCTACCTGTCGGCCGAATATCTGATCGGCCCTCAGCTCGGGGCGAACCTCCTGACGCTCGGCCTCGAAGCGGAAGCTCGCGAGGCAGCCAAGACCCTCGGCTCGACGCTCGAGGAGCTCGTCGAAGCCGAGGAAGAGCCGGGCCTCGGCAACGGCGGCCTCGGTCGGCTCGCTGCCTGTTACATGGATTCGCTCGCCACGCTCGACCTGCCCGCGGTCGGTCACGGCCTGCGCTACGAGTTCGGCATCTTCGATCAAGACATCCGCGATGGCTGGCAGGTCGAGCGCACCGATCGCTGGCTGCGCGCTGGCAACCCGTGGGAGATCCGGCGCTACGAGATCCGCCACACCGTCGGGTTTGGCGGTCACACGGAGCACACCGCGGAAGGCGTGCGCTGGATTCCGGAGCGCGTCGTCGAGGGCGTTCCGTACGACACGCCGATCGCCGGCTACGGCACCGAGACCACGAACTTTCTGCGGCTGTGGAGCGCGATCGCGAGCGAGGAGCTCGATCTCGACGCGTTCCAGCTCGGCGATTACTGGCGCGCGGTCGACGCAAAGATTCGCAGCGAGAACCTCACGAAGGTGCTCTATCCGAATGACTCGTCGCCGGCGGGCAAGCAGCTCCGGCTCGAGCAGCAGTACTTCTTCGTGTCGTGCGCGCTGCAAGACTGCATTCGCCTGCTCCTCCACGGCGGCATGACCGTGCGCCAACTCGGCGACATCCTCGCGATCCAGCTCAACGACACGCACCCCACGCTCGCGATTCCAGAGCTGATGCGGCTGTTGATGGACGTCCACCAGCTCGGTTGGGACGAGGCGTGGAAGATCACGCGCCAAGCCTTCGCCTACACGAACCACACGCTCCTGCCCGAGGCGCTCGAGACCTGGCCGCTGCCGCTCGTCGAGCGCTTGCTGCCGCGCCACCTCGAGATCATCTTCGAGATCAACCGGCGCTTCCTCGATGAGGTCCGCGCGCGCTTCCCCGGCGACGAGGCGCGGCTCGCGCGGATGTCGCTGATCGGCGAAGGCGGCACCAAGCAGGTCCGGATGGCGAACCTCGCGACCGTCGCGAGCCACCACATCAACGGCGTGGCCGCGCTGCACTCGCGGCTGCTGCGCGAGACCGTGCTGCGTGACTTCGCGGAGATGTGGCCCGAGCGCTTCACGAACGTGACGAACGGAGTGACCCCGCGTCGGTTCGTCGCGCTCGCGAATCCGAAGCTCGGCGAGCTGATCACGAGCGCGATCGGCGATGGTTGGCAACGCGACCTCGAGCGCCTCACCGGGCTCGAGAAATTCGCGAACGATGCCGCCTTCCAGGCGAAATGGCGCGCGGTCAAGCTCGCGAACAAGACCGCGCTCGCGAATCATCTCGGTGCGGGATCCTTCGATCCGAGCGCGATGCTCGATGCGCAGTGCAAGCGGATCCACGAGTACAAGCGCCAGCACCTCAACCTCCTCCACGCGATCGTGCTGTGGCAACGCATCCGCAACGGCGAGGACATCGGCGCGCCGCGCACGTTCGTGTTCGCCGGCAAGGCAGCGCCCGCCTACTGGATGGCGAAGTTGATCATCCGCCTGGCGGCGGGCATCGGCGAGCGCCTCGCCGCCGATCCGATCACGCGCGATCAACTGCGCGTGTTGTTCGTGCCGGACTTCAGCGTCAAGGTCGCGCAGCGGATCTATCCCGCCGCGGATCTGTCCGAGCAAATCTCGACCGCCGGGCTCGAAGCCTCGGGCACCGGCAACATGAAGTTCACGCTCAACGGCGCGCTCACGATCGGCACGCTCGATGGCGCGAACGTCGAGATCCGCGAGGCGGTTGGCGCCGATCACTTCTTCTTGTTCGGGCTCACCGCCGAGCAAGTGAGCGCCGAGAAGCGCGCCGGCTATCACCCCGGTCGCTACATCCACGGCGAGCTCGCGAACGCGCTCGATCTCGTCGCGAGTGGTGCGTTCTCGCGCGGCGACAAGGCGATGTTCGAGCCGCTCGTCACCGACCTTCGCAACCGCGATCCGTTCCTCGTGTGTGCCGATTTCGAGGCCTACGCCGCAGCGCAGCGCGCCGTGGTCGAAGTCTGGAAAGCCCCGAAGCAATGGGTGGCGTCGTCGATCATGAACGTGGCGCACTCAGGGTGGTTCTCCAGCGACCGGTCGATCGCGGAATACGCAAAGCAGATCTGGAACGTCACGCCGTTGCGCTAGACTGCGGCATGGCCCCCATTCCTCCAGTCGGAAAGCGCGGGGCTCTCGAATGCCTTCGTCGTGACCAGCTCCCCGCGACGCTCGGCTCACCCCACCCGATCGCGATGATCCTCGAACAGGACGGCCAGTTTCGCATTCGCGACCTGGTGATCGACGAGCGCGAAGCCAAGCTCGAGAGCGACCGTGCCGCGGCGAAGGGTTCGAACTGGACGCCCGAGCAGCACTACGATCTCGGCAAGCCGACCGGCATCATCCACGTCGAAGCCAAGACCCGGGAAGCGCTGATCGCGTCGATCACGGCGATGGACTGGCCCCCCAACTGGTAGCGCTGGTAGCTACAGTACGAGGCGGATGCCAAAGCCGAGGCTCGCCGCCGGCAGCTGCGACACGTTCGCCTGCGCGTAGACCTTGAGCTTCCACAGATTGACCTGCACGCCCGCGAGCCCGCGGAACTGCCCCGGGCTCGACGTATTGTTGCCGGTCTCGGTGACATGCACGGTGGCGAGGTTCGTGCCGTCGCTCTTCTGCGTCAGCGTACCGGTGAGGTCACCATCGACCTCGCTCTTGCCGACCGTGATGTCGAAGCCAACGCCCGCGTAGAGGCTGACGAGCAAAGCGATCCGGATGCCGGTCGTGAGCTCGATCGGAATCGTGCCCGCGGTCGAGGTCAAGTTGAACTTACCGGTCGAATTCAACGTGGTCGCATCGGTCGTTCCGTTGCCGAGATCGATGTTGAAGTCCTGCGAGATCGCATCCTGCTTCGCGCCGAGCGACCACTTGGTGAACTCGACACCGGTCGTGAGATCCACGCCCGCCCAGCGCAGCACGTTCGCGACACCTTCGTCGGCCTCCGGCTGGATCAACTTGTACTGGACGTGAAAGCCACCGGTCGTGAGGTTGCCGTCCAGGCGATCGGTCGAGCCCTTCTCGTAGAAGCCGTTAGCGAACACCGTCCAGCGTGGCGCCCCCCAATCTGCGAGGTTGAGGCCGATCATCACCGACGCATTTGCCGCGACTCCGCCCTCGGTCGGGCGCTCCTTGAAATCGATCTCGTTGGTCGAAGACACCCCGACCTGCACGCCGACCCCGATCATGAAGTTTTTCGGCAGCGACATGTAATCGACGCCGAGGCCGCGCTGCGCGAACGAGGTCGCATCGCCGAACGAGCGTAGGAAGTTGCTCACGCGCGCCGTGTCGTAGGCGGTATCGACCTCGCTCTTGATCCGCGACGCGAGATCCATGGGCGTGATGCCCGCTGCGCCAGCGACCGCTGCACCCTGAGGTGAGAGCGTGACGACGGATTGCGCGTGCGCGACGGCAGGCAGACCGAGGGCAAGAGCCGCAATGGCCACGAGAAGTGAGACTCGGCGCATCCAGTGATCGTACACGAAGCCCGCGGCTCACCGTGGCTTTGACACGATCGCGTCCGTGATCGCGATCGCATAGTCGACGTGGGGCACGGCGAACGCCCTCGGCACGAGGGGCGCTTACGCGATCACGGCGAGCGCCGGACTGCGCCGAGCGTGGAGCCCCACAGGCAGCATCAGCGGCCCCTTCTGCGAGCGCCATCCGTCGAACTTGCTCGCATGGTGGGCGTACGAGATCGGGCACGTCTTCGCGCAGGCCTTCGGAGCATCGAACGCGGCGCGAATATCTTCGACGGTGTACTCGAGCAGCGGCTTACCGCCCTCGCCTGCGCGCGGCTGACAGAGGTGAGTCTTGCCGTGTTCATCGACGAGGAACGTGCGGGCGCCGGCCCGGCACTTCCAATCCATCGTGCCGTGATCGAGCAATGTTTGGGTGTACGTGTCGTCCATCAGCGCCGGCAAGCGACTCTTGCCGAGCGCGCGAATCTGATCGTAGGCGGCGCGCGTCTCGGGACTCGGTGGCATCAGCGCACCACTCTCGGCGCGCACGAGCGAGATGTTGCTATGAAAGCCGTATCCGGTGACCGCACGCGCAACCTCGAGCGCTTCTTCCGGCGGGCCCGAGCCGATCACGGTGTTGATCCGGACGTGAAACTTCGCGTGCTTCGCGAGCAGCTTCAGCTTCGGGGTGAGTGGCTTGAGCGACTTTTTCGAGACGCCGTTCGGTCGCGCGTTGTCGATCGAGAGCTGCAGGCCGTAGAGACCGGCAGCGTTCAGGTCCTCGATGATCTGCTTGGTGAGGAGGTAGCCGTTCGTGTTGAGGAACGGGGTCATGCCCTGCTCGCGGACGTAGCGCACGAGCTCGACGGCGTCGGGATGGAGCAGCGATTCACCGCCGGTGAGCGTGACGAACACCGACTTGAGCTTCGCGAGGTGATCGATGCGTTGCTTCAGCTCGGCGAGAGGCACCGGCTGCGAGGTCGTGTCGTATTCGAAGCAATAGCCGCACGCCAGGTTGCAGCGCCGCGTGATCACCAGGTGCGTGATCAAGGGGCGATCGCGGTCGAGCGCGGCAACGACGACATCGAGGGCGACGCGGGCAGTCTGGAGTGCGCGAACCATGAGGTCGGACCCTTGCGACCTACATGCCGAGGTGCATGTCCGCGTAAAGCCTGGCGCGGAGCTGGTAGGTCGCGGTTAAGAACTGACGCGTTTGATGCCCTCGCGGACACCGACGCGCGGCCTCCATCCGAGGAGGGTGCTCGCGCGCATGCTCTCGTAACGCAGCTGCGCGAGCGCGGATTTCAACCGGTACTCGGCGATCGGACTTTGCCGGCCCAGCACGCCGAGCGGGAGCTCGCTGAGCTTGCCCAGTGCGAACACCACCGGCCGCGGCACGCGCACGATCTTCTTCGCACCGCCGGCGAGGCTCAGGACCTCGGCTTGCGTGAGGTGGTCCGGATCGATGAGCTGGATCACCTCACCCTTGGTCAGCTTCTTGGTGATGGCGCTCGTGATCGCATCCACCACATCATCGATGTAGACGAGTGGCAACTCGAGCTTGCCGTCGCCCAGGACGAGCCAGCGACCGCCGGTGCTGCGTGCGACCGCACCATTGATGAGGGGGATGCCGCCGCCGAAGATCTGGCCCGGGCGCAAGATCACGGTCGGCAGGCCGGCCTGCGCGGCATCGCTGACCGCTTTCTCGGCGGCGAGCTTCGCTTGCGTATACGCGCCGCGCTCCTGGGCACGTGGCTCGAGGTGCGTCTCTTCGGTCACCGCACCGTTGCCGGCCGAGCCCGCCCAATCGACGACCGACAGCGACGAGATGTGCACGAGTTGCTTCACCTTGTACTTCTTGCACGCCGCGATCACGTTGCTCGTGCCGACGACCGTCGCGCCCTTGTGCTCGGGCCAGCTACCGCTGGTCGCCGCGCCGCAGTGGATCACGGTCTCGGCGCCAGCGATGGCGCGATCGACGGCATCTGGGTCACCGAGGTTGCCGAACGCGTACTCGACGTTCGCCTCGCGCCGCGTCGGCATCCTTCGCACGAAGGTACGCACCTTGTGACCATCCGCGAGGAGCCGTTCGACCACGGCCTTGCCGAGCGAGCCCGACGCGCCGGTGACGATGAATGGCACCGTCGCTGCGGTCGTGAACGCCGCGCGCTCCGCGGCTTGATCGGTCTCGGCCGCACGTGCGAAGCGATCGACCCACTTGATGACCTCGGCAACCTCTTCGAGATCGGTCGCCGCGGGTTCGTGCGCGGCGAGGCGCGCGTAGAAATCAGCGACGAGCGCACGGACATCGTGATGCGCCGGATCCGCCTTGCGGACGCGCTTCCACAACCCGACCGGCTTCTCGAGCACCGGTCGCAACGATCCGGTCACGGCGTTCGTGATCCGATCGAGCGTCTTGGTGTGCGCCGATAGGGCGCGCGTCCCACTGAATGCCGCGAGCAGATCGATCTCGAGCAGCCCCGTGGTGCCCTGGATGATCACCTGATGCACCGCCTTGCCTCCGAACGAGAGATGGAGCTCGCCGAGGCCGCGCTGACATTGTAGGCGCACGACCCACGCGTCGTACGCGAGGTTCGGGTCGCTACCTTGCGAGCGCTGCTCGCACTCGCCATCCTCGATCTGACCGAGCAGCGCTTGCAGCACGTAGATGCCGTGAACACCTTGGTCGCGCAGCGGATAGCCCGCACGAGCCGCCCACGGTGGCAGCCCGCCGCCTTCGTAGGCCGGGTAGTGCGCGGTGTGATGGATCTCGACCGCGACGACCTCGCCGATCGCACCCGCTTTGACCCGCGCGAGCGCGCGGATGATCTGCGGATCGAACAACAGCGTGTGCGCGGCGGCGACCGTGAGGTCCTTCGCGGCAGCGAGCTTCTGGATCGCGAGGACGTCGGCTTCGGTCTCGGCGATCGGCGCCTCGATCAAGACGTGGCAGCCCTTCGCGAGCGCGGCGAGTGCGAGCTTCGCGCGGCTCGGTAGCGGCGTGAGGATGTGCACAACGTTCGCGCCGGCGTCGACGATCTGCTCGAAGCTATCGAGCGCGATCGTGCCCCACGGCTCGGCCTTCGCCTGCGCGCGCTTACGATCGAAATCGACGATGCCGATCAGCTCGATCTCCAGCAACTGCTTCATCGCTTGCACGTGGAGCTCGCAGATCGGATCGACTCCGACGAGGCCCGTATGAAATTCCCTAGCCATGGCGTTTTTCCTCTACGATCTTCGCGAGCGTGGCCTCGACGGTCGCGACGCGCGCCGCCCAGGTCTCTGTGGTCATCGCCGCCGAACGTGCGGCACGTTGGTTGCCGCTCGCCAGCGCGCGTTCGCACGCCGCGATGAACTCGTCGGGCGTCGCCGCGATCTCGGCGAGCTGCGAATAGCGCCGCACTTCGGGCACGGGGGTCGATACGACAGGCAACCCCGCCGAGAGATACTCGCGCAGCTTGAGCGGATTGACGAACTTCATCCGCTCGTCGATGCGATACGGGATCATGCCGACATCGAAGCCCTTGCAGTACGCCGGCAGCTCGTCGTGGGGCTTCTGTCCGAGCAAGTGGACGTTCGGCAGGCCCTTGATCGCGCTCGTGTCGCACAGCTCCTGACCGAGTAGCACGATCTGCCACGCCGGGCGCGCGCGCGCGACGTGTGCGAGCAGCTCGAAATCGACCCAGTCGCGCAGCGTGCCGTAGAAGCCGAGCCGCGGGTGCGGCAGTGCGTCGAGGTCGGGCGGCACGATCGTCGCGGGATCGAGCGCCTTCGCGAACGCCGCGTGATCGACGCCGTGCGGTGCTTCGAACGTCGCGGGATTCACCGCGCGCTTGGCCGCGGCGAGCGCGCTGTTGATCGCGAACACCACATCGACCTTCTCGAGCAAGGTGCGCTCCGCGGCCACGGTCTGCGCGCGATCGAGATAGCCGAACATCGACCACTCGTCGACGCAGTAGTAGACCGAGCTGCTCTCGCCGAGCGTGCCGACGTAGTCGCCGACGTTCGGCAGGAACGTCCACAGCTGGAACTCCTGGATCCCGAGCCGCAGCCGCAACATCCGGATCGTGGCGCGCAGGATCTGGCGATTCACGGTGCGTGCCGCGGTGCTGTGCGGGAACGGCAGCGCGAGCGGCGTGTAGACCCAGAGGTCGTTCTCGACGTTGATCGGGCCCTTGGCGAATTCGCGCAGCTTGCGGGTGATCTTGCCCAGGTCGCGGCCGCTCGCCAGGGACGGCGTGCGAGTCGCGATCGAGTTCAGCCACACCACCCGCCGCGATCTGGCAAGCTCTCGCAGGACATGATGATTCGAGGTCGGATCCTCGTGCCAGTCTTTCGCGAATGCGATGATCGGCGTCGTCGTCACGTGCTGGCTTTGCAACGTACCATCGTCGCCGCTCTAGTCATGGTCCCGGCGTGCAAGAAGCCGATCGATCCGGGGCCCGAGCTCCAGATTGTCGGCGAGACCGTGCGCCTACGGACCGGCGACCCGGTGCCCCGCACCTCGCCCTGGTTCGACGGAACGCGCGTCACGTTCGTCGCCGCGCGCGGCGAGACCCTCGGCTTTCAGGTCATCCATCGCGGTGGTGGCCCCGTCACGGTCACGCTCGCGAAGACCACCGTGCACGGCTACGCGGTCGACCGCGCGATCGTCAAGCGCGGCTCGAGCGAGGTGTACGGCACGGGCATGCGCGGTCCGGGTGATTATCCGGACGGCCTCACGGAGACCGCAACGCCTGCCAGCGATCCGGCGTACTTCACGATCACCGTGCCGCCCACGCTCGAGCCCGGGCACTATCCCGGCGAACTCGTCGTCGCCGGTCGAACGCTCGCGATCGATCTCGAGGTCGCCGCCGTCACGCTGTCGCTGCCGCTCGCCGCGTGGGCCGAATACAACCCCGAAGAGATCGGAGGCACGACCGAGGTTCCGAGCGAACCCGAGAAGCAGTGCATCGCGCTGTTTCGCGAGCGCGGCGTGCTGCTCGCGCCGCCGACCACCGCGGTCGGCTTTCGCGCGCGCAAGGCGCTACTCGCCGGTGCGCAATTCGTGCCCGTCGATCTGCCCGCGGATCCGCTGGCTGCGGCGTCCGAGGCGCGGGCGTGGCGCGGGCTCACCCCGAACCAGCGCCCGTTCGCGATCCCGATCGACGAACCGAAGCCAGCGATGCGAGCAAGAGTCCGCGCGCTCGCCGAGGCCGTGCATGACGCGAATCGCGACCTCCTCTTCGCGGTCACCGATCAGCCGCGAACCGAATACGGGGACACGATCGATCTCTACATCACGCTCGTGCCGAAGCTCACCGATGCGTTCGTGCGCTGGAGTTACAACGGCGCCGAGCCGCATGCCGGCTCGATGGTCGTCGACGCATCGCCGCCCGGCACGCGGACGTGGGGATGGATCGCGTGGCGCTATCGGATCGCGGTCTGGTACGCGTGGGATGCGCTCTACTGGCACGACCGCCACAACCACAAATCAGCGCCGCCGCGCGCGCTCGATCCCCATGTCGATGCGCAGAGCTTCGACGATGGTGACGATCAGGGCAACCTCGATGGCGTGCTCGCACTGCCGGATCCCGCCGGATGCCGACCGACCCTCCGCCTCGAAGCCCTGCGCCGCGGGCTCGAAGATCGCGCGCTGCTCGATCTTGCCTCGGCCTGCGACATGGACGCGACGAACGCGCTCGCGAAATCACTCGTGCCCGAAGCGCTCGGCGATGCAGGAAACCACATCTCGTGGCCGCGCGACGAAGCGCCGTGGGAGGCCGCGCGCCGCCGGCTCCTCGAGCTCGCAGCCTGCAACCACTAGATCGGGCGCGGCGAGAATCGCTTCAGATCCGTGGGCGAGGGCATCGGTGCGGTGACGATCTTGATCACGCCGAACCCGCCGCCACCGCCGCCCTGCCCCGCCGCACTGTTGCTTGCATCGTTACCGCGTACGGCATCGATCGGATCGCGCGTAGAGTTCAGGGTCGCGCCCGCGCCGCCATCACCGCCGGTGACGCCGCCACCGCCGCCGCCCTGTCCACCGGTGTTCGTCTTCGTCGGATCCTTGCCATCCGTACCGTCGAGGCCAAGCGCGCTCTCGCCGCCGCCACCGCCGCCGCCGTTCGCGAAGATCTCGCTCTTCGCGCCAACCGTGATCGAGGTGCCATCGAAGAGGATCATCCCGCCCGTACCACCACCGTTGCCGCCGCTGCGAGCGACGCTCGCCCCACCGCCGAAAGTGCCCGACGCGTTGATCGTGCCGAGCACGCTGATGCTGCCGACCGCGATCAGCGCGACCGCGCCACCGCCGAGACCGACGAAGGCACTCGGATCTTTGCCCGCACCACCCGAACACCCACCGCGCAGCTTGGTCGGCACGAACGGATCGCTGGCGATGCCACCGGGCGGGACCGTCGCGCCGCCGTTGCCACCTTTGCTCCCGAACGAGCCGCCGTAGCCACCGCCGCCCTGAAGCGTCGGCGCCGTGCCGGTGCAGCCAACGCCGTCGAAGCCAGCACCGGGCGCGTTCTTCGAGCTGTTGACGTCGATCTCGCCGGGTACGTCGAGCGTGCCGAGCGAGAGCACGACGAGCGGTCGCTTCCCGTGCGCCGACAGGAAGGTCGAGATGTTCACGGTCGAGCCCGCGATCACGCACACCGCATCGTTTGGCGGCGACAGCAAGGCGCACGCGGTCGAGCCCACATCCGTCGTGATCGGTGTGTTCGAGGTGATGTTCAACGGCGTGGTCGGCAGCACCGCCGGGCACACGACGGTGCTGCCGGTGCCGAAACAGTTCGCTGGTAGCGTGGCATCGTGCTTCGTATCGCTCACGGCGCTGTCGTGAACGCCGGCACCATCCGACGACGAAGCCGCACCTGGCTGAAATCCACACGCCGCGCAGAGCGTGGTCAGAAAGAGGGCCCGCACTACTGCACGAGGACCGAGCCGACAACCTTCGACGCACCCACCTGCTCGATCGATTTACGCAGCTCGCGCGCGGTCGACCGCCGCGCACGCACGGCCAGGAGCACGGCATCGGCCGCATCGGCCATCAAGTTCACATCGGCCGAGCCGAGCACCGGCGGTGCATCGATCACGATGTGCCCGTACGCCAAGCGCAACCGGTCCATCGCGATCGCGAAGGCCGGCGCATCGAGCAACTGGGTCTTCTCGATCCGCGGATTCACGGCCGCGACGTGCAACCACAGCTGTGGAATCTCGACGATGCTCCACGGCAACATCGGTTGATTGCGATGGGCGGCCAGCTGTTCGGCAAAGCACCACGGCGGCACGAGCTTGAGTGCGTTCGCGATCTGCGGGCGACGCAGATGGCCATCGCACAGCAACACCTTCGCGCGACCGCACTCGGCGAGCGCGAGCGCGAGGTTGAGCGCGGTGGTGGTCTTCCCATCGCCGTGCAGTGGGCTCGACACCACGATCACCTGCGGGCGCCCGAGCTCGAGCAAGTGATGGCGCAACACGCGGAACGAAGCGCTGCGCTCGGAATCGGGATCCGTGATCATCGCGAGCCGCGCATCGAGCGGTTCTTCGGGCGGCAGGTGATGCTGCTGGAGCCCGATCTCCGGCGGCGGCCCGGCCGGCGTCGACGCTCTCGCCGTCGCGGGCGACATCGCGGTCTGGCGCGTGAACGAGACCAGGTGCGGATTCGCGACGGTCGCCGCTTCGATCATTCGGGCACCGCTGATCGGCTCGGTGCCCTGCATCGGATTGTCGACGCGCGTGACGCCTGCCATGTCTTCCGTGAGCGCGACCATCGGCTGGGTGACCAACGGCAAGGGTCGACCGGAGAGCGGCTCGCCGAAGCGCCCCGTGCGCTTCGGATCGCTCACGAGGCCTGCTTCTTGTGCGAATGAATGTGAGCGGGAGGAATCACGGCGAGTACAGCAATACCGAGCTGATCGATATCATCTCGACGGTACAACCGGTCGTCGAGGATTGCGAGGCTGATCGCGATCACGAGACCGAGCCCGAAGAACAACACCGTGCCGGCCATCAAGAACACGACCTTGCCGGGGCCACTCGGTTGCGCGGGGCGATAGGCGGGGTCGGTGATCGTGAGCCGACCACCGGCCTCGGCCGACTTCTGGCTCGCGTCCATCTGCGCGCGGAACACCGAATCGGCCAGCGAGCCGACGCGCTCGCGTTGCTCGTTGAGCTGGCGAAACAGGTCGGCGTACTGGGTCTCGAGCTGGACGACCCAGTTCGTCCCGTCGGTGCCAGCGGGCGTGACAGGCGCGGTGCCGGCAGCTTTTGGATCGGCGCGTTGCTCCTCGGCGATCTGGCTAGCGATCTGCTGGAGCTCCTTGGCGAGCTTCGTACGATCGGCGGGCGTCGCCGGTGGCAGCGGCGTGAGGTCGTCGGGCGGCACCGCGGCCTGGGCGTGGCGCACCTTTGCCTGCGCGCTCGAGACATCCTTCTGCGCCTTGATCACCGTCGGGTGCAGATCCGTGTACTTCGCGAGCGCGTCCTCGAGCGCGCGGTTCGCCGCGGTGAGCTCGCGCTGTGCGTCGTTGACCGCCGCTTCCGCAGCGAGCTTCTCGGGCGTTGGCGGCGAGGGCAGCCGCACCTGCGGTGCATCGGGTGGCGCATCGAGCCGCGCCTGGATGCGCTGGCGCTGGCGCTCGAGCGCGTAGAGCCGCGAGTTACCGGTGTTCACGACCGGCGCCTTCTTGCTATCGCGGATCGCGCGGATGCCGGCACCCTCGCCGTTCGCCTGGTTCGCGTCCTGTGCGAACTCGGGATGCTTCGCGAGGAACTCGGCGAGCGCTTGCTCGCGCTTGCGCAGCTCGAGCGACGCGTCTTCCTTTTGCTTGGTAACGAACGTCACGGTCTCGGCCGCTTGTTCGTTGCGAAGCCCTTCGTCCTTGTCCTTGAGCAGCGCGGTCAGCTTCTCGGTCACGGCCTTCGCGCGATCCGGATCGCTATCGGTGTACGTGATCCGGAAGTTGCTGCCGCCGCGGCTCTCGAACTTGACCGTGTTGCGCAGCTTGTCGACCGCGAGCTCGGGATCCATGGTGCCGTACGGCGATAGCTTCGGATCGTCGATGATCTGCCGGAGCTGCACGCGCGCGAGTAACAGCTCGCGAAACCTGTCACCGAGGTTGCGCTGGACCTCTTCCTGGCGGCCCGAGAGCACGCTCGATTGAATCCGCTCCTGGTAGTAGAGGACGGCCGTGGATTCGTACTTCCGAGCGCGAGTCAGCGTGAAGCCGAGCGAGAGCACCGCACCGCCCACGCCGAGGATCGCGACGATCCACCAGTAGCGCGTCGCCTTGCGCCCGAGATCGACGAGCCGCTGGAGCCGGTCACGAGGAGTTATCGTTGCGAGCGCCATCTCGAGAACCATGGTACACGAGCCCGCGCGGCGCCACGGCCTTCCAGGGACCCGACGTGGTCGCCTGGGAATCCGGGCAGATGGCCCAGGACAGGCAGGTTCAGGCGCTCGATATCCTCGGTGTCGTGGACGCGTGAATCGAAGGCACCAAAGATCATCGCCATGCCCAGAAACACCGCGAACGTGACGACCACTGCGATCAGCACCATGAGGAATCCTCGGTGCTCCGGGAGCTGGCCGTGGCGCTCGTCGACGACCGAGATGGTGAGGTCGAGGCCGGCCGCGCTGATCTGATCGGCGAGGCTGTCCTTGCTGGTCGTGATCTCGCTGATCGTGTGGGCCGCGGAGCGCTGCTCTCGCGTGATCTGCGCGAGCTCGAGCTGGAGCGCCTTGGCGAGCGCCAACTTGCCATCCCGCTTGGCATGATCGAGCGCGATGCTCTTTTGAAAGGTATCGAGCTGGAGCTTGTCGAGCCGGGTGCGCGCCGACTTGCCGACCAGGCGGACGCGCCGCGCGAGCTCGGTGGTCATCGCCTTGCGCTGCTCGGCTGCCGCCGCGATCACGATGTTCGAAAGATCACGCGCGAGATCGAATGCGACATCTGGATCGGTATCGGTGACGGTGATGCCGATGCGCGCCGAGCGCTCGACATCCTCGTCGCCATCGGCAAACGTGTTCTTCCACACCGCGACCTCGAACTTGTCGCGCAAGGCATCGACCGCGTACTCCATGCCGCGCCTCTTGCGCGCCGGGAACAGGTCCTTCTTCTCGATCAGCGCGCTCAGGTTGCTATCGGACAACAGATTCGTCGTGACGACGTCGTGCAATTGCTCGCCCGGGATCCCGCTATCGCGCTGCACGAACGATCCCTCGGTCAACGCCATCACGATCTCGGCTTCGACCTTCGTCGGTCGCGACACGACCTTGTAGGTGACGAACGTCGAGCACAGCAGCGCGGCGATGATCACCGGCCACGGTCGCGCGCGGAAGCGGCGACGAATGCGCTGGAGCTCGGCGATCATGCCGAGCCGGGTCGATTCTTCCGAATCGAACCACGTGTCGTCCGGATCCGGCAGCATGCGCTCAGACCGTAGCACGCAGCACGCCGTACAAGGCCTCGGCGCTCGCGGCCCAGCCGCCGCGCGTCCCGAGCTGCGCGACCACCGCGGGGTCGTACGCAGCGGGCAACGTGGCGACCAGCGCCTCGGCGAGGGCCTCGCTGTTCTTCGCGGGCACGAGCGTGCCGAGCGCCGCGCTCGTGATCAGATCGGGAATGCCGCCGACCGCCGACGCGACGATCTTGCGCCCACTCGCGAGCGCTTCGAGTACGACGTTCGGCGTGCCTTCGCTGTGGCTCGGCAGCACGAGCACGTCGCACGCCGCCATCCACTGCGCGACCTGGTCGGGAGGCTGCGGGCCGAGCATCCGTGCCCGCTCGCCCGCGTGCGCGACGATGTCGTCGTGCAGCGCGCCCCCACCGATCACCGCGAGCTCGGCAAGCGGCAGCTGCCTGGTGACAAGCGGCCACGCACGCGCGAGCTCGCCCACGCCTTTCTCGGGCTTGAGATTGCCGACGTAGAGCGCGAGCTGCGCGGTCGCGGGCACGCCGAGCGCCGCTCGTGCCGCGCGCCGATCCTGCGGATAGAACCGCTCGGTGTCGACACCGTTCATCACCACGCTCACGCGATCCGGCTTCACCCCGAGCGCGATGACCTCCGTCGCGAGGGCCTTCGAGACCGCGACGACATGCGCCGCGCGCGGCAGCGCCCATGTCAGCATCGTGCGCGGACCGGGTAGCTTCGCGAGCTGGTTGATATCCGAGCCATGCAGCTTCACGACCGCGGGCACGCCGAGCAGCTTCGCGGCGAGGATCGCGGCGAAGCCATCGGGATACGCCCACGAGCCGAGCACCACGTCGATCGGATGGCTGCCGCCGTGCCGGTACTTGGCGAGCGCTGGCGCGATCGACGCGGCGTAGAGCGGGCCCCACGCGACGTGCGCGAGGCGCGGAAAGAACAACGTGCGCGGATGCGTGACGTCGAGCCCTTCGATCTGTTCGCGGCGCGGGACCGCCGAGAGCTTGCCGGCGCTCGACCACTTCGAGAGCAGGCCCGCACCGGGGAACCACGGGATCGTGGCCATCACGTCGAGCTCGCAGTGCGCCGCGAGCGCTGCGAACTGCTGGCGATTGAATGGCGCCGAGAGCGGCTCGAGCGCGTTCGGAAAAATCTTCGTGATCGCCAAGACGCGAAGCTTAGAGATTGAACACCTTGTCCATGCGCAGGAGCTTGAAGATGGCGAGCGGTTGATCGCGCGCCCCGTGCATCGTGACGGTGCCGCCCGTACCTCGGATTCCTTTGTACAACTTCACGAGCGCAGCAACGCCCGAGCTATCGATCAGGTCGAGGCCCGATAGGTCGACGACGACCTTCTTCGGTTTGGACGCGACGATCTTATCGATCTCTTCCGCGAGCTGAGGGGCCGTGTTGATGTCGAGCGAGCCGCGTATCGCCATGCTCGTCTCGCTTTCACTGCGCTGAATATCGAACGGGTTAGGCACTGAGCTTCTCCGGCATTCTTTTGACGAGACGCCACAAATTCGGTGGCCCCGGCTCGTACGTGACTTCGTCGAGCATGGTCTTGGCGATGTGAATTCCCATGCCACCCTCGGGCAGCGACGCTTCGTCGAGCTCGTTGGGCAAGGGGGTCACACCATCGATATCGAAGGTCTTGCCGTGGTCCTTGAGCTCGATCAGGAGCTCACCATTCCCCGGCGTGATCGCCAGCTCGATGACGCCACCACCGCGCCGCTGGTACGCATGAATCACGACGTTGTTGAAGATCTCGGCAAACGCCGAGACGACGGCCGTATCGAACGGATCGCGCACGTCGTTGCTCAGCATGTCATTGGGATCGCGGCGATCCGAGCGAGAAACCAGACGAGCGGCCTCGGCCACCACGCGTACCGCGATACCGCGGTAGAGCAGCGTGCCGGGCACGGTCAACCTGATCGGCGCGACCATCTCGTGAACCATACCAGCGCCATGGTAGGGTCGGCCATGCTGCGAAGCGTTCGAATCGCTAAGCGGGCGATCGATGTGATGGGAGCAGCCGTCGGGCTCGCCATGACGGCGCCCCTCATGCCCTTCATCGCAGCGGCGATCTACTACGATTCTCCGGGTCCGATCCTGTTTCGCCAGCGTCGCGCCGGCAGCTTGAAGTCAGCCACCACGGAGAATGGCCACAAGAAGCTGACGTTTGACGAGTTCGACATGCACAAGTTCCGGACCATGGTGACGGACGCCGAGCGCACGACCGGGGTCGTCGTCGCCGGTGCCGATGATCCCCGGATCACGCGGGTCGGCAAATTCCTGCGCAAGTCCCGGCTCGACGAGCTGCCGCAGTTCTGGGACGTGCTGCGCGGTAAGATGAGCTTGGTCGGTCCGCGCCCTGAACGGCCGGAGCTGCTCGAGAATCTGAGCTACGCGATTCCGCTGTTCGAGGAGCGCATGCGCGACGTCAAGCCCGGGATCACCGGCCTCGCGCAGATTTCGCTCGGCTACACCGGTTCGATTCCGGAGGGCTCCGAGATCGAGAAGCTCGCTTCGACGCTGCAGAACCCGTGGCAGCTCGAGGAGACCAAGGGCTCGCTCGCCGACGACATGCGGATCAAGCTGCTGTTCGACCTCGCCTATACGGCGTCGCTCGAGCGCTTCGATACATTCCTGCGCACCGAGCTCGGCATCATCTTCAAGACGCCGCTCGTAATGCTGCGGATGACCCAGGGCCGATAGTCTCCGCTGCGTACGTCGGGTCGACCGCATCCCAGACCATCGGTAAAGATCCATGGACGGGGTGGTTACCCACATCTACCTACTCCATGCGGTCGCCAGGCGGCCGAACATAGTGGTGTCGCACCGGCACGAACGCGGCGTCTTTGAGGGTCAACGGATCGATCAGGACCTCGCGGGCATCGATCCGCACGGGCTCCGGTGGCGCGAGCACCCCCTGCTTCGTGATCCGGTTGAGCCGGGCCGCCAAGACGGTGAACGGTTCGCGCGACGGCTTGGTCCAACCGGCGATCGCCGCGCTGGTCACGCCCGTCACCGCGGCGGCGACCTTGTCGGTCAGCGTGGCCGGGAGCTGGCCGAGTGCGACGAACGCAGGGTTCGGGACCGCGCCGGTCTCGAACAACTTCGTGAGCCCCTTCAGCTCGCCGACCGGCGCGAACACCGCTTGCGCGGTCTTGTACGACGAGACATCGGCGATCGCGCCCGTGAGATCCTTCTCGCCAACCCGGGCGCCGAAGAACTGCGCATCGACCTCGGACTCGAGCATCGCGTTATCCACGAAGCCGGCGTCGTTGCAGCCGGTCGCGACGTACGCGAGCTTCTTGCCCTTGAGCGCCCGCATCGAATCGCCCGCGCTCGAGTACAGCGCCCAGGTCCGCACGACCGCGCCCCCGATGTTCGCATTCGCGAGGAGCTTCCAGCCGAGGTTCACCGCGTAACAAGGACCATCGATCACGGCGAAGTCGGTGTTGTCGGCTTTTAGGGCGGCGATGCTCGCGTACGATTGCGCCTCGGTCTTGATCCCGGTCGTGCTCTCGATCGCCTTCGCGAGGCTCTGCGCGTAGGTCAGGCGCGCTTGGGCGGTGCCGAACTCGACGGAGGGCGCGTAGATGCCGACCCGCAACTTCGCGGGTTGTGCGGACGCGCCATCCGGGGCCAGCAGGAGGGTCATCACGAGGAGTGCGCTGAAGATCTTAATAGCCATAGATCCTCTTCTTCGCCTCGATCCAGCGCTGCAAGCCAGGCACGGCGACGCCGCGTGCCTTCGCGCGCTGCCACGCGTCGAACGCGTCCTTCGGCTTGCCGATCATGTCGTAGACGATGCCGAGATCGACGAGCGACTCCGGCGGATTGCCGGCGAGCGATTCGAGATCGGCGAGCTTGTCCTTGCCGAGTGCCATCGCGGCGCGGTCCATGGTCAGCCGGCGCTTCTGATCCGTGGTCGCGGTCTTTTCGGCTGTCGCGAGCGCGCGGAGCGCATTGACGCGGTTCCCGTTGCGCCACTCGTCGCCCGCGACGTTCTCCCAGCAGCTCGCGACGAGCTCTCTGACCTTACCGCCGAGCTCGCCCTCGAGCTTCGCGAGATCGCCGCACGCGGTGGCGCGGACCGCGCCGGTCGCCGTGCGATAGCCCGCATACGCGGCGAAGAATTGCGAACCGACCTTCGCGTAGGCGCCCTTGAGATACGCACCTTGATTGCCGCGAGTCGCGAGCGTTTTGAAGATCCGCACCGCATCGGAGCTGCGCCCCACATCGAGGAGGGCGACGGCGTACGAGAAATCGAAGGCGAGGGCCTCGGAACCCTTCAACACCGAGGGGTCACGCGTCGCGCGCTCGAAGTCCGCGACCGCTTCAGCCGGGTGGGCTTCGCGCAGCGACTTCCAACCGCGGCGGTACAACGCGAGGGCGAGGTTGCGCTTCGTCGCCGGCGCGACCTCGGGATCCTGCGACGAGATCTGGACGGCGAGCTCGAGCTTGTCGATCGCGCCTTGCAGATCGGTGTCCCACAGGAGCGGCGCCCACTCGGTATCGATCTCGGCGAGCGAGGCCTGAGCGTTCGCCTTCTTCGCTTCGCGCTCGGCGGCGGCGTAGGTCTCCGACGCGCGTCTCGGATCCGGCCTGGTCGCGCACAGGTACGACCGGGCGAGGAGACGCTGGGTGAGCACCGCATCGCTGCCGCGCACGTCGCGCAGGCGGACGAGCTGCTTCTGTGCACCGTCACAGTCGCCGCGATCGATCGCGAGCACGGCGACGTTCGTCAGCGTGGTCGGCGAATTCGGATCGAGCGCGAGCGCCTGATCGAGCACGGCCTGAGCGCCCTTCGAATCTTTCGGTGCGAGCTCGAATGCTTGCTCGTTGATCGTGAGGATCAGGGCGCGCTGGATCGAGATATCGGTCTTCTTGAGCTCGGCGGCTGCCTCGAACCGCGTGCGCGCATCGCGCAGCTTGTGCTGGTTGAACAGCGCCTTGCCGGCGATCAGGTTCAACGTCGCGCGCTGCTCGTTCGTGGCCTTCACGGTGTCCGGGGTCGCGAGGATCTTGTCGGTCAGCGTGGTGGCCTTGGCATCCTGCTTCGCTTCGAGGTAAGCGCCGCCGAGCTCGATCGCGAGCTCGCTACTGCTCGGATTCGCCGTCCACGCGCTCGAGAGCTTGTCGACCGCGAGGCCGACGTTCGCGAGCCCCGGCAACCGGCGGTAGGTCTTGCCGAGCCGGATCGAGAGCTGGACTTGATCGTGCGCCTGGTTCGGCCGGAGCACCTTCTCGGCGCGCGTGTACTGATCGAGCGAATTCGGCCAGTCGCGCTCGGCGTAGTAGGTGTCGCCAATCAGCATGAAGCCACGCGCGGAGCCTTTGCGCACCTTCGCGAACTCGATGGCCGCCGAGCGCGCCTTCTTCGCCTGCTTGTTCGCGAGGTACGAGGTCGCGAGGTTGAACCACACCGAGCCGGTCGTATCGACCGCCGCGGGGTTCGCGACGATCCGCTCGCACACGGTCACCGCTTGATCCCACTTGCGCAGGCCGGTGTAGGCGGCACACAGCCCGTTATCCGCGTTGACCTGCGCATTCGGTTTCTTGCCGAGCTTGCGCGAGACGTACTCGAACTGATCGGTGGCCTTCGCGTAGAGCTGTTCCGCGTGGACCTCGTCGCCATCGCCGAGCACGGCGCGCGCATTCGAGAGATACGCGAAGCCGAGCTGGACCCGCGGCAACACGTCGCCGTTCTCGAGCTCGACCGGGCGATGCGCGAGGTACGCCTCGAACGCCATGGCGGTCTTGAGCGGATCGCGCGACGCGTAGTACTCGCCGATGATCTTCTGATTCGCGAACGACTGCGGCCGGGTCCTGACGACGGCCTCCGCGATCTCGATCGCATGATCGCGCGCACCGCTCTCCCACAGCATCAGCGCTTCTTGCTCTTCGATCTCGGGTGACTGGGGATAGCGCTGCTTCGCGCGCGCGATGAACTCGAGCCCGGCTTTTGTATCCTTTTGGATGATGAAGATCGCGCCGCGCTTGCCGTACGCCTCGGCCGAGACCTGGCTCGGCGCCTTCGCGATCGCGCGATCGTAGGCGGTCGCGGCCTTCTTCCAATCGCCGTCCTCGAAGTACTTGTCGCCGTCGCGCAGATCATCCTCGGCACCCGCGTGCGCGCGCGGCACGTGGATCACGAATGGCGTTGTCGCGAGCGCCGCCAGGAGGAGTAGCCTTCTCACGTGATTCTCCCGACCACCATCGTGATGTCATCCTTGCGGCTCGTGTCGCCGAAGTAGTTGCTCGCATCGGCGATGATCGAATCGCGCATCTCGCTTGCATCGAGGGCCGCGGCCTTCTTGACCGAGGCGCGGAAGCGCTTCTCGCCGTATTCCTCGCCGATCGTGTTCTCGCACTCGACGATGCCATCGGTATACCAGACCAGGACATCTCCGATCGCGAGGTCGGTGGTCTTCGCCTCGTACTTCGAGTTCGGATCATCACCGAGCCGATTGCCGCGGATCATTAACGAGCCGAACTCGCCTTTGCCTTCGCTCTGGCGATACAGGTACGGGAAGTTGTGGCCGGCGTTCGCGTACGTGATCGTGCGCGCCTTGGTATCGACGATCGAGGCGAAGCAGGTCATCACGAACCGCCGCTTCGCGCTCTCGAAGATCGCGTGGTTCATGATCTCGAGCAGTCGCGTGACCGTGATCTCCTCGTGGATGTAGCGCGCGACGTCGCACGCCGATTTCGCGGCCGCGGTGATCATCGCCGAGGGAATGCCGTGCCCCGTGACATCGCCGATCACGAGCAGGATCCGGCCACCCGGCAGGTCCGCCCACGTCCACCAATCGCCACCGGTCTGCGCGGCGGGCTGATAGAACCCCGCGAACGTCAGGTTCGGCTTTTTCACCGGCGCATCGCTCGGCACCAGCGTCTCCTGGATCGTCTTGGCGACCTCGAGCTCCTGTTCGAGCTTCGCCTTCTCGGCGGTCTGCTGGAGCAGGATCGAGATCTGATCCGCCATGAAGTTGAAGTTCTCGCCGAGCAGACCGATCTCGTCGCTCGACGTGATCTCGACGCGCGCATCGAGATCCCCGCGCGCGATCTGATCGGCTTTCCAGGCGAGCTGGCGAATCGGGCGAGAGATCGAGAGCCCCTGAAAGATCGCGAGCACGGTCCCGATCAGCGCGAACAAGAGGCCCACGACGCCGGTGTAGAGCGCCGCCTTGCGCACGGCCGCGGCCTTGTCGGCAGCGGCGTCCGCCGCGAAGTTCGCGATCGGCGACAGGTCGTAACCAAGCACGACGTAGCCGACGCGGCTACCGCTGACCGGCTCGGCCGGCCATGCGGCGGCGGCCGTGGGTGGCTCGCCGCTGAAGAGCGGATAGGCGAGCACGCTGTACGGCACGCCGGCATCCTCGAGATCGAGCGCGACGCGCACCGGTGGATCTTTCGGAGCCTTCCACGCCGCGATCGTCTGCTGCCATGCGTTCAGCGCGAGCGCGCCGAACTTCGCGCTCATCGCGACGTGTTCTTGCGCCGGGCTGACGATGCACTCGAGCTTCGCCTTCTCGATGCAGTACACGATCACCTGCTGGTTCTGATCGAGCACGTACGCCATGCGCAGGCCGTAGTCGAGCCGGCCCTTGTCGTCGGTGCGGTTGTCCGCCGGTACGGCGCCCTTCACGAACAGCTCGATCTCCGGATCGTGGTGATCGATCAAGAACGGCGTGAGGCCGCGCGCGATCGCATCGATGCCGGCGATACCCAGCTGGCTGCGGCCTTCGCGAAAGGTCTCGATTCGCTTCTCGACAGATGCATCGAACGCGCGGCGCACGTTCACGACGTTCAGAAAGCCTGAACCGACCACCGTGACCACGATCAACAATGTCGTGGTCAAGATCATCTTGACCGAGATACTCGGCCCACCCCTCTTGGCCATTGCGGCGCTAAGTATGCCATCAGGTGCGCGCCCTGGTACCATTTGCCGGCCGATGGACCAGCCAGGGGACCAGCGTCCCGCGCTCATGCAGTTTTTGACCGAGTTCAAACGGGTCTCGACCGCGATCGTCGACAGCTACTTCATCGTCGATACAGAGCGGCGAATCGTCGATTTCAACCGGGCCTTCTTCGCGCTTTTGCCGCGCAGCGTCGCACGCGGCCTCAAGGGTAAGCACTGCTTCGAGGTCCTCGAGCTCAACATCTGTGCGAACGAGTGCATCGCCCAGCAGTGCTGGGCGGACAACCGCCACGTTCGCCTCGACGAGATTTCGGGCAACATCACCGGCGAAGCCCAGAAGCTCCGCTTCATCCTCTCGGCCGTCCCGATCACCGACGAGGCTGGCACCCCGGTCGGCGCCCTCGAGATCCAGCGCAACGTCACCGACGAGGCAGTCGTCCAGGTCAAGTACCAGGAAATGCTCGAGACCGAGGCCCGCGAGCGCGAGCGCCTGGCGAACCAGGTCCGGATGCGGACCAAGGAGCTGCTCGAGACCAACCAGCTCTTATTGAAGACCCAAAAAGAGCTCCTGGCCTACAAGAAGGGCCTGACGGTCTAGCAAGCGGGGACTCGTCCCCGCGCGCAGCACTGCCGGAGCGCAGTGCGAAGACCTACGCGCCGGCGATCTTGCGAGCGACGCGAATGCCGTCGAGCGCCGCCGAGACGATGCCACCCGCGTAGCCCGCGCCCTCGGCACACGGGTACAGCGCGACGAGGTCGAGGGACTGGAGGGATTCGGCGTCGCGCGGGACGCGGACCGGCGACGAGGTTCGCGACTCGACGCCGACGAGCACGGCGTCCTCGGTGACGTAGCCCTTCATCTGACGGTCGAACACGGTCAGTGCCTCGCGCAGGCGCTGCGCGAGGGGGAGCTTCGTCGCATCGAGCACGGCGCCGAGATCGGTGGGCGTGAGGCCAGGCTCGTACGAGCTCGACGGGACGGTGGTCGAGGCCCGGCCCGCGACGAAATCGGTGGCTCGGGTGGCGGGTGCGCGGAGCATGCCGCCGCCGGCGATCATCGAGGCCTGCTCGAGCACGCGCTGGACGGCGACACCGCGCAGCGGATCATCGCCCGGGAGATCGGCGAGCGAGACGCCGACGACCAGGCCCGAGTTCGCGTAGGGCGAATCGCGCTTCGAAAGGCTCATGCCGTTGACGACGAGGCCGTCGGGCTCGGTCGAGGCGGGGACGATCCAGCCGCCCGGGCACATACAGAAAGAAAATGCGCCGCGACCGTCGTCGGGCGTGAAGGCGAGGCGATAGGGAGCAGCCGGAAGCTTCGGGTGGCCGGCCGCGCGGCCGTACTGGATCTTGTCGATCAGCGGCTGCGGGTGCTCGATGCGGACGCCCATCGCGAACGGCTTGGCTTCGAGCCGAACGCCGGCGGCGAGCAAGAACGTGTGGACATCGCGCGCGGAGTGGCCGGTCGCGATCACGACGGCACGGCCGATCAGCTCGTCGCCATCGGCGAGGCGAACCCCGACGGCGCGGCCGTCCCTGACGACGAGCTCGGTCGCACGCGCCGCGAACCGGATGATCGAGCCGACCCGCGCGAGCTCTTCGCGCAAGGCGGTGATAACCTTCGGCAATTTGTTCGAACCGATGTGCGGGCGCGCGTCGACGAGGATCTGCTCGGGGGCGCCGTGGACCGCGAGGATCTCGATCACGTCGCGGACGTCGCCGCGCTTGTGCGAGCGCGTGTAGAGCTTGCCGTCGGAGTAGGTGCCCGCGCCGCCTTCACCGAAGCAGTAATTCGAATCGCTGTCGACGCGGCCGTGCTGGGTGAGGCCCTTGAGATCCTTGCGGCGATCGCGGACGTTCTTGCCGCGATCGAGCACGATGGCGCGAATGCCCGCGCGCGCGAGCTCGTACGCGCAGAACATGCCGGCCGGGCCAGCGCCGACGATGATCACCGGCGGGCCCGAGGTCTCGCGCAGCGGTGCGCCGCCGATCGGTCCCTGCGCCCCCGCGGCGCCGACGACGATGTGAAACCGAATGCGACCACGGCGCGCATCGATCGAGCGCTTGCGAATCTCGAGCGGCGGTAGCTGCGCGGGAGCCACACCGAGCTGCTGCGCGAGCCGACCGACGAGCTCGGCGCTGTCGTCGGGTTCGTCGAGATCGAGCTCGATCGAGTAGTCGCGATCGGGATCGAGCTTCAATTGATCTCCTGATCGTCCTGTCGGAGGTGGTGCCACTTCTTCGCCAGGCGTTGCAAGGCTTCGTTCGGGTGTTCCGCCATGCGCTCGACCACCCCACCCGCCTCGGCATCGGGCGTGCGCGCGAGGATCGGCAAGGCGGCGACGAGCACGCGGCGATCGTGCTCGAACATGCGCTCGCCCGGACGCGCCGCGGCGATCGCGCTCTTGCACGCGGCGATGATCGCCGGGCGCGCGGCGGGCAACTTGCGCCGGCCGACCTCGGTCACGAGGGCGTCCCGCCCGACGAGGTGAACGACATCGAGCCGCCGTGCGAGCTCGCCATCGTCGAGGCGATGCGCCGCCGTCGCGTCGAAGATCGGTGCGACGGGCGCCGGGTGACCGAGGCGCGCGAGCACGGCGTGTGCGGCCGCGCGAACTTCGGGATCGAGCACGCGCGTGAGGGGCACGATGGTCTGGAGCTCGACGAGCTCGGGCATAGTCACCGCGATCTCGAGCGCGAGCTTCCAGCGCTCCGCGACGACGCTCGAGGATCCCTCGGGGGTCACCAACGTACGTTCGAGCAAACCGCGCAGCTCCGGCGGTGGCGGCGGTGGCGGCACCGCCGGGCTCGCCAGCTGGAGAGCGACCCCCCGCGCGAGCATGCCGAGCTCGTCGTCGGGCGTCGCGACCTCGGTAAGCCGGCGACGAGTCTCGACGCGGCGATGCGGCGGCAACTGGCGCGCGATCCGGCCGCACGCGAGCCAGGTCATCGGGTCGAGCTGGCCCTCGCCTGCTTCGACGATCGCGGCGAGCACGTCGGTGAGGTCGGCATCGTCGAGCACGCGGGTCTCGCGCGCGCTCGCGATACACGCCGCGAGGGCAGCTGCCGCGGCGGGCTTCGCGACGAACGTACCCGGAGCGGCAGCGACATCCGAGAGCACGGCCACGGCGCGCGCGTCGCCGATCGCACCGAGAGCGCGCGCGGTCGCGGCGACGAGCGCATCATCGATGCTCTGCTCGAGGATCTCGATCAGCGCGGGCACCGCAGCGCGATGGCGCACGGCACCGATGATCTCGACGACCGCACGTGGCGGCGCTGACTTGCGGAGCCGCGCGAGCAACACGTCACCGACCCGACTATCGAGCTTGCCGGCGAGCGCGCGCGCCGCGAGCAGTGCGGCGGCCTGGCGTGCGATGTGGCGACCGCGATCTTCGTCGTCGGCACCCTCGGGCTCGACCTCGTCGCGGTCCTCGTCATCGTCCGCTCCGAGCTCGGCGTGCACGTCGTCGGCCTCGAGAGGGGAACCGCAGACGGATCGCGCGGGCTCTTCATCATCCGCCTGGTCGGTGCTGACGATCTCGACCGCGAGCTCGCGGAGCATGAGCGCGAGCTCCTCGGCCGACCAATCAGTCTGCCTCGCGAGCCACGCATCGATCGCCGCGTCGCCACCGGCGCGATAGATCTCGATCAGCGGATTGCCACCGAGGACGAAGGGCTCCGCGAGTAGATCCTCGTCGTCGAGGCCGCTATATTTCTGCGCCATCGTCGCCGGCGCGAACCGCGCGTGCAGCACCGGCACGACCTCGTCGAGCTTCGACACGATCCACAGCAGGTGATGGACGAGCTCGTCGGGCTTGCACGGCACGGCAAAGCGATCGACCCAGAGATGTGCCGAATGATGAACGCTATCGATCGTCACCGCGGTGTTGCGATAGCGACCACCGTACGGAGCGAGCCACAGCGTGTGGAACGCGAGCAGCACGGTGTTCTCGCCCGGCACGCTCGGGCCGGCGAGCTTGAACGCGATGCCGAAATCTTCGCGATCGAGATCCTCGACGATGCTGGGGTACGCGTCGACGGGGAACCGCACCGCGCGCGCTTGCGGCGGCAGCCCGTGCGACCAGGTATTGTCCTCGTCGTCGGGCTCGCTGTCGTCGTCCCTGGCTTCGTCGTCGTCGTCGTTGGCTTCGTCGGGCTCGAGCTCGATCACGCCGGTCTCTTCGTCTTCTTGCTCGGTCTCGTCGTCGAGCTTGCGGAGCTGAGTATCGGTTCGATCACCACCGATCTCGCCCGAGACCGCCGCGAGATAGGGCTCGCCCGTCGAGGTCGCCGCACGCAGGATCCCGACGCGCGTGCCCTCGTCGTCGTGCTCGTCGTCATCGTCGTCATCGTCGTCATCGTCGGCGTCACCGAGGATCGGCAAGCCCGTGCCGGTCTGGAAGAACCACGCGGCTTCGATCCCGACGCTATCGGCGCCGTCGATCAACCGGCGCTGAACATCGACAGCCATGCCCGCCTCGGCGGGTGCCCACGGCACACCGATCATCCGCAACGGGCCATCGAGCTCGTCGGGGAATTCTTCGATGAACGTCTCGGCATCGGGAATCAGCGGCGCGATGTACCGCAGCACCTCGAGCAAGCCCTGCCGCTCGATCGCAGAGTGCATGCGCAGCACCATGAACGCGAACGCGGTGTCGCCTTCGAGCGGTTCGAGCCCGTGGATCACGACCGCCACTAGTTGCCCTCCTGGCGCGCGTGCCAGTCGCCAAATAGCGCCTTGAACTCGGGCCACTCGAGGAGAGCGCCGAGATCGCGATCGGTCTCGACCTTGGCGAGGTGCTCGTAGTCGTGCTCGACGGCGAGCTTGACCTGATGGAACGCCTTGGCCATGTCGCCGACTGCGGCATAGGCACACGCCGCCGCGTGATAGATGTACGGATTCTCGGCGGCGAACGGCTGCGCCCGATCCGCGATACGTGCGGCGGCCTCGAACGCCTTGACCGCGTGCGCCTGGATGCACGCGTTGTTGAGCGAGCGGAGATAGTTCGTGCGCTCGTTGCCCTCGTCGGGGATGGGCAGCTCGAGCACCCGATCGTAGAGTGCGAGCGCGATATCGCGTTCGTCCGCGGCGATCGCATCGCCCGCGATCTTCGCGAGCAGCGTCACGTTCGCGGGTAACACCGGGACGAGCTTGCCCATCCGATCGGGCGCGTGTGCGAGGATCGCTTCGGCGAGCTCCGCGAACAGCTCCTCCGCGACATCGCCGTACGACACCACCGCCGCGCCACCGACCGAGAACGCGCGCTCTCCGACGATCCTCGCGGGCAGCACGTCGCTCAGCACCGCATCGACGATCTCGTCGAACCGCGGATGCTCCGCGCGCGCGGCCCGGGTCGCGACGTTGACCCGGACGCCCGCCTCGAACGAAGGCAACACCTCGAGCAAGCGATCCATCGTGTCGAGCCCCGCAGCCTCGCCATCGAGCAACAGCATCGCATGCGTGAACTGGACGTCGCCGTCGTCGGGCGCGAAGCGCAGCGCGCGATCGGTCATCGCGAGCGCCTTCTTGACGCGCACCGGATTCGGCGGCGGCTCTTCCTCATCGTCGTCGGGTTCGGCGAGCTCGTCGTCGTCGTCGTCCTCCTCCGCGAGGCGCTCGTTCTCCGCCGCGAGCACGCGCTTTGCTTCGTCCGGATCCTCGATACCCCGCACCTCGATGGCGCTACCCGAGGCATCGCGGATGAAGCTCGGAGTCACGACGATCCGCAGCGCGGGCCAGTGCGCGAACCGATACTCGCCGACGAGTCCCGCACGCAGCTGCGCCTCGAGCTCGGTCGCGATCTCCGGCGTCAGCGCGAGCGTGGTCTCGTGACCTTCGGTGGTGAACGTCGGCTGGTCGGCCGGCTTCAACTGGAGCAGCGTCTCGGTGCCGCGCAGCGTGTAGGGCCGGCCGTGCCGCAAGCGACCGCGCATCGCGCGCGGTAGGGCGCTCGCGTACAGCGCGCCGAGCTCGATCCGCAGGCCATCGCTCGTGTCGATCTTCATGTCTCCGGCGGAGGTCAGCTCCTCGCTCGAGCCTTCGAGCTCGACGCGCTTCTTCACCACGATCGAGGTCGCGGCATCCGCGAGCGTCGAGCTGCGCGTCAGATCCGTCGCGAGCAACGGCAAGCGGCGCTTGAGGATCTCGAGCAGCCCTGTCGTCGACCACTCCTGGATCAGCTTGTACTCGTCCTCGGTGAGGCCGACGATCTGGAGGAACCGCGCCTTGCCGAACTCCGAGTTAATCTCGCCGAGCTCGGGATCGTGGGTGAACAGCACGGCGCTGATCGAGGTCGGACGGATTACCTGGTCGGGGGGATGGTCGGGGGGACCGATCGCGATCGGTCCATTGAGACCCATCTTGTGGCCCGCGGCGAACCGGTTGCCGGTGCCGAACACGTAGCGCCCGAGGTTCTGCAAGAAGTTCAGCGCCCAGGCCGGGACCTGCTCCTCCTGCGGAGCGCGCACGAGCCGGAAGGTGAGCTCGAAGCCAAAGCCGCTCGTCTCCGGATCGTCGGTCTCCTTCTGAAACAGATCGGAGAACCCGTACGTCACGAAGTGAAAGTGCGGAGCCGGGTCGGTCCGGAGATAGACCGAGATGCCGTGGATCGGATCGTTGCCACCGAGCGAGTACGGCAACACGGTGCCGAAGTGCGCGTGCGGCTCGGCGTGTTTGTAGAGCGGCGCGAGTGCGCGATCGATCGCGGCCCACCCCGGCGCTTCATCTTCACCGCGCTCGGCGGCGGCCGGTGCGAGTGCATCCGCGAGCATGTCATCGCGCACGAGGCTACCGACCAGCACGGCCTCGAGCTCGGGCGAGAGCTCCTCGGCGATCCTCGCGATCGAGAGCTGCTTGGCGTACTCGTCGAGACCCCGCAAGCCATCGAGCTCGACGAGCTGCGCGGCGGTCGGAGACTTCGCATCGAGCCGCGCCAGCAACTGGCGATGCGCGATGCCGTTGTTGATCCACCGCCACGCGAGCTCGCTCCACCGCGCGGGTTCGACTTGATCGAGCTCGTCGTTCGCGAGGGCCTTGGCTCGCGCTTCGGCCGCGGCGCCCTCGTCCGCTTCGCGCTTGCGCTCCTCGGCACGCCGCGGATCGAGATCGAGTGCGCGAAATGCGGCCAGGTGCGCACGCATGTCGGTGATCGTGCCGAGCTGTTCGCGACCCGCGCGGAGCTCGCCGATCAAGCTGGTCGCGTCGCGCACGATCCTCGCCTTGTGGCGCCGCCCGATCTCGAGATAGCGCGCGAGCTCGGGCTCGTCGAACAGATACGCCCGCCACACCGAGTACAGCGCGGTCGGGATGAACTTCTCGCACGCGTCGTAGCGCGCGGCGAGCTGATCCTTCGGCACGATCTGGTTGAAATCGACGTTGAACAGCTGCGCGACTTCGCCCAGCCGATTCTCGAGTAGCGCGCAGATCCAGCGCGAGCGGAAGAACATGAACTCGGTGTCGCGACGCTTCGGCTCGAGCCGCGAGAACTGCGGATCGTACCGCAGGATCAGCGCCGCGAGCTCGGGGGTGGGCGAGACCTTGCCGCGCAGCTTGCGCACGCCGATCGTGAGCGCGTCGTCCGAGATCTTGTCGCGGCGATGCGCGCCGCACAGCGCGGTCAGGTACACGAGCGAATCGAGCGAATCCGCGACGACGGTGAACGCGCGCGCTTGCGCGCTGTAGTGCACGACCTGGCGCGGCCCGTCCCACTCGTAGAGCTCGACGTGAAAGCTGTCGCCATTCTCGGCGTGACCGACGCGGAACGCACCGCAGAACGCCTCGACCAACCAGTTGCCGCCGCGATCGACGATCGCCTCGAACAGGTTGCGGTCGACGGACGGCCGAACCTGCGCGCCGTGTGCGCCCCCGATGGGCCCGAGCCCTTCGGGGTTGTGATCGAGGTGCAGCCCGACGAACGCGACATCATCGGCCGCGGCGTAGTACGCGGCGACATCCGGCGGTGCGGTCATGCCGTACGCGCGCACGAACGCCTCGGCGTGGGTCACATCCGGCGCTTCGCGACCGGTCACCGTGGCGAGGTACTTCGTGACGAACTGCAGCGGCCCCGCGGCGAACTGGAGATCGAGCGCCTTCGCGCCACCGAACACGTTGACGCGGTCTTCCCAGGTGCGATCGCCAGGCGGTGCGAGCTTCGCGATCAAGCCATCATCGCCGCCGATCAACAGCCCGTCACCGAACGGCGCGGCCGCCCACAGGTGCGCGGCGAGCTCGTTCGATTTCGTCTGCCAGTTGCGACCATCGTCGGTCGAGATCAGGATCTGACCACGATCGCCGACGATGCCGATCGGACGATCGGGCCCGATCGATTCACCGAACAACGTGATCGCTTCGAGATCCGCATCGACCTCGGTCTTCACGCGCGTCCACCACGCGCCATCCGGCGAGCGCGCGACGAAACCACCATCGCCGATCAAGATCCACGTGCCGCGCTTCGTGAGCTCGAGCGCGTTGAGCGGCTTGGTCGTCCCCGTCGCCGCCATCGTGATCGTGCCGGCCTTCCAGCGCCGTAGCGATCCATCGAAGCCGAGCACGACCATGTCGTCGCGCACCGGCTGCGCGGCATTCAGGCGTACGGTGGTCTCGAGATCGATCTTCTGCAGCTGCTCGTTGACGATCCGCGCGGCGAACCCCCCACTGCCGACGACCCACACCGCGCCATCGGCGGCGACGGCGAGCCCGTGCAAGCACGCCTCGGTCTCGGTCTCGAGCAGCTTCCAGGTCGCGCCGCGATCGCGCGAGATCGCGAGCTGGCCGTACTCGCCGCACACCCAGATCGCATCGCCGATCACGAGCAAGTCGCGCAGCCCGAGCTCGCGCGGTGCACCCTGGCGCTCGAAGTGGCGCGCATTCGAGGACGCGAGCAACGTCGGCTTCTTGCCCGAGGTCCCCCCCGCGATGTGGATCATTTGATCTGTGATCGCGAACGCGGCGATGTATCCGAGGTCGGTCGGCGGTTGCACCACCGTGAGCTCCAGATCCACGTATCCAGTCTGCTCAGCGGTCCCGATTTTCCTAGTGTTCGCGGGCAGTTTCGCTGGTTCGCTCACGACCCATTCCGTTCATCTTGACAGCTCATCCGTTATCACGGATATTCGAGTCGCTTGCGAACGGACCCTTTGTCCGCTTCATCATCTCCTCCTCTTCTCTGCGGAGGGCCCGTTCGCGAGCCGTGTCTCTTCCCCAGCGCGGCCGCTCGTGGTTTGTCACGGAGCCTAGAAGAAGCTGTAGCTCGCGCCCACGTCGAACGTGACCGGGAGGCCGCCCGGCGCGTTGTCGTGCGTCATCATCACCATCGTTGTCGCGCCGTTGTCGTACTCGAGGCGGGTGCCCAGCTCGTCGCCCCAGACGACCGGGTAGATCCGCACGTCGGCGTAGAGCACGCCGAACAGCTGCGCACCGAGGCCTGCGACGGCGCCGATGCCCCACTGCGACTGCGGCGAGCGCGCGGTGTCGACGACTCCCAGGATGGGATATTCGACACCGACCGAATCGGTGATCATCGAGGGTCGTGACACGAGCGCCGGCCCGACGACCGCGGTCAGCGACGCGTGCTTGGTCCCGAACAGATCGAAGCGATAGCCGAGGCTCGTGATCGATGCGATGCCATCGGCGTGCGCGACGTTGACGTATGTCTTGCTCTGATCGACCAGGTCGTACTGCTCGAAGTGAAGCTCGAGCGGCCCGCGCCCGAGCACGATGCCGCGGCCGCCGCCGGTGTTGTAGATGTTCTTGGTATCGGCGAACGAACCCTGCCCGATCTCGAGCGCGATGAAGAACGCGCGATCGACCGTGTACGGTTGATCCGGCTCCGGAGGTTTCACCGCCGGCGGAGCGCGCCGAACGGGCGGTGGGGTCACGACCACGGGGGCCGGCGCTGGCGGTGGGGCCGGTTCGACGACAGGCACGGGCTCCGGCGTCGGCTCGGGCGCAGGTGCTTCCTGCGCGTACGACCGAGAGGCCCACGCGATCATCGACGCGACGAGCAACTTAGAACGCAAAGCCAGCCTCCAATCCCGTGCTCGTGTGCGCGCTGTTCATCGCGCTCCACAGCAGCTTGGCCTCGACGTAGAGCACCTTGATCGCGGTGAACCGAAACCCTGCGGACCACGGCGACGCGTGCGATAGCTGATCGAAGCCTCGGGTCTGCCCGCCATCGAGCAGCGTCAGCCAGTTGAGATCGGCCTCGACAAAACCTTCGAACATCGCGACGTTGTGGTGCGCGACCGGCAACCAGTACGTCGCGCCCACGCGAAAGAACGTGCCGAAAAAGTTGAAGCTCGCATCACCCGCCTTCGTCGTGACGTCCGCGTCGGGCGTGTACGAGCTCAACGTGCGGTCGTGGAGCCCCATCGAACCGAACGCGAACTTGCCGCTCGCGCGCACGCCCCATCCACTCGTCGTCGACGTACTCGCCGTCGCATACCCGAAATCGAACATCCATCCGGACGTATCACCACCGAGCGAGCGCGACGCGATCTCGAGCCCTGCGCAGAGCCCACCGAAGTTCTGCGATGGATCCGAGGCCGCGCCCATGAGGTCGGCCGCGTTCTGTGCACGCTCGGCGTTGAGGGTGCTCGTCGTCTCCGTCGTCACTCGATAGTAGCTACCCTCGTCCGACACCGTACGCGTGGTCTTCGAATCGACGGCGCCGGCGGCCGCGAGTACACCGAGCCCGAACAAGCTCGCGCGCGTCAGCAAGCCACCTCGGTCGCCGATGTAGATCGAATTCGACCTCCCGCCCGAGACCCCGGTCGGTGCCGTCGCACCTCCATCTTGCGTCCGGAACGCGGCGGTACATCCGACGGCAGCGAGCGCGATCATCACCATCCAACGTCGGTCCATGAACTGCCCATGCTCTCACGAGCGAAAATCTGGGGTCAGGGCGCGAGGAGGTAAATCGCCCTAATGCGGATCGTTGGCGTCCCAGTAATCGACCTCGGCTTGCACTACTGCCGAGAGGTCTTCGCCACGTCCGCCTTTGATCGCCCACGTGTAATCGGTGAAGAAGTTGTTCCGCACGCGCGTCGAGCCGAAGTGCGGCTGGTCGGCGAGGATGGCTTCCGGAAGTAGATCGGTACCTCCGTGTTGATGGCAGCCGATGCAGTTCGTGCCCGCGTTGTGATCGCCGAGCTCGATGTACGGGTTCGAGCACCAGCTCGGCGTGCCAATACCACCGCGCGCCGCGTTGACCGCGGCCAGCGAATCACCTAGCGATCCCGCGAAGCCACCGCGCGGATCCGGATCGTTCTCGACATAGCCGGCGACCACACACATCTTGTAGTGCTTCCACGGACCGGGCAGCTGCGCGATTGCCGCCGGCCGATCCTCACCGAAATCGGTATCCGGATCGGGCGACCACCACAGCGTGATCCACAGCCAGTGATCGAGCTCCTTCGACATGATGTGGAGGCCCGGCATGCGGAACACCGCACCTGTGGTCGGCAGGGTCGAGGTGTAGATCGCATCGGGTCCGGGATCCGAGCCGCCATCTTCGGTCCAGAGCGGATCGTCGCTCGTGAGGCGCTGCGTCATCCGCGCCGCGGACGTATCGAACGTCGGCAGCGGATCGCCGAGGTCGCGATGCCAATCGGCCTTCACGATCACCGCATCGTGCGGTTGCTCGCCGTCGAGACAGGTCGGGGTCGCGATATCGACCGTGGTGTACGCGATCTGAACATCGACCGTACTCGCCGCCGCACCGAACACCGCGACATAGATCGGCGCACCGCCCGGCACGTCGCAGCTCTCGTCGCTCGCGTCACCTTCGGATCGACAGTCGAACTCGGTCTCCGTCGGCGCCGAGCCGGCACGCACGTAGAGATCCGCATCGCCATTGCCCGTCATCGCGATCTTCACGCGCGCCGCATCGCCCGCCTGGTACGGCCCGAACGTGCGCCACTCGCATTCATCCAGCGCCGCGGGCTCGCGGACCACGACCGGCGCGCCGAGCTTGGTCGCATCCGGTGCAAACGGATCCGGCACCGGCGCCGTGCGACACGCATCTTGTTCCTTGTACGAATGGATCAGCTGGCGCATCGCACCCGGGCTGTAGCCGACGCGATTCGCGCCCGCGATGCCCTGCGCTTGGTCCTGCGAAGTGATCGCGGCGAGATAGTCCGCGTAGCGTTGCGCCGGCCAATCCTCGGGAAGCTCGTCGAGCGCGGTCGTGTTCCACACGAAGCCCGCATCGATCGTGGCAGTGTCGAGCGGTGCCCGCGCCGCGCGCGCGGTAGGCCCGAGGTCGCGATACAGCTTCTTGAACACGCGCTCGAAGTCGTCGTGCGTGAACCACGTGTGCCACGCAGGCAGCTGGAAGCCGGTGGCCGCGAGCTGGGTCGGTGCGAGCACCTTGCCGACCACGTTCCACGCCGCCGCCCGCCGAGCCGCGATCGAGCTGGCGAGCTCGCCATCGCGCGCGGCCATCGTGAGGTCCGGCGGGTACTCGGCCGCACCACCGATCACCTTGCGATCCTGGATCGTCGCCGCGCCCGTCGTCGCACTCAAATGACAAGCGGCCGTCTTGTCGTGTTGCTCGGAGCACCCGAGCAGCGCAAGCAAGGCGACCGCGGACTTCATGGCCGGTAGCTTACAGCGCCGCGTCGCTCGCGGCGGCGTATTCCTTGTTCGAGACCTTGTCGCGCACGAGGAAGTAGATCCAGCCGTCGGCGCGCCAGTGCGGGTAGAGCGCGTACTGACCGGGGTGCATGTTCGTGATCCGCCGGCTCGCGCCGGTCGTGAGATCGACGAGCACGAGGTTCGAGGTGCCCTTCGCGAGCATGTCCTTGAACACCGGGTCCGCTGCCGAGGCAAACCCGAGGTCGGCAAAATCGTTCGCACCGACGTAGTGGTGGATGACCATGTAGCGCTCGTCGAACGAGATGCTCGGCTTCGCACCCTGCGTGCAGTAGCGGCCGATCTCCGGCGTCGTCACCGTATACGAGGTGGCGGTCGGCACAGCGACGACCTTGCGCAGCACGTAGCCTAGCTGCTGCGACTCGTTACCGAACCGGCTCACGACCATCGTCGTCGAGGGCGAGAGCACGGTGTCGCCT
Organism: Kofleriaceae bacterium; assembly: GCA_043780895.1. Classification (GTDB taxonomy): domain Bacteria; phylum Myxococcota_A; class Polyangia; order Haliangiales; family Haliangiaceae; genus JABFXX01. Next base: position 38,796 of record JAYWCI010000247.1, on the reverse strand, counting down.
TCGAACGGCGAATTCATCACGACCGACGGCTTACCCGTGTAGTGCGTGCCGTTGTAAACCATCGGCGTGAGCTTCATCGTCGCGGTCGTCCCGAACGCGGCGCTCGGATCCGTCGTCGTGCCCGGGCTCGGGTGATCGCTCGTGAACTGGCTGTTCACCACGAAGTAGTCGCCACCAGCGAGCCCCGCACCGAGGTGCTGGTACAGGCTCACGCCTTCGACGGTGTTGCAGGCGGTCTCCGAGAAGTCGATGCGATCCGGATCGCTCTGGAGCAGCGCCATCGAGCAGAAGCCTGCGCCGATCGGCGTACCCTGGAACACCCAGCCGCGGTTATCGGGGAAGAAGCCCGGGTCATACGCGGCCTTGACCGAGATGTCCTTGTCGTTCTGGAGATCCGCGATCGCGCCGCCGTCACCACCGGTGCGACCGTTCGCGACGAACCGACCATCGGCCGAGCTGCGCATCCAGTAGTACGTGTTGTACGAGAGCTCGCGGAGCACGCGCACGGTGCCGACCGTCGCCCAGCCGGTGCCGTAGGCCTTGCTCTGCGCATCCGGCACGCTCGTGAGGCACTGCTTCGGATTCGTCGCGGTGCCGCATCCGTACATGCGGAGGTTGTTCGCCTTGTTCACGGCCGCCCAGCCTTGGGTCGCCATCTGCGAGGTGTGAGTCGCGACCTCGCTCGTGATCGCAGCGACGCAGGAGGTCGGGCCCGTATCTGGCGCGATGTACGTGGTCAGGTTCGGCAGGCCGCGCGCGAACCACTCGGCGACGATGTCGAAGTCGGCTTGCGCGAGCCGCGGGTGGTTGCCCTTCGGCATCGACGCGCGGTTCTTGAACTTGCCGTACTCGAGCGCCCACGTGTCGGCGGTGTTGCTGCCCTCGCCGGCCGGATACGCCTGCTTGAACGTGTCCTGGAACCAACCGAGGTGCGCGGCGGCGGCGTAGATGCCGAGCTTCGCGGGGACGAACGGCGAATCGGCCTGGCCCGGCTCGAGGCGGATGCAATCGACGATGTCCTTCGCCGGTTTCGCACCGCTGCCCGGCGATTGGTACGTCACGGTGAGATCGACCGTCGCATCGGCATACGCGTTGACGCCGACGTAGAACTTCGCGGGACCGGCCGCATTGAACTGCGTGCCGGTGCAGTCCTCATTCGAGGTGTTGGTGTACGGGCGGCAGTCGTAGTTCGTGAGCGAGACGTCCTCGCTGCGCTTGACGTAGAGGTCCGCATCGCCCGTGCCCTTGAGGTGCGCTTCGAGCTTCGTACCGGCGGCGACGTCGTACGGGCCGAAGGTCTTGAAGTCGCCTGCATGCATCGCGATGCTGGTCTGGTTGTCGGTGTGCGGCGTGCCGCCCGAGGTCGTGTTCAAGCACGTCGCGGTCGCGACATCGGTCTTGTCTTGCCAGTCGCGGAGCGTGGTCTGGTTCGGTGCGTGGCACTCCGCGCATTCTTGCGACGGCGCGTTCTTGTTCATGCCGAGCAGCGTGGTCGCTTGCTTCGCGAGCGCATCGTCCCCGAGCGTGACGGGGTTGCGGAGCTGGCCGTTCCCGCCGGTAACTTCACCGAGCGTTTGCGGGATGTCCTGCCAGACGCACGCGGGGTCGGTCGGCGTCGCGCCGCACTTGCGGATGAACTGCAGCGCCTTGCCGAACTCCGAGGTCGTCCAGTTCGCATCCGTATCGAACGCGACATCCGTCGGCATCCAGAACTTGTGACCGGGTTGATTCCACAGATCCGTCGTGATCGCGGTCCACGAGGTGTCCGTGCCCTGCAGCCGATCGAGCCACGAGTCGGCCCACACGCCGGCGCCCATGCGATGGCAGCGCAAGCACGCGTTCGCCTCGGCGGAGACCAGCTGCTTCTCTTGCTTCCAGCCCTGGCCCTTGAGGTTGATGATCGAGTACGGCGAATCGTTCGCGCCGATCGCGAAGTCCGGATCGAGGCCCATCTTCGGGATGATCGGGTTGCCCTGGCCATCCTTGGCACCGTCGATCCACGGCGAATGGATGAACGCATCCGCGTCGTGGCAACGGTTGCACTCGATGCCGCTGCCCATGCCGCCGTGGACACCGCTCCACAAGTTTTGCGACTTCTCTTTGTCGGCCGGGTGCGGCACGTGACCGCCATCGGTCTTCGAGTACAGTGCGTTCTGGAAGAAGCAGGTCTTCCCGGTGAACGGGTTGTGCCCGATCATCGCGATGTCGTTGTACTGATCGCCGGTCAAGCCGCCGATGCTCTTGCGACAGAGCAGCACCCAGTGCGTGCCTTGATCGTTCGTCTTCTCGGCGACGCGCGGGCCGGCTTCGCACAGCGAGTAGATGTATTGCGGCTTGTCGCACTTCGCGAGCGTGCCGATCTGCGGATGGTTGACGGTGCCGTTGCCATCCGTCGCGGTCATCGGAATCTCGGTCGAGTCGAGACAGTTGTAGGTCTCGTACGAGCCGTCACTGATCTTCTTGAAGAACGGAATCTCGCCCATCTCCTGGACGCAACGCTCGCCGTAACCGACCGGCGAGTTGATCATCACTTCACCGCTCGGGCCATCGGCCTTGCCATCGAGGCCCGCTGCCTTGCCGTCGTCCCACGCCGCGAACAGGTCGCGCTCGGTCTTGATCTTCAGCTCGCCACCATCGAACACGCACATGTCGATGATCGAGTCGGTCCCGGCCGCGGCAAGCGCTATCATCGCCGGCGTCGGCTGGGTGGCCCACTCGGGACCGTAGAACGGCTTGGTCAACGCGGGGTCGACGAACGGGCCATCGATCGTGCCTTGGCTGCCGGTCAGCGCGGTCGCGGTCGCCTTGAGCGCTTCGCAATCGATCGTGCCGAACGTGCCGCGGCGGGCCTGGGTGTAGACCTCCTTGCCGCCGAGGTCCTGATTGGTCTGGATGACGATGCGACCGTTCGAGTGGTTGTAGAGCGGCTTGACCTCGAGGTCCTCACCACACCCACTGAACAGAACCAGCGCGCCCCCGAGCAGGGTGGCGAGTCGAATGGCCGTTGTCGTTCGCATGGAACGGGCTATCGCAACAAAGGCGCCACATTGTGCCCCACTGATCTCAGCTACATGGGGCATGTTGCCGCTGGGAGACGGCGAATGCTCCAGCCGGCAGGGCACGCCAGATGTGAGGCAGCCCGCGCTAGTTGCGCAGCCTTCTTACCCGGCTAGACGAACGCTTCGACCGGAATCTCGATCGCGGAGCGGTCCTCGCGCGCGATCAGCTGCGCCTTCGCAGCGACGCCCGGCAGCACGTTCTGCGCGAAGTATTGCGCCGCATACTTCTTGCCGGCGTAGAAGGCCTTGTCGGGATGATCGGCCGCGAGCTTCGCGGTCGCGGCTTCCGCGATCACGGCCTGCTCGAGGAGGAGCCAGCCGATCGTGGTCTCCGACATCATCTCGAGGAAGCGATTCGCGACCGAGGGCACGAGCTCCATCTTGCCGCCGCCGAACCACTGCAGGAACTTGCCGCCCGAGGCGGTCATCGCCTCCATCGCCTGGCCGAGGATCGCGATCGAGTCCTTCAGCGACTCGTGGTCCTTGTTCTTCGCGACGAACGTCGCGACGTCCTTCCCGAAGGCCTGGACGTTCGCGCCACCACGCTGCATCAGCTTGCGGCCGACGAGGTCCATCGCCTGGATGTGATTCGTGCCCTCGTAGATCGAGAAGATCTTCGAGTCACGGCAGTACTGCTCGACCGGCCAGTCGCGCAGAAAGCCCGCGCCGCCGTAGACCTGGATCGCGGTCGCGCAGATCTGGAACGCCTGATCGCTGCCGTATGCCTTCAACAGCGGCACGAGCAGATCGACCTGGCCCTGATGATAGTCGATCTGTGCCTTGTCACTGCTGCCCGCCTTCTCGAGCGCGTTGTGCCGATCGATGTGCATCGTCAGCTTCACGGCGAGGGCACGAATGCCTTCGACGCGCGCCTTCATGTCGAGGAGCATCCGCTTGACGTCGGGGTGCTCGATGATCGGCACGCGCGGCGCGGTCGCGTCCTTCCAGTTCTTGATCGAGCTGCCCTGCTTGCGCTCCTTGGCGTAGGCGAGCGCGTTGAGATACGCCGAGCTCGCGATCGAGAGGCCCTGCAGGCCGACGCCGATGCGCGCGGCGTTCATCAGGTGGAACATCTGGGACATGCCCTTCTGTTCGATCGAGCCGACGAGCTCGCCAACGCACGTGCCGTTGTCGCCGAACGCGAGCTGCGCGGTCGACGAGGCCTTGATCCCCATCTTGTGCTCGATGCCCGTCGTGGTGACGTCGTTCGACGTTCCATCGAGCTTCCGCTTCGGCACGATGAACAGCGAGAGGCCCTTCGTACCGGCCGGCGCATCCGGCGTGCGCGCGAGGACCATGTGCACGATGTTCGCGCTCATGTCCTGGTCACCACCGCTGATGTAGATCTTGGTACCCTTGATGTTGTAGGTGCCGTCGGCGTTCTTCGTCGCCTGCGTCGCGGCCGAGCCGACATCGCTACCGGCTTGGGTCTCGGTGAGGCACATCGTACCGCTCCAGGTGCCGTTCATCATGTTCGGCACCCACCTGGTCTGCTGCTCCGGCGTGCCGAACGTGACGATCACGTCGGCCGCGCCCTGGGTCAGCGCCGGGTACATGTTGAAGCTGGTGCACGCACCGCTCATGAACTCCTCGACCATCATCGCGAGCGTGAACGGGCCGCCCTGGCCGCCGTGCTTCGCGTCCGTGGCGAGCGTGCGCCAGCCGGCATCGAACAGCGCCTTCCATGCCTCTTTGAAGCCGGGGGGCACCTTGACCTGGCCATCCACGAGCTTGCAGCCGACTTCATCGCCGATGGAGTTGATCGGACCGAGGTGCTTCTGAACCCAGCCGTAGGATTCTTCGAGCACGGCGAGGACCTCGTCCTTGCCCCAGTCCACGTAGGGCTCCTTGCTCAATAGATCCTCGATGTGGAACTGCTCGAACAGCAGGAACGAGAGGTCGCGAAGATTCGCTTTGTAAAAGTTCTGTTGCGCCATGGGGTGCTCCGCTGAATGAACCGTCATTCATTTTATGGACCGGCTAACACGTCGCGTCAAGTGGGTGGCTTGCACACTCGCGGCAGGAGGCTTACTGAGGTGCCGATGACCGCCGAACGTCACGAGTTTCAGGCCGAAGTGAAGCAGCTGTTGGACCTGATGGTCCATTCGCTCTACTCGGACAAAGATGTTTTCTTACGCGAGCTGATCTCGAACGCGAGTGATGCACTCGATAAACTGCGCTTCGAGCGGGTCACGGACTCGGGCTCCGAAGGGGGCGCCGAAAGCCAGACCGAGCTCGGCATCACGCTCGCCGGGGATGCCACCGCACGGACGCTTACGATCGCCGATAGCGGCATCGGCATGACCCGCGACGAGGTCATCAAGAACATCGGTACGATCGCGAAGTCGGGCACCAAGGAGTTCCTCGCGGCCGTGAAGGCCAAGGCCAATCAGGATGCGCTCGCGCCCGAGCTGATCGGTCAGTTCGGCGTCGGGTTCTATGCCGCGTTCATGGTCGCCGATCGGATCGAGCTCGTCACGCGCAAGGCCGGCGAGACCACCGCGACGAAGTGGGTCTCGACCGGCGACGGCGCGTACACGATCGAGGATGCCGAGCGCGACCACTCGGGCACGACGATCACGCTGCACTTGAAGGCGGTCGACGACGAGCACGGCCTGCACGATTACTCGAACGACCGCGTGGTCGACGACATCGTGAAGCGCTACTCCGACTTCGTCGCATATCCGATCAAGCGCGCCGAGACCACGCTGAACTCGATGAAGGCGATCTGGGATCGGCCCAAATCGGAGGTCACCGAGGAGGAATACAAAGACTTCTACAAGCACCTCTCGCGCGACTGGAACGATCCGCTGCGGACGATTCCCGTGAAGATGGAAGGCACGTTCGAGGCGTACGCGCTCCTCTACCTGCCGACGAAGCCGTCGTTCGATCTGTTCTCGCCCGAGATGAAGCGCGGCGTTCAGCTCTACGTCAAGCGTGTGTTCGTGATGGACGAGTGCAAGGAGCTGATGCCGAGCTACCTGCGGTTCGTCAAGGGTGTCGTCGACGCGCATGATCTCTCGCTGAACGTGTCGCGCGAGATCCTCCAGAAGGATCGCCAGATCGCGATCATCAAGAAGCAGCTCGTCAAGAAGGTGCTCGGCTCGCTCGAAGAGATGAAGCGCGACGCGCGCGACCAGTACCTCGAGTTCTGGGCCGGGTTCGGACCCGCGATCAAAGAAGGCATGGTCACCTCCGAGGGGGATTCTGAAAAGATCCTGGATCTCCTCGTCGCCGGCACGACCCACGGCGAGCAACCGACGACGCTCGCCGAGTACGTCTCGCGGATGAAGGAAGGCCAGGACTCGATCTACGTCCTGACCGGGACGTCCAAGGAAGCAGTCGCGCGATCGCCGTTGCTCGAAGGCTTCAAGGCCAAGGGCTACGAGGTGCTGCTGTTCTCCGATCCGATCGACGAGATCTGGCTCGAGCGCGAACCGAAGTTCGGCGACAAGCAACTCAAGTCGATCGGTCGCGGCGATGTCCAGCCGGGCTCCGAAGACGAGCGCAAGGCCGATGCCGCCGCGATCGAAGATCAGCGCCGCGAGCTCGGCGATCTGCTCGCGTGCCTCAAAGCCGCGATCGAGACCGACGTCAAGGACGTGCGGCTGTCCAGCCGGTTGACCTCGTCGCCGTCGTGCCTCGTCGCCGACGAGCATGACCTCACGCCTCGCATGCAGAAGCTGCTCGAGCAGATGGGTCAGGCGCCGCCGAAGGTGTTGCCGGTGCTCGAGCTCAACCCGAAGCACCCGCTGATGCCGAAGCTCAAGGCGGCATTAGGCGTAGATTCGACCGATCCGCGGCTCGCCGCGTACGCGCGGCTGCTGCTCGGCCAGGCCTATCTCGCGGATACGGGCTCGGTCCCGAATCCCGAGGCCTTCTCGAAGGCGCTCGACGACGTGATGCTCGGCGCGATCTAAGGGCAGAATCCGCTCGGCAACATCGCAGGATTTTTCACCACCAGCTCGCACACCTTTGCGCGACTCGTGGCGGCTTCGTCGCCGCGAACGATCGCCTGAAGCAGCCACCACGCGCGCCAATCACCGGCGTGAGCGGCCACGACCGCTCGCGCAGTCTCTAGCGACACACGGTCCCCGTGCGCATTCTTCAGCACGTTCGCGATGACGTTGGTCGGCTCGCTGATCAGCGCCTGATCGACCTCCGAAGGCAGCCGCGTACGCCGGTCGAAGCCGCTGTGCAGCACCGCGCGCGCGGCGAGGGCATCGGCATCACCGAGGCTGCGCATCGCGATTGGATAGTCGGCGAGCCGGAGCTTGTAGTGGTTGACCGTGATCCGTCCGTACGCGAGCCAGTTCGCGAGATCGTGATCGATCCGGTCGAGCGGCTCGCTCGCGAGCTCGGATGGCCAACCCGTCGGCGCCGTTTTCGACGTGATGGTCGCGAGTTGCTGGACGTAGCGCGTGAGCTCGTCGGCATGCTGGTTCGCGAGGAACGAGATCAAGGCCCATGTCGTCGCGTAGAAGGTTCCGTCCATGCACTGCGGTTGGTCGCACGAGATCAGCGATGCGACCGGCATCGGGCTTCGCGTACGTAGTTGCTTGGCCCGCGCGGCGATCGGAATGCCGACGTCTGCAGTATGCGCACGCTCGTCGAGCTGCACGGTTTCGAAGTAGTTCGCGAGCCCTTCGGCAAACCAATGCGGCTGAACGGGCAACGAGGCGAACGAGATCGTGTGCGTGAGCTCGTGCGTGATCAAGCCACGCGGATCGCCGATCTCGTCGAGCGGGAGCACGATCACCGGCTGCAACAGCGGATTTCTACCGCTCATCGCGTACGCCGCGAACTGCTCGGGCACGTACGCGTGAACCTCGCCGATATTCCTGAGCGCGATGACGAAGTACTTGACCGTCGTCGCTGGTGGCTGGAAGAACGACACGCCGTAGATCACCTGGCGCAGGTGTTCCATCCGCTGAACTAACGGGCGCGCATCGTCGACTTCGCCGTCCGTCCACACCACGAAGTGCTCGCTCGAGAGCTCGAACCACTTCGGACCACCGTGGCTGGGGAGGGCCGGCACGCTCGGGGGCACGCACGCTCCGAGGATCAGTGCGCACAGGACCCGCCCTCGAAACATCGGACGCTAGGATACCCAGAAACGGGAGCTGGGACCGCTATACTCCCTCCATCGTGCGCCGCTTCGCGATCGTCTTCCTAATCGCGTGCCACCAGAGCCCGCTCGCGCCCGACGCGTTCTCCGGGCTGTGCTCGGATCAGATCGCGGCGGCTCCGACGTACACGAACATGCAGGAGCTGTTTCGGACGAACTGCATCGTGTGTCACACCTCCGGCGTCGAGCTCGATCTGGCGCCGACCGTCGGCTACGCGAACCTCGTCGGACGCACGCCGCCGAACTATGCAAACCCGATGACCGATGAATCGTGCGGCGCGACGCTGGTCGTCCCGGGCGATCCTGACACCAGCTACCTGTATCGCAAGCTGACGCTCGCCACACCGTGTGCCGGATCGCCGATGCCGATCGGCGAGCTCGGCGCGAGCTACGCGTTGCAACCGTGCGAGCTCCAGCTCGTGCACGACTGGATCACCGCTGGAGCACAAGACAACTAGAGGAGCGACAGCTGGCGACCACGCCAGCGCGCGAGGTAGTTCTTGATGTCGAGCTTCTTCACCGTCGCGGTCGAGGACATGTAGCGGATCGTGCCGAAGATCGGGCGGATCGGTCCCCACGGACGATCGAACAAGCCGAGCGTCCACGAGATGCCGCTGTTCGAGTTCGGATCGCGGCCGTCCACGGAGTACTTGTTGTTGAGCTCGACGAGCGTGTCGAAGGCGATCCGCGGCGACGGCGACCACTCGAGGATCTTCTTGCCCCATAACATGCGCAGGTAGTTATGGATCCGGCCCTCGGTGAGGAGCTGGCGCTGCGCCGCATTCCACACGTGATCGTCGGTGTCGGCGCGCTCGAGTTGTTCGCGCGTGTACAGCTCGGGGCGCGGATCGGTCGCGTGGTCGGTGAGCGTCTTCTGCGCCCACGCCGGGAGCGAAGCGAACGTGCCAGCCTTCGGTTCGTGATGACAGAACACGTGACCCAGGCCCCGCCACGTGACGAGCTCGTCGAGAAATCCTTCGCTCGCCGCCGACATGCCCCACCACCCCTCCCGCCGGCCCGTGACCTTCGCGCCGGCGAGGTTCGCGGGCGACCACGTCTCGCGATCGAACACCCGCTGCACCATCTCGTGCTCGGAGATGTGACCGAAATGGAGATACGGCGACAACCCACTCGAGGGGTCGTTGTCGGGGTTGCTTCGATCTTCGGCGTACCGTTCGAGCTTGTGCTCGAGGAACTCGTCGAGCGTGGCTCCGGCGGTCGCGGACCCACCGCGATACGACACCGGCGCGACCTGATGATCGATGGGAAGCTTCGAGATGTCGCTGGCTGACCTCCACGCCAGCTTCGGCAGCGCCGCGTCTTTCAAGCCTCTCGGGAGGCGCGCGAGCGGATCGGCAAAGGGAAAATCCAGTAAGTGCGGCGCGAGCAAGCGCTGGAGCTCGCGGCGATACGACATCGCGGTCGGATACGGCTTGTCGACGGCGCGCAGCGGCAAGAGGTTGTTGCCATCGACCTGCTCGACTCGGACCGGTAGCGCCTTCGCGGCGGCCGCCACCATGCGAGGCAAGAAGAAGCCCGGCTGCTCGTCGGTGATGACGCAACACGCGCGCTTCGCGAGCGCTGCGAGCAGGCCCTTGTCCGCATCGGGCTCGGGCTCGACATATGGAAAGTACGTGATGCCCTTCGCCGCGAAGCGCTTCGCGTTGTCCTCCATGCCTTGCATGACGAACGAGTGGAAGCGATCGCTCGCCCACTTGTAGCCGACGCGCAGCGGCTCGAACACGACGAGCGGACGATCGAGCTGCTTCGCGGTAGCGACGGCGTGATCGAGCGCGAAGCTCCAGGTGGTGCGCCGCGCCCCGATCATCCAGTAGAGGACGTAGTCACCTCTCGGAGCGACGGGCGCGCGATTGACCGCGGTGACGCGCAGCGCACGAGTCGCGTCGTTCATGACGGTACCGTAACGAACGTCGGCGCGATCAGCGAGACATCACCGTCGCGTTGTTGTCTGTAACCCCCTGCGTGTGGCGAACATCGCTGATAGGTTCGGCGCATGCTGAAGGACAAAGTCATCGTCATCACCGGCGCCAGCCGCGGTATCGGTGAGGCGATCGCACGCATGGCGGTCGCAGAAGGCGCGAAGGTCGTGCTCGCGTCGCGCAAGCAAGCGGACCTCGACAAGGTCGCCGCGGATCTCGGTCCGTCCGCGATCGCGGTTGCCTGCCACACAGGCAAGCCCGACGACGTCGATGCGATGTACGCGAAGGCGATCGAGACGTTCGGTCGCGTCGACGGGTGCGTGAATAACGCGGCGACAAATCCCTACTTCGGTCCACTCATCGACACGCCGGATGCCGCGATCGACAAGACCTTCGAGGTCAACGTTCGCGGCTACCTGTACGTCGCGCGCGGGCTCGTGCGGCACGCGCGGTCGCGCGCGAGGGGTGATCAGGGCGGCTCGATCGTCAACATCGCGAGCGTCGCGGGGATTCGTGCAGCGCCGATGCAGGGCATCTACGGCGCGACGAAGGCGGCCGTGATCAGCATGACCCAGACCCTCGCGTTCGAGCTCGGCAGCTCGAACATCCGGGTCAACGCGATCGCACCGGGCCTGATCGAGACCAAGTTCGCCTCGGCCCTGATCAACAACCCGGCGATCCGCGATCAGGTGGTGAATCGCACGCCTCTCGGTCGGCACGGCCAACCCGTCGAGATCGCGGGAGCGGTGACGTACCTGTTGTCGGATGCGGCGTCGTTCACGACCGGTACGGTGATCGTCGTCGACGGTGGCATGACGAGCGCGTAGCCTCGTCAGACGTGTGCGCATGTGCGCATAAAAATAAGGTAACCGATCGGCCGTCTCGCTCGTATCGAGCGGACGTGACCGAGCCTTCCCTCCGCTGTTGTTCGCGGTGTCATGCGGTGTACAGGGCGGACTTCGCGCGCTGTCCCACCGATGGGGAGCCACTCGAGCTTCGCGATGAAGATCCGCTGATCGGGACTACGATCGGCGAGCACTACGAGATCGTCGGATTCGTCGGCGAGGGCGGCATGGGCCGCGTCTACAGCGCGCACCACACGCGCCTCCAGCGCCGTCAATTCGCGATCAAGGTGCTGCTCGGAGATCTAGCCGCGACGATGTCGACGCGGATTCGGTTCGCGCAGGAGGCAGATGCGGCGAGTCGCCTCGATCATCCGAACGTCGTTCCGGTCGTCGATTTCGGCAAGACCACGACCGGCCTGATGTTCCTCGCGATGGAGCTCGTGACGGGGCCCACGCTCGCGCAACTGATCGCGACCGATGCGCCACTGCCGGTCGAGCGCGTGATCGGCCTGACCCGTCAGCTCTGCCTTGGCCTCGCGCACGCCCACGCGCGTGGCCTGGTTCACCGCGACTTCAAGCCCGACAACGTGGTCGTGGTTTCGGGGACGGGGCTCGAGGTGCCACGGATCTTGGATTTCGGTCTCGCGATCACGCACGACGAACCGAGTGCGCGCTTGACCACCGCGGGGATCGCCCTCGGCACGCCCTCGTACGCGTCGCCCGAGCAGACGCATCACGAGCCGGTCGACGAGCGCGCAGACTTGTTCGCGCTCGGCGTGACGATGTTCGAGATGCTGTCGGGCAAGTTGCCCTTCGACGGCAACGCGATGGAGATGATCGAGCGCAACGCGAACAACACCCCACCGCCGATCGCGAGCCGCGCGATGGTCACGATCCCGCCCGCGCTCGAGGCGATCGTCACGCGCTTGATGGCGCGCCAGCCCGATCATCGGTTCAACTCCGCCGTCGACGTGATCGCGGCGCTCGATGGCGTGAAGCTGACCGAGGTCGACGTCACACCGCCGCCGCCGGTCGTCGAGAAGCGACCGCGGTGGCCGATCGTGGCGGCATTCGTCGGTTCACTGGCGGCGATCTCGATCGTGTACGCGGCGCTGCTTCACCCTCCACCACCTCCACAGGTCGCGGTCGCGATCGCGAAACCGATCCAGCAGCCGAGCGCACCCCCACGACCCGTCGTCACGACCGTCACGCCGCCGGACCCGACGGCTTCGCTCCCGACCCCACCGCCGATCCTCACGCCAACATCGAGACCCACGCCGCGACCCCGTCCGCTGCCACGCGCCGTTCCCTCGGCCCCGATCGCACCGGTCGCCGCAGCGCCACCGGTGATCGCGGACGTGCCAACGCCCGTCGAGGTTCCGCCGGAGCCGGCGAAGCCTGTCGAGGCTCCACCCGTGGTTCCAACGCCGGCCCCCAAGCCACAGCCTCGCGTCAAGCTCACCGCGGCCTCGCTCGAATCGCTGACCGCTCGCGGTTCGCTGTCTACCTCGATCGTTCGTCGCTCGGTCGAACGCGCGATGTCCGAGGTCACTACCTGTGCGCGCGCATCGGCCATCACGTCGACCAATGCCGCCGAGATCATCACCGCGACGTTCATCATCGATGATCAGCGCCGCGCGACCTCGATCGCCACGACGGGCTCGAACGTGCTCGCCACGTGCGTGAAGAATGCACTCGCGACCGTGCGCACCTCGGATGCTCCGGATGTTGGCACCGTCGCTGTCTCTTTGGAAATTCGGTTTACTGGAGGGTCGTCATGAAGTTGCTGCTCGCGCTCGCATGCGCCGGTTGTCTCGGTCCGCTCGTGAGCGATGACCCGGCTCCGGTAACCTCGACGTCGATCCTTCCGGCGGGCACCCCGGTGCCCGTCCTCACCGACGATCCGGCCGCCGCGGCGAAGATCGCCGCCGCGGATGGCGTGACCGGCACGCTCGTTCGCCAGACCGCGTTCGCGCGCGGCACGCTCGTCCACGTGTGGAACTTCGGTCCCGCACCGAACCTCGCGGCGCCGCTGTTCATGCTCGTCCAGAAGGACGCGGACGGCAACCTCGTGCGGATTCCACATCCAACAGTGATCGAAGCCGTACCTGGAGATCCTGGGTACAGCCCGTTCTGGGCGGTGTTCACCGTCGAGATCACGAGTGCCTACAACGGCGAGCTCCTCACCTCGTTCGCCGCGATCCAGGAAGCGCTCACGACCGGCCTGATCAAGCCGCCGGTGGCCGAGCCCTACGCCGTCAACTGTCCGATCGCGGGACCCGAGATCCGCGTCGATGTCGGCAACGGCGCGACTGTCGGACCGAACGCCCAATTTTACTACCTCGGGTCGCGCGTCCCGTACTTCGATTTCGGTCACATGCCGCTCGCCGGCGCCGACGTCCCTGACGCGACGCGCGTCGTGGTTCGGCGCGAAGGCGAAGAGCCGTTGAGCGAGATCGTGCGCCACGTCGACATCGATGGCGACGGCGACGTCACCGACACGAACGACGTCCTCGAGGGCGCCGCGGCGCTCTCGCCGGTGTCACCGCGCATGCGCGAGGTCGATGTCGCGGTGGTCAAGTCGACGAGCTCGATCGACACGTCGCACGACGAGGCTATCTCGAGTGTGACCTCGCTCGACCAGCTGTTCGCGCCACAACCCACGAGCATCGTCGTCGCGTACGAGCCGACCGACATCTACGAGAACTGGGTTGCACAACAGACGGTCGGTGGCCTGTGAGAGCCCTGTTGCTCTTGTTGCTGGTGGGGTGCGTGGAGCCCGAGGTCGGCGCACCGAGCCGCGTGGTCTGCGACGGCAGCGACTCCGATCCCGCGGTCGCGATCGGGTTCCAGCGCGACGTCGTCACCGCGATCCTGGTCGGCCATTGCGATCGCTGCCACACCCCCACCGGCGCGACCCCGATCGGACTCTCGATCGGGGGCCTCGATCTCTCGAGCGCCAGTTCACTGCGACGCGGTGGAGTCCAGAGCGGCGCCAAGATCGTCGTCGCGGGTGATCCGTGCGCGAGCATCCTCGTGCAGAAGATCAGCGCGGCGCCACCGTTTGGCGCGCGGATGCCACTCGACGGCCCACCGTTTCTGTCGGCCACGCAGATCCAGGTCATCTCCGATTGGATCGCGGAAGGTGCCACGAGTGAATAGGATCCTGCTCGCATGCGCGATGCTCGTCGGTTGTGGTGACGGTCCGCGACCTGTCGCACTCGATAGCGGAGCGCCCACCGAGATCACGGCCTCGTGTGCCCTCGCGGGTCGACGCTGCTCGCGCTGTCACACCATCGATCGTGTCGAGCGCGCGCATATCGCGCAGCCGGAGGCGTGGCGGGAATACGTCCATCGTATGCGGTTGATGCCGAGCAGTGGCATCCCACCGGAAGAGGAGCTCTCGATCGTGCAGTGCCTAGTCTTTCGTAGCTCGGGCCAAGCCGGACTCGCCCAGCTTGGAGCGCCATGATTCGCTTGTGGTTCGCGCTCGCCCTCGTGATCCTCCTCGCGAGGATCACGCTCGCCGAGGACACCGCGGCGAAGGTCGCCGATGCAGCCGAGCGCCACCTCGCGGGTTCGGTCCAGCTCGATTACCTCTACACGCGCAACGCTGCCCAGACGATCGATCAAGGCCTCAACGGTGCGACCGCCGAGCTCTCGATGAAGCTGTCGATGGACTTCGGTGACCACGTGTCGTCGAACGTGAAGGTCTGTTACGCGTGTCACGGCTTCGAGGTCAGCATGGCGTACTTCGATCTGCGCGCCGCCGACGAGCTCAACGTCCGGGTCGGCCGCTTCACACCCGCGTTCGGCTCGTTCCCGCTGCGCCACGATCCGGCGAACCACGACACCAGTGACAAGCCGCTCGCCTACGACATGGGCCGCATGGTCCGGATCCGCGAGTGGAACGAAGGCGTCTTGCCCGCGCCGTGGGTCGATAACGGGGTCGAGGTCAACGGCAGCCACTTCTTCGGCAAGGTCGCGCAGCTCGACTACGCCGCTTACGCGATCAACGGCCCGAAAGGCGATGCGACCGGCGACGATTTCGATTTCAAAGAGTCGCGCTCGCCCGAGCGGTACTACGGCGACAACAACAACGAGCCGACCGTCGGCGGGCGGGTCTCCGGCACGATCGATTTCGCCGAAGGTGCCATCCTCACGGTCGGCGGCTCGATGATGGTCGGGCACTACGATCCGAAGGCGCAGCTCGGCTTCTCGATCTATGGCACCGATGCCTCGCTCCAGCTCGGCCGGCTCGTCCTGCGCTCCGAGTATCTACGTCGCCGCACCGAGGTCGCGATCGGCGCAGATCCGGCGACCCGCTTCAAGTACGGGCCCGGTGTGAACGGGCGCTACTCCGATTTCGTGATCAAGGATGGCTTCGATGCGGAGGCCGAGCTCAAGCTCGCGAAGTTCTCGCTGATCGGTCGCTGGGATGGCTTGCGCAGGGTCGGCAACGTCCTCGCGAACAGCGACCTGCGCTCGCGCAGCGCGATCCTACGCTACACCGCCGGCATCGCGTACAAGCTCTCCGGTGCGCTGCGCTTGAAGACGAGCGTCGAGTGGTACGACTTCAGTGACTTCGAGGACGAGCTCGCGATCCACGTCGGCGTCGCGGGGCCCTTCTAGTCAGCGCTTCGCGAGACCGGCCGCGATGGTGCGAGCGATCGTCGGATCGGCTTCCATTGCGGCCGCCCAGGCGCGCGCGACCTCCATGTAGCCCGCGTCGTCGAGATCGAACTGGGCGAGGGCTTCTTTGGGGGCGAGCGCCGCGAGATCGCGAAGCAACGCGACGTAGTCGCTCGTGCGCGAGACCTTGCCGCCCGGCATCACCGTGCGATCGACAAACGTCGGCGGTGGCGGGGCGGCTTCGCCGAGGACGACGCCGCCGCGCGCGCGGAACTCCTGGTAGAACGCCTCGCGGGTCATCCGATCACCGAGCTGCGGCACCGGATCGCGCGGGAAGTACGCTTCTTCGCGAATCTGCAGCGCGAGGCAACGCGCGAGCAGCGCCTCTTTGTCCATCGTGCCGGCGGAATCGGCGAGCACCGCGATCGCTGCCGCCCGCGCACGCGCGGTGACCTCGATCTGATTCTCCGAGCTATACCGAAACCGCGTCGCACGGAGCGCGCCGCGCCGCACGCGCCAGCTCTTGTCGCCGAGCTTCGCCGCCGCCGTGGCGTGATCGCCCGCCTCGAGCAACGCGTAGATCGGATCGCGAACCTTGGTGGCGGTGGGCGCCGGGGCCGGTGCCCGGACTTGCCGGGTGCGCGCACGCTCGAGGGTCGCGGCGAACCCGACCGCGTTGTCGGGCACTGGATTCTTCGCGACCGCGCGTTCGGCGAGCTCGGCTGCCTCGGCGAACTTGCCCTGGCCGATGTACGCACACGCGAGGTGGTTCCAGCCGTTCGTCTGCCAGGTGAGGTCATCCCCGGCGAGCGTCGAGAGGTGGTTCGCGATCGCCTCGCACGTCGCGTACTCGCCGACCTCGTCGAGCACGCCCGCGTAGGCGTCGAGCTGGCTCGGATCGAACGCGGCGGGATCGAGCTGATACGCGAGCCGATACGCGCGCACCGTGCGCGGATTATCCATCGCGCCGTAAGCGATGCCGCCGTAGGTCAGCCACTGATCGGCGCGGTTGTACCAGCGGCTCGCGAAGTCGAGCACCGCCATCGCCTCGGCGACATGGCCCGCTCGATACAACGTGCCCGAGAGGATCTGGCTCGCCTCCTCACGCGTCGCACGCACGAGGTGGTGCATCGCATCGAACACCTTGCCCTGTTGCGCGAGCGCGAGCCCGAGGTTGCGATGGGCCTCCGCATTGTCGGGCTCGAATGCCACGCCCCAACGCCCGAGCTTCTCGGCGCGCGCGGCATCGCCGTGCTGGAGCGCATCGAAGCACTGCGCCGAGACTTGCTCGAACTGCATCGGCACGTCGAGGCCCGAGGTCCGCCAGAGTTCGCGCAGGGTCTCGAGTTGGGTGTCGCGCCAGCTCGCGCCGCGCTGGGCAGCGCCACGCAGATGATTCGACAGCACGGCGAGCGCCGCCGGTGCGCGTCCCGCATCGAACAGCACGCGCGCGAGGTGCAGGCAGGGCACCGCCGTGATGCCGTCGCCGAGATAACAGGCGGTGTGCAGCGCATCGATCGCTTCTTCGGTCTCGATCTCGCGCGCGGCGAGCTGCGCCGCGACCGCATCGGCCCATTCGTCCACGCCCGCGCTGCCGGTATGGCTTGCGAGCCGCTGCGCCTGCGCGACGACCTTGCTCGCCCAGTTCGCCTGACGATCACGATGTCCGTGCGCGACCGACCACGACAACACGGTGGTCTCCTCGGGTCCGAGGATGCGCGCCGCGACGGTCGGTAAATCACGCACGAAGCCAGCGACATCTCCCGCGCTTCGCTCGTCGATGCCGAGCGCGCGCTCGACCGTGCCGAGCCACATCGCGCCGAGCCAGCGATCGACACGGCGAAGCAGCGGCTCGATCGCTGCGCATACCGCACGCGCATCGCGATCGGGTAGCGCGTGGCGATAGCGAGACACGAGTGCGAGCGCTTCACCCGCGACCGTCCGCAACGCGCCCGCGATCGTCGTCGGAGCGAACGTGGTCGAGCTGAGGTAGCGCGACAGTGCTTGGGCCGCCGCGTACGCGGCCGCCTGCGCGAGCGCGGTATGGTCATTCTCGGCCGCCTCGCTGAACACGACCTCGAGCCAGCGCGCGACGAGCGCGTCACCGCGCGCGCGCTCGTCGGCGATATCGAAGCCTGAAGGTTGCGTCTTGCGCAGGTTGCCGAGCTCGTTGAACAGCGCATCGAGCTGGCGCCGGCCGCGGGTCTCCGGCGCGAAGCCGTTCATCCAGGCCGGCTCGTAAGGAAGCGGCGTCGCCTTCTCGCCCTTGGGACCCGCGAGCGCGCGCTCGACGATGCCACTGCGCGCCGCCTGCGGCACGAAGTCCGCCGCGATCCGCGCCATCCGTCGCGCGAGCGTGGGTGCGCCGATCGCGACCCGCTCGGCGAGCGCCGCTTCGATCACGCCGATCGGGGTGCCTGCCATCGCGAGGCCGCACCGCGCGATCGCGGTGTGGGCATCGCGGCCCGGAGCCATGAGCTGTGCGCGCCACAGCTCTTCGATGCCGCGGCGATGATCACCCGCGGCGATCAGCGAGCGGGCCGCGGCGAGCCGCGCCACAGGAGCGCACGAATCGCGACCGAGGCCGAACTGCGCCCACGCGAGCGCGACTTCATCTTCACGGCCGAGCGCGACGAGCGCCTCGAGAAAGATCGCAACATCGACCGAATTCCCGGGTTCGATCCGTCCGAAGCCTTCGACCGCGCGCGCTTCGTCGCCGCGGAAGTAGCCTTCGCGTGCGTAGCACCACGCGACGTACCGCGGATCGCGCTTCCAGGTCGTGAGGATCTTGGTGTGGAACGGCCAGCTCGCTTCGCGACCCTCGAGCCGATTCGCGCGCAACGCGATCGCTTCGTCCAGCCGGCCCGCATTCATCAGCGCGTTCGAGCTGCGCAGATCGATGTGGATCTGGTCCGGGTACCACGGCAGCCCCGGGTCCATCGGGCAGCCGTGCGACGAGGAGGATCTCGTCGCTTGCTCGAGCCACGCGCCTTCGCGATCGGTGTGCTCGTGGAGATCGAGCAGCGCCAGGTGCGCGCGCGGATCCTCGCCGTGGAGGGCGACGCCGCGCTCGACGAGCCGCAGCCCCTCTTCGACGCGACCGCTCTCGCACAGCCGATCCGCCGCCACTTCGAGGGCATCCAAGACCGCAGGTCGGCAGAGCGACGCCATGCCCGCGGCGGCGACCGCTTCGAGCTCGGTCGGTGCGGTGAGTGCGCCGATCGGATCGTCGCTATCGGTCTCGCCGACGAGCTCTTCGTACGGCCGGGCCCACCCCGGCGCCGCCGCGATGACCTGGCGGAGCAGCGCGAAGTCGCGCCCCTGCGGAGCCGTACGCTCGAACCGCGAGAACAAGGCCTGCGGATGATCCGGATCGACCGCGAGCAGGTCGTCGGTCAGGTCTTCCCGCAGCGCGAGCTCGAGCAAGCGCAGCGTCGACGCGCGGAACGCGACCGGCAAGCGATTGATCAACGGCCGCGCGATCGAACGGCGGCGCTCGATCTCCGGCAGCGGGCCATCGATCGTCGAATCGATCGTCGATGCGACCGGCGGGGTCTCCGCGAGCTCGGCCGCGAGCCCCTCGCCGGTGATCGCGAGCGTGTCACCCGGCTCGTCATCATCGTCAGGGCGATCGATGTTCTCGCCGACGAAGGTCGGTTCGTCCGCGACGATCGCCAAGCTGAACAGCGGCTGGTGCGCGACCGGGAGGGCCCACGCGCGCGCCTGCTCGACGAGCGTGGGTCCGATCACCCGGACGACCGCGACGAGCTCGTCGGCGGTGACCGACTCGAACTTCCGCGCCGGCACGCCGAGCCCTCGCGCGGTCCACCAGGCTGCGAGCACTTGCTGGATCTGTTCGCCGGTGCTGCGACCGAGCGCATCGAAGGTCTCTTGCTTGCCGGCGCGGCCGAGCGCGTGCAAGCGCACGACGCCAGCCTTCGCGCCGAGGCCGAGCTCGAGCCAGATCACTTCATCGCGACGCGTCGGTGCGTAGAACGAATCGCTCGGCTTGCCGCCGCGACCCGCGTGTTGTGGCGCGAAATGACCGTCAGACGGAAACAGCGGCGTCGCATCGGCATCGAGCACCGCGAGGCGCGGGTGGCGCTGCAGGATCTCGATGCACGCGGTCCACAGCAAGACCGCGGCTTCGCGCTCGTACGCTTGATCGGGCCCGTCGATCTTGACCTCGGGCAGGAGCACCGCGACGCGATGTGGTTTGGGGAGCGCGGCCACTAGATGCCCTCCAGCTCGCCGCTGCGCAAGCGCCGCGCACCTTGGCGCTCGAGCTGCGCGATCAATTGGACCGTGCAGACATCGCCGTGGACGTAGTAATCGGTGCCCGGGAACGGGCCCGCGACGAGTCGCGCGCCGGCCTTCTCGACCGCCGCTGCGATCTCGGCCTTGTCGAGCTCGCGAAACTCACCCGCGAGATACACCGTCGAGCCGGGTAAGCCACGACCGAGCCGACGCGTGACCGCCTCGATCGGCTCGATCGAGGCGGTATCGGGCTCGCTCTGAAAGGGCGCGGGCCGTGCACCCGCGATCACGCCGTTCATGCCACCGACCAGCGCCGCGAGTGCGGTCGCTTGCTCCGGGGCGTTCAACAACAGCCAACGCTCGTGCGGACCCGGGAACGCGGGCAGCGCCGTATCGTCGACGATCTCGGTCGGTGGCAGATCTTCGGCGAGCACGCGCTCGGTCAGATCCGGACGACCCGCGCGATAGCACGCGAGCGCGCGCGCGAACACGAGCTCAGGCGTTTGCGCGCGCGCCGTCGCGGCGAGCTCGAGCGCGGCCAGCGGGCGGCCCCACATCGCGAGGTGCATCGCGCCGAGCTCGGCACCTTGCAGCGTCTGCGCGGCCGCGGTGAGTTGCTTCACGCGCCCGCGACGCGCGAGGTCGATCATGTACAGATCGCGCACGAGGCGCTGCGATTCCGGATGTGCGGCAACGAGCTCGCGCGCCTTCACCGGATCGTTGGAGCCGCGCACCATCCACCCCCACAACCGATAGAGATAGGCCTCGGGGTGGCGCGCGAACCTCGTCAGCGCACCGAGATCGGCGGCGGCGGCGGCGCACTTCGCGACGCGCTCGGCGGGAGGTATCGCGGCGGTCGAACGCGCGACGCGCAGCGCGCGCACCGTTGGAATCACTCCGGGATGCTGGAGGTGCCACTTCGCGCGCTGGCGCAAGAGATCCGCGAACGGCATGCCTTGCAGCGTCGCCTCGAGCACGCCGAGCTTGCCCTCGCCAGCGAGCGCGATCACGAGGAACAACATCTCGAGCTTCTCGTCGATCGGTGCTTGCGGCGCGCGCGCGAGCAGCATCGGCACCGCTTCTTCCCCGAGCACCGCGGCGACCAGGCGCAGCGCGCGCACCCGATGCTGCGGCGGAATATCTTCGAGCAGCACGAGCACCACGCGCGCGAGTGCCGGCGAAGCGAAGCACTCGAGTGCCTGCCCCCACAGCCCGGGCGCACGCGCATAGATCGCGGACGCGCCTTCCCACTGCACGTGGCGCAACGCGATCGGCAACTGCTCGCTCGAGATCTTGCCCGCGCTCGCAGCAGTATCCGCGATCTTCACGAGCGCTTCGTCGGCGAGCTGGAGCGCCTCGACCGACCACTGCGTCGAGGGGTGCATCGCTCGGACCTGGCGGAACCCGAGCGCCCAGATCGCTTGCTCGCGCACCGGCGCCGGCGTCGTCGCATCGAGGGCGATCGCCGCGAGCCGCTTGGCGGTCTCGACCGACGGAAACATCGCAAGCCACATGCAGCCGCGGCGACGGAGCTCGACCGATTGAGTCGTGCCGATCATCCAGTAGCCGAGCTCGGCCAGCCCCGGTTCCGCACCGAGCCACGGCTCGCCCTCGTCGAGCAGGCGCGCTAACCTCTCGGCCGGGACGCCCTCGAGCGCACCGCCGGTCTTCGGCAACATCCCGAAAACGTCGCGCACGCGGTAGCGAATGCCAGGCGGCACTCCCTCCAACGCGCCCGATGACGCCAACTGCACGGGCAGATCAGCCACACCACGAGCATAATACAGCTCATGACTCGACTGGCCTTGCCGCTCGCCCTCGTCGCCTCTTGGTCCTCGGTTTCGGTGGCTGGCTCGGTCAAAGGCACCGTCCTGTTCGAGGGCGAAGCACCTACACAGGCCAAGCTCGAGCGGAAGTCCGATCCCAGGTGCGCCAAAGGTCGCGACGACGAAGCGATCGTCGTCACCAAGGGCAAGCTGCGCGACGTGATGGTGCGGATCAAGAACGGCTCGACCGGCAGCCACGCGCCGCCCGCCACTCCCGCGACCCTCGACCAGCAAGACTGCATGTACACACCGCGCGTGATCGGCCTGGTTGCGGGACAGAAGCTCGCGCTCGAAAACAGCGACAGCACGTTCCACAACGTGCACGGTACGCTGACCGGCAAGGATATCTTCAACAAGCCGATGCCCGCGAAGGCGAAAGCGCTCACGGTCGATCCGGCGGCTGCCCACGCCGACGATGTCGTCGCGCTGCAGTGCGATGTTCATCCGTGGATGAAGGCGTATGCCGTGGTCAATGACTCGCCATTCTTCGCGGTCACCGGCGCCGATGGCGTGTTCGAAATCAAGGACCTCCCGATCGGCGACTACACGCTCGAAGCGTGGCACCCGGTACTCGGCACCAAGACGATCAAGATCTCGATTGGCAAGGCCAAGCGCGGCGATGTCACGGCGCGGTTCTCCTACAAAGCGAGCGAGATGTGACTACTTGCTCGGATCGATCAGGAACTTCTCGCCGGTCGCCTTCTTCGCGTAGCGCGCGATCACCTCGGGCTGGAGCACTTCGCGCAGCGAGATGGTCTCGGTGTAGTTGCTCGCAAACGTCGTCGTGAGCCCGGCGAGGATGCGCGCCCGGATCGGCGCCATCGCCGCCGGTCCCATCTTCATCATCCACGGCATCATCAACCAGCCCGCGACGCCCCACGCGAGGCCGTAGCTGCGATCGAGCTCGGTCGGTCGCAGATCGAGCCCACCGTAGATGTAGACCTGCTTGTGGGTGCTCGACCCGTAGCGGCTGTAGCTGTTCGCGTTGCGGTTCAGCGCCGACTCCATCGCGCGCAGGATCTGGTTCGCGAGCGGTCCCCCGCCCGTTGCATCGAACGCGATCGTCGCACCGGTCTCGGCGATCGCATCGGTGAGATCAATCGCGAACGATGCAGTCGTGCTGTCGACGACGTACTTCGCGCCAAAGTCGCGCAGGATCTTCGCTTGCGCCGTGCTGCGCACGATGTTGACGAGGCCGATACCATCCGCGATGCACAGCTTGGTCAGCATCTGGCCGAGGTTCGAGGCGGCGGCGGTATGCACGATCGCGGTGTGGCCCTCGCTCTTCATCGTCGTGACGAAGCCCATCGCGGTCAGCGGGTTGACGAAGATCGAGGCGCCTTGCGCCGCGGTGATGCCTTCCGGCAGCACGACCGCATCGCTCGCCTTGACGGTGCGGTACTGCGCGTACATCGCACCCGCGAGGATCGCGACGGTCTTGCCGAGCAAGTGCTGCGCATTCGCGCCGGCTTCGACCACCGTGCCCGCACCCTCGTTGCCGACCTTCATCGGTTGATCGAGGCGCGCCTTCATGCCGCCCATGCGGTCGGCTGGAATCTTCGCGGTGGTGACGAGGCCGATCGCTTTCGCGGTCGTCATGTCGGCGGGCCCGAGCAACAGGCCTTGATCCGAGGGATTGAGCGGCGTCGCTTGAATGCGCACGACCACTTCATCGGGACCGGGCGCAGCGATCGGAACTTCGACGAGCGAGAGCTGGAGCTCTCCTGCCGACGTCACGCGCGAATTCAGCTCGAGGCATTTGGTAACCGTCATGCTCGATTGCTACGCCCGTTACATGACACGCGCAATCTCACCCAAAGTAGTTCGCCGCGAGGTCTTCGAGCAGCCCGGGTTGGCCAGGTACCCATCCGGTTAGCTCGCGCGTGAGTGTGTTCGAGACGGGCGAGTCGATCCCGAGGAACATCGCGAGAAATCTGAAGTGAGCTGGCGCCTCGTCGGCCGTGATGGCCTTGACCGGCACGCCGAGGCCCTTGCCGATCACCTCGGCGACGTCGCGCAGCGGCACGCCTTCCTCGGCGACCGCATGCAGGTTCGTCTTTCCCGCCGGTGCCCGCTCGAGGCCAAGGCGCACGACCTTCGCGGCATCGAGGCGATGGACCGCGGGCCACCGCTGCGAGCCATCGCCGATGTACGCCGAGAAACCCTTCTCGCGTGCGGTGTTGACGAGGATCCCCATGAAGCCGTGATCGCCACGTCCGTGCGTCGTCGGCGCGAACCGCGAGAACACGACGCGCACGCCCTTCTGCGCGAGCCCCGTCGCGATCGCCATGCTGGCCATGCGTGGGGATTTGAATGTGGATTCGTCGTGCTCCGTGCCGGCCCGGCCCGAGGCGAGGCCGAGCACGCCCGAGGCGAGGACTAAGGGTTTGTTGCTGCCCTCGAGCGCCGCACCGAGCGTCTCGAGCGCCCTCGCTTCGGCCGCCACCGAGGCCGGGAGGTTTGCCCAGTCGTGCGTGAAGGCGAGGTGGATCACGCCGTCCGCGTTCATCGCGCCAGCACGCAAGCTCTCGAGATCCGCGAGGTCGCCGCGGTGGACCTCGGCACCTGCCGCGGTCAGCGCCGCTGCCGAGGCATCGCTGCGAGCGAGGCCGAGGACCTGATGGCCGGCCGAGACGAGCTCGGGAACCACGGCCGATCCGATGAAGCCAGAACCACCTGTGATGAAGACGCGCATGAGTTTCTCCCTAGTGATGTCAGTGACTGACTTGATACCTAGCACCTGATGTCAGTCACTGCAATGACTTTGGGATCGCGTACAATGGCCACGTGACGCGATGGAAGCCCGATGCGCGCGGCAGGCTCGTCAAAGCCGCGCTCGAGCTGTTTCACGAGCAAGACTTCGACACGACCACCGTGGCGCAGATCGCCGAACGCGCCGGCCTCACCGAGCGGACGTTCTTTCGCTACTACGCCGACAAGCGCGAGGTGCTGTTCTGGGGCGGCCACCTTCTCGAAGCGATGATGACCGACGCGGTCGCGAAGGCGCCGGCGGCGTTACTTCCGATGGCGACGATCGGCCTTGCCCTCACGACCGCCGCCGAGGCCGCGCCGTGGCAGGTCGACGCCTCGCGCGAGCGCCACGCGGTGATCTATGCGCATGCCGAGCTGCGCGAACGCGAGCTCCTCAAGCTCGCGGGGCTCGGCGCCGCGCTCGCCAAGGCGCTCCACGCTCGCGGGGTGAAGGAACCCGCCGCGAGCCTCGCTGCCGAAGCGGGCATCGCGGTGTTCAAGATCGGCTTCGAGCGCTGGATCAGTGCCGCGAAACCCAAGCCGATCGTGCACTACATGCGCGAGGGTCTCGCCGAATTGCAGGCGGTCGTGAGTGGAATCAGCAAACCCAAAGCGCGGATCAAAGCCGCGCGCTAGCTCCTGCGCTATCTTCGCCGCTCGATGGCGAAGCGCTACCCGTGCCGATGTTGTGGCTTTCTCACGCTCGATGAAGAACCGAAAGGCACCTACGAGGTCTGCCTCGTCTGCTTCTGGGAAGACGACCCGAGCCAGAGCGCGGATCCCAACTCGGCCGGCGGTGCGAACACCGTGTCGTTGAATACGGCGAAGAAGAACTACGCCGAGTTCGGCGCGTCCGAGAACGGCTTCATCGCAGATGTCCGGAAGCCGCTGCCCGAAGAAGTTCCGGTACCGTAAATGATGAGTCCCTCTCCCGCAGTCCCAGCAATGTGCGCGGCTCAGTCACTACACCGAGGCACGCGTACATGCCCTGCCGATCCACAAAAGCAACAAGCTGAGCTGCGCGTCTCGCGTCGATTTCTAGCGACGGAGCGCGGGGTGGCAGCGGTGACGGGAGGCTGCCGTACCTCGTAAGGTTCCTTGGCCATCCTCAGACGCTAGCAAAGCACTCTTTCCTAGAGACGACGCCCAGGAAAGTTGGCGTTCCTAGTCCCAGTGACTGCGGCGCACGTCGCGCAACCACGCATCGATCGCGGTCACGGCTTCCGGCGGCGGATCCAGAGGCAGCACCGACGCCGGCCACGCGTTCTCGACTGCGGTGATCGCCGCGGTCAGCCGCGCGTGCCACGCCTCTGCGTGCGCGGGCTCGAGTTCCTCCTGCTCGCCGGTGCGCTTGATCGCGAGGAGCTCGCTGATCTCCGACGGTATGAATTCGCCGAGCTTGGAGACATCGGTCTCCATCACACCGCGCAGCATCAGGCTGCATCCGGTCGCCGCGGTGCGCAGTACGTATAGCGCGCGCTTCGCGGTCGCCTTGGTCTCGAACGCGCGGAGCTGGCTCGTCGCGAAGCCGGCGTAGTGCTTCGCCACACGCCGAGAGAGCGCCGCCTGGATCAGCGGGCGCAGCGTCGCGAGGAGCGGGCGATCGCCGCCGAGCGCGAGGTCACCGAGGATGCGCTCGAGGTAGTTGCCATTGCCCTTGAGGCACGCCCGCAACACCGGCGAGAGCTCGTTCGAGCTGTAATCGAGCTCGACGCCCTCGCGGATCTCGATCCGATCCGGGGGCTCGCTCGGCAGATCGAGCCCGACCAGCTCGTGGGTCGGCGCGATGTGGATGCACTTGAGATCGAGATCGCTATCGGGCGAAGGAAAGCCGTACGCGTGCGCACCCGAGAGATAGATCACGAGGTGATGCCGCTCGGCTTCACGTTCGAGCATGAAGGCGCGCGCGACCGCTTGCTGCGCGACCGTCAGGACGTCCCAGCTCATTCGTCGTCGTAGCGCGCTTCCGGCGGCTCGGGAGCCTGCTCGCCCCACGGCCCTTGCTGGATCGAGCACCAGCGGCGCGCGGATTCGGCGCGCGCTTCGCGAAGCACGCGATCGGCCGCGGCGACATCCGGCCGCTTCGGCAGCGGGCTCTTCGCGCGCGCGGCCTCGAGCTTCGGAGTCATCTCGTTCGCGAGCTCCATCACCTCGGTCATCGCGAGCTCGCCACCCTTGATCGCGAGCAGCATCGGGCGCAGCGCCTCGGAGCTGCGCACCTCGGGGGGCTCGCCCGAGAGCCAGCGGATCGCGAGATCGAGCAGCCGGATCAGGTTGTAGGCATTCTTCGGGCGTAGATCGCGGGGCACCGGCAGGTCGTGCTTCGCAGCGACGCGCAGCGAGACCCAATCGGCCGCCGGGATGTGACCTTGATCGTACATCGAGCGATAGAGCTGCTTGAGGTAGTCGCGCGCGCGCAGCACGGCATCGCGCCGCGTGGGTGCCTCGACATGCGCCGCATCCGCGAGCCGCTCGGCGGTCTCGTCGATCCCGAGCGACGGGTTCTCTTGCAACCATCCGATCACGGTCGCGCGGTGGTCCGCGAGGCGCTGGTTGTGCTCGAGGCGATCGAGCTGCGAGAGCGCATAGCGACCGAAGCTGCCGTAGATCTCCTGCGACAGGAACCCGTCGCGCATCGCGACGAACGGCGCACCGATCGGATCGATCACGCGCGGCTGGGCGAACAGCATCTCGAGCGTGTTCGGATCGGCGCGCAGCGCCTGGCGGATCGCCTTACCGATCTCCCAGTACTGCTGCGATCCGTCGGCGGAGATCAGGTCGAGCGGCGCATCGACGAGGCCCGTGACCCACGGCAGCGGGAGCACGAACACACCGCGGTGATCCTCGTCGGAGGATTCGTTCGCGACGCCCCACGCGCGCGAGCCTACGACCGTATCGATCACGACGCACGGATGGAGCTCGTCCCACGCGGCGGCGCGGCGCTGTGCGTAGCGCACGATGCCGAGCTTGCGCGGCGCGACCTCGACGCGGAGATAGGTCGCACGGCTGTCGTCGAGGAAGGCGACCTCGACACGTTCGCCGTCGAGCTTGGTCACGCGCGCGTACGCACCTTGGGTCCGCTTGTCGCGATCGACGAGCGTGGTGACTTCCGTACCGATCGGGAGCGGCACCGTCGCGGGATCGATGTCGGCGAAGGCTCCGAGGCGAAGCGTCATGTCCGAAGCGTACGCGCTATCATCACCGGGTGAGCGCGGACGGCCCTGCTTTGTTACGCGCCGTGATCGAGCACCCCGATGACGTGCCGCGTCGGCTGGTCTATGCGGACCACCTCCAGCAACACGGCGATCCGCAGGGCGAGCTGATCGCGATCCAATGTCGGCTCGCTGCGGATCCACACGGTCCGGACCACTTCGCGCTCGAAGACCGCAGCAAGGGGCTGATCGCGGAGCACGGCGCGGCGTGGGCAGCTCGGCTCGGCGAGCAGGTCACCAAGGTCACGTACAAGCTCGGGCTCGCCGCATCTGCGGTCACGCCGATCACCATCGGCGCACTCGACATCCTCGATCGCGCACCGATCCGCGATCTCGGTTTTAGCGACGACACCGACGACGATCACACCGACGTCGCGCGGGCGTTCGCGCAGGATCCACGCCTCGCGCGGATCGAGCTGATGGCCACGCGCATCGATTGGGGCGAGGCCGGGTTCACGGCGCTGACGCGATCGCCCTATCTGAGCACGCTCCGCGCGCTGACCATCTCCGATCACGACGCGAAGGTCTACGCGGGCGTGGCGATCGAGCACGCGCGGCTGCCGGCCCTCGAAGTGCTCTCGATCTGCGGCGACTACGCAGGCGAGCTCGGCGATGTAGGAGTCGCTGCGCTCGCACGTGCGCACCTGCCAGCGTTGCGCGACCTCGGCCTGTTCAATGTCAGCTGCACCCATCAGGCGATGGAAGAGCTCGCTGCCTCGGTGACGATCACCGAGCTGCGCGGCTTGGAGCTCGGGTGGGGCTCGTACACGCCGAACCAGATCGGCCCACGAGGCGCCTTCGCGATCGCGAATTCGCACAACTTCGAGCACATCAAGCGCCTCGGTCTCGACTTCAACTACATCGCCGATGCAGGCCTCGCCTCGCTCGCGCGCTCGCCGCATCTCGGCGCCCTGCGCTCGCTGTCGTTGCGAGCCAACGACATCACCGACGCCAGCCTCGACGAGCTCGCGACTAATACCGGCATGCCGCACCTCGAGCTGCTCGAGCTGTCCTCGAACTCCGCGATCACCGCGGGCGGGATCGCCGTGCTCGCCGCCTCGCCGCGGATGGCCAC
Source organism: Kofleriaceae bacterium (assembly GCA_043780895.1). Lineage (GTDB taxonomy): Bacteria > Myxococcota_A > Polyangia > Haliangiales > Haliangiaceae > JABFXX01. The sequence continues at coordinate 10,071 of JAYWCI010000247.1, read as the reverse complement.
GCTCACGTCGCTGTGGCTGCGCCAGATCGCGCTCGGTCCCGATGCCGCGATCGCGATCGCGCGAGCACCTCACGCGGCGGCGCTGCGCAGCCTGAACCTGTTGGCGTGCGCGATCGGCGATGACGGGGCACGGGCGCTGCTCGAAGCGCCTCACCTCGCCGGGCTCGTGGAGCTGCAACTGTCCGGGAACCAGATCAGCGCGAGTCTCGGAGCAGCGATCAAGGCTCGCTGGCCGGCGGCGGTCGTGCGCTGATTTCGTGCGACCGGAGGCGGGCTCGTGGCTCGTCCACGCATGAAGACGCTAGCCTTCGTGCCCGTCGTGCTCCTGATGGCCGCGTGCGGTGGCGCAACGACCAGTGGTGACGACGAAGCGCTGACCGACGCTGGCAGCGGTAGCAGCACCGGATCGGGCACGCCGTCGGGCTCGACCGCGCTGTATCCGCTCGCGCTGGGCGACTCGTGGACGTACTCGGTCGCGGCGGTCGGCAGCGGTTCGATCTGCGCGGCGGGCACGCACGAGCAACACGTGGTCTCGGCGAATGCGGTCGGTGCGCGCGCCGCCTTTCAGATGACGAACTTCTGCTCGGGTGTGGCGAGCACGTACGACTACGCGCCGAAAATGCCAGGAATCACTGACGAGATCGATTTCTACTACTCGGGCATGTGGTTGACGCTCGTCGATCCGGCGCTGACCGAAGGCCACATGTGGCCCTACTTCAACACCAGCTATCACTGGCATCGCGAGAGCAGCTTCACCGTGCCTGCAGGCACGTACGACGACTGCTGGACGGCCGTGCAAGACGTCAGCTACACGGCGTCGCTGACGTACTGCCGAGGCGTGGGCCTCGTGCACAGCTACTCGTCGGATCTCGCTGGCTCTGGCTGGGATGCCAAGCTCGCGAGTCTAACGCTGCACTGATCTCACTCAACTACCAACTAACGCACTGCCCTTCGGCCGTGCTGCGCGCGGGGACACTGCGCTAGTGCTGAGCAGCCGCGTTGATCTGGGCCTGGGCCCAGCCGACGCGCGCGACGAGGTTCTCGTAGTCGCCGTCTTGCGGCTTGTCTCCCCACTTCGCGAGCTCGGCCTCGGCAACCTTGAGCTCGGAGCTCGCAGCCGCCGCGTCGATCTCGGTCGCGGGCTTCGCGCGCTCGACCAGGATCTCGACCGCGCCCTGCGGATCGATCCGCAAGTAGCCCGTCGAGACCGCGTAGCGTGCGCGGCTCTTGGTGCCGATCGTCAGCACGCCAGCCTTGAGCGCCGCGAGCATCGGAACGTGTCCCGGGAGGAGCTCGAAGTCGCCTTCGTCACCCGGAGCCTGGAGGCTATCGGTATCCGCGTGCGCGATCACGCCACGTGGGGACACCAGGTTGACCGCGAGAAAGGTAGACAGCGTCGCCATGGGAATTAGCCCTTCGCGAGCTTCGCGGCCTTGGCGCGCGCGTCGTCGATCGTGCCGGTCATCTCGAACGCCTGCTCCGGAAGATCATCGCACTTGCCGGCGAGGATCTCTTCGAACGAGCGGACGGTGTCCTCTTGCGAACAGAACACGCCCTCGAGACCGGTGAAGGTCGTCGCGACGTGGAACGGCTGGCCGAAGAACTTCTCGATCTTGCGAGCGCGAGCGACGGTGATCTTGTCATCGTCGCTGAGCTCGTCCATGCCGAGAATCGCGATGATGTCCTGGAGGTCTTTGTACTTCTGGAGGATGCGCTGCACTTCGCGAGCGACCTTGTAGTGACGCTCGCCGACGACGGCAGGCGTGAGGATCGTCGAGGTCGAGTCGAGCGGATCGACGGCCGGGTAGATGCCCTTCTCGGTGATCGCGCGGTTGAGCACCGTGGTCGCATCGAGGTGGGCGAACGCGGTCGCCGGCGCCGGATCGGTCAAGTCGTCGGCGGGGACGTAGATCGCCTGGACCGAGGTGATCGAGCCGTCCTTCGTCGAGGTGATGCGCTCCTGGAGGCCACCCATCTCGGTCGACAGCGTGGGCTGATAGCCGACGGCGCTGGGGATACGGCCCAGGAGAGCCGACACTTCCGAGCCCGCTTGCGTGAAGCGGAAGATGTTGTCGACGAACAGGAGGAGATCCTGCTTCATGACATCGCGGAAGTACTCCGCGACGGTGAGCGCCGAGATCGCGACGCGCTGACGAGCGCCTGGCGGCTCGTTCATCTGGCCGAAGATGAGCGCGGTCTTCGAGAGCACCGAGCTACCGTCGAACAACTTCGCTTCTTTGAGCTCGTGATAGAGGTCGTTGCCCTCGCGGGTACGCTCGCCCACGCCGGCGAACACCGAGAACGATCCGGACTTCTTCGCGACGTTGTTGATCAGCTCCTGGATGAGCACGGTCTTGCCGACGCCGGCGCCACCGAACAGGCCGATCTTGCCGCCACGGCGGTACGGAGCGAGCAGGTCGATGACCTTGATGCCCGTCGTGAACATCTCGACGTTGACCGAGAGGTCGGTGAACTTCGGCGCGTTGCGATGAATCGGCGAACGCAGCTTCGCGTTGACCGGACCCGCCTCGTCGACGGGCTCGCCGACGACGTTGAGGATGCGACCGAGGACTTCCGGACCGACCGGCATCGTGATCGGCGAACCCGTATTGCGCGCCGATTGACCGCGGACAAGGCCGTCGGTCGTATCCATCGCGACGCAACGCACGGTGTGCTCGCCGAGGTGCTGCGCGACTTCGACCGTCAGGTTATCGATGCGGTTGTCGATCGACTTGTTCGTGAGGAGGAGCGCCGTGTTGATCTCCGGCAGCTCGGCTGAATCGAAGGCCACGTCGACGACGGGACCGATGACTTGGACCACGCGGCCCATCGAGTTGGGGGAATAATCTGTCGTTGCCATGGTGCTTAACCTCTCTCAGCCCTTCAGGGCCTCGGCGCCGCCGACGATCTCGGCGAGCTCCTTCGTGATCGATGCCTGACGAGCGCGGTTGTACTGGAGCGTGTAGCGCTTGATCATGTCGCCCGCGCTCTTGGTCGCGTTCTCCATCGCCATCATCTGGGCGCCGTAGAACGACGCGATCGACTCGAGCGACGAACGAAAGATCTGATTCTGAACGTAGAGCGGAACGAGCCGCGACAGCAGCTCTTCCTTCGACGGTTCGTAGAGGTAGTCGGCCGGCGTATCGGACTGACCGTGGACGAGCTCGGTCGACTTCTTCTGCTCCGGCCCGGAGTTGGCGACCGGGAGAATCTGCACGACCTTGACGACCTGCGAGCCCGCATTCTTGAACTCGTTGTAGGCGAGGTAGACGCGGTCGACCTTGCCCTCGCGGAAGTCCGCGATCACGCGAGCTGCGGTCTCGCGAGCGACAGCCAGGCTGGTCTCGCCATTCTGCGGCGCGGTATCGAAGCTCGAGATCCGCGCGTTGCGACGCGCGAAGTGCTGGTTCGCCTTCTTGCCGATCAGCCGGAGCGAGATTTCATTCGCCGCCGACAGCTCGTTCGCCGAGAACCGCTCGACCGCGCGGATCACGTTCGAGTTGAACGCGCCTGCGAGACCGCGATCCGCGGTGACGACGACGACCGCCGCGTTCTTGAGCTCGCGCTCCTCGAACAGCGGGTGCGAATCCTTGCCCGCGACACCCGCGAGCTCGGACACCACCGTGGCGAGCGCCGTCGAATACGGGCGCGCCGCGATGATCGCGTCTTGCGAGCGGCGCAGCTTGGCGGCCGCGACCAGCTTCAACGCAGACGTGATCTTGCGCGTGTTCTTCACGCTCACGATCCGGTTGCGAATTGCCTTGAGGCTGGGCATCTGGGTTTACTTCTTCTCTTTATCTTCGACCGAGAACTGCTTCGCGAACTCGGCGAGAGCATCGCGCAGCTGCTTGTCGGTGTCGCCCGCGAGCGCGCCGGTCGACTTGATCTCGGCGAGCAGACTCGCCTTGCGACCCTTGATGAACGACATCAGCTCCTTCTCGTAGCGGAGCAGCGTGTCGACCGGGTAGTCATCGACGTAGCCGTTCATGCCGGCGAAGATGATGACGACCTGTTCCTCGACAGGCATCGGCTCGTACTGGCCCTGCTTGAGGAGCTCGACCATGCGAATGCCGCGAGCGAGCTGGTCGCGCGTCGACTTGTCGAGGTCCGAGCCGAACTGCGCGAACGCGGCCTTCTCGCGATACGACGCGAGCTGGAGGCGGAGCGTACCGGCGATCTTCTTCATCGCCTTGGTCTGCGCCGCGCCACCGACGCGCGACACCGAGATACCGACGTTTACGGCCGGGCGAACACCCTGATAGAACAGATCGCCCTCGAGGAAGATCTGGCCGTCGGTGATCGAGATGACGTTCGTCGGGATGTACGCCGAGACGTCACCGGCTTGGGTCTCGATGATCGGCAATGCCGTCAGCGAGCCGCCGCCCTTGTCGTCCGAGAGCTTGGCAGCGCGCTCGAGGAGGCGAGAGTGGATGTAGAACACGTCGCCCGGATACGCCTCGCGACCCGGCGGGCGGCGGAGGAGCAGCGAGAGCTGGCGGTACGCGACGGCCTGCTTGGAGAGATCATCGTAAACGATGAGCGCGTGACGACCGCTGTCGCGGAAGTACTCGGCCATCGTGACACCGGTGTACGGCGCGATGAACTGCAGCGGGGCGGGCTCCGAAGCACCGGCGACGACGACCGTCGTGTACTCCATCGCGCCGGCCTTCGTGAGGCGATCGACGACCGAGGCCACCGTCGACTGCTTCTGGCCGATGGCGACGTAGAAGCAGAACATGTTCTGCCCCTTCTGATTGATGATCGTATCGATCGCGATGGCGGTCTTGCCAGTCCCGCGGTCGCCGATGATGAGCTCGCGTTGACCGCGGCCGATCGGGATCATCGCGTCGACGGCCTTCATGCCGGTCTGCATCGGCTCGTGGACCGACTTGCGCGAGATGATACCCGGCGCCTTGATCTCGACCTGGCGACGATGCGCGCCGGTCAGTGCCTTGCCGCCATCGATCGGCGCGCCCATCGCGTTCACCACGCGACCGAGCAGCTCTTCACCGACCGTGACTTCGACGATCTTGCCGGTGCGACGAACGACATCGCCTTCGCGGATCGATTCGTAGTTACCGAGGAGCGCGACGCCGACGTTATCCTCTTCGAGGTTGAGGACCATGCCCTGAACCTTCGCGCCATGAGCGCCCTCGAAATCGAGGAGCTCACCGGCGAGTGCACCGGAGAGGCCGTACACGCGGGCGATCCCGTCGCCGCACGTGAGCACGGAGCCGGTTTCGGTGACCGAGACCTTCTTGTCGTAGTTCTCGATCTGCTTGCGGATGATGTCGCTGATTTCTGCGGCGCGGATATCCATAGCTGTCTCCTACTTAGAAAGCTCGTCGCGGAGCGTACGGAGCTGGGTGCGAAGTGAACCGTCGTAAACCGTGTCGCCGACCTTCGCGACCACACCACCGAGCAACTCGGGGTCTTCACGCTTGGTGACGGTGACCTTCTTGCCCGAGAGCTTCTCGAGCGCGGCCGTGATTTGCGAGAGCTGGCTCGGATCGAGCGGCTTGGCCGACGTGACCTCGGCGGTCACGCGACCGGCCTTGGTCTCGATCATGGCGTCGAGCTCGCGCGAGATGGCTTGCACGTAGCCGAGCCGCTCGCCGTCGAGCAAGAGGTAGACGAGGTTGCGAGTCGTCGACACGACGCCGATCGCCTGGAGCAGGCCGTCGATGACCTTCTTGCGATCGGTGCGGCTGATCGCCGGGCTGGTCAGCGTAGCGCGCAGCTCGGCCGATTCGTTCATCGCCTTCGCGAGCGAGCGGAGATCCGAACCGAGCTTGTCGAGGCCGCCCTGCTCCGACCCGATGGCGAAGATCGCCTTGGCGTAGCGACGCGAAAGAGAGCCAGTGATCATCGAACCGTGTCTCCTGCGCCGGCAGCGCGAAGGGTGCCGGTCTCGACGTTCTGGATGAACGTGTTGACGAGGCCGCGTTGGTCATCGGCGGTGACCTTCTCTTTGAGGATCTTCTCGGTCGCGGTCGTGGCCGCCAGGGTGACTTCCTTGGTCAGCTGCGCGCGCGCGAGCTCGATCTCGGCGGCGATCCGCTGCTCGGCTTCCTTCTTGAGCTGGACCGATTGCGCGGCCGCGTTCGCGAGGATGCGAGCCTTGTCGGCTTCGGCGTCGGCACGGATCCCATCGACGAGCTTCTTGATCTCCGAATCGAGATCCTTCACGCGCGCCTCGTACTCGGCGAGCTTGGCCATCGCCTGATCGCGGAGCTTCGCGGCTTCGTCGAGCGCGTTCTTGATCTGATCGTGGCGCTCTTGCGACATCTTCTGGCCGGCCGGCCAGAGGTACTTCATGAGGATCCAGAACAGGATCGCGAAGTTCGCGAGCATGAAGATGAACGGCGGCGACATCGGCTCTTCTTCGTGAAGAAGGCCCATGTCCGGAGACAGCTCCATGCCGTCGCCATACGCGCCGCCGTACTCGTCTTTGCCGCTGTACGAGAAGTTGAAGTAGTTGAAGTGGCGCGACGGATCCGGTTCCGGCTCGCGCTCCTCGTGACCTTGCTCGTGCGCGTCGTCGGACTTCTCTTTGCCGACGGCGTTGTCGACCTTGGTCTCGGTCTTTGGCTCGTCGACCTGCGCGAACGCGGTCGAGGCCGAGCCGGCCAGCATCACGGCGAGGAGGATGCTTCGGGTCTTGCCAGACATGCCAGACGGGCTCATCACGAAACCTCCCGGCCGAGCAGCTTCGATGCGAGTTGCTTCGCGAGCGCGTTCGCTTGCGGCAGCAGCTGCAAGCGAGCGGCCTCGGTCTCGGCGCGCATCTTGGTGGCGGCAGCTTCGAGCGACTTGGTCGCTTCGGCGCGCGAGACGTCGGTGACCGACTTCTCGTGCTCGGCGGCTTCGGCGCGGACCTTGCGGCCTTCGTCGTTCGCGCGCGCGCGAGCCTGAGCCAGCTTCTTCTCGTAGTCAGCGAGCTCGGCATCGGCTTGCGCCGACATCCGCTCTGCTTCCGCGCGAGCCCCGTCGATCCCCTGTTTGCGCCGTTCCCGAAGTTTCAGGTACGGCTGGAACAAGAACACGTTGCCGATCACGAACATGATCAGGAACAACGCGAACTGAATGACGACCGTCAGATCGATATCGATCAGCGGGTGAGCAGCGAGCAAAACGAAGTCCTGATGCATGGCAACCTATCGATAATTCAGGGCTTGACGCGGGGTGCTTATAGTCTTGGCGTTTCTACGTGTCAACCGTGGGATGCCGGAGGTTTCTCCTCGGGCTCTGCGACATTGCGCCACGTACAAGAACTCTGTTTAGATCCCGGGTGATGAACTTCCGGGCTGTACTGATCTGTTGGGTTCTCGTGGTCCTCGCCCCCGTGGCGAGGGCCGAGGACAAGCCGTGGGCGACGGGCGTCACGGCCGAGAATCAGAAGGCCGCGCTCGACCTGTATGTCCAGGCGAACAAGGCCTTCGAGCAGGCCGCGTCGCCGGCCGACTACAAGCAAGTCCTCGAGACCTATACCAAGGCGCTCGCGCTCTGGGACCACCCGCAGATTCGCTACAACATCGCGGTCTGCCTCATCAACCTCGATCGCACGGTCGAGGCCTTCGACAACCTCGAACAGGCGATGCGGTTCGGTCAGGCCGCGATCGGACCAGATCTATGGAAGCAGGGCCAGAGCTATCAGAAGCTCCTGGCCGGGCGCGTCGCCGAGATCGAGGTCAGCGCGGAGCCGGGTGCCTCGGTCAGCCTGGACGGCAAGCCGCTGGCGAGTACGCAGCAGCGCGTGCTGAGCGGCGATCATCAGGTCGTGGTCGAGAAGCCGCGCTACCAGACCGAGACCCGCGCGATCCGGGTCACCGGTGGCCAGAAGGTCACGATCAAGATCGAGCTCAAGCCGATCGCCGTACAGAGCCAGCTCCATCGCCGGTTCGCGCGCTGGCTACCGTGGACCGTGATCGGCGTCGGCGCCGCGGTCGCGATCGTCGGCGCGCCGTTCATGGTCGCTTCGCACAGCAACTACAACACCTATAACGATGACGTGAACACGATGTGCGGCGCGGGTTGCACGCCTGCGAACACGCCTTCGAAGATCTCGTCCGAGCTGAGCACCGCGAAGCTGTTCAACAACATCGCGGTCAGCGCGTTCGTCTCCGGTGGGGCGATCCTCGCGACCGGGTTCGTGATGGTGGTCCTCAACCAGCCGCGGCTCGCTCCCGTGATCGACAACGATCATGTCGGCCTCGCCTACGCCGGCTCGTTCTAGCTCTACGATACGCAGCGTGAAGCTCACGCATGGTGATGTGGTCGTCGAGGTCGTGCCCGAGCGCGGCGCGATCGAATACCGAGCGCCGCGCGTGGTGCCGGCGAACGAGACGCGCACGTTCTGGATGCGGATCGAGCTGGTCTAGTGCTTGCGGAGCCAGGCCCTGGCTTCCTTGGCGCTTACGGTGTCCTCGGCCGCGAGGTAGCCGGCCAGCGCTAGCTTCATCTCGGAGATCGCGCGAGCCCTGACCTTCGGCACCTTCGGGGTCTCGATCAGCGCATGGGCGAGCACGAGGTGGGCGTCCGCGAGCTCGGTTGGCGAGGCCTTGGTCGCCACCCGGATCGCGAGTCCTCGCTCGGCAAACGGAACGCCTTCGGTGCCGCGATGGAGCTCGACAAGAGCGCGCGAGGTACCGAGGCACGCGTACGCGACGTACGGATGATCGGGACCGAGCTTGGTCTCGAAGATCGCGAGCGCCTTGCGCTCTGCCTCGAGTGCCGCCGCGTACTTCTTCTCGATCATCTGCAGCCCGGCGAAGTTGACGAGCACGCCACCCATCCGCGGATCATCGGGCCCGTAGACCTTCGTCACGAGCGCGATGGTTCGCTCGGTCAGCTCTTCGGCTTCCTGCAACTTTCCGAGTGATTTGTAGACCGAGATGATGTTGATCATGTCGTCGGCGACGTCGGGGTGCTCCGCGCCGTACGCCTTCACCGTGATCGCCTTCGCGCGTTCGTAGAGCACGAGCGCGTCGCTGTAGCGATGCTCGTCGGCAGCGACGCCGCCGAGGTTGGTGAGTACACCCGCGAGCGTCGGATGGTCGGGCCCTCGCGTCGCCTCGACCAACGTGACCGCGCGTTCGAACTGCGCGCGGGCTCCTTTGTGATCGCCGCGCGTGTTCAGCGTGTTGCCGAGGTTCGACAACACGATCACGAGCTCGACGTTGTCCTTGCCGTACGCCTTCTCCCAGACGGCGAGCGCCTTCTCGTACGACGCCTGCGCGTTGACGACGTCGCCCTTGTCGGAGAAGTAGTTGCCGAGGTTGTTGTACGAGGTCCCGATGTCGGGATGGTCAGGACCGAGCGCCGCGAGCCGGATCGCGAGCGCACGATCGTAGAGCGCCTTCGCGTGGTCGAGGTCACCTTCGACGCGATAGACATTGCCCATGTCGTTGAGCGCGTCCGCGTACTCGGGATGATCTTCGCCCGCGAACTTCTTGCGCTGTGCGACGACCTCTTCGAGTGCCTTGCGCGCGTCGGCGTAGCGCCCTTCCTCCTTGTAGAGGTCACCGAGGTTGTGCACCGTCTCCGCCACCCACGGCGAGTCAGGCCCGAACGTCCGCCGACCGAGGGCCTCGGTCTCGAGGAAACGCGCTTCCGCTTCCTTCGCCTTGCCGCGCTTCTGGAGCAAGAACGCGACGCTGTCGCCGAGCTGCACGGCGAGCTGCGGCTTCGGCCGCGCATGCTTGGCCATCGCATCGATCAGATCGCCGAGCTCCTGGGCGGGTTCGTAGTGGTTCGTCTCCGCCAGATCGAATATCCACTTCGCCGCAGCTTCGATCGCCGTGTTCGGATCACCCGCCGCGATCGCGATGCGAACAGCCTCGGAGAGCGAGGCATTGCTCGCGGGGTCGGCGAGGGCAGACTGGTATTTGCCGAGCAGGACCAAGGCTTCGGCGACCACCGGCGGGTAGTTGGTGGCGCGTGCCTGGGCCACCAGCTGCGTTGCTCGCGCGATGCCGGTCGCGTAGCGGCCGAGCAAGATCCGCTCGCGTTCGATCGTCAGCTGCGCACGGACCGCGACGACGTGGACCTGCATGATCCCGGGCTCCGGCA
>JAYWCI010000246.1:0-47327 GCA_043780895.1 Kofleriaceae bacterium | reverse complement strand
GAGGCCCGGCTGTTCGCCCTGCGGAGCTCTATTTCCCTGTGGCCTAGGGCAGGAAGCGCGCGCGTTGTTCGGGCGAAGGCAGCGCGCACTCGTCGGCGCGGCCCCACACGCGATAGCGGAGCGCCGCGATCACGCGATACGACAGATCACCGATCACCGCCGGAAGCCAGCGCATCGCGTAGGCCCAGCTCCACGGCGCGCGCAGATGATGCGAGATGTACAAGATCGCCTTGCTGCGCAGCCGAGCGTGACCACCCTCGACGAGCACGACCGTATCGAGGTCGGTCGGAATCTCCGGGTACTGCGCGCGCAGCGCGGTCGCCGTCGGGCCTTGCAGCGGAGCGAACATCAGCTCCGCATCGCGCTCGTGGCGCAACAGGAACTTGACCGAGCGATGGCACAGGCCACAGCTCCCGTCGTAGAGGACGACGGGCTGACTCATGTGAAGATGCGCTTCATCCACTTGAACATCTTCTGCACCTTCTCGGTGTACGGCGGATACACCGACTTGAACGCATCGATCCGGCCTTGGCGGAGCACCGCACGCTCGTGCGAGAATGTCTTGAAGCCGTAGTAGCCGTGATAGCTGCCGAGTCCGCTCGGACCGACGCCACCGAACGGCAGGTTCTGGTTCGCGAAGTGGATCACCGTATTGTTGATCGACGTGCCACCCGCGGTGGTGTTCGCGATCACGTCGTCGATCCGGCGCTCGTCGTTGCCGAACATGTAGAGCGCGAGTGGCTTGTCGCGCGCCGTGATGAACGGCGCGACCTCGTCGAGATTCTTGAACGTGAGGATCGGCAGGATCGGGCCAAAGATCTCTTCGGCCATCAGCGCCGATTCAGGCTTCACGTTGGTGACCACCGTCGGCGCGATGTAGCGCTCGCCGGGATCGCGCTCGCCACCGATCTCGACCTTGCCGCCGTCCTTCACGGTCGCGTCGAGCATGCCGGTCAGGCGATCGTAGTTACGCGAGTTAATGATCCGGCAAAAGTCCGCCGACTGCTTCACATCGGCGCCGTACATGTCGGTGATCGCGCCGCGCAGCGCGTCGACGAGCGCGGCCTGCTTGCCTTCCGAGACCAGGATGTAGTCGGGCGCGATGCACGTTTGACCGCCGTTGACGAACTTACCCCACACGAGGCGACGCGCGGTCGCTTTCATGTCGGCCGAGTCATCGACGATCGCCGGCGATTTGCCGCCGAGCTCGAGCGTCGTCGAGGCGAGGTGCTTCGCGGCCGCTTCCGCGACGATGCGACCCACCTTCGTCGAGCCCGTGAAGAAGAAGTGCTCGAACGGCAGCGCGAGCAACTTCTGGGTCTCGACAGCGTCGCCTTGGACCACGGCGACTTCGTTCTCGGCGAACACTTCACCGATCAGCTCTTGCAAGAGCGCGGCGGTGGCCGGCGTGAGCTCCGAGGGCTTGAGCACCATCGTGTTTCCCGCGGCGACCGCGGCGATCACCGGGGCGATGGCGAGCTGGAACGGGTAGTTCCAGGGCGCGATGATCAACACGCAGCCCTTCGGCTCGGACACCACTTCGCTCGCGGTGCCGAGCATCGACATCGGCGTGTCGACCCGCTGCGGCCGCATCCAGCGATGGAGGTGCTTGATCGCATCCTTGATCTCGACCAGCACCGGAAATACTTCGGTCAGATCGACTTCGGTCGCGGCCTTGCGAAAGTCCTTCGCGAGTGCGTCGCGGATCTTTGGTTCACGCGACTGGATGGCCTCGCGCAGCTTCTCGAGCTTCGCGATTCGCTGGCTTGCCGAGGTCCGTTTCACGGTGGCGCGGTTGGCTTGGAGTGCGCGAAACACCTCGAGAATGCGATCCGGAGCGAGAGCGGGAGAGGCCATGACTGCAGCTTACTGCAACCAGGACTAGGCGGCCTTGCGACTCCACGTAGGCGCGGCCGAAGTGCCGAAATGTCATTTCTGACCGCAAGATCGCGCCCGGCTGACGATCCTGGCCGGGATCGGCCAGCATTTTCCGGGCATTTGCAGCCTGGCGCGACGGTTGCTTTATGGACCCCCATGACCCGGCAGTTCCACAAAGCGCTTCGCAGCATCACCCACCGCAACACGCCCGCCCGGACGCCCAACCCCAACACGCTCGGCTTCACGTGCTTTCGCTTGGTCCCGATCTACGATCGCGAGCCCGACGAACCCGCGTACGCCTCGATCGAGCTCGTGGACACGCAGAATGCGATGCGCGCGTTCGTGAAGGCCTAGCGTTTCCCGAGCAGGTCTCGCGCGATCACCATCCGCTGGATCTCGCTCGAGCCTTCGTAGATCCGCGTGACGCGCGAGTCGCGGTAGAGCCGTTCGATCGGATAGTCCCGCGAGTAGCCGTAACCGCCATGAACCTGGAGCATCTTGTCGATGATCCGACTCGAGGCTTCGGTCGCGAAAAGCTTCGCCATGCTCGACTCGGCGGCCGCTTTGTCGCCGGTATCGAGGAGGCGCGCGGCGCGCAGCGAGAGCAGCCACGCGGCATCGAGCTCGGTCCGGCAATCGGCGAGCACGAACTGGGTATTCTGAAAATCGGCGACCGCTTTGCCGAACGCCTTGCGCTCTTGCGCGTACGCGAGCCCATAGCCGAACGCCGCTTCGGCAAGGCCGATCGAGAGCGCCGCGATACCGACGCGGCCCGCGCCGAGCGCGCCGAGTGCGACCGCATAGCCGTGACCGCGTTCACTTAACAGATTCTCGGCCGGCAGCCGACAGCGATCGAAGTGCAGCGCGACGGTGCCCGACGCGCGCTGGCCCATCTTGTCTTCTTCTTTGCCGATCGTGAGCCCCGGCGTACCGCGGTCGACGATGAAGCAGCTGATGCCGCCCGGCCCCGGACCATCGGAGCGCGCGAACACGAGGTGAAAGCCCGCGTGGGCACCGCTCGTGATCCACATCTTCGCGCCGTCGAGGATCCAGCTCTCGCCATCCTTCCTGGCGGTGGTGGTGAGTGCGGCTGCATCCGATCCACAACCGGGCTCGCTGAGCGCGAACGCGGCGGCACCGAGCCGCCCTTGCGTGTACGGCCTCAGCCACCTGGCCTTCTGGGCAGGCGTGCCGAAATCGGAGAGCAGCTTCGCGACGAGGTTGCTCGAGGCGAGGATCACGGCGGTCGACGCGCACGCCTCCGCGATCGCTTCCATCGCGAGCACGTAGCCGACGTTGTCGGTGCCACCACCACCTTCGCTACCTGGGACCTTCATCGCGAGCAGGCCGAGCTCGCCGAGCGCACCCATCTCCTCGAGTGGGTAGGCACCCGTGCGATCGCGCTCCGCTGCACGAGGGGCCAGGCGCGCAGCCGCGAACTGGCGCGCGACGGTCGCGACCGCTGCTTGTTCTTCCGTGATGGTTCCGATCGACCGTTCGAGCGTCATAGATTTGATCTGCCCGAACCGGCGTGCCAGCGGAAGTGGAAGTCCTTCGAACATGACAGGTTGCCTGTCAACATCGCGCTGACAGCGGAGTGGCACGAGAACGCGTTATCGCGGATCATGGGATGCGTGGAGAGGGATGGGTCCAACGATCGGCTGAAGGCGCTGTCCGAGGCGGTCCGCGCGTTCGCCGAGGTCACGAGCGACTACGCGGTCCTGCTCGAGACCGTGGCGCGCAAGGCGACCGAGCTACTCGGCGATGGCTGTGTCGTCACGGTCGTCGACGAGACCGGCACGATGATCAAGTCGAACGCGGCATGGGCACGGTCGCCGGAGAGCTTGGCGCTGATGCGCGCCGCGCTCGGTCAGCTCGGCCCGGTCGGCCCGGTCGGCCCCCTCGACGGGCCCTCGTTCATCGCCCAGGTGCTGCGCATCGGCAAGCCGGTCGTCGTCGAGACCACGTCGGTCGAGGAGTTCGTCGAGCGCGCCGACGGCTCGTTCGAACCCCTGGTCCGCGCGCTCGGCTTGCGCCGGCTGCTCGGTGTACCGCTGCAAGTCCGCGGTCGCCAGCTCGGTGCGCTCACGCTGCTGCGCTGGTCACCCGAGGGGCAACCGTTCGACGAGCTCGATCTCGATGTCGTGACCACGGTCGGCGATCACGCGGCGATAGCAATCGCGAATGCGCAGCTGTTCGATTCGCTCCAGATCGAGCTGCGTCAGCGCCAGGATGCCGAGGAGCGCGCGAAGACCTTCGTGTCGCTGATCGAGTGCAGCACGAACATGATCGCGACGGCGAACTTCGATGGCACGGTGCTGTTCGTCAATGCCGCAGGTCGCATCCTGCTCGGCATCCCCCTCGATCACGATGTCCGGACGATGACGCTCGCCGATTTTCACGTCCCCGACGGGCTCGCACGCGCAGCCCCACTCCGCGAGACCGGCAGCTGGCAGGGCGAGGGCGTGCTGCGTCACCAGGTCACGGGCGAGCTCATCCCGACGCAGATCAGCTCGTTCCTGTTGCGTGCGGCCGACGGCGCACCGTTCGCCTTCGCGACCGTGCAGCAGGATCTGCGCGAGACCAAGCGGCTCGTGCGCGACCTGCGCCAGGCGCAGAAGATGGAGGCGCTCGGCCGGCTCGCCGGTGGCGTCGCGCACGACTTCAACAATTTGCTCACCGTGATCATGAGCTACGGCTCGATCCTGTCGAAGACGCTCGCGAAGAACCTCCGGCTGCAGCTGCCGAACGACGAACGCATCCTCGCGGATGTCGAGCAGATCGAGCGAGCCGCCCAGCGGGCCGCCGAGCTCACGCGGCAGCTGCTCGCGTTCGGCCGCCGCCAGGTGCTCGAGCCCAAACCGCTCGAGCTCGGCACGACTGTGCAGCAGATGGAGCCGATGATCCGCCGGCTCGTCGGCGAAGATATCGAGCTCGAGATCATCGCCGGTGCGGATCGAGATGCGGTGATGGTCGATGCTGGTCAGGTCGAGCAGGTCGTGATGAACCTCGTCGTCAACGCGCGCGATGCGATGCGTGGTGGCGGGACGCTCACCGTCGAGACCGCGCGGATCGAACGAGCCGATTCGACGCCCCAGCTACCGGCCGGTCGCTACAGCATGCTCGCGATCACCGATACGGGCACCGGCATCGACGACGCGACGAAGGCGCATCTGTTCGAACCGTTCTTCACGACGAAGGATCTCGGCAAGGGCACCGGCCTCGGACTCTCGACGGTGATGGGCATCGTCCAGCAAAGCGGTGGCCACATCACGGTCGAGACCGAGCTCGGTCACGGTTCGGTGTTTCGCGTCTATCTGCCCGCACTCGCGCGCTCGGTGCCCGCACCGGTGCCGCCGGTGCCCCGGACGGTCACCCCGATCCACGGTATCCATCGGATCTTCGTCGTCGAGGACGAGGTCGAAGTCCGCACCTTGATCGTCGACGTCTTACGCAGCGCCGGCTACGACGTGAACGAGGCGCACGATGGCGAGCACGCACTCGAGGTCGCCGCGACGATCCGCGGCGAGGTCCACTTGTTGCTCTCCGACGTGATCATGCCGAAGCTCGGCGGTCCGCAGATCGCGGCGAAGCTGCGCGAACGCTGGCCGACGATCCGGGTGCTGTTCATGTCGGGCTACACCGACGACAGGCTCGGCCACCACGGCGTCCTCGATCCGAAGGTCGAGCTAGTCCAGAAGCCGCTCACGCCAGCGGTGTTGCTCCAGCGCGTTCGTCAGTTACTGGCGTAGGTCGCGCCTTGCGCACGGCGTTGAGCCCGACGAGCGTGAACAGCACGCCCGCGCCGAGATAGAACCGCGGCGTGAGCGGCTCGTCGTGGAACAAGATCGCCGCGAGGATCAGCGAGTAGACCGATTCGAGGTTCGTCGCGAGTGCGACCGTGAACGGCGACAGCGTGCGCAACACGTCGAGGATCAACACCTGCGGCACGACCGTGCACATCACGGCGAGCACGGCGAGCCAGCCGATATCTGCCATCGAGAGATGCCACGGCGCGACGAACTGGGAGGGCACGAACGCGAAGCAGACCGAGACCGTCGCGACGGCGGCTACGAGCTCGTACAGCATGAGCCGCTCGGGTGGTTCGTCGCGCTGCGCGAGCCGGCCGTTCATGACGCCGAAGCACGCCGCGAACAGCGACGACGCGAGGCCGAGCGCGATGCCCAGCGGTTCGGCTCGGACCTCGACCTCGAGAAGTAGTGCCGCGCCGCCAACGACGACCGTGCCGATCACGAGCTCGCGAATATCGACCCGACGCCTGAACAACAGCGGCTCGATCAACGCGGTGAAGAAGGCGATCGTCGAGAGCGTGAGCACCCCGGTGGCCACGCCGGCGACCTTGACCGAGCCGTAGAAGCACAACCAGTGGATCCCGATGAACACGCCGACGAAGAAGTAGCCCCGCGCGCGATGCCACGGCAGGCGCAGCGCATGCCCGCGCAAGGGCACGAGGGCCGCGAGCACGATCACGACGAGCGCGATGCGATACCAGACCAGCGGAATCGTCGCGATCGAGATTTGCTTGCCGAGGATCGCGGTGCAACCCCACAGCAGCACGATGCCGTGTAACAGCGCATGCGCCGACCGTCGCGACAGCTTCGGAGTCAACGCGCGCACATTCTAGAGTAAGAATGCCCGCGTGACTGCGCGTTGGATCTGGATCGTGGTGGCGATCGTCGTCGATGGCGCCGCCGGCCTGATCGGCGGCCTGCTCCCCGACGCGTGGATCGAGCGCAGGAAGACCGGCCTCGTCGGGTTCGCGGCAGGCGCCTTGCTCGCGGCCGCCCTGCTCGACATCCTGCCCGAGGCGCTCGCGGCGCGCGGCACCGAGGCGCTGTACTGGGCCCTCGGCGCGTACGTGCTCGGTGCGTTGCTCGAGTGGGGCCTCACCGCGCACGTTCATCGCCGTGGCGGTACGCCTGGCCCTGCATCCCCCGTGGTGCTGCTCGGGTCCGATGCGCTCCATAACATCGGCGATGGCATCGCGATCGCGGCGGCGTTCTTGATCTCGATCCCGCTCGGCATCGTGACCTCGCTCGCGGTGATCGTGCACGAGGTGCCCGAGGAGCTCGGCGATTACGCTCTCTTGCGTGCCTCGGGCATGACGAAGAAGAAGGCCTTGATCGCGCTCGGCGTCGTGCAGCTCACGGCAGCGCTCGGGGCTTTCGGAACGCTCGTCGCAGCGACGCAGACCAAGTCGCTCGCCGGTATCGCGCTCTCGATCTCGGCCGGCACGTTCTTGTTCATCGCGACCGCAGACCTGCTGCCCGAAGTGCGGCGAAGTGCGGTGCGTGGCCGCGCGCGCACCGAGCCGGTCCTCGGATTTCTGCTCGGCCTCGCGGCGGTCGGGCTGCAAGTGTTGCTGGGCCCGCACCTCCGGTAACTGCGCTACGATAGCCGCCGGGTGAACGGTACGCAGATCGATGTGGTGGTACAGGCCGGCCTCGCGGTTCGACGACAGGAGCGAAGCGCTCACCGCGGCCAGGGAGTGGCTCGCGACCGACGGGCATCCCGTCGGTCACATCGGCTTGTAGCGAAACAGAAAGCCAATCGCCTTGAACCCGCGTGCGGCCCAGAACAGCGCGAGGTACCCGACTACGAGGAACAGCGGGCCTGCGAGCAGGAGCTTGGTCCACGGAACTTTCTCGACGTCGACGACGTTCGCGAGCAGCTTGCCGTTGATCAGATCGAGCGCCTTCGCGGAGACCATCACGAACAGCCACGGGAACACCTGGACCAGTAGCACGCCCGGGATTCCCCACCGGAAGAACTGCTTCTGGTTCGCGATCGGGATTCCGCGATCGAAGCGACCCTGGAAGATCTTCTGCGATTTGCCGAGGAAGAATGACAGTGAGAGGATCAGCGTCGCGAGGTTGAACACGAGGAACAAGATCACCGCGAACAGCGCGAGGAACACCATGCCCGGGCTCGCACCCTCGACGAACTGGAGGTAGCTGACGGCCATGCTGAAGTAGCTGAGCAGCGCGTAGAGCGCGGGCCCGACGATCTGACCGAGGATGAAGCCCGAGAGCAGCGTGAGGATGGAGAGCACGCCAATCGTGCACAGCGTCGCCTTCAGCTCTCCGTAGACGCGAAGTAGAGCATCGCGCGTGACATCGCGGCCCACGCCGGCCTCGCCTGCCGCCGCACGCATCGGCAGCTTGACGATCGCGGTGAGCGTCGGGCGGATCGCGAGAGCGAACAGGATCATGGTCAACGCGAACAGTACGATCGGCAGGATCTTCAAGACGAAATCGAGCTTCTGGAACATCTTCGCGATCGTGACGAACACGTGCGCCGATCGAATCAACTTTTGGCCGTTCTCGAGGATCAAGACCGAGGGTTGCTCGTCGGAGTTGCCTTGCAGCTGCTCGAGCGTGGGCACGAACAGGTACTTGCCCATCGTGAGGAACTCCTCGGCGTTGTGGTCGAGCGTATCGAACGTGCCCTTCGCGATCGCGAGGCTGGGATTCGTCGAGTCGCCGAGCGCACCTTGCGCGGTCCTCATGGCGAGCAGCACCGCGCCGAACAGGTTCACGGTGACGAAAAACGTGGCCGCCGCGAGTGCGGAGTACTTGAACAGCTTCTTGCCTTGCCCCGGGTAGCGCTTGCGCATCACGAGCGGGATCGAGAGCAAGAGCAGCCCGGCAAGTGAAAACACGCCGATGCAGATCGCGACCTGGTTCATCTTCTTCGCGGCGCTCCTGGCCATCTTCGTTTCCATCCGACCGAGCACGACCTTGCGGACCACGCCGACGATCTTGCGAAACTGCTCGACCGTCAGCGACGGCGCGAGGGCGGTGTCCTTCGGCCGTGCATCGAGCTCCTTCTCGACGGCATCGGCATCGATGTCGGGTTTGATCCCGTCCATCGCATCTTCGTATTCTTTCTCGAGCCCGGGGTCGGCGCTGCCGTCGCCATCGAGATCGAACTTCGAGTAGTGCGCATCTTCGGGGTCGACGTCCGAGTCGGCGGGGTCGGCGTGCGGTTGTTCCGCCGCATGCGCTTCGTGCGGCGCGGTCGGCGCGGTCGGCGCGGTCGGCGCGGTCGGCGCGGTCGGCGCAGTCGCGGGCTGCTCGGCGACGGGTGGCTCTTCGTCGGCACGAGCGGATCCGACGAGGCCTAGCAAGAGTCCAAATGCGAAGGCGAACGCTTTCATGTCGCGCCTATATGCCGGCCACCCTCCGATGTCGCGTGTTGTGATACAGAAGTAACTAACTAATGGTGGAAATCAAGCAGGTTAGTGTGGCTGTCTTCGCGATCGCTGCGAGCGCAGGGACCAGCTCGGCGCAGACGGCTCCGCCGAACTACGTCGAGATCGCGAACAAGGTCGTCGGCACCAGCGCCAACGTGAAGGAAGGCGAGATCGTCGAGCTCGTTGGCACGCCCGCCGACATGCCATTCCTCGAAGAGCTCTCGATCGCCTGCTCGCAGCGCGGTGCCTGGCCGATCATCCTCACCAGCTCGGAGTCGCTCTCGAAGAAGTGGCTGATCCAATCGCTCCCGAAGTACGACGACAAGGTCGATGCCGCGCGCTTGGCACTCGCCAAATCGGTCAACGTGATCATCTCGCTTCCGACGCTGCGCGACGACAGCATCTATGCTGGGTTTCCCGCCGCTCGCATGGCGAAGCGCTCGAAGGCTTCGACCCCGATCACCGCAACGTTGCTCGGCCGCAACGTGCGCCAGGTCAATCTCGACAATGGTCTCGCGCCTTCACCGGCGCGGGCAAAGGAGCTCGGCATCGACGAGGCAGAGATGTCGGCACTCTATTGGAGCGGTCTCGGTGCGGACTACACCGGAATTCAGGCGAAGGCGAAGCAGGTCCAGGACCTGCTCGCGAAGGCAAGCGAAGTCCACATCACGCTGCCGAATGGCACCGATCTCAAGATGAAGATCAACCACAAGAGCCAAGCCAGCGATGGTGTCCTCACCGATGCGAAGGTCAAGGCGGGCGGCTCGCAGGTTCTGCTCTGGCTCCCGGCGGGCGAGGTGATCACGACGCCGGTGCCCGGGACCGTCGAGGGCAAGCTCGTCGACGATCGGATGACGTTCACGGGCAAGGAGATCCTCGGCATCAGCGCGGACATCAAGGCCGGCAAGATCACGACGATCGCGGCGAAGTCGGGATGGGACGTGATCAAGCCGTTCTACGACGCCATGCCCGCGACGAAGCTCGAAGTCAGCGCGATCGATTTCGGCATCAACCCCGTGATCCGGACCGGCGGCAAGCTCGAGACCTATATGGGCGCGGGCAACGTCACGATCACGACCGGCGCGAACGACTGGGCTGGCGGAGCGATCAAGGGCGAAGCTGGTCTGACGTTCGAGATGTCAGGTGCGACCGTGACACTCGATGGCAAGCCGTTCATCACGGCCGGCAAGCTCAACTAGAGCTGACGCATCTCCAATCGTCGTCGCTGTGCCATGCTCGCGACGTGTCGAATGACGAACTAGTCCTCGCCGAGCTCGCCGAGCTGCGCTCGCGCATCGCCTCCACGCTCGACAGCTGATCGCGCAAGGCCCGGCCGATGGCTTTGTTGGTCGCCGGCATGCAGGGCGTGATGAGCGACAAGAACCTCGATCGCGCGGTGCGGCTCGCGGCCGACCACAAACTCCCGGTCGTGTTGTTCGCCGAAAGGCGGCGATGGTCGGCCGAACGACACCGACGTGCCGATCGACCCCGCGGACACGCGCGCGTGGTTGGTGCGCGGGATGGATAGTGTGTCCCCCAGCGCCGCCGCGCCGGTTCATCGATACCTGGTAGGGTGCGTCGATGATGAAACTTTTCGGCCATCCCGGAAGCACGTGTACGCGCAAGGTGTTGTTCTCGCTCGAAGAGACCGGCACGCCGTACGAGCTCACGCTCGTCGACATCATGAAGGGCGAGCACAAGTCGCCCGAGCACATCGCCCGCCAGCCGTTCGGCCAGCTCCCCGCGATCGATGACGACGGCTTCAAGATGTACGAGTCGCGCGCGATGGCGCGCTACATCGACGAGAAGGCGGGCTTCAAGCTCACGCCCAAGGATGCGCAGCAGCGCGCGAAGATGGAGCAGTGGGTCAGCGTCGAGACCTCGGATTTTACACCGGCCGCGATGACGTTCATCTACGACGGCGTGTTCAAGCGTGCGCAGACTCCGGAGGCCATGAAGTCCGCTGGCGAGAAGCTCGAGGCCGCCGTGGCGGTGATCGACAAGTCGCTCGCGGAGAGCGGCAAGCCGTTCCTCGTCGGTGATCAGTTCACGATCGCGGACATCGCCTACGCTCCGTACATCGAGTACTCCACGATGACAGCCGCCAAGGACATCTACGCGAAGTACCCGCAGTTCATCGCGTGGTGGGGCCGCGTGAGCTCGCGTCCGGCCTGGCAAAAGATCCGCGCGAACGGCTTCTAGTTACTGCGCGGTCCAGCCGCCGTCCATCGTCCAGGCCGCACCGCGCACTTGCGCTGCTGCGCCACTGCACAGAAAAGCCGCGGTCGCACCGAGCTGCTCGGTCGTGACAAACTCCCCCGACGGCTGCTTCTCGAGCAGCAGCGCTTCTCGCGCGGCCTCGATCGAGATGACTTCTTTCGCGGCACGCGCTTCGACCTGGCGCTGCACGAGCGGCGTGAGCACCCACCCCGGGCAGATCGCGTTGCACGTGATGCCGGTGCGCGCGGTCTCGAGCGCGGTGACCTTCGTGAGGCCGAGCAAGCCGTGCTTGGCCGCGACGTACGCGGCCTTGCCCGCCGAGGCGACAAGGCCATGCGCCGAGGCGATGTTGACGATCCTGCCCCAGTTGTTCGCGCGCATGCGAGGCAGCACGAGGCGCGTGGTGTGAAACGCGGCGGTGAGGTTGAGCGCGATCACCGCGTCCCACTTCTCGACGGGAAATTCTTCGACGGGTGCGACGTGCTGGATACCCGCGTTGTTGACGAGGATATCGACGCCACCGAACTCGCTCGTCGCGTACGCCATCATCGCCGTGATGTCGTCGAGCTTCGAGAGATCCGCGCTGTGATAACCGACGCGCACGCCGGACGAGGCGAGCGCCTGGCGCGCGGGCTCGGTGTCCCCGAAGCCGTTGAGGATGATCGCGGTGCCCTCGGCGGCCAGTGCTCGCGCGATGCCGAGGCCGATGCCGCTCGTCGAACCGGTGACGAGTGCAACCTTCACGCGTGATGACTGCGGATGAACGTCCGAACCTCGGGGTAGATCGATTCGCGCCAGCGCGAACCGGAGAACAGGCCGTAGTGACCGCAGCCTTCGGCCACCATGTGGCGCTTCGAGGCAGCGGGCAGGTTCGTGCAGAGCTCGAGCGCGGCTTCGGTTTGACCGAGCCCGGAGATGTCGTCGTTCTCGCCCTCGATCGTGAAGATCGGCGTGGCGGTGATCTTCGTCGGATCGACGAGCTCGCCGTCGACGATCCAGGTGCCACGCGCGAGCGCGAACTCCTGGAACACGATGCGAACCGTGTCGAGGTAGTACTGCGCGTCCATGTCGAGGACGGCGTTGTACTCGTCGTAGAACTTCTCGTGCTTCTCGGTCGCCGCGGTGTTGCCGCGAAGTTGATCGAGCCAGTATGTCAAGTACGCCTTCGCGTGCGAGTCGGGGTTCATCATCACGAACGCCGACAGCTGCAGGAAGCCCGGATAGACGCGACGCCCCGCACCTGCGTAGCGCGCCGGCACCTGGTGGATCATCTGCGCTTCGAACCAGGCGATCGGATGATCGGTCGCAAGCTTGTCGACCACGGTCGGGCTGCGGCGCGCATCTACAGGTCCACCCATCAGCGTCATCGAGCGCGGCGTCGCTTCACCGGCCGCGGCACAGAGCGCGACCGCGGCGAGCGTCGGCACGGTCGGCTGACACACCGCGAGCACGTGGAGGTTCTTTGCATCGAGCGCGCGCAGGAAGCCGCGCAGATCGCTGACGTAGTCGGCGAGCGAGAATGATCCGTGGGCGAGTGGAACGCTGCGCGCATCGATCCAGTCCGTGACGTAGACATCGTGGTCGGCGAGCAGCGCGGCGCACGTCTCGCGCACGAGCGTGGCGTGATGGCCGGAGAGTGGCGCGACCACGAGCACGCGCGGCAGCACGCGTGGCGTGGCCTGGACGAAGTGGACCAGCCGGCAAAACGGCCGCTCGGCGACGACCTGCTCGGTCACCCCTGGGAGGTCGAACAGCGGCTTACCGTAGACCTTTGTGATGCGATGCAACAATGCGGCTTGAGCTCGCACCCAGGGGAACGGCGCATGGCGCAACGTCTCGGTAAACGCTGAAACTGCGTCGAAGGACATCCGTTGGAGCTCGTGGAGCGGATACAACATGCCGTCACGCACAGCATGCGTCTGAATTTATATTTGTGCAATGCAACATATGCATCGCACGTAAGTAACTGGATTCACGTAGGACCGTGTGCTGCACTGCGAGAACACGGACGCGACCTGGGGCTACAGCTGGGGATCTTGTCCCCACGATGCTCGTGATTTTAGCTAGTTAGGGTAGTGCAACTCGATGCACAATTCTTGCTACACATGGACACGATGCGTTTTGTCGTCGGATTATTGATCGCACTCAGCGTCGTGGTGGCCACTCCCGCCCAGGCGCAGAGCGTGACCGCAAAGTTCCTCACCACCCCGCCGGGTGGCCAGTATGCGCCTCGCAACGTCACGGTCGTGTGGGTCGAAGACTCGACCGGCACGTTCGTCAAGACGATCGCGCGCTGGGCGAACCAGCGAAAGCAGTACCTGATCGATTGGAACCTCAAGGCCGGAGCGAACGACGTCGACGCGGTGACGAGCGCGACGCGCCAGGATCACGCGCTGCAGATCATGGCGATCTGGGATCTCAAGGATCGCAACGGCAACGTCGTCCCCGATGGCACCTACACGATCCGCATGGAGACCGCGGATGCCGATGTGAGCTCGGCCGCGAGCAACCACGAGGGCACGTTCACGTTCATCAAGGGCGCCACGCCGCAGGTCCAGAACAACCTCTCGAACGGTGGCTTCAGCGTCGCTTCGATCACGTACTCGACCGCAGCCGCGTGCGGCAACGGCATCCTCGATCCGGGCGAGACCTGCGATCCGCCGGGCTCGTGCCCTTCGACCTGTGCTCCGAGCGCCGATGCGTGCTCGCCGAACGTGCTCGTCGGTCTCGCGGCGTCGTGCACCGCGCAGTGCGAGACCCAGCTGATCACGGCCTGCCACGACAACGACGGGTGCTGCCCGGTCGGGTGCACGGGCACGACTGATAGCGATTGCCCGGGCGGCAGCAACGCGGGTGGAGGCAACGAGACCGGCAGTGGAACAGATAGCTCCGTTCAGGGAGGCTGCGCGGCGACGCCAGGCAGCTCGCTGCTCGTGTTTGCGAGCGTCGCAGGTGCGCTCCTGATTCGTCGTCGTAAGCGCGCATAGCGAGCGCCTCCGCTCGGTCTGGCGATTAGCGATGACCTGGCTTGCGATGGCCGCCAGACACGCTCAAGTATTTGGATGCACAGCCTCGATTTCGGCCCATTTGTCTTCGGCGGAAACGTGTTCGGCTGGACCGTGCAGCGCGAAGAGGGTTTCAAGATCCTCGACGCGTTCATCGAAAAAGGCGGCCGGATGATCGACACCGCCGATGTCTATCCGCCGGGTGGTGAAGGCGGCGGCTCGGAGACGATCATCGGCGAGTGGATCGCATCGCGCGGCCATCGCGAGCGCATCCACATCGCGACGAAAGTGGCGAAGTGGAAAGCGCAGCCCGGGCTCTCGGCCGCGAACATCGCGACGGCTGTCGAAGGTTCGCTGCGCCGCCTGCGCACCGATCACATCGACCTCTACTACGCGCACGAAGATGATCCGAAGGTCGATCAGCTCGAGTACGTCGAGGCCTTCGACAAGCTGCGCCGCGACGGCAAGGTGCGCGCGGTCGGCGCTTCGAACTTCACGCCGGAGCGGTTGACCTCGGCCCTCGAGATCGCACGCGCGAACGGGTTGCGCGGCTTCGAGGTATCGCAAGATCAGTGGAACCTCGTCGAGCGCAAGATCGAGAAGACGCTCGTGCCGGTGATCGAACGCGAAGGCATGAAGGAGCTCCCGTACTTCTCGCTCGCGCTCGGCTTTCTGACCGGCAAGTATCGCCACGGTTCGAAGGTCGAATCACCTCGCGCGGCACATGCGAGCAAGTACCTCGAGGATCCGAAGAACGTGAAGTTGCTGCACGCGCTCGACGAGCTGTCCGAGACGCACAAGGCCTCTGTCGCTTCGATCTCGCTCGCGTGGTTGAAGGCACATGCCGTGGTCGGGGCACCGATCGCGAGCGCGCGAACGTTGGAACAACTGGATGCGCTGTTCGAAGCGGGCCGCGTGAAGCTCGCGCCGGCCGAGGTCGCGAGGTTGTCCGCGATCACCGCGTAAACTCGATACGGGGCGCCGTCGTGTGTCTCGCGTCAGTCGGTTGTGGCAACGATCCTGCGAAGCGAGTCGATGCCGGCGCAGGCCGCTAGGGGCTGGCCAGCGGCAGTTGCGAGCCGAGCGGGATCAAGCTGCGCAGGACGGCGGCCCCGTAGGCTGCCGCGCGTGTCGCGGCCTCGAGCGGTGCGAGCCCGCATGCGAGGAAGTACACGAGAGCACCCGCGAAGCTATCGCCCGCACCATACGAGCCCACGATCGGCGTTGGGGGCATGGCGGACGCGAAGTGCGCGATGCCCGTCATCGTCTCGACCTGGCCGCCGCGCGCACCGTCGGTGAGCACGAGTCCGCGCGGGGGACGCGGATAATCGGAGATCACCGAGCTCTCGCGCGGATCGCCGAGGCTACCCACCACGACATCGGCCGCGACGCCTGACTTGACGAGCGCCTCACGCCGCCGCGCGGTCACGACGAGCACCTTCGCCGCGCGCGCCGCACGGAGCGCCTCCGGATCCTGTGCGGTGAAGTAGGCCGCGTCGCAGGTCGCGAGCTCGTCCCACGGCAACGGATCGCTGCGCTTCGGATGCAGCGGCTCTCCGACGACGACGATCGTGCGCTGACCATCCGGCGTGACCATCACGAGATCGCGCGTATGCGCTTGCGCGCGGCGCGCCGCGAACACCCGAGCTCCCGTCGTCGCCAGGTTCTTCTCGACAAACTTCGCCGCATCGTCGTCGCCGAGCGCGGTGTAGAGCAGCGTCTCGCACGGTGCCTGGAGCAATTGATAGAACGTGACACCGCCACCACCACCCGGAAACGGCCGCGGCCGCTCGAGGTGCGCGATGTCACCTGCCACCGGCAACGCCGGCAACGTGCCGATCGTGACGTGCTCGACGTGACCGATGACCGCGATCTTCATGCGAGGTTCGCTGGCAGGAATGGCTGCGCCGTCGTCGACATCCGCGAAGACTAACGCCGACGCACGCCGAAATAAACGATGTGCGTGCGACTCGCGCCAGACCGATCCACGGTCACGTCGAAGCCCGCACCACGGATCCGCTTGAGATACGCATCGTCCGCTTCTTCGGACCACACCGCGAGCACTCCACCGGGAGCGAGCGCGCGGTGCTGCTTCGCGAGCGCGCCCGGCCCATAAAACGGATCGTCACCGCGCTGGCTCGCGGCGTGCGGGCCCTCGTACAGATCGAGCAGGATCGCGTCGTACGAGCCCGCACGTGCGTACGCGATCACCTTCGCGACATCGCCGATGATCACGGTCACGCGCGGATCGCTGACCGCGTGATTCGTGAGGATCGCCATCGGCCCGCGGCACCACTCCGCGACCGCCGGCGACAGCTCCGCGACATCGACCTGCCCACCCGGTGGCAATGCATCGAGCGCCGCGCGCACCGTGTAGGCCATCCCGAGCCCGCCGATCAGCGTCCTCGAGGTCGGCCGCTTCGCGAGGTGCGCACAGCCCAGGGTCGCGAGGCGCTCTTCGGAGATCCGCTCGTGACTCGTCATCAGCACGCGCCCTGCGATCACGAGCAAGAACTCGCGCTCGCCTCGCTGACGCAGCTCCAGTGCGCCTTCGGCCGTCGGCAGTGTCGCGAGCGTCTTCCACGGCTTCACGATTGTGATGATACTGCGCGCCCCGAAGTGAATGGCAAGCAGGCACTCAAGATCGAGCTGATCAAGCAGCTCGAGGTGGCGCTCGCCACCGCGCGCGCTGCCCACGCCGCCGCGATCGAAGGCTCGACCCACGAAGAGGCCAAGCCCGAGAACGACAAAGATACGCGCGGCCTCGAGCAATCCTATCTCGCGCGCGGTCAGGCCCAGCGCGTCGCGGAGAACGAGGCTGCGATCGGCGATGTCACCGCGCTCGCACTACGCGAGCTCGGACCGAGTTCCGCCGTCGCGATGAGCGCGCTCGTGACCGTCGATGAAGACGGCACCGAGCTCGTGCTCTTCATTTCGCCCGCCGGTGGCGGCAACCTCCTCGCTGGCGGCGTGCAGGTCGTGACCCCGAATTCGCCGCTCGGTCGCGCGCTGCTCGGCAAGAAGGTCGGTGACGACGTCGAGCTCCAGCTTCCCGGCAAGCTGCGCTCGTTCGTCGTCGTTCACATTCGGTAGCGCTCGGTCAACCGCGTGATCTCGCGCAGTAGGCGGAGGTCCTCGCCGGGCTGCACGATCGCCGTCGACAGGTCGCCGTGGTGAGCCTCGAGGCAATGCATCAGGTGCACGCGGATCACATCTTCGTCGGGTGCGTTCGGCAGTGCGCTACCGTCCCCATTGGGGACGATCGGTTAGCCGTTGGGTACCCCGCCGACCGCCCAGTGCTCGGCCGGGACTTCGCGCAGGACGACGCGCACTGCCTCGCTTGACGTCGCAGTTGGCGACGACCGCGGCGGTGACCTCTGCGAACAACTTTCGCTTGTGGGGAGTCCCGCTCAGTCTCTCGGCATTGCTCGCGCCGGTGCGGCATAGGAAACGACGGCGACGTCCTTCATCCGCGCAGCGCAGCGTGGAACGCGGTGCCGTCGTGGTCGAGCAGGTACGTCGTCGCGTTGCCGACGATCGGGATCGTAGTGCCGAGCAGCTCCATCAACCACAGACGCATCACGCCTCCATGCGAGACGACGAGCGTGGTGCCCTCGGCCAGCACGCGCGACAGGGCACGCTGCATCCGCGAGATCGCTTCGTCACGCGGTTCGCCACCCGGTGGATGACCGGTCTGCGCGACCCACGCGCGCCACGCATCCGGATGGTTCACCGCACACTCGTCGCGCGTGAGACCTTCGAACACGCCGAACTTGCGCTCGCGGAGCTCGGGATCGACCTGCGGTGCCGCGAGTCCGAGATGCTCCGCAATGATCGCGGCGGTCTGGCGCGCGCGCAAGAGGTCGCTCGACCACACGCGCGTGATGCCGGCCTCGCCGAGTGTCTTCGCCACGGCCAGCGCCTGGTCGCGGCCGGTGGCGTCGAGCTCGATATCGGTGTGACCCTGCAACCTCCCCGCGGCATTCCACGCGGTCTGGCCGTGGCGCACGAGGAGGATCTGTTTCACGCGCGCACATTACACGTCGGTCGCCGGCCACGGTCAACGTGCCGCACACGCCTTCACCGACTGACGTGTTACACCGCGGGGATGGGCAGCGCAGGCATCGGCACGATCGTCGGCTTCGTCGTCGTCGTCGCCGCCACGCTCGGCTTCGCGAACGCAGCCATCAAGAGGCGCTGGTTCCCGGTGGTCGTCGTCGCGTGGCTCGCGCTCCTGTTCGCGCTCGCACAGCGGGGCTTCTTCCGGCAGACCACCGCCAACCCACCGCACCTCTTGCTCGCGATCGCGGTGCCGATGCTCGCGATCATCGCCACGTTCGCCACTCCCGGTGGCCGGCGCTTCGTCGACGCCTTGCCGCTCCAGATGCTGACCTATCTCAGCGTCGTGCGCTTCGGCGTCGAGCTCGCGCTCTTCGGCCTCGCGATGGATCACCTCGTGCCGAAGGACATGACGTTCATCGGCAGCAACTTCGACATCATCTCGGGGTTCTCGGCACCGATCATGGGCGCGCTCGCCTTTGCCGGCGGCAAGCCCGCACGTGGCCCGCTGCTCGTCTGGAACGCAATCACGTTCGCGCTGTTGATCCACGTCGTCGTCGTCGCGGTGCTCTCGGCGCCGCTCCCGTTCCAGCAGCTCAACTTCGATCGTCCGAACGTGGCGATCCTCGACTGGCCGTTCATCTGGCTGCCCGGCTTCATCGTACCGATGGTGCTGTTCGCCCATCTCGTGGCGTTTCGCCAGCTCCTCAAGCGCAGTTGACGCCGGCCTGACAGCCACGGTGCGATCGCGATGCCAACGTCCCAGTTAAACCCGCTCATGTCCGGACATTTTTGCACGAGCGCTGCGACAAGCCGCGCGACCGCTCCTCTGGCGGTCATGATGACGCGCTCCCAATTCCTTCGTTCGATGCTCGGCTTTGGTGCGGCGACGGTGGGCCTCGCGGCCCTGGTCGGTTCGGGCTGCTCTTCGAGCTCTGATTCCAATACGACGACACCCGATGCGGCCTCGGGATCCGATGCGGCCTCGGGATCCGGTTCGGGCTCCGGATCCGGTTCGGGCTCGGGCTCGGGCTCGGGCTCGGGCTCGGGCTCGGTCAAGAGCTGCACGGCGAACGGCACGGTGATCACGATCGGTGGCAACCACGGCCACGTGCTCGTCGTCAGCAAGGCCGATGTCATGGCGGGCGCAGACAAGACGTACGACATCATGGGTACCGCCGCGCACACGCACTCCGTCACCGTGACCGCGGCGATGTTCGTGCAGCTCCAGGGCGCCACGAGGCAGATGACCGTTTCGACCACGGGCGCGCAGCACACGCACCCGATCACGATCGTCTGCGCCTAGCTCTCGCGCAAGACCTACCCGCGATCGCGCACGCGTTGCGCGATCGGCCCCCGCCTCCGCACCCGTTGCCGAAAGTTCGAGCCGTCGCGCAGCCGGCCCTAATCAGCGGAAATCGGGCGGTAACGCTGCGCTCAGTGCATCAACACGACGGCCATCACCATGATCATGCCGACTAAGAGCGTCAGCCAGATCAGGATATGGAACGGAAGCGTCCACGCCTCGAACTTCGGCTTCGGTTGCGAGAGGTCGTCCATGGTCGAGACCGTAGCACTCGATGTGCCAGCGCGCTGACGCACTCGTTGCGGCACTCGTGCGCGTGCCCGCAAATGCTGCGCGCGATCCACCCGATCGTTTTGATCTCGGCAGGCACGACAGTTGCGATGGCCTGGCGCGATGGCGAACGAGACAATCAAGTACGACGACGCGCTCGTGCGTCGCTTTCTCACCGCGGCGCTCGCATGGGGCGCGGTCGGAATGCTGGTCGGGCTGTGGTGCGCGCTCCAGCTCGCGCTGCCGCGGCTGAACTTCGCACCGTACTTCACGTTCGGTCGGCTGCGTCCGCTGCACACCAATGCGGTGATCTTCGCGTTCGCGGGCAACGCGATCTTCGCGGCGGTCTACTACTCGTCGCAACGCCTCTTGAAGGCGCGCCCCCTCGACACGCTCTCGAAGATTCACTTCTGGGGCTGGCAAGCGATCATCGGCGCGGCCGCGATCACGCTCCCGCTCGGTTACACGCAGGCCAAGGAGTACGCCGAGCTCGAATGGCCGATCGATCTGGCAATCGCGGTCGTGTGGGTGACGTTCGCCGTCAACTTCTTCGCGATGGTGCGCAACCGGCGCGAGAAGCACCTCTACGTCGCCCTGTGGTTCTACATCGCGACGATCATCACCGTCGCGATCCTTCACATCTTCAACAACCTCGTGATCCCCGCGGGCTTGTTCAAGAGCTATTCGATCTATGCGGGGGTTCAGGATGCGTTCATGCAGTGGTGGTACGGCCACAACGCGGTCGCGTTCTTCCTGACCACGCCGTTCCTCGGCATGATGTATTACTTCTTGCCGAAGGCCGCCGAGCGGCCGGTGTTTAGCTACCGGCTCTCGATCCTGCACTTCTGGTCGCTGGTCTTCATCTACATCTGGGCAGGGCCGCATCACCTGCACTACACGTCGCTGCCGCAATGGGCCTCGACGCTCGGCATGGTGTTCAGCGTGATGCTGTGGATGCCTTCGTGGGGCGGCATGATCAATGGCCTGCTCACGCTGCGCGGTGCATGGAATCGCGTCGCCGAGGATCCGGTCCTCAAGTTCTTCGTCGTCGCGATCACGTTCTACGGCATGGCGACGTTCGAAGGTCCGATGCTGTCGATCAAGAGCGTCAACGCGCTCTCGCACTACACCGACTGGAACATCGCGCACGTCCACGGCGGTGCGCTCGGATGGGTCGGTTTCATGATCTTCGGCATGACGTACTGGCTGGTGCCGCGGCTGTTCCAGACCCCGCTGTACTCGAAGCGTCTCGCGACGCTGCACTTCTGGACGGCCACGATCGGCATCGTCGTCTACGTCGTGTCGATGTGGGCCTCGGGCATCACCCAGGGCCTGATGTGGCGCGCGTTCGACGAGGTCGGCCGGCTCCAGTACCCGGACTTTCTCGAGACCGTCACCCGGTTGATCCCGATGTACTGGCTGCGCGCGTTCGGCGGCGCTCTCTACATCACCGGGCTCGGCATCGGCATCTACAACATCGTGCGGACGTGGCAGACGCGCCCGGCGACCTACGCCGAGCCCGAGATCAGCGTGCCGCCGATGATCCGTGCAGTCCGCGCGGAGCAGAAGGAGGCGCGCGTCCTCGAGCCCCACGTCCACTGGCACCGCACGTGGGAAGGCCTGCCTGCGCTGTTCACGGTGCTCGTCGCCGCGGCGGTGATCGTCGCCTCTCTGTTCGAGATCCTGCCGACCTTCTTGATCGGCGGCAACGTTCCGACCATCAACGCGGTCAAGCCGTACACGCCGCTCGAGCTCTACGGGCGCGACATCTACCTCCGCGAGGGTTGTTACAACTGTCACTCGCAGATGCTGCGGCCGTTCATCGACGAGACGGTGCGCTACGGCATGAACGGTCAGCCCGCCGAGTACTCCAAGCCCGGCGAGTTCGTCTACGACCATCCGTTCCAGTGGGGGAGCAAGCGCACGGGCCCGGACCTCGCGCGCGAAGGCGGTCGCCGCGACGAGCTGTGGCTGCTCCGTCACTTCGATAACCCGCGCTCGACCTCGCCAGGTTCGGTGATGCCGAGCTACCCGCACCTCCTGACCGATCCACTGCCGTTCACCGTGATCCAGTCGCGCGTCGACGTGATGGCCATGCTCGGCGTGCCCTACGGAGCCGACGCCCTCGACCACGCCGACGGGATGGCGCAGCACCAGGCGACCGAGCTCGCCACCAAGCTTCGCGATGAAGGCGGACCTGCCGGCATGGAAGGCAAGGACGTCATCGCGCTGATCGCATACATGCAGCGGCTCGGCCGCGACATCCAACTCGCTCCGCATGAAGGTGCAAAATGATCCGGTTCTCCGAATGGGTCTCTGCCTTGACGCCCGCGAACTACGCCGAGGTCTCGCTCGTGCTGTTCCTCGCCGTGTTCGCCGCAGTGGCGGTTCGTCACGGCGGCAAGCGCCGCGCCGCCGAGCACGACGAGTGCGCGCGCTTGCCGTTCGAAGATGGAGAGCTGTCGTGAGCGACGAGCCCAAGCTGCTCGACCACTCGTACGACGGGATCCAGGAGTACGACAACCCACTGCCCGGTTGGTGGAGCGCGGGGTTCTGGGCCACGATCATCTTCGCGTTCGCGTACGTCGCGCTCTCGCCTCTCCTCGGCTCGACGCCCGATCAGAAGTATCGCGCCGCGCTCGCTGACTACACGAGCAAGAAGGAGCGGAGAGAGATCGCCGATGCGGCAAATGTGAGCGAGGCGATCCTCGACCGCGGCATGCACGATCCCAAGATCGTCGACAAGGGCGCGGCGATCTTCGCCGTGCGCTGCGTTGCCTGTCACACCGCGGATGGCCGCGGCCTGATCGGCCCCAACCTCACGGACCTCTTTCAGCTCCACGGCTCGACCCGGATGGATCTCTTCACGACGATCCGCGGCGGCGTCCCAGGCACACCGATGCTCGCTTGGGGCGAACAGATGCCGCCGACCGATGTCGTCGCGGTGGCCACGTTCGCGGCGACCCTGCGCGGCAAGAACATCCCCGGCAAGCCGCCGCAAGGCCTCCCGGTCGAGGCGTTCAAGTGAAGGCGCTGCTCTCGACGCTCAACCGCGATGGTTCGCGAAATTTTCTCCACCCGAAGCTCGCGCGCGGCCGGTTCCTGAACCGGCGGCGGATCGTCGGCTACTCGCTGATCGCCTTGTTCGTACTGTTGCCCCGGATCCGGATCGGCGGGCGACCCGCGTTCTTGATCGATCTGGTGACGCGAGAGATTTCGGCGTTCGGTGCGGTGTTCCGCCCGACCGACGGCTTCTTGCTCGCGTTGCTAGGCCTCACGATCGTCGCGACGGTGTTCTGGATCACCGCGCTGTTCGGCCGAGTGTGGTGCGGCTGGGGTTGCCCGCAGACCATCTATCTCGAGCTCGTGTTTCGGCCGATCGAACGGCTGTTGAAGCGCCACCGGATCGCGAAGTTCGCCGTGTACGCAGCGCTGTCGTTCGCGCTCGCGAACGTGTTCCTGGCGTACTTCGTCGGTACCGCTCGGCTCGAGCGCTGGGTGTTCGAATCGCCACGCCAGCACGTCGCGGGGTTCTCGCTCGTGATGGCGGTGAGTGCGCTCATGCTGTTCGACTTCGCCTACTTCCGCGAGCAGATGTGCATCGTCGCGTGCCCGTACGGTCGCCTCCAGGCGGTCCTGCTCGACCGGCAGTCGTCGATCGTCGGCTACGACGCCGCGCGCGGCGAGCCGCGGGCCAAGCACAAGAAGTTGCTGCCCGTCGTCGGTGGAGCGTGTGTCGATTGCCACGCGTGCGTCGCGGTGTGCCCGACCGGGATCGATATCCGCGATGGCCTGCAGATGGAGTGCGTCGGCTGTGCGCAGTGCATCGATGCGTGCGACGACATCATGACGAAGACCCATCAGCCGCGGGGGCTGATTCGCTACACCTCCCAGGACGAGCTCGCGGGGCTGGGTCGCCACCTGCTGCGCGTACGTACCATCGTCTATCCGGTGCTCGTCGCGCTCGCGTTGATCGGACTGGTCTGGCAGACCACGTCGCGGGCCGAGACCGAGATCTGGATCGATCGGATCTCGGGCCCCGCGTTCGTCGCGCTGCCGTCTGGCGAGGTGACGTCGCAGCTGTTGCTCAAGCTCGAGAATCGGACCGAGACGCGCCGCTCCTATCGCTTCGAGCTCGTCGCGACGCCAGGCACCCTTCGCTCCGCGCTGCCGAGCTGGGAGGTCGCGCCCCATCACTCCGTCTCGATCCCGCTGTTCGTCGATCTACGCCGGTCCGCCTTCATCGGCGGCGAGCTCCGCGGCCACGTGCGGCTCACGAGCGACGCCGGCTTCACCCAGCTGATCGACGTGACCTTGTTCGGACCCGATGGAGGACCGCGATGAATCCTGGACGCAAATGGATCTGCGCGGTCGTCGCGCTGCTGGCCGGCAATATCCTCGCGACGGTCGCGCTGATCACGCTCGCACACCACGGCGCCTCGCGCGTGCTCCCTGATTATTACCAGCGCGCCGTCCACTACGAAGACGCGATCGATCAAGCCGATCGCAACCACACGCTCGCGTGGCACGTCGCGGTGACGGTCCACGATGGCACGGCGGTCGTCACCGCGACCGATCGACTGGGCCAGCCGATCGAGCATGCGAGCGTGCATCTCGCCGGCTTCGAACGCTCCGCGACCGCCCGCACGATCGATAGCGAGCTCGTCGCGAGCCGCGCTGGCGAATATCGCGCGCGGGTGGCCGGAGCTGGCTGGCTCGATCTCGCGGTGACGATCGATCGCGGCGCCGATCACTACGTGCACCAGCTGGCGCTCGAGACACTCGGGAAACTCGGGGCACGGTGACGTCCGCGCTGCCCCTCGCCGGCGTGTTCGCGACCAGCATCCTGGGCAGCGTGCACTGTGTCGCGATGTGCGGTCCGCTCGTCGGGTTGCAAGGTGGGATGAGGTCGGTGCGGCTCGCCGCGTTCCACTCGGCGGGCCGGCTCGTGACCTACACGATCATCGGAGCGCTCGCGGGGCTCGCCGGCAACGTCCTCGATCTCGCGGGTCGGCTCGGCAACATCCAGCGCCTCGCGACCCTCTTGGCGAGCGCGACGATCATCAGCTGGGGTGTCGTCGCGCTCGTTCGCGCGACGCGCAAGCGCGCGCCGACGCCCTATGCTCGCTCGACCGCGACGGCATTCAGCAGCGCGCTCGTCCAGATCCGCACGCGCAGCGCTCGCAGCCCTGCGCGCATGATGTGGTTGCTCGGCATCATCACCGGGCTACTGCCCTGCGGCTGGTTGTGGGCGTTCGCGCTGACCGCCGCAGCGACCGGCTCGCCCGGCGCGGGCGCACTCGTGATGTTCGTGTTCTGGCTCGGCACGGTGCCGGCGATGGTCGGCGTCCTCGGGCTGGCAGGTCCCGTGCTCGCTCGGGTGCGCGCACGGATGCCCTTGCTCACCGCGCTCGCGCTGATCGCGATCGGCCTCGCCACGCTCGGGATGCGCTGGCGCGATGCCGGCCAAGGTCAGGTCGAGACCCCGCACTGTCATTGCGAGCGAGCGGGCGCGTGACGGCTGCGATCATCATCGCGCCGACCGCGTGTGCGCACTGCGGCCTGCCATCATCGGCGGAGTTCTGCTGCGCCGGCTGCGAGGTCGTCCATGCTGCGATCGCCGAGCACGGCCTCGAGCGGTTCTACGGGTTGCGCGAGACCGCCACGCCCGGGCGGACGTCCTCGGCGAGCTACGCCGAGCTCGATGACCCCGCGTTTCGCCGCATTCATGTCGACGAGCTCGCAGCCGGCGGATGTCACGTCGCGCTCTACCTCGAGGATCTGCGGTGCACGGCGTGCGTGTGGCTCGTCGAAGCCACGCCGCGCTGCCTCGACGGCGTGAGCGAGATCCGCGTCGATCTCGGCCGCGCCCGCGCGGACGTCTGGTGGGACCCGGCCGTGACCTCGCTCGCGGCGATCGCGCATCACCTCGATCGGATCGGCCACGTGGTCCATCCGTATCGCGGCGCAGATCGCGAGCTTCATCGGCGGCGCGAAGATCGCGCGTTGTTGATCAAGCTCGGCGTCGCGGGCGCCGCGATGGGCAACCTCATGTTGCTCGCGATCGCGCTCTATGCCGGGCTGTTCGGCGGCATGGTCGCGGTCGACACCTCGTTCTTTCGCTGGGCCTCGATGCTCGTCGCCGTCCCCGCGCTCGGGTTCGCCGCGACGCCGATGTTCCGGACCGCACTCGGCTCGCTGCGCGCGGGGCGCTTGCATCTCGATCTGCCGCTCTCGATCGGCATCCTTGCCGGACTCGCCTGGGGGAGCGCGAACGTGATCCGCGGGCTCGGCGACATCTACTTCGATAGCCTCTCGATGCTGGTGTTCCTGCTGCTCGTCTCGCGCTGGGTCGTGCTCCGCCACCAGCGCCGCGCGTCGAGCGCCGCCGAGATGCTGCTCGCGCTGACCCCGAGCCGGGTCCGCCGGATCGGCGCGAACGGGGTGTGCGACGTACCGATCGAGGCGATCGTGATCGGCGATCGCGTCGTCGTTCGCGCCGGCGAGACCATCCCGATCGACGGCACGGTCGTGCTCGGCGCCTCCGCGATCGATGCCGGTCTGCTCACCGGCGAGTCGCGGCCCGTCGAGGTCGCGGCCGGTGACCGCGTCCACGCGGGCACCCTGAATGTTGCAGGTCCGCTCGAGGTCGTCGCGGGTGCGGTCGGCGAGCAGACGCGCGTGGGCTCGCTCGTCGCCAAGATTGCAGGCCTGACGACGCGGCGCGCGGCGATCGAGCGGCTCGTCGATCGGATTGCGGGCCGGTTCGTCGCGGTCGTGACGCTCGGTGCGGGGATCGTGTTCGCGGCGTGGTCGATGGTGTCGCCCGCACTCGGTGCCGAGCACGCGATGGCCTTGCTCGTCGTGACCTGCCCGTGCGCACTCGCCCTCGCGACACCGCTCGCGGTCAGCGTGGCCCTCGGCCGCGCCGCGCGCCGCGGGATCTTGATCAAGGGAGCGGATGCGCTCGAACGGTTGGCGACGCCGGGCACGCTGTACATCGACAAGACCGGCACCCTCACCCAGGGGCGGCTCGCGATCGCGACCTGGCTCGGCGACACCGATGCGCGCGCACTCGCGGCGGCGGTGGAGGCCGGTAGTGGCCATCCGATCGCTCGGGCCTTCGCGCTCGAGCATGCTCCCGTCGCGACCGAGGTGCGCGAACAACTCGGGCACGGGATCGAAGGCACCGTCGATGGTCGGCGCATCCTCGTCGGCTCGCCGAGCTGGATCCGCGAACGCTGCGTGCTGCGCAGCGATGCCGAAGCGTGGGTCAGCGACGTCGCCCGGCGTGGCGAGACTCCGATCGCCATCGCGATCGAGCGCACGGTCGTCGCCGTCGTTGGCCTCGCCGATCCGGTTCGCAGCGATGCGCGCGCGGCGCTCGCCGAGCTCGCGCGGATGGGCTGGCGGATCGAGATCCTCTCTGGCGACGATCCGCGCGTCGTCATCGCCGTCGGCGCACAGCTCGGGCTCGATGCTGCGCGCTGCTACGGCGCGATGTCACCGGAGCAGAAGCTCGCCCGCGTCGAGGCCACGCGCGTGCGCGGTCCCGTCGTGATGGTCGGCGACGGTGTCAACGATGCGGCGGCGATCGCCGCATCGACGTGTGGGATCGCGGTCAGTGGCGCGGCGGAGATAGCGATCGAGGCCGCCGATGTCTACCTGCGTTCACCCTCGATCGGTGCGATCGCCGCGACGGCAGCAGGCGCCGTCGCGACGCTCGCGACCATCCGACGCAGTTTGCGATTTTCTCTCGCTTACAACCTGAGCGCGGGCACCCTCGCCGCCCTCGGCATCATCCATCCGCTGCTCGCCGCGGTGCTGATGCCGGCGAGCTCGCTCACCGTCCTCGCGAGCTCGCTGCGCTCGCGCGCCTTCCGGAGTCGATCATGACCGCGCTCTACATCGTGTTGCCGCTCGCCTTACTGGTCGCTGCGGGAGCGGTCGGCGCGTTCATCTGGACGGTTCGTTCGGGCCAGCTCGACGACATCGAGACCCCACCCCGCCGGATCCTGTTCGACGACGACTGAGCTCGCCGCGCAGGGTTTGCGGTCATGACCGTGCGCCGCGCACGAGATGCGCGATCGATCCCTTCAAACCAGCAACCACGGCGGCGCGCCCCTTGCTGTAGTCGTGCTCGTGTCTCGAATCCACATCTTGCTCGTCCTCGGTGCCTGTGGTGGGTCGGCTCGGCCTGCACGCGAACCGGCCACGTCGCGCGGACTTCGCGCCGATCAACATCTGGCGATGGCCACGAGCGAGGACCAACGAGCCAACGAGCTCCGCACGTGGCCCGAGACTCGAGGTGGCATAGGCGATCTGAGCGGCACGGCCCTCGTCGGCTGGGCCGGCCGGTGGGATACGGGTGAAGACCATCTGCGCAACGCGAGCTATCACCGCAGCGCGGCCGCTCAGCTCGAGGCCGACTACCAGGAGGCCTGCCGCACGATGCCAGCGGCGGACGTCCAGCTCTCGCCGCTCGTTCGCTACGGCGTCGGTGGCGAAGCCGCACCCGACGGCACGGTGGTCCTCCTCGCTCCGACCGCCGGCCCCCCCGCCCGCCTGCTCGAGGAGCTCCGCTGTCATCGAGCGTGGATGATGCTCGAGCGCACCGACATGGATCGGTGCCCGCTCGATCTTCCGGGACTGCACGTGACGGCGCACGGCGACGACACGGGCATCGAGCTGACCCTGACCGTCGAGGATCCGAAACTGGTCCCGGAGCTCCGCGAGCGCGCGGCCCGCGATCTGGAGGCAGCGAGCCATGGCCACCATTAGCTACGTGCGCATGACCTGCGCCGAGTTGATCGATCGCGCTGACCTTGCCGCTCAGCAAGGTGACACCACGACTCTCGTCCGGACGTTGCGGCTGATCGCGAGCCGGATCGGCGACCCGATCGCGGACAAGCTGCACCGTCTTGCCCGGATCTGTGACGACGAAACGATCGATCCGAAGCACGCGTGGAGCATCCTGCGCACCGCGATCGTGGATCGCGTCGAGATCGCGGGGACGTGATGCGAGGAGCTGCGATGAAGCCCACCTTGATCTTGTTCGCGAGCAGCCACGGTCAGACGCGATCGATCGCGATGACCATCGCGCACGAGCTTCGCGTCGCGGGGCTCGACTCCGTCGTGCTGAATGCCGCGAGCGACGCACTCCCGAGCCCCGATGCCTTCGAGCTCGTCGTCATCGGTTCTCGCATCCACTTCGGGCGCCACGCAGCGTCCGTCCTCGACTACATGCACCGGTACCGTGCGAGCCTGCGCGAGATGCCGACCGGCTTCTTCTCGGTCAGCATGGCGGCGACCGATGGCGGCACGGATCCGAATGGCTATCTCGACACGATGGTCGAGGGCCTCGGTTGGCGGCCGGCGATCCTCGCCGCGATCGGGGGAGGCTTACCGTACCGGCGCTACAACTGGGCGCTTCGCTTCGCGATGAAACAGCTTTCTCGTGTGGCCGGCCATCCGACCGACACGTCGTGCAATCACGAGCTCACCGATTGGGATCGCGTCCAGCTCTTCGCAGAAGACGTCGCGAACCTCGCGCGAAAGCGCTTCGCAGCCCGGGCCGCGATCGCCGCGCGCGACCCTCTTCCCATGCCGCGAGGGATCGAGCGGCACACCGGCTACCGGCGCTAGCGAGCGAGGCTGGCCACGCGCTCGATCCCGGAGAACAGGGCGACGGGATGGGCCTCGATGCCCGCCGCGTTTGCCTCGTCGGTATCGAGGTGCAGGTCGAGGATCGCGCCCGGCGTCACGCGAACGACCACATCACCGAGCTCGAGCTCGCGGTCGCCGCGGATCTGGATCCGGATGAGGTCGTGATCGTGGACCCCGAACCGGTGCGCATCGTCGGGGCTCATGTGGACATGGCGCCTCGCGATGATCGCGCCGTGCGCCAGCGTCAGCACGCCGCGAGGACCGCGCAACTGCAAGCCCGGTGTGCCCTCCAGGTGACCGGATTCGCGCACGGGCGGCGTCACACCGAGATGGATGGCATCGGTGCGTGCGAGCTCGACCTGGGTCTCGGCGCGGAGTGGGCCGATGATCGCGACATGATCGAGCTCGCCCTTGGGCCCGATGACATCGACCGTCTCGACGGTGACGTACTGACCGGGCTGTGAGATCACACGGCGCTGGGCGAGCTCGTAGCCGGGCCCGAACAACGCATCGCACGTGGCGCGGTCGAGGTGGACGTGGCGCACCGAGACCCCGACGGGAACCTGGAGCTCGCCGAGATTCGGGCCGACGCGGGTGGCTATGATCGCGTGATCGCCGAACTTTGCATTCAGTCGATCGAACCCACTCGTGAAGGCATCGGTCTCGATGAGCCCGTGTGCAACGTGCTGATCGTCACGAACCTCGTAGAGGTCGTACGACATGGTTTCGCCGACGATATCGACGAGCAAGATTTGCGTAGGCTTGGGCATGAGGTCCTCGATGAACCAACCAGGCTGCATCGTTCATGCCTCAGCGCTCGATCACGTGGTGCAGCAAGATATCGAGAGCCCGTGCGCGTAGAGCGCCACGATCATGCCCGCGATCTCCAGCGCCATCATGACGCCGAAGCCGAGCAGCATCGGCGCGAGCATCTGCGCCCATGGGCGGCAGCGTCGCAGCGCGATGCCGGCGAGGACCATCGGCCGCTCCGGGCCGTGTCGGGAACGCGCTCGGGCACGCACGGGCGGCAAGGTTTGCGAACCTCGGGAGCCGCGACGCAAGAGGTGCGGGAACACCTCCGTGAACTCGGGGGCGTTGCCAACGACTGCTACCTCAGTGCTGGTGGCGTTCGATCTCGTCGGAAGACAACACCTGCGGTGACAGGAACGTGCGCTCCTCGGCAAGCATGTGCGCATCGAGCTCCTCGACGAGCTCGGGTATCCGAGGGGCAACATCGATGATCGATCCGGTCAGGAGTGTCCACAGCGCATCGTGCTCGGCGAGATGCTCGACGAGCATCCGCTCGATCAACCTTTCACCCCACCGATTCGAGTGCACGAGGAGGATCCGGATCAGCGCGTTTTCGGCGTCGTTGTGCACCGCGAGCGACCGACGCAACTCCTGGAGCACCGCGGCGAGGTCATCAGCGACCATTTCATGGTCGCGATATTGCGTCGAGAGGGCGGCACAGCGCGCGAGATATTCGCGAATCTCGTGGTGCTGCGCTAGTAAGGTCTTGCGAGCGAGGGCTGGCGTCATGGTTGTTCGTGCTCGCAAGGTGCGAGCCAGTCAGCGGCCGGGGGCTCCGGCCATCGCACACGAGGCGCTCGATACTCACCGAGTGTCCCGAGCTCGTGGTCGATCGTGGCCGCGTCGATCGAGCGGAGCTCGGTCGCGGGTGGATCGCTGGTGTAGCGAGGACCGCGGACGGCCTGACGAGCGAGGTCTCGTGAGCTGATCACCACGACCTGTAGTTCAAGA
The DNA here is from genome assembly GCA_043780895.1 of Kofleriaceae bacterium. Lineage (GTDB taxonomy): Bacteria > Myxococcota_A > Polyangia > Haliangiales > Haliangiaceae > JABFXX01. Next base: position 15,946 of record JAYWCI010000246.1, on the reverse strand, counting down.
AATGTGCCCGACGATCGACTGCAGGTTTTGCGCGATCCCGATCGAGTAGCTGCGAAGCGACGGCGTCTCGTTCTCGTTCTCCGCTAGCCTGGGCCGCGCGTGATCGAAGACGAGTGGCTCACCGGCTGGGATCCGACTCCCGGCATCGTTTCGGTGTGGGCCGAGCCCGATGGCACGGCCACGCTGTGGCGACGGATCGATCGCACCCTGATCCGCGAAGATCTGCGGTTCCGGCCGTGGATCGTGACCTCCTACGCCGACGAGCTGGCGGCCCCGGGAATTACCTACCGCGAGCTCGAGGGTGAAGGTTCGCTGCGGTTCCTCGCACGTTCCGACGACCTGGCAACGCTGACTCGTGCGGCACTCGCCGGTGGCGGCCGGCGGAGGGGTCACGAGGTCGGTCACGTGCGCGAGCTCGCCGACGAGGTCATCGTGATCGCGCCCGAGGAGCAATACTTGTGTGCCTCGGGTCGGACCTATTTCGGCGGGCTCGCGTTCGATGATCTGCGCCGGCTGCAGTTCGATCTCGAGACCACCGGACTCGATCCGGATCGCGATCAGATCTTCTTGATCGGCGTCCGCGATCCGGAGGGCCGCGTCGAGCTGCTCGAAGGTGACGAGCCCGCGCTGATCGCACGGCTCGTCGCGAAGATCCGCGCGTGCGATCCGGACGTGATCGAGAACCACAACCTGCACGGGTTCGATCTACCGTTCTTGCAACGCCGCGCCGAGCTCCTGCGCGTACCGCTCGAGCTCGGGCGGTTACCAGGCCCCTTGCGCCAGCGGGGTGCGCGACGAGGCGCTGCCGCGGGCGACCGCAAGATCCGGTTCGTCGCGCCGGGTCGCGAATTGATCGACACGCTCGATGCGGTGCTGCGCCACGATTTCTCGACACGCGAGCTGCCGGGCCACGGGCTCAAGGCGGTCGCGAAGGCGTTCGGGCTCGCTGCTGACGATCGCGAGCTCATCCGCGGCGATCAGCTCCACGCGGTGTATCGGCGCGATCCAGATCGCGTGCGCCGCTACGCGCGTGGCGATGTCGAGGAGGTCGCGTTGCTGGCGCGCACGCTCGGAGGTGCCGCGTTCGCGCTCGCGACGATGGTGCCTCGGCGCTACGAACGGCTCGCCGATGCGGGCGCCGCGACCGGCGTGATCGATCCGCTGCTCGTGCGCGCGTACTTGCGCTCGGGCGCGGCGCTGCCCCGCCCCGCGATCAGCGACGGCACCGAGCACAGCGGCGCGGCACTTCACCTGTTCGCGGCGGGCGTCGCGCACCGCGTGGTCAAGGCCGATGTCGCGAGCTTGTATCCCTCGCTCATGCGCTCGTTCCAGATCGGCCCCGCGCAGGATCGTCTACACGTACTGCTCGCCGTCGTCGATCGCCTCGTCGATAAACGGCTCGCCGCGAAGGCTGCCGCAAAGCGAGCCCCCGCGGGCTCGACCGAGCGGCACACGTTCGAAGCGCTCTCGGCGGCGATGAAGCTCGTCGTGAACTCCGCGTACGGCTACCTCGCGGCGCCCGGGCTCACGCGATTCGCGGATGTCCACGCGGCGAACGAGGTCACGCGCCGCGGCCGTGACGTCCTCGACGTGATGTGCAAGGGCCTCGCGGAACGCGGCGTGACCTTGCTCGAAGCCGATACCGATGGCGTGTACTTCGCGGTGCCCGAGGGCTGGTCCGAAGCCGACGAACGCCGCGTGGTGACCGAGGTCGGCGCGCTGCTCCCACCACTCGTCGCGCTCGAGTACGAAGGGCGCTACGCCGCGATGCTGTCGCACGAGCCGAAGAACTACGCGCTGCTCGGCTACGACGGCAAGCTCGTGTTGCGCGGCGTCGCATTTCGCTCGTCGCGGGCAGAGCCGTTCGGCGAGGCGTTCCTGCGCGTCGCGGTCGCGAAGCTGCTCGCCGGCGACGTGGTCGGCGTGCATCGCGCATATCTCGCGACGATCACGGCGCTACGGAGTCACGCCTTGCCGACGTACGACGTGTCGTCGCGCGTGCGGCTCACGAAGCCGCCCGAGGAGTACACGGCGAGCCGCGATGCACGCCGCGAGATGTCGTACGAAGCGATGCTCGGCGCGGGCCGGACCACGTGGAGCGTCGGCGATCGCGTGCGCATCTATCGCACGATGACCGGCGCGAACATCGTCGCGGATCCCGACGACGAGACCATCGGCGTTGCGGTGACCGATGCTCGCGACCCGCGCGACTACGATACCGAGCACTACGTGCGCCTGCTGCGTGACACCTACGCCTCGCGGCTCGCGCGAGCCTTCATGCCAGATGACTTCGCGACGCTGTTCGGCGATCCGGATCAGCTCTCGCTGTTCGACGCGCCGATCGCCGAGATCAAGCCGGTGCTCACGGCGATCGGTCCCGCGGACCAAGCGCTCTGATGAAAACCGCGATCGCCTCGCACACGCCGGGCTCGCGCTGCGGCGTGTGACCGGCGCCCGGCACGATCAGCGTCTCGACCGGTCCACCGAGTTGGGTCGTGACCGCGGCGACCTGCGCGAGCGTGCCGTACTCGTCGGCATCGCCCTGCACGACGAGCACCGGGACCGTGATCGCCGGCAAGAATTGCTCCAGGTTCCACGTCCGAAAATCCGGATCGAGCCACGCGCGATTCCATCCCCAGAACGCACCGTCGACATCAGCGTGATGCTTCGCGAGCCGCGCGCGCAGGTCGGTCGTGCGATATGCCTCGGCGGCCGCCGTGATCTCGTCGACCGCAACATCCTCGACGAACACGTGCGGCGCGATCAACACGAGGCCGCTCACCGGCACCCCCGAGCCCGCCGCGATGATCGCGATCGAGGCGCCGTCGCTGTGGCCGATCAAGATCGGCTTCGTGATCCCCGCCGCCGCCAACACGCTCGGCAAGCGGTTCGCTTCGTCGTGCATGTACGTGAGCGGGCGCGGCACGTGAACCGGTTCGGACGTGCCGTAGCCCTGCCGCGCGTACACGAACGCGGGGTAGCCCGAGGCCGCTGTGATCTTCGCGGGCACATCGCGCCACTGCGTGATCGATCCCAGGCCTTCGTGCAGGAACACCAGGCATTCGGCAGCTGGCTGTCCGACCCACGCGATCTCGAGCCCGTCGACGATCATCGCAGCTTGAACCGCTGGATCTTGCCCGTCGCGGTCTTCGGCAGCTCCGTCACCATCTCGACCCAGCGAGGATACTTGAACGCGGCGAGCTTCTCGCGCACGAAGGTCTTGAGCTCGTCGGCGGTGGTGGTGGCCGGCGTGCGGAGCACCACGAACGCTTTCGGCTTGGTCAAGCCGTGCTCGTCCTCGTGACCGACGACCGCGGCTTCGAGCACGCTCGGGTGCGAGGCGAGCGCACTCTCGACTTCGAACGGCGAGACCCAGATGCCACCGACCTTCAACATGTCGTCGGCGCGGCCGCAGTACGTCCACGTGCCGTCGGGGTTGCTGAGATATTGATCGCCGGTGCGCGTCCACGCGCCGACGAACGTCGACAGGCTGCGCGCGCGATTCGCCCAGTAACCGATGCAGCTCGAGGGGCCGCGCACCCACAGAGCACCTTCGGATCCGATCGGCAACACCGAGCCATCGTCGGCGCGGAGCTCGAGATCGTAGCCCGGCACGACGCGACCGGTCGTGCCGTACGTGATGTCGTCCGGGCGATTGCTGATGAAGATGTGGAGCATCTCCGTCGAACCGATGCCATCGAGGATCTCGGTCCGGGTGCGCTCTTTCCAGCGCTCGCTGATGTGCTTCGGCAGCGCTTCGCCCGCGGAGGTCGAGTAGCGCAAGCTCGCGGCGACCTCGGGCGGCCACGATGGATCGGCGAGCAGCTGCGCGAACAGCGTCGGCACGCCGCCGAAGATCGTGGGCTTGTGCACTTTCATCACCCGCATCACGGTCGCGGGCGCGGGCCGGTCCGCACACAGCACCGCGGTCGCACCGACCGAGAACGGAAACGTGAGCGCGTTGCCGAGGCCGTACGCGAAGTACAGCTTCGCGGCCGAGTACACGACATCGTCGGGCTGGATGCCGAGCACGCCTTGACCGTAGAGCGCGGCGGTCCACATCAAGGACCCGTGGAGGTGCATCGCGCCCTTCGGTTTTCCCGTCGAGCCCGAGGAGTACAGCCAGAACGCGACATCATCCGGCGTGGTCTCCGCGGCGTGCGTGATCGGCTCGGCCTCCTCGACCAGCATGCGCCACGACGGTGCATCCGTGGCCGTGCCAACCACCGCGACGCCGATGCCGGCACACGCGGCGATCGCGGGCCGCAGCTTGTCGTACAGCGAGGCGCTCGCGATCACCACGCGCGCACGGCTATCGCGCAACATGTACGTGTAGTCCTCCGGCGTGAGCATCGTGTTGAGCAACACCGGCACTGCACCGAGCTTGATCGCACCGAGAAACGCGGCCGGGTAGTCGACGCCATCGAGCATCACGATCGCGACGCGTTGCTCGGGCTGCACGCCCATGCCTCGGAGCGCACCGGCCGCGCGGTCGGCGCGCGCCGCGAGCTCCGCATAGGTGTAGCGGCCGTCATCATCGATCACCGCGACCTTGTCGCCCCGGCCTTCGAGCACGTGTCGATCGAGGAGATCGACCGCAGCGTTGTACGACCGCGGCAGTTCGACGTGTGGCGGTTCGCCTGCTCGGATCTTCGACAGCTCGACCATGCCGCAGCTTAGCTCCCGTGCCCTGCTGGTACGTAGGGTGCACAGCAGACGGACAGTGAATCGTCCCGAGCGCCTCCGTCACGTCACGCAGTCCAGAAGCGCGCGTGCTCGCGCATTGTGGTGTGCCACCACGCTCGTCGTTGCCGGATTCGCCCGGATCGCATCGGCGCAACCGACGCGTAACGAACCGTCGCCCGCCACGACCCCGACGCCTGTGCCCGACGCCGCGCCGGCTCCCGAGCCCGCCAAAGCGGTCAAAGTGGACGACGACGGAAAGAAGACGTCGGCGACCGGCGCCGTGATCTTGGAAGGCGAAGACAAGACCGGCACCGAAGTCGGCGTCCTGCCGCTGATCGGTGGCGATACCGATAACGGCTTCGGCGTCGGTGCGATCGGCTCGATCGCGAGCTTCGACAAGGGCTACACGCCCTACAAGTGGCAGCTCCAGTTCGCGACGTTCATCGCAGCCCGGGACAGCATCACGAGCCCGTCCTACGAGGACGCCTTCATCAACTTGATCATCCCGCAGATGTTGAACGGTCGGCTGCGCATCGAGCTTCGTCCCTCGTTCACGCGCGAGACCGCGCTCCACTTCTACGGCCTCGGCAACCAGATCACGATCCCCGCGAACATCGATCGAACGCGCGATACGTACACGCGCCTCCATCCACAGCTCGCTGGCATGACGCGCTGGAAGTTGAGCAAGGACAGCGTCTGGTCCGCGCTGCTCGGCGCCCAGTACCTCTACAACCAGATCTCGTACGACCCCTCGAGCACGATCGGGCAAAAGGCACCGATGATCAATCCGGTCGGCGAGACCTCGCACAGCGTGCTGCGCCTCGAGACCGGCATCGTCTTCGACACGCGGGATAACGAGCTCGCGCCGAATCACGGCATGTATCACACACTCGAATTCCGGGTCAGCCCGCACATCGGCGATGCGTTCCCGTACCACTACGAACAGCTCGATCTTCAGTTCCGCTTCTATCACACGCTCTCGAAGCGCAACGTCCTCGCGTTTCGCGCGGTCGGGGACGTGCTGCTCGGCTACGTCCCGTTCTACGAGCTCTCGCGCTACGAGGACACGTCCGCCCTCGGTGGCAGCCTCGCGATCCGTGGCGTCCCGGGCTACGCGTTCTACGGCAAAGTGAAGGTGTTCGGAAACCTCGAGCTCCGCACTCGCGTCACGAACTTCACGCTCTGGGATCGCCGCTTCAAGTTCGGCGTGGCCTCGTTCATCGACGGCGGTCGACTGTGGAGTGACCTTCGCTTCTCGCACCCGGAGCTCGACGGTACGGGCCTCGGTCTGCACTACGGCGTCGGCGGCGGGATCCGGCTCCAGCAGGGTCGCGCGTTCCTCGTGCGCGCCGACCTCGCGTGGTCACCCGATGCCTCGCCGATCGCCGGCTACGTCCTCGCCGACCACATCTTCTGATGAGAGCCTCCTGCTGCTAGCCGCGGCCAACAGGCGAACCGTGTGAAGCTGTTTCGGCGCGCACGAAGTCGTTGATCTGACTTGCGCCGGACAGGGCACATCGAGTGCACTACCTCAGCGCATGCCCATCCTCGCTGCTCTCGCGGCGGTCGCCAGCTTCGGAAGTAACCCCGGCGCACTCGACATGTACGAGTACGTTCCAGCGGGGCTGCCGAGCAACGCACCGCTCGTCGTCGTACTTCATGGCTGTACGCAAACCGCCAGCGCGATGGAAGCGGCTGGCTGGAACGCGCTCGCGGACCAATATCACTTCGCCGTGCTCTACCCTCAGCAGCGCTCGGCGAACCAATCGCTGAGTTGCTTCATGTGGTACGGCGCGACCGACATCGCCCGCACTGGTGGCGAAGCGCAATCGATCATCCAGATGGTCGACACCGAAGTCTCGAGCCACGCGATCGATACCAACAAGGTATTCGTCACCGGGCTGTCGGCCGGCGCCGCGTTCACCGCGGTGATGCTCGCGACGTATCCGGATCGGTTCGCGGCCGGTAGCATCATGGCCGGCGTGCCTTACAAGTGCGCGACGGATGTCACGTCCGCGTCGAGCTGCCAGCAGATGTCGGCGACCTCACAGAAGACCGCCGCGGCCTGGGGTGACCTCGTGCGCGGTGGCGACACCGGCTTCTCCGGCACGTGGCCGCGCGTCCAGATCTGGCAAGGCACGAGCGACTACACGGTCAACCCCGCGAACGCGACCGAGCTCGTCAAGCAATGGACGAACGTGTGGGGCACCGATCAGACCGCCGATGCGACCGACACGATCAGCACGGCGACGCGCACGCAGTTCAAGACCGGTAACACCGTCGCGGTGGAGCTCTACACCGTGACCGGCATGGGTCACGCGATCGCGATCGGCATGGATCCCGATGGCGCGTGCCCGGCAACGACCAGCGCGTATTTTTCCGACGAGAAGATCTGCTCGACGACGCGCGCCGCGCAGTTCTTCGGCCTCGTCGCCGAGACCGGGACCGGCTCGGGCAGCGATCCGGGTGGCGGCAACGGGGGCGGCAGCGACACGGGCAACGCCCAGAGTGGTGGTTGCAACACGGGGCATTCGGCGGGCCTCGGCGTCGGCTTTGGCCTGATCGCGCTACGCCGTCGGCGCCGTTAACCCGCGCTTCGCGAAGTGCATCACCTGCTCGCCGACCATGCGCAACTGCGCGGTCACCGCGGGCGAGCTGCACGTTCCATCCGCGGCGAACGTGACCTCGGTCGTGTTGATGCCGACACCGAGAGGCGTCGGCCAGCCGCGCAGCGCGTGCACGATCGTGCGGAGGCCATTCATCGTGGTGGTCGTCGCTTGCCAGCCCGCACCCGTCGCGATGCAGCCCACGGCGCGACCATCGAGGTACGGGTTCGTGTCGTCGCGCAGCTCCTCGAGGTAATCTAGGCCGTTCTTGACGAGGCCAGAGATCACGCCGTGGTAGCCGGGCGAACCGATGATCACGCCCTGCGCGCCGCGGATCGCCTCGACCAGGTGCCTGGCCTTCGCGCCGAGCTCGGCGCCTGCTTGCGGTGGCCGGTACATCGGTAGGTCGAGCGCCTCGGCACCAAACAACTCGATGTCAGCGCCGAGCGATTTCGCGGCATCCAGCGCGATCCGTAGGGCCAGCTCGGTCGACGAATGGGGCCGGTAGGTGCCTCCCAGGCCGATTACGCGGATGGTCATGAAGGGTGAGAGTGTAACGGCATGTGCTGGCGTTCGTGTGGAGTGAACATGGATCGTATGTGGCGGTGTGAATTCGTGGTGCTGGCGGGGTCGCGGGGTCGCGTGGACCGTGCCCGCGACCGTCGCTCTCACGAAGGAATAACCCGAGCCTGAACCTATCGTGCACCCTGATCTCGTGCGCAGGATCGAGTATACGAGGCGCTCATGACCCTGCTCGACGAGTGCTTCGACGCGAACCGCCGGTGGGCCGCGGAACAGGTCGACCGCGACCCGACGTACTTCAAGCGGCTCGAGAATCTGCAGAGCCCCGACATGCTGTGGATCGGCTGCTCCGATAGCCGTCTACCGCCGAACGAGCTGCTCGCACGTCCGCCAGGCGACATCTTCGTTCATCGCAATGTTGCGAATGTTGTCGAGCACACCGACGTCAACTGCCTCTCGGTCATCCAGTACGCCGTCGATGTCTTGAAAGTGAAACACGTGATCGTGTGCGGCCACTACGGCTGCGGCGGCGTGCGTGCTGCCATGGCGACCCAGCCCCTCGGGCTGATCGACAACTGGCTTCGCCACATCCGCGACGTTCACTTATGGAACCGCGCAGAGCTCAACGCGATCGCCGATCTCGGCAAGCGGACCGACCGGCTCGCCGAGCTCAACGTCGAGGCGCAGGTCGCGAACGTGTGCCACACGAGCATCGTCCAAGACGCATGGCGTCGCGGCCACCCCTTGACCGTCCATGGCTGGATCTATTCTATCAGCGACGGTCTCATCCGCGACCTCGGTCTCAACGTGGAGTCTGCGGAGCAGATTCCCCCCGAGTATCGACTGTACTGACCGTACCGAGCGGACTGTGTACGAGCGTGGACGATGACCAGTTCGCGGCGTCAGATATCTGATGGTGGGGGGCATCGAGGGACGTCGGGTAACTTTGTGGTTGCGTGACAACACCATCCCTGTACATTCGCGACCTTCACCGAGGGCCTCAATGACGACCAAGTTTGTTGTTTTCACGACCCTGCTCGCAGCTGCCGCTTGCGGCCCTGCGCCACGCGGCGATCGATTCGGTAACGGCAGTGCAGATGGTGGCGGGAGTTCTTCGGGGCCGGAGATCTGCAACGACGGGATCGATAACGATGGCAACGGCAAGATCGATTGTGCCGATCCCGCTTGCTCGGGCATCGACGGCTGTCCGGTATGCGGACAGGTCAATACGCTGGTCGGTGCGCCAATCGCGTTGCCCGATGGCGTCTCGTCCGGCAATGGCTGCTCGACCGATGCGCAGTGCCCGGCTTCGACGCCGAACTGCATCTCGTTCACCGATCAGGCCAACACGCCGACCAAGGAGTGCCACGCGTCGTACGCGTCGACGCTGAACTTCGTCGGCTTCGGTCAGGGCGCGACGCTCACCGATACGACCAAGCTGCTCAAGGTCTGCGCGAAGCTCGAGCACAGCTACCTTCACGATCTCCAGATCGAGCTGATCTCGCCCTCGGGCCAGACCATCGCGCTCGAGAAGTTCGGCGGCCGCATCGGTCCGAAGATCTACCTCGGCATTCCGGTCGACAACGACGACAGTAACCCCATGGTCGGGGTCGGCTACGACTATTGCTGGACCATGGGCTCTACGGCGACGACGACGATGCTGCACTCGACGATGGATAGCAGCACCACTTACCCGACGGTCATCGCGGGTGACTACCTGCCCGACGTGCCGTTCACGGCGCTCAATGGCGCCACGCTCAACGGCATGTGGGAGTTCCGGGTGACGGATCTCTACGCCATCGACAACGGTCACCTCTTCGACTGGTCGATCACGTGGGACGCGTCGCTCGTAAGCGATTGCTCCGGCCCGATCATCCAGTAGCTAGCGCTGCTCGTTCGTCCACATGCATCGGTACGGGCGCGCCTGTAACGAAGCACTCACGGGCCCGACGTAGGTCGGATACTGATCGCTGAACATCGCATCGGTCCCGGTCCACTTCACGACCATCACGGACGGACCTCCAAAGTTGGAGAAGTCCGAGGTGAGGACAAAGCTGCCGGAGCCGTTCGGCAGGCCCGAGCGTGCTGCCTCGGTGAGGTCACGCTCCGACGCGAGCCGCGCGCCGGCGGCCGTACAGGTCGCCGTGGCGGCCGCGTACGTCGCGGCTGCGCGCTCGGTCGAGTCGAACCACATCGTCGGCGCGGGCGTACCGTCGAGCGAGACGAGGTAGCAGCCACCGTTGCAGGTCGTCGGCGTGGTGTACGCGAGATCGAGCGGGTAGTAGATGCAGCGATACGCGGCGCTCGCTTGCTTCGGCATGCCGTCGGCGGTCGCCATGAAGGTGAACGAGAACCGCTGGTCGGTGCCGGTCCAGCTCAAGGTCTCGGCGTAGAACGCATCGGTCTGGCTGTTGTAGCCGACCTCGTCGGAGGTCCAGAGCTTCGTTCCGCTGCCATTCGGCAAGCCCTGCTCGATCAGCTCGGCGAGCTCGCCTGCGCGCGGCACGTGACCGCCGCGAACGACACAGGTGTCGTGCGCCGTCGCCCAGGTCGCGGCCGCCGAATCGGCGGTCTCGCTCTTCTGCGGCAGGTTCGGCGCGACGAACTGGTTCGAGATGTTGTTCGGGTTCGGCGCGAGCACGGCCTTCGGTGCGGCGCAGCGAAACGCTTTCGCGGCGGTGAACAGCTGCGCGCTGACGTTGCCGCCGCTCGCTTCGAAGGTGTTCGCTTGCCACTGCACGCTGATCGTCGCCTGGAACGCGGCGCTATCGGCGGTCGCGACCTCGGTGTTCGTGCCGGGGAGCCCGGCCTTGATGCCTTCGATCAGCGTGCTCGCCTCGGCGAGATGCGCGCGATCGTTCGCGCACTCCCACAGCGCCGAGCTGTGCCGGAGCTGCGCGCGATCTTTTGCATCGAAGTTAAGATCGCCGGCCGTGTAACACTCGGTGCCCGGATCGCCGTTGCAGTGCTTGCCCGTGAACGACTTCGGCACGGTCGCACCGCACACGCAGCGATACGCGACCGAGCTCGTGATCGAGGGCGTATTCGTCGAGCCATCGCTCAGCTTCGCGGTGACCTGGTTCGTGGTGTCGGCAGGCACCGCGGTCCACAGCGCGGTCGCGGCGGTGCTCACCGAGGAGCCGCGCAGGACTTCGGTCGCGGTCGGAAGCCTCGCGCCGAAGGCCGAGCACGCGGTCTGCGCGGTGGCGTAGGTCGAGGCCGTGCGCTCGGCGCCGTCCCATCGGTTGCCGTAGCCGTCGGTGACGGCGGCATTCAGCTTCGTCGGGTCGCACGGAATCTGGCACTCGCTCGCGACGCACGTATCACCGCTCTCGCAGACCTTGCCGCACGCGCCGCAGTTGTTCGGATCGTGGGTGAGATCCGCGCACGTGCCGCTGCAGTCCATCTGATCCGAAGGACAGCTCGAGCTGCACACCGAGTTTCCGCACACCTGATCGACGGTGCACGCCTGCGTGCACGACCCGCAGTGATCGGGATTGTTCGTGAGATCGACGCAGGTGCCGTTGCAGGTCGCCTGCTCGACCGGGCAGTCCAACGTTCCGGAGCTGGCGCCGCACGCGGTCAGGAACACCCAGGCGAGAGCGAAGCGCACCAGGTAACTATACCCGGCGCTTGACCGATTCGATCGTGATCAGCGTCTGGGGCGCGTCCTTCGGGAACGGGCCCGCGGCGCCGGTCTTGACGCCCTTGATCTTGTCGACGACGTCCATGCCCTCGATGACCTTGCCGAACACGGCATAGCCCCAGCCCTGGCCATCCTTGGCCGTGTGGTCGAGGAATGCATTGTCCGTCACGTTCACGAAGAACTGCGCGGTCGCCGAGTGCGGGTCGCCGGTGCGTGCCATCGCGACCGTCCCGCGGGTGTTCTTGAGGCCGTTATCGGCTTCGTTCTGCACACCCGGCTTCGTCGCCTTGCGCTCGTACTGCGCGTCGTAGCCGCCGCCCTGGACCATGAAGGTCGGGATCACGCGGTGAAAGACCGTGTTCGCGTAGTGATCGGCGTCCACGTACTCGAGAAAGTTCGCGACCGACTTCGGCGCTTTCGCCGCGTCGAGCTGGATCGAGAACGTACCCTGATTGGTGACGACGTCGACGATGGTATCGGCCATCCGCCGAGCCTACCCTTTGGTAGCCACCACGCGATAGGTGTTGGACACGCGACCGCGCGCGAGCAGTGGACCGATCGCGTTATCGAACAGGATCGCGAGGAGGATGAACGGTGCGCCGATCGTCCACGCGACGCTGCGCCATGCGCCCGCGAGCATTCCGCGCCATCGCCACGGCAACTTGCGCGGCGGTGCAACGCGATCGAGCAGGATCCAGATCGCGAAGAAGAAATCGACGCGCTGATGCGCCTTGCCGCGATGCCACTCGACGGGCGTGAAGCCCTGCTCGCGCAGCAACCGATCGAGATTCTTGACCGAGACGAAGTTCAGGTGCTGCGGCTGGAACCACGGCAACCAGTAGCGGCCGAGCAGCTTGCCGAGGAAGAATTCCGGATCGGGCACCTCGATCATCAAGCTGCCCTTCGGCCCGAGCGCGGTGTGTGCCGCGGCGATCTCGAGACGCGGATCGAGCGTGTGCTCGAGATAGTGGCTCATGCTGACCGCGTCGTAATGGCCCGCGATCGTCGGAGCGACCTCGGGAAACAGGCCGCGATATGCGGTGTCGACCCAGCCGCGGCGCTTCGCTTCGTCGATCGATTCGCTCATGTCGAGGCCATCGAATTGCGCTTCGGGCAGCTGCTCGCGGGCCGCGACGCAGAAGTGACCGTGCCCGGCACCGACATCGAGCCACTTCGTCGGCACCGCGACCGCGCGCACCATCGCGAGGCGATCGAGGTACGGCTGCTTGCCGAAGCCGAAGATGAACTCCATGCCGGCCTCGCCGAGGCCGTCGTAGAAATCCTTGTAGTAGAAGTCGAGGCCGGCGAACGACAGCCGCGGGTTCTGGAACACGTGCGCGCAGCGGGTGCATCGCTCGAGCGTGAACGTGCCGGGCTTGTGCTGGAACAGATCCGGGTGACGGCGATGGACCACGAGGTCGTGCGATTCACAGATCGGGCACGTCTCTCGACGAGGATCGTGGAGCCGCTCGAGCCCTTGCGCGATCAGCACGTCGTATACAGGTTTGCGCTGCGCCGCATCCGTGATCGGGCGCGCCGAGAAGATCGTGCGGATCAACACGAACAGCTCGATCGGCGCGCGCAGGATCGCGAACGGGATCAGGTCCACGCCCATCAGCTTCGTCGCGCCGAGCGCGATCAGCGGCTGGACGTGCCACGCCGCGAGGGCGATCCATCCGGCGAGGAGGCCCTGCCAGACCCCGATCGCGATCAGCGCCCACATCACGACGAGCAGGCCGAGTGCGAGCGGCGTCGAGGGTCCGAGCACGATATAGAGCAGCTGGTAGCGCGCCGAGAGAGGTTGCGCGCGCGTGCGCTCCGCCGGTGCGATCACGGCATCGGCCTTGCCGTAGTGCTTGAGGCTCGAGGCCAGCTTCGCGAGCTCGACGTCGCTGGTTGGCGGGGTCGCACGAGCGCGCTCGGCCAGCGCATCCGAGACCAGGATCGCGTGGCCTGCCGTGCGGCCGGGGCCGAGGCGATCGACGCGATACGCCGCCGGATCGACGAGCTGCGCGAAGCCGAGCGAGCGCATCGTCGAGAGATTTTTCGGGATCAGATCGACGAGCTCGACCTGGTGATCGCGTGCGTAGGCGGCGGCCGCGCGCACCGTCTCGGGTACGACCATGACACCGGGTGCCGCGTAGATCCGGAAGCCCGCAGGATCGGCCTCGGAGGGTGCGAGCACCGCGAGCTTGCCGATCCTACCGCGCATCTTGAACGAATCGAGGACGAGGACCGCGACGAGGAGATAAAGGACGTACGTCACGCGGTGGCCTCCAGGTGCTCTAACAGTTCTGCAGCTCGCGCGGCGCCGCCAGCGGATGCGAAGGACGCGCGGACACGTGCGGCACCGGCGCGAAGCTCGGGGTCGGCGAGCACGCGTGCGACGGCCTCGCGAAGCTCGCGCGCTTGCACCCGACCAAACTTGATACGCAGGCCGGCGCCCGCAGCGACGACCTGATCGGCGACGATCGGTTGATCGTCCTTGATCGGCGCGATCACGAGCGGCAGGCCGTACGCGAGCGCCTCGCAGGTCGTGTTGTGACCTCCGTGGCAGACGACCGCGTCGACGCGCGCGAGGAGCGCGAGCTGAGGCACGTAGTTGCGGACGATGAAGTTGCTGGGCGGGTTCGGCGCGAGCTCGGGCCGCGCGACGAGGATGACCTGATACGGCTGATCGGCGAGCGCCTCGCACACGACGCCGACGAACCGACCACTCGCCTCGGCATTCACCGTGCCCATCGAGACCAGGATCGAAGGCCGCGCGAGCTGCTCGAACGGGAACGGCGTGGTCTCGGGGCGGTCCGCGATCGAGGGGCCGACCAGCGCGTAGTGCGAAGGCAGTGCGATCGGAACGAGTGCCGGTGTGGTGAACGCGAGCACGAGGTGCGGCGAGAGTTCTCCCTGGCGCGGCAAGCCGGCGGCGCTCTCGAGCTCGCCGATCAGGTCCTCGAACCAGCGCTTCACTTGCGGCAGGGCCGCGAGCGGATCGCTGATGCCGGCCGAGGTCGTGGCGAGCGTGGCCCACGGGAGGTGCTTGGTGCGTGCGACCAGCCCACCGGCAACGGCTTGCTGATCGACGCACATCACATCGGGTGCGAATTCGGTGACGGCCGCTGCGATGCCTGGTTGCATCGAGCGAGCGAGCGGGACGAGAAAGTCCTCCCACAAGAACTTCAACGCGGCGGCGCCGCGCGTCCTCGCGGCCTTGTTCTGCACGCGCACGGCGTGATCGGCCTCGACGGTCTCCGGCAGCGCGAACAGGCGCGCGCCGGCGGGCAGCAGCGGGCGAACCTTGCCCGGATGGCCGACCCACGCGACGGTGTGACCGCGCGCCTCGAGCGCGCGGGCGACCGAGATCGTCGGATTGATGTGGCCCGTCAACGGCGGCACCACGAACAAGAACTTCATGCCGCCCTCACGAACTCGAGGATGCGCGCCTTGACCTCGGCTGTCGCCTCCCACAGCACGGAGTGCGAACAGCCGGGGAGGATCTGCAGCGTGCAGTACGGTAGCTGCCGCGCGAGCCCTTCGCCGTGCGAGCGAACATCGGAGAGCTCGCCGTACAAGGCGAGCGTGCGGCACGTGATGCGGGTGACATCGACCGTGGGTGACTCGCGCAGATCCGCGACGAGGGAAGTATGCTCGACGAGCTCCCCGGCGGACTTCGCGAGCCGGTTGCGCTTGCGCTCGCTGTGGCGACCGAGCCAGCTCTTGAACGAGGCCGCGATCTTGGTGTCGCGCGCATCGCCGGTGAGCGCGAGCGTCGCGGTCATCTGCGTGGCCCAGCCCTCGACCCCGGCGTGCGCATCGATCAGCGCGAGGCGCTCGACGCGATCCGGATACGTCGCCGCGAACGCGAGGCCGACGAGCCCGCCGAACGAATTTCCGACGATCGTCACCGGGCGCGTGATCGCGAGCGCATCCAGCAGTGCTGCGAGATCCGCGACGAACCCCGCCACCGTGTAGCCGGTCGCCGGCCGCTCCGACATGCCATGGCCGCGCAGATCATAGAGGATGACCTCGCAGCTCTCGGCGAGCGGATTCGCGAGCGTGAAGTAGAAGCTCGACAGGTTGTCCATCACGAGGCCGTGGATGAACACGACCGTGCGCTCGCCGCTGCCGAGCCGCTGCACGTGATGGCGCACGCCGTGCGCGACGACGTCAGCCATCGAGGAACTCGATGATCGTGGCGGTGAGCTCGGCGCGCGCGTCGAGATGGAGGTAGTGACCGCCGTGGAGGATCTTCAGCTCGACGTGGGGTGCGGACTTCTGCAGGTGCTCGCCGGCGGCCAGACACGATGACTGATCGCCGTAGAGCGCGAGCGTCGGCGTGTAGAGGGCCTGCAACGGCGGCTCGGGCTCGGACCGCAGCTCCGCGAGCAGCGTCGTATCGCGGACGAGATGGACGACATTGTCGACGAGGCGCTTCGCTTGCCGGCCACCGGTCGCGACCGAGGCACGCAGCGCTTCCGGCAGCGACGCG
>JAYWCI010000245.1:0-4518 GCA_043780895.1 Kofleriaceae bacterium | reverse complement strand
CGGAGTGCGAGGATCGACGAACGCACGCCGGCGACCGCGGTCCTTGGTGTACGCCGAGTTGGTCGGGGCGAGCCCGGTGCCGTCGATCCCGAGCGAGCTGTAGATGTGATCGTCGGTCCGCCAGTTGATCGGCGTGTTGTAGGCGTCGCCGACGTTGAGCCAGAGCGTGCCGCTCGGCTTGAGCGCGCGCACGGCGTCGGCGAGGATCGCGACCAGGTTTGCCACGTAGTCGCGCGGATCGGGTTCGGTGCCGAGCCCGTCCGAGCCGCGCTGGCCCCAGTACGGTGGCGAGGTCACCACGACATCGAGACAGTCGTCGGGGAGCGCGCGCAGTCCGGTCGCGCAGTCGACCGCATGGATCGTATCGAGCGCATACGGCCCGAGCACGGAAGTCAGGAGCTTCGCGTCCGTGGTTGTCTGGGCGGGAACGGAGGCCCGCCGCTTGGCGGTCGCGGGCTCTGCGATCACGCGCTTCGCGGATGCGGATGTTGCGATCGCGCGTTTCGCAGTCGTGCGGTTCGCGGTGATGCGGTTGGAAGTCACCGACGTAGATCAGGATCGTCGGGATCGGCGTCGCGATGGACGCACGGATCGTTGTCGGGATCATGACCGCACGCGAGCACGCCGGGGCTGGGATCGTCGGGATCGGCGCCGCGGTGGACGCCTTCGAAGTCACCGGCGGCCTCGCGCTGCTCGGCGTCGAGCGCGTCATCGCCGACGAGGCCACCAGCCTCGATCAGCTTCGCGGTGATCTCGGGGCTCGCGTTGGGAACGAGCGCCTGGCGAGCGATGTACGCGACGTAGTAGGCGTCCTCGCGGCGGGCCTCGAGCTCGCCGTTCGCGATCGCGGTCTCGAGGCGACGCTTGAGATCACCGATCAAGCGCGATGGCGGAATCTCGAACGCGGTCATGATCGCGGTGCCGACGCCACCGGGCAACGGTGGGAGCTTGGCGTCCTCGGCGACGAGGCGGTCGACGCGATCGGACAGCGCGCTGATCTGGGCGAGCAGCGCATTGCGCCGGCCGGGCCGCTTCGACGTGATGTCGGCCCGCGACAGATCGAGCAGGTCGATCATGTGGGGACCCATCTCGCGGTGGAACCGACGCACGGCGCTATCGGTCCACTTGTCGCCGTACTGGTTCGTGCGAAGGTGATGCTTGACGAGGAAGCGGATCGTCTGGCGCTCGTCGCGCGCGAGCTCGAACCGCGGATGGATGCGATCGAACATCCGCGCGCCAACCTCGGCGTGACCGTGAAAGTGAACTCCGTCAGCGGTGAACGTGCGCGTCGGCACCTTGCCGATGTCGTGGAGCAATGCGGCCCACCGCACGAGGGGGCGGCGCACGGTCTGGCGTACGACCTGCTTGGTGTGTGCCCACACGTCCTTGTGCTGGCGACCATCCTCCTGAACCAGATCGACGGTCGCGCCGAGCTCCGGGAACAGCACGCCGAGCGCGCCGATCTCGCGGATCCACTCGAGGGCCGCATCGACGTCACGTCCCATGATCGCCTGCTCGATGGCGAGCCGCAGGCGAAGCCGGTCGCCCTGAACCAACCGGGCGACCTGGTCGGCTGCGGCATCGGTCACGCTGTTGGGTGGCCAGCGGCCTTCGCTGGCATTGGCGATTGCAGCGGCGATCTCGAGGATCAAGACCGGGTCGGCGACCACAAGGTCGCACATGCGGTCAGCTGTCTGATCACCGGACATCGGGGCGTGCGTTGCCTATCATGATTCTTCGCTCCACCTCGCTCTACCTCGCGTTTACCGACGACACTTCGATAAGCTGTTCTGCTCGGCACGTTCCGTGCTCAAGCGCTCGCTCCCGTGCAAGGTCGAATCACTCAACACCAGCTCCCCGAAGCTGATCGATGCATCCCAGGCATCCGTCAGTTTTATGAGAATCTGGCTGTGAAGCCCGCGACATTCCTCGATCTGCTGTGGCAGTTCGAAGGCCGTCACGCGTCACGCGCCACCCCTCGCAAACGTCGCCGTACGTAGACATTTTCGTAGTGAACGCGCTACGTTCTGGTAGCGCACAGGCAAGTTGACTTGCCGCCTGTGACACCCCGTCTCAATCCGGAACCAGCGATGGGGCAAGACACTACGAGAAGATCACCTATCGGGGTTTTTGACTCTGGTGTGGGTGGTCTCACCGTAGTCCGCGCAATTCGTCGCGAGCTGCCGGGTGAGGACATCGTTTATTTGGGCGATACGGCTCGAGTACCCTACGGTAGCAAGAGCCCGCGCACCGTCGAACGGTATTCACTCACGTGTCAGCGGTTCCTCCTCGAGCGCGGGGTGAAGCTGGTTCTGATCGCGTGTAACACGGCCTCGGCAAATGCGCTGCCGGCGCTCGTCGAAGCGAGTCCGGTTCCCGTGATCGGTGCGGTGTTGCCCGGCGCAGCGACTGCGCTGGCGGCGTCGACGACCCGTCACATCGGCGTGATCGGCACGCTGG
Source organism: Kofleriaceae bacterium (assembly GCA_043780895.1). GTDB lineage: Bacteria > Myxococcota_A > Polyangia > Haliangiales > Haliangiaceae > JABFXX01. The sequence goes on along the minus strand of JAYWCI010000245.1, from coordinate 2,058 downwards.
GTACCGTGCGTTCGGGAGCGTATGCGACCGCGATCGCCGCGCGAGATCCTGCGGTCAAGGTCACAGCGCTCGCGTGTCCGCTCCTGGTACCGCTCGCCGAGGAGGGCTGGATCGACGACGAGATCGCAACGCTCGTCGCGCAGCGCTATCTCACGCAGTTGTTTGCGCTCGACGGCAAGATCGACACGCTCGTGCTCGGCTGCACGCACTATCCGTTGCTGCACGGTGTGCTGACGACGGTGGCGACCGCGATCGCCGGTCACCCCATCCACGTCGTCGACTCGGCCAATGCGATGGCGACTTCAGCTCGCGAGGCACTCGGTGGCGTACTCGACCAGGCCAACCAGCGGACCACACCGGGTCGCCTCGACTGCTTTGCGACTGATACCTCACGGCTCGATGAGCTCGCGCCGCGCTTCCTCGGGGAGCCGCTGACGAACTTCGAGCTTGTCGATCTCTGACTGGGCGGCGCCGAAGGAGATCCGAGGAGGAGATCCTCAGCGCACCGAAGTGCACCAGGCCGGGGTCGCGTTACTTCGTGGCGGTCTTGACGGACTTCGAGCCAGGCTTGGTGCGGGCCTCTTCGGCCTTGCGACGCTTCATCACGTCCATCACCGTTGCTGCCCTCTTGAGCTTGTCCGCGATCGTCTTCTCGTCGACTGGATAATCCGTCCGGAAGACGAGCCCGTCGTCGAACAGCGTCTCGCGAGCCTCCTCGTTATCGAGGTACACGGGCGCCTTCTTGCCCTTGTACTCGATCGCGCTGAGGCCGCTGACCTTGCTCTCTAGCCAGGGCATGAGGTCGCCCATGACCGTCTTGCAGAGCGCCAGACTCTCGTCGAGATCGGCGAACAGCTCCGGGAATCGATCCCGGAACGCAGTTTCGTCCTCGCCCCCCTTTCCGAGAGCCTTCTGCAGCGCGAGCCGAAGAAGGAGCGCGTCGTCGGCATAGCTGACAACGGCATCATTGCGATCCGCGATAAAATCGTTTGGTGAGACGACGTAGATGGCGACCCCTGTAGCGACTTCGCGAACCTCACGAGGGAGATTCTCGTCATCCATCGCGTCAAACGCGATCTTCAGATCGTGGGGAAGGGAAACCAACCAGCTGCGCACCAGCTCGACGAACTTAGACTCCGAGTTACTCACGACATTATCTAGCCGCGTCCACGAAGACGCGGGCCTTTCCACGGGGATTGAAGCCCGAACAGGGTGAGTACCAACCCCTCGAAGGAATTACAAGCTCGCGATACGCACCCATGCAGCCCCGAGGTGGCGTCCGTGGTACCTTGCAAACCCGGTGGCCAAGCGCTCGCCCATCCTCGGGTACAACCACAACGTCCGGTATCGCGGACTGATGTGGCACGTCCAGACCGAAGACTCCGGTCTCGCTAACCCCCATCTGTTCACGCACCTGTTCCACGAGGGTGTGATCGTCTCGACCCGGAAGCTCGTCTACGATTCCGGCTCCGACGAAGGCGCCATCAAGTCCTTGATGCAAGCGCAGCACAAGGCTGTGATGAAGGACCTCAAGCGGGGGCACTTCGACGAAAAGATCGACCTCTATCTCGGTGGTACCGAAGGGCTGTTGCCACGCGGTGCGGTCGACGACGGTGGAGAAAAACCCGCCGCCGTTGGACCGGTTGGCGCCGTTGCTGCGGTAGCGGCTCCGACACTCGACCTCGATGCGCTCGATCCACCGACGATCCGGCAGGATCCACCAACCATTCCACCGCGGCCGATCTCGCCGTCGGATCTCGAGCCAGCCACGACCATTCGAAGCCTCCTCGAGCCGGCAACGACCGTGCGCGGTGTCGGGCCGGTCAGCGGGACGGCGCCAACCCAGCGGCCGAGCACCTCGCAGCCACGCACGGTCACGATCGATCGAACCAGCGGACCGTCGTCGGTGCGCAATGCGTTGCTCGAGGCGGACCTGCCGGGTGAGGCGAGCGCGGACATGGCTGCTGCCGTCGCTGCGGCCAACACCACGATACGACAGCTCGCGGGGGTCGACTCATCTGCCGAGATCGAGATCCTCGAGCTCGATGCCGATGAGCC
>JAYWCI010000244.1:0-3751 GCA_043780895.1 Kofleriaceae bacterium | reverse complement strand
ACTGACGATCATCATCGGTTTTTGAAGTGGATCTTCGAACCTCTACCGTAGGACCACTCGCTGGCGAATGGTGAGTCGCGATGCCGAACGCAGGGCCAGCCGAGCCCCGAACGCGGATACGTCGGTCATAGTCGGCCATGGGTAAGCGCGGCGACGTGCCACCGAACGCACAAACACAGATCCCGGTGACCCCAGAGGCCATCCGCGACTACCGCGCGTTGTTGTCGAGGGGCGAGGACGCGATCGATCCCGAGACCTGGGCAGGCTCGTTGCCGGCAGCGCGCGGGATCGCGCCCCATATCCGCATCGGCGCCAACCGGTGGCTCAACCTGCTGTGGCTGCTACCGATCGGGTTCGTACTGCTGGCGATAGCGGTGGCGGCGGCGACGGGGATGCGGACCATCCCCGCCGTCGAGAATTTCATCCAGCGCCATCCGGGGACCGCCTTCACCACGCAATTCACGACGGCATTGCCACGGTGGGTGGGTCTCCAGCACTTCTTCAATCTGTTCCTGCTCACGTTCATCATCCGCGCCGGCTTACAGATCCTCGCCGACCATCCTCGGCTCTACTGGACGCGGCACAGCACGCCCGGCAAGGAGTGGTTTCGGGCGCAGAAGCGGGTGCCGGACGATCCGCTGTGGACTGCCAAGCAGGACTCGATCACGTTGCCAAAACACGTCGGCCTGCCCGGTCTTCGCCACTCGATCGGGCTCGCGCGGTGGTGGCACCTCGGCGCCGACGTGCTCTGGCTCGCGAACGGCTTGGTGTTCTACATCCTGCTGTTCGCGAGCGGCGAATGGCGCCGCCTCGTCCCGACGAGCTGGCACGTCTTCCCCGATGCTGGCTCCGTGTTGATCCAGTACCTCTCGCTAGACTGGCCGGCCGACACCGGTTGGGCGGCATACAACGGACTGCAAACCATCGCCTACTTCACTACGGTCTTCGTCGCGGCACCGCTCGCTTTGATCACGGGGCTCGGCATGTCGCCAGCACTGTCGACGCGATTCAAGCGCGTGAGCAAATTGTTCAGCATCCAGACCGCTCGCTCGCTGCACTTCCTCGTGCTGTGCTGGTTTTTGCTCTTCATCGTCATCCACGTGACCTTGGTGTTCACGACCGGGTTGCTGCGCAACCTGAACCAAATCTATGCGGGTAGCGACACCGGCGGGTGGGGCGGGTTCTGGATCTTCACGGCATCGATGGTTGTCGTCGTCGTCGGTTGGGTGGCGGCGACGCCGATGACGCTACGTCACCCGCGCTGGGTGCAGCGCATCGGGTTCGCGTTGGTCGGGCCCGTGCAACGGCTGTTCGAACACGTCGACGCGACACCCGGCGAATACACGGAGAAGGACATCTCGCCGTACTTCTGGCACAACGGAAAATATCCCGACTCCGACGAGTATCGCGCGCTGTTCGACAGCGGGTTCGCGACGTATCGCCTGCACATCCACGGGCTGGTCGCAAACCCCATCGAGCTCGATCTGAAGCAGCTGCGCGCGCTTCCCCGCCACGAGCAGATCACGCAGCAGTTCTGCATCCAAGGCTGGTCCGGGATCGCGCGATGGGGCGGAGTCTCGATGCAAACGATCCTCGACTTGGCCAAGCCGACTCCGGCAGCGAAGTGGGTCGTCTTCTACTCGCTCGGAGACGGTCCAGACAAGGGTCGCTACTACGACGTGCATCCAATCGAGCAGATGAGCTATCCGCTGACGATGTTGGCATACGACATGAACGGTAAGCCGCTGACTTACGGCCACGGCGCCCCCCTGCGACTGCGCAACGAGGTTCAGCTAGGGTTCAAGCAAGTGAAGTGGATCGCCGGGATCGAGTTCGTCGCTGATTTCTCCGCGATTGGTGGTGGCCAGGGCGGCTACAACCCCGATCACGAATTCTTCGGCTATCGCCAGTCGATCTGAAGCTCGACCTAACCATACGCGCGTGTGCGTACGCGCCTCAACTGGCGTTCACCGAGGCTTCGAGGCTTCAATGCTTCGAGAGATCGAAACGCGGGACCCGCAACGACTTAGCTTCGTCGCGGCGAGCTCGAGCGAGATTGCCATCGCGGCCGGATCGCTGAACCGATCCGCCGGATCCTTCAGCTCCGCTTCGATCGCGACGCCAGGCGGAGACAGCGCGAGCTTCGCGACGCTAGCCGTGACCTGAACGTCGAAGCCATCGAGGATCGTCCGCGAAGATCTCGTCCGATGATCTGATACGGCGGGCCGGCGACCACGCTCGGCGAGCTCGCGATCGACGCCGACGGCTCGCCGCACCGAGCTGACGCGGCGGTGCGAAAGCGATTAGAAACGCAACGAGACCCCGGCGATCGCACTCTGCTCGCCGAGTGGCATCGCCTCGAGCGTCACGTCGATGCGACTCGGCAGGCGCAGGATCAGGCCAACGCCGGCCGTGACGTGATAGTGATCGCTACCTGTCACGGCACCGCCGGCGCGATGCCAGAACACGGGTCCACCGAAGGCGCGCGCCGCGAGATACGGCACGAACCGACCGAGCGTCTTGCCTGCGATCACGCCGCCACGCACGTCCCACGCCGACCACGAGCGAGTGCCGCCGTCGTCGGCGGTGGCGCGGATCAACGCCGTGCCGAGGGTCGCCGACACTCCGACGAACGGACTCCGCGCGCTCTCGAGGATCGCGAGATACGAGACGCTGCCGCCGATCGATCCTCCACCGTGCACGTCCTTGCCTTCGATTGACCCCGCGACGATGCCACCGGCGGTGATCGACCAACCGAGGCGAGAGGTCGCGAAGTGGCCGATCGTTGCGGTTGCCGCGGTCTCGCGGAGCGAGACGTGCACACCGCCGAATACGATCGTCGTGGCCATCGTGTCGACCGCGCCGGTCGCCGACCATGTCGGTGGCGCGGTGCCGTCGCAGTCTTCAGGTAAGCCCGTCGGACCGACGGGCGGGGACAACCCTCAAGCACGCGCGGTATCGGCACGCGCGGCAAACACCAGGGTCGCCAGACCGGCGGCGACGATCACTGTGTGCCTTGAGAGCATGCATAACGCTAGCACGCGCTACGGTAGCTTCGTGCATGGACTTTCCTGCTTCGCTCTCGTCCTGTGCGTCGCGTGCGGCGCGAGTAGCGCCACGATGTCACCCGAAACCACGCTGATGGCTCGCCTGGCAGCGGCGAACACGGCGCGCCAACCCTTGGTCGTAGAGTTCGGCGCGTCATGGTGCAAACCGTGTCATGACTTCGCCGAGCACGTGCTCGTCGACGCTCGCGTGCAGGCCGCACTGCGCGGCATCGCGTTCGTCCAGTACGACATCGAAACGTCCAGCGGTGCCGACGCGGCAAAGCGCTGCAACGTCACGGGCGTGCCTGCGGTGATCGGGGTCGCGCCCGACGGAACGCCTCGACCCTTCAAGATGGGAAGCGAACCGACCGTCGAAGAGCTCGTCACCTTTCTGCAGCAAGCCAAGACGCGCTGAACGGCGAGGGCGACACTTCGCCGCGGACGCTCGGGACCAATGTTTGTATCCAAATGCGGCGCCGATGCCTCAAAGGTCGCATGTCAACCCTTCACGATATTGTCGATACCGCTGTTGCCGCTGGAACCTTCAAGACGCTGGTGGCAGCCGTCACCGCGGCTGGCCTCGGCGACACTCTCAAGAGCACCGGTCCCTTTACCGTGTTCGCGCCCAACGATGCGGCGTTCGCGAAACTTCCCGCGGGTACCGTCGAGTCGCTGGTCAAGCCGGAAAACAAGGCGAAGCTTGC
>JAYWCI010000243.1:0-27819 GCA_043780895.1 Kofleriaceae bacterium | reverse complement strand
TCGGTGTGGCCGTTCGTCGCCGGGGTGTAGTTGATCTTGCCGGTCAGCGTGTCGCCATTCGCGGTCGCGACGATCTCGCCATCGTAGGTGTACGTGCAGTTCCCGCTGGTCTGCGAGTGGGTCCCCATCAGCTTGAGATCGAGGTTGTCGCCATCGACCGAGCCGGCGAACACCGAGGTCCCGAACACGACATCGAAATAGGTACCGGTCGCGCCGGTGATATTGGCACTCGCGGTCGAACCGGCTTGCGTGATCGAGACTGAGATTCCGGAGTTCATCGTGCCTACGGTCCAGTTCGCGAAGTTGCAGCCGTTCGTACGGTTCGTGACGCCGACGGTGAAGGTGCCGGCCACACCCGCCGGGGCATCGCTACCGCACGCCGCCACCGTTAACCCGAAGCCAAGGAGCACTAATCGGTTCATGGGCCCAGGATAACCACAAATTCCCACGGGTTGGCTTATGTTCCGAAACGTGACCGGGCGTGCCGACCATGCCTACTATTACGGCGCTGCGCTAGCCGCAGTCATCGCCGCTACTGCCGTGCACGACGTCGAAACGCATCGCCTCGACAACGGGCTTACCCTCCACGTCGCCGGCGGCCACCCTTCACCGGTGGCCGCGATTCAGGCGTGGGTTGGCGTGGGCTCGGCCGACGAGTCGGCGCATCAGGCCGGTGTCGCCCACGTCGTCGAGCACATGCTGTTCAAGGGCGGGGCGAAGCACGGCGTCGGCGAGCTCGCGCGTGCGATCGCGAGCTCGGGGGGAGACATCAACGCGTGGACGTCGTTCGACCACACCGTCTATCACGCGGTGCTCGGCGCCGATCGGATCACCGATGCGATCGAGGCGTTCGGCAATGCGCTGATGGCGACCGCCGTCGATCCGAACGAGCTCGCGCGCGAAAAGGAAGTGATCCTCGAGGAGATTCGCCAGGGCTCCGACGATCCCGCGCGCTCCGTCGCGCAGAGCTTGTTCTCGACCGCGTTCGTCGCGCATCCCTATCGCCGGCCCGTGATCGGCAGCCCCGAGAGCGTGAAGCGGCTCGGCGAGCGCGACCTCGTCGAGTTCTTTCGCAGCTTCTACGTCGCCGACAACATGACGATCGTGGTCGCGGGCGATGTCGATCCGCACGAAGTCCATCGCGCGATCGCGCGGCGGTTCGCACGCATGCCCTCGGGCCGGCCGCAGCGCCGCGTCACGGCCGAGCCCGCGCAGACCTCGCCACGTGCGGTCGCGTCGCTCCGCGAGGTCTCCGAGGCGTATGTCGCGATCGGCTTTCACGTGCCTCCCGCACGTCACCCCGATGTGGCCGCACTCGATGTCGCGGCGATCTTGCTCGGCGAGAGTGAGTCCGCACGGCTGCCGCGCCGGTTGCGCGACGACGAAGGCATCGTCACGACCGCCTACGCGCACGTCCACGCGCTGCGCGACCCGGGGCTGTTCGTGCTGTCGGCGACCTCGCGTCCGCGCGATGCCGACAAGACGGTCGGTGGGTTGGTCGAGCAGGCGCTCGGCCTGGTCGACGAGCTCGAGGCCGACGAGCTCGACAAGGCGCGGATCGCGGCCGAGGCCGGCTTCGTCCGTCAGCTCGAGACCGCGCAAGGTCGCGCGCGCACGCTCGGGTGGAACTCGATGGTCGCGGGCGATCCACGTTACTCGCACGTCTATCTCGATCGGATCCGTGCGGTCCGCCGCCACGATGTCGCCGCTGCGGTGCGCCGCTATCTCCGCCCGGAGAACGCGAGCGTCGCGGCGGTCTTGCCCAGGCAGCGCGCGACCGCGAAGCGCACGGCGGCGTTCGCGCGCGGTGCCGAGAAGCGCATCCGCACCGTGCTCGCTGGTGCGGCGCAGCCGGCGACGATCGTGGAGAAGCGGGTCACGCTCGGCAACGGCATGGTCGTGATCGTACGTCGCGATCCCTCGGTGCCGGTCGTCGCGATGCGCGCGGTGTGGCGCGGTGGCCAGCGGGTCGAGACCGACAAAGAAGCGGGCGCGTCGACCCTGCTCGCCCGGATGATCACGCGCGGCTGCGGCACGTTCGATGCCTCGGCGGTCGCCGACAAGATCGATCGGCTCGGCGGTTCGCTCGGCGGTGTTGCCGGTCGCAACAGCTTCGGCCTCGCCGCGGAGTGGCTCGCGCGGTCGTGGAGCCAGGGATTCGAGCTCACCGCCGATTGCCTGCTCGAGCCGACGCTCCCGGCGGACGAGCTGATTCGCGAGAAGCAGGCGCTGCTCTCCGATCAGATCGCGAACGGCGACAACCCGACCCAGGTCGCGTTCCGCGTGTTCAGCGAGGCGCTGTACGCGAACCATCCGTACCACCGCGATGCGCTCGGCACGGATCGATCGATCGGCGCGCTCGATCGCACCAAGCTCGTGGCGTTCTATCGCGACCGCTACCCGATCTCGGGGCTCACGCTCGCGATCGTCGGCGATGTCGATGTCGATGATGTCGTCGCACGCGTCACGAAGCGGTTCGGTGCGGTCAAGAAGTCGATCGCCACGCTGCCGGTGGTCGCGCCCTTGAAGATCGATGGTCGGTCGAGCGAGGACCGCGAGGTCTATCGCTACCTCGATCGCGCGCAGGCGCATCTCGTGATCGGCTATCCGGGTGCGACGATCGACGCGAAGGATCGGTTCGCGCTCGAGGTGCTCGTCGCCGTGCTCGGCGGGCAGAGCGGGCGGTTGTTCGCCGAGCTCCGCGACAAGCGCGCGATCGTCTACCGCGTCTCGGCGCACTCGGTCGAAGGCGTCGACCCGGGGTTCGTCGCCGTGTACCTGTCGTGCTCCCCCGACAAGCTCGAAGAGGCGGTCGGCGCGGTTCGCATCGAGCTGGCGAGGATCACCGCCGCTGGCATCACAGCCGCCGAGCTCGAGCGCGCGAAGAGCTATCTCGTCGGTAGCCATCAGATCGCGATGCAGCGTCGCTCGGCGATCGCGAACGCCATCGCGTATCACGAAGCCTACGGGCTCGGCTGGACCGCATGGGCCGGCTACGACGACGCGATCAAGGCGATCACGCTCGCCGAGGTCGAGGCGGCGGCGAAGACGTATCTCGTCCCCGAGCGCGCGATCACCGCGACCGTGCGGCCTCCGGCTCTGACCCCTGCCGCGAAGAAGAAGTCCAAGCTCGCCGGTAGTGGGAGTCGCACGAAATGAACGACTACGACACCGGCCACGGCGAGCTCGGCGCGAGCATCGTCTTGATCTTTCCGCTGCTGCTCGCCTACGAGATCGGAGTGCTGTTCACCGGCCACGTCAATGGCGCCGATGTCGTCACCCGCGCGCTGTACTTCACGCTCGGTAGCCGCGCGCTCTATCTGCTCCTGCATGCCGTGCTCGCGGCCGTGTTCCTGGTCTGGATCCGTCGAGAAAAGCGCTGGGACTCGCTCCGGCTCGACGTGTTCGCGCCGGTCGTCCTCGAATCGCTGATCTACGCGCTCACGCTCGGTGCCGTGGTCACGCTGGTCCTGTCCAAGGTGATCGGCATGTCGATCGGAGGCCCAGGCGGCGGCGGCGGAACGCTCGCAGGCCTGGCCGGTCAGGTTGTCTCGGCGCTCGGCGCTGGGGTCCATGAAGAGCTCGTGTTCAGGCTCGGCCTGCTCGCAGGCATGGTCACGTTCCTGCGCGGTGGTGGGACCGATCGCCGGCTCGCTGTCGCGCTCGCGTTCGTGTTCTCGGCACCGCTGTTCGCGCTCGCACATCATGCCGGTGCCCATGGCGAGCCGTTCACGATGCACGCGTTCTTGTTCCGCACGTTCGCCGGGCTCGCCTTCGGCGCGATCTTCTGGTTTCGCTCGCTCGCGCACGCGGTCTACGCGCATGCGCTCTACGATCTCGTCGTCGCGATCACCTAGCGCCGGGCTCGGTGTTCGCGCGGGTCTCGTGTCTGAACGGCAGGAGCACGGTGAACTCGGTGAACACTTCGGGCTGCGAATCGACGGTGATCAGGCCACCGTGCAGCTCGATCAAGCCACGCGCGATGTAGAGCCCGAGGCCGGCGGAATCGGGCAGTGACGACGTGTGATGGCGCACCGGCATCGGGTGCAAGAACGGATCGAACACGCGCTGGCGATCCTCTTCACTGATGCCGATGCCGTTGTCACGCACGCGCAGCCGCGCCCAGCCGCCGGGATAGCGCGCGAGCGGCGCTTCATCGACGCTGATCGAGATCTCGCCGGACTCCGGCGTGTAGCGGATCGCATTCGAGACCAGGTTGACCGCGATCTGATGGAGCTTGTCGCGATCGGCATCGATGTGATCGACCGTGTCGATCTTTGCTTCGAGCTTCTGCTTGCGGGCGGCGGCGAGCGGTAGCAGCTCGGACACCACGTTCTGCACCATCTCGCCGAGGTCCACCGGCTCGCGGTTGAGGGTCATGCGACCGCCGTCGATCCGCGAGATGCTCAGCATGTCGTCGACCAACCGCTTCAAGCGATGGGCACCACGCCGCACCGATGCGAGGGGCCGCTCCGCGAGATCGGGGAGGTCGCCGAACCGGCCCTCCGAGAACAGATCGAGATAGCCGACGATGCTGGTCAGCGGCGTGCGCAGCTCGTGCGCCGCGATCGAGATGAACTCGGTGCGAATGCGGCTCTGGCGTTCGAGCTCGACGTTCTTCGCGCGCAGCTGCGCCTCGGACTCGGCGAGCGCACGCGTGCGCTGGCGAACGATCTGATCGAGGTTCGCGCGCAGCGCGCGGAACTCGGCGCGCGCGGCCTCGACTTCGCGCGTGCGCTCCTCGAGCACGTTGCCTAGCCGGACCGCGGTATCGAACAGCTCGCCTTGGGTCGAGGGCGGCGTGGTGCGCTCGAGCCGCCCGATCAACACGTCGATCGTGCGATGCGCTGCGGCAAGCTCGTCCTCGAGCTCGCCCATCCGATCGGGCTTCTTATCCACCATCACCAGCTCCCAGGGCGAGTGCCGTCAACGTGTGGTTGACGAACAGCATCCCTGCTTGTTCACCGAAGCATTGCAGTCCCGTCGTCGGATACCGGTCGAAGACCTGCGCGAGCTCGTCGACGAGGCCGTGTGTCTGCGCTTCGAGGGCGCGCAGCGTGCACGAAAATGCCAGGAGGGAGCTGATCGACCCGAGCCGCTGAGCCACCGCGTCGAGATCGAGGGCGGTCTGCTCGACGAGCCTGCCGGGCCGCACGATCCGCAACACGTGACCGGTCGCGACCGAGCAGCCGAGCTCGAGCGCCTCCGACGTGATCGCGGAGAGCCCGCGGACATACGGCACGCCATCGATGAAGCGCGCGAACGTGAACTCGCTGCGCGTGTGGGGACCGAGCGTGCCGCCGAGCTTGCCGATCAGATCGGCGAACCGCTTCGTCGCGGGGCGCCCGTCGAGCTCGGTGATGAGCCGATCATGTGCAGCGGTGACCACACACCGCAGATCGGTCGGTTCGAGGTGGCTCGACGTGAATGCCTCGAACTTCACGCCGGGCTCGAGCACGATGACGATGCCTGCATCCGCGAGAGCCTCGCCATGCGCCCACACGCGTCGCGGACCACCATCCGAGCGACGCATCGAGGCCGCGCCACCGATCGTGCGCAGCTGGGGTACTGACGCCGCCGACGCGAAGCAGAACGCTTCGTCCATGTGGGCCGAACCTTCGAACACGGTGACCATCACGTGGCGCGCGGGATCGAGGGTCTCGCACGTCAACCCGAGCGCCGCCGCGGCATGCTCGACCGCCGCACGCGTTCGCGGCTGCGCGGCCTTCTGCAGCTCGGTCGCGACACCGATCCCGGCGCGCACGCGATCGCCGTAGAGCCCGAGGGCAACCGCGGTCGCGCCCGCGGCTCCGACGACCGCACTCGTGGAGCCGCCGACCACTGGCACCGTGCCTAAAATGTTGCTCAGCTCGCGCGCGAGCGTAGGTTGATCGATCGCGCTATCGGCAAACACGATCACGAGCTTCAGATCAGCCGCGACAAGTTTTTCGCCGAGCTCTTTTGCGACGAGCACCGCGTCCACTCCCCGAGCCGCGACGTTGCGCGCGATCACGCCGCAATAGTAGCGGGTAGTCGGACGAAAAGTTGCCCAGATCGGTCGCATGCCGCTTCGATAAGGGGATGGAGAAGACGTGCAACGCGTGTGGGCAGGCGTTCCGACCGGCGTTCGTGTTTCAGATCGCGGTGACGTCTGACGGTGCGCGAAATCATTACTGCTCGCTCGAGTGCCGGAAGGCCGGGCTGGGCGAGGAGGGCTTCCGTGCGAAGCGCGCTCGCCGGATCGCGGTGCTCAACCAGAAGGGCGGTACCGGCAAGACCACGACGGCCGTCAACCTCTCCGCTGGCCTCGCCGAGCGGGATCACAACGTCCTTCTCATCGATACGGATGCGCAGGGCAACGTCGGCGTGTCGCTCGGCGTCGCGGGCGAGCGCTCGCTCTATCACGTGCTCGTCGATGGCGTGGAGCCCACCGAAGCCGCGGTCCCGGTGCGCGGCAAGCTCGACGTGATCACGAGCGACGCGACGCTCGCGGCCGCCGAGATCTGGCTCGCTCGCCAGAACGTCGAGACGCGCTCGCGGGTCCTGACCAAGCGCCTCAACATGATGGCGATCTCGCGCCGCTACGACTACGTGATCATCGATTGTGGGCCGTCGCTCAACTTGCTCAACCAGAATGCGCTGTCGTACGCCGACGAGGTCATCATCCCGGTCACGTGCGACTACCTCGCGCTCGTCGGCGTGAAGCAGGTGTTGAAGACCATCAAGGATGTCGAGCGCCACCTCGGCCACACCGTCCGGATCTCCGCCGTGTTGCCGACGTTCTACGACGGCCGCACGCGCCTCGCGCGCGAAGTGCTCGAGACGCTGCAGGGGCACTTCAAGACCAAGTGCCTCGAGCCGATCCGGCTCAACACGCGCCTCGCGGAAGCGCCGAGCCACAAGAAGACGATCTTCGAATACGCGCCAGTCTCCCACGGCGCGGCTGACTACAACCGCGTCTGCGATTGGGTGCTAGCGAGCACGTCGCAGGCTGTTGCCCCGATGCGCTCCGAGCCGAACTCTCACCCGATCATCCTTACGAATCACGAGGCCGTATGAAAGAAGAGAAACTGATGGCACACGATCCGCTCAGCGACGCCGACTCCATCCTCAGCGAGGAGTACTACGGCAAGCGTGCGGGCGCCGCGCCGCTAGACGCTGCGAAGCGCGCCAAAGCGCTGCAGCGGCCGACGCACTACAAGGTCATCTGCATCTCGATGTACACGCGCGACCTCGAAGAGCTCGACGCGAAGGTCACCGAGCTCAAGAAGCGAGGCTGGACCAAGGCCAACAAGTCGCAGCTGATCCGCCTCGCGCTCAGCCAGCTCGACGTGACGAAGCTACCGACTCCGCAGCAGTAGCCGCAGGCGAAAGCGCTAGAAGCCTTTGGCGACGGTCACCGAGAACTGGTGCATCGTGTCGCTGCGGGTGACGTCGGTGGCCGTGGTGGCGTGACCGCGCATCGACGCGGCATCGGGTGGCCCGAAGTCGTAGCTGCCGTGATCGAGGTCGTACGCGAACACGAGGTTCATCATTGGCTTCCACGCATAGACCAGGCCCGCGCTGAAGTTGATGACGGTGACGCTGGCCGCGCCGGCCTTACCGTCGGTGAGGCCGGCGGTCTGTTCGACGCTCCCACCGAACGCGACCGCATCGAGGCCGACGATCAGCCCGAGCTTGGTGGTCAGCTTCGGCAGCGCGATCGCGAAGCCGATGGTCGGCGCCTTGAGGTTCTCTTGCGGCACCTTCGCCGGATTCTTCGACTTCGCGGTCATGTAGTCCGAGAAATCGGCGACCTGGTACGCGCGATAGCGATAGCCGAGCCGCGCGAGCAGCGTGAGACCACTCGGCCGCGAGGTCGGGTACCCGATCGTGCCGCGCAACGTGTAGTCCGCGATCGTGAGCGGTGTGACGATGCCCTTGTAGCTGACGCCACCGCTGATCGTCTTGGAGTAGGCGAGGCCGCCGTCGACGCCGGCGATGTACTTGCCGAGGTTGGTGAAGTAGCTGCCTCCGATGGTGAGCGTCTCGATGCTCGTGCCGATGGTATAGATGTCGGGCACTTGATCGGTGGTCGTCGCGGCGGCCACACCCGCGGCCGCCATCGACTGCGAGAGATAGCCAACGCCGAGGCCGACGTTGATCCCGATCGCGCGGCCCTTGCTACCACCGCCGCTACCGCCGTCGATCTCGAGGTTGTCGCTGAGGATCCAGCCCTCGTCGCCTTCCTCGGTCTCGACCTTGGTCCAATCTCCCTTGGTGTCGCCCGGATAGAGCACGTCGCCCGGCTTCGCCGTGAACTCGACGTCGCTCGTCTGGTTGCGCTCGCCGAACACCTTGCTCTTCGCCGCGACGTGCGCCTTGGGCCGCTTGTCTTCGTCGTCGCCGGTCACCGGGTTCTCGTCGTCGTCGTGCTTCGCCGAGGGCTTGCCACCCTTGGCGGCCGGCTTCGCGTCTTCATCTTCGTCGTCATCGCCCGAGCCACCCTTCGCGGCGACCTTGGCAGCCGGCTTGGCAGCTGGCTTGGCAGCTGGCTTGGCAGCGGGCTTGGCATCTTCATCGTCATCGTCGTCGCCTGCACCCTTTGCGGGCTTCGCGGGCTTGGCCGGCGTCTTCAGGGCGGGCTTCGCGGGCTTGGCAGCGGGCTTGGCATCTTCGTCGTCGTCGTCATCGGCCGAGCCGCCATTCGCAGGCTTGGCGGGCTTGGCGGGCTTGGCGGCGGGCTTGGTCGGCTTCTTGGCGGCGGGCTTGGCATCTTCGTCGTCGTCATCGGCCGAACCACCCTTGGCGGGCTTCTTCGTCGGCTTCTTCGTTGGCTTGTCGTCCTCGTCGAGCGCCGCCTTGCCGCTGCTCGTGCCTTCATCACCGGGCGTCGTGTCGACCGCATCGGCGCCGATGCGATCTTCGGGACCTTCGGAGCTCCCAAAACCTCGCTTGACGCTGCGGCCGTCGACGAACGGCCGGCGACGCGTGTTGCGCGCGACCTCGTCGGGGTCGGCCATCTCGACTTTGCTTCGCGGCACCCAACCGGTGCGGCCTTGCACGCGCACCTTCAACCAGCGGCCTTCGGAGCCGAGGAGCGTCATCGATTGACCCTCCTTGACCTTCAACACCAGCTTCCCCTGTTCACCAGGATGGTTGAGCACACGCGCTTCTTGGTTCGCCTTGACCTTCTCGGCGAGGGCCGATCCGGTCGTGGCCAACGCGATCATCACGACAATGCCGAGCACCCGCATTCGCTCTATTATTGCGCGGACTGGGCGCGGATTCCAATGGCGTGAAATCACGTAGTTTTGCCAAGATCTTGTAGGGGTTGGGGGTTCACCAGGGAAATCGAGCCGTCCCGGAGCGTACAAGGATCGCGATAAGCTGAGGATTCACGCATGACTCAACGAGGCACGCCCCAACACAAAGCATCGACCGCCGGCCACTTCGAGCTGGTGATCGATAACGGCTCGGGTGCGACGAAACCGACCACGGCGTACTTGAAGAGTGTGGACGGCGGCTACGTTCGTGCCGGCCTCATGGACGAGCCGATCGGTCCCGAGAACTACCGGATCAAGCACACGTCCGTCGTGTCGATCGAGCCGTTCTCGCTCGAGTTCGGTCTGTCGGGTGCAGACGACGTCCTCAAGTGGATCCAGCAGTCGTGGCGCAAAGAGTGGTCGCGCCGCAACGGCGAGATCCGCCACGGCAACTTCGATTTCAATCAGACCTTCTCCCACGAGTTCTACGACGCGCTGATCACCGAGACGACGTTCCCGACGCTCGACGGTGCTTCGAAAGAATCGGCGTACCTCAAGCTCAAGATCCAGCCCGAGCGCGTCGTCTCGAAGAAGCAGGATGGGGCGGCACTCCAGGCGATCACGGGCTCGAAGCAGAAGATGTGGATGCCCTCGGGCTTCCGGCTGACGCTCGATGGCATCGCCGGCATGGAGTACACGAACAAGCTCGATTCGTTCACGATCAAGCAGGGCATCAAGACGCTGTACGTCGGCGCCGAGCGGTTCCCTCAGATCGAGCCGACCAAGATCGAGTTTCCGGCCCTCAGCGGCACGATCGCGCTCGGCTACGCCGATGCGTTGCTCGCCTGGTACGACAAGGCCGTGGTCGCGGGCGCAGCCGACCCGTCACAGCAGCGCTCGGGCTCGCTCGAGTTCCTCGCGCCGGATCGCAGCGAGGTCTTGTTCCGCATCAATCTCTACGAGGTCGGCATCCACCACGCGCAGATCCCGCAGAGCACGGCGAACAGCGATCAGATCAAGCGCGTGAAGTTCGAGCTCTACGTCGGCCGTATGGACATCGACGGCAAGGGCATGGGCATGGAGTAGCTCGACGCACGGCCTGCTCCGCTGACGTGCGTGGCGCGAGCAAGCGCGCGCCAACCCGGGCGAGCGACGCATGGCCTGGCGGTGGGCACGCGCGGCGTCGCTGGCTGCCTCGCTTCGCGACGAAGGCGGGCTTCGCCGGTGCGATCGGCCCGGCCCGCAGGGACATCTGTGCCGCACCGCGAGCGGCTGATGCAGGAAGCAGGGGCCGTGGAATTTACGGCTCGCCGCACCCCCGTCGTCTCCGCTCGCGCGCAGCGCCAGCGAGGCCGCGCGCGACCGTGCGCGGCGCGTTCGCTCGCCGAGACTCGCGAAGCTTCACCCTATGAAAAGGCCCGCTTTGCAGCGGGCTCTTTTACTTCTTCTTCTTGGTGGGCTTGGCAGCCGGCTTCTTGGCCGGTGCCGGCTTCTTGGCCGGCTTGGCTGCGGGCTTCTTGGCCGGCGCAGCTTTCTTCGCGGGTGGCTTCGCGGGAGCCGGCTTCTTCGCGGGAGCCGGCTTCTTGGCCGGCGCGGCCTTCGCCACCGGCTTCGCAGGAGGAGCCTTGGCGACTGGCTTGGCAGTAGCGGCGGCCTTCGCCGGAGCCTTGGCCGGCGGCTTCACGGCAGCACCCTTGGCTACGGGTGCAGCAACCACTGGAGCTGCGGCCTTCGCGGGCACGGTCACGGGCTTCGCGGCCGCCTTGGCGGTCTTGGCCGTCGCCTTGATCGTCTTGGCCTGGACCTTGAGCTTCGCGTTGTGCTGCTCGGCGGCCTTGCCAGAGTCATCCATCCGCATCTGAGCCGCGTTGCGAGCGCGCTCGATGGCGGCTTCGACCTCGGCCTTGGTGCGGGCGGGCACCGGGATGGCCGGCGTCTCGACCTTCTTGGCGCGCTTCTTCTTCTTGGCTTCGCGCGGAGCGGGAATCTCGGCGATATCGGGCATGCGCGCAGCGAGGTCGCCACGGTTGTGCACGAGGATGCGCGAGCCGCCATCGCGGAAGATGACCTCGACCTTGTTGTCGGGCAGTTGCTCGATCACGAAGCCGATGTCGAACGACGGGTGATGAACGACGTCGCCGTCTTCATACGTGTCGCGAATCGAAAACGGACGCGCGTTACCGAGGTCGTTATCGGTGGCACGCGCGAGCGCGTCTTCCCAGGTCACCCGCTTGACGGACGCCTTTTTGCCACTGCCATCGGCATCACCCTCGGCACCGTCGCCGCGGGGCTTGCGGAAGGCGTGAACCTCCCCGCAAACCACGCACTGCACGCGACGGACCTCGTCCTCGTACATGGAGATGATCGTGTGAGTCGTGTCCGCTTTGCAGCGTGGGGACGGGCAATACGCCTCGATCTCTCCCCCGATCTCATCAGCCTCTTCTTCGAAGATGGAGTCCATCCCTGCCTCTTTTTGGACGATCACGTGCCGCAACGATCTGTAATGGCATTGCCATCCGATTGCTCCGGATGGATGCCCGATTAGTATGCCGTCTAACATAAACGGCGCACACGGACAACCATTGGTAGTCACAAGTGTTCTCGGAAGTGGCAGGATCCCCCTCCGGTCCACTGCAGATCGGTCCTCCCATGCGCCGCATCTTGCTCGTGAACGCCTTGATCTTCGCGGTGTTGGCCGCGGTCGTGGTGTTCGCATACTTCGGTTGGAGCAACAGCTCCGCCGTCGCGCTCAAGGACGAGAAGATCAACCTCCTCAACGAGCTCGCGGAGGAGAAGATCCTGAATATCGAGTCGAACGTCGTCGGGGCCGACGTCCGCATCCTCAAGGAGGTCCGCCTCGACCAGCTCGACCGGCTCGACGAACGAGTCAAATCGACCGGCGCCGCGGTCGCGAGCGTGTTCGTGCTCGATGACCAGTTGAAGCCTGTCCTCAACGGCTCGCTCGCGGGCAGCCGCGATCCCAAGGATGCCGTCGCGATGCGCGACTGGTACCTCGCGCACGTGATCGGCACGCTCGGCCTGCCGAAGCTCGCGCTCGACGTTCGTGGTCACCACTACGGGCGCGGCCCGTACGACGAGCCGTTCCTGATCTCGTACGAGCGCAAGGAGCTCGCCGGCCCGTCCGGCGTGAAGCGCTACTACGTGGTGATCGAGGACGACCTCAATCACCTGCTGCTGTTCATGTTCCCGCAGTTCTTCTCGGAGCGCTCCAAGCACCTCTATCAGGTCGTCGACGAGCGCAAGACGGTGCGGTTCGGGTGGATGTTCGCGTACGACGCGGGTGCGCTCGCGGTCGAGATTCCGTTCATCGACACGCTCGATGGCTGGCAGCTGCGGATCACCGAGCGCGATCCGGGGGCCGAGGTCGAAGTGCGCCGCAAGCGCATCGTCGATGGCCTGCTGCTCGGCGGCGCGGTCGCGATCATCGTGTTCGGCCTCGGCCTGCTCGCCGTCGCGATTCGCCGCGAACGGCGCGCGAACGAGCTCAAGAGCGACTTCATCTCGAATGTCTCGCACGAGCTCAAGACGCCGCTGTCGATCATCTCGATGTTCGGCGAGATGCTCGCGACCAAGCGGACCAAGTCGCCGGAGCAGGCGACCGAATACGCCGAGATCATCTGGCGCGAGAGCGTGCGGCTCGGGCGGCTGATCGACAACGTGCTCGACTTCGCGAAGATCGAGCGCGGGATGGGCGTGTACGAGTTCGCCGAGTCCGATCTCATCGATGTCGTATCGCGCGCGATCGATCTCGCGAATCGCCGGCTGCAAGCGGCCGACATGACGCTCGAGCCGCACCTCGAAGAAGATCTGCCGCTCGTCCAGCTCGACGCGAATGCGTTCACGCTCGCGGTGCTCAACCTCGTCGACAACGCGATCAAGTACGCCGGCGACGGCAAGAAGATCGAGCTGACGCTCCGGCGGGTCGAGGATCGGGTGGTGTTGTCGGTGCGCGACTTCGGGCCCGGCATTCCGATCGAAGAACAAGATCGGATCTTCGAGCGGTTCTATCGCGCGAAAGATATGCGGCTAAAGCCGATTCGTGGCTCGGGCATCGGCCTCGCGCTCGTCCAGCACATCGCGCGTGCCCATGGCGGCGATATCACGGTCGAGAGCGAGCCAGGGAAGGGCGCCACGTTCCAGCTGTGGCTGCCGATCTGATAGAACTATGGTGGTGAGTGAAGAGCCGGCGAAGAAGCGCATCCTCGTGATCGAGGATGAGCCAGACATCGTGCGCGGCATTCGCGATGCGCTCACGTTCGAAGGCTTCGAGGTCGATGCGCGCGGCACCGGCGCCGAGGGCCTCACGGCGGCGATGGATTGGGCACCCGACTGCGTGCTGCTCGATCTGATGCTGCCCGACGATAATGGCTATCGGGTCTGCGAGACGCTGCGCCAGCGCGACGAGACCGTGCCGATCATCATCCTCACCGCGAAGGCGCAGGAGAGCGACAAGATCCGCGGCCTCGACGCCGGCGCCGATGACTACGTCACCAAGCCGTTCTCTGTCGCCGAGCTGATCGCGCGGATCAACGCGATCTTCCGGCGCCAGGCGCGGATGAGCGCGCACCCCGACGAGACGTTCAACATCGGCAGCTGGCAGATCAACGCGCGCAAGCACGTGATGGCGAAGGGCCGCACGAGCAAGCGGCTCACGTTCTACGAGCTCGAGGTCTTGAAGCTGTTGCGCGAGCGTGCCGACGAGACGGTGTCGCGCGACGAGCTGCTCGAGAAGGTGTGGGGCATGCAGGCCTCGCCGACCTCGCGGACCGTCGACAACTTCATTGTCAAGCTGCGGCGCAAGCTCGAAGAAGACCAGAAGAATCCGCGCCACATCCTCACGGTCTACGGGCTTGGCTACAAGCTCGTGCCCTGATGCCAAGAGATGCCTGATCGCATCGGCTCCTACGAGGTGGTCGGTCGGCTCGCCGTCGGAGGTGACAGTGGCGAGGTCTGGCTCGCCAAGAGCGTCGCCGGCCAACCCGTCGCGATCGAGAGGATGCCGGCGAACGCACGCGGCTCGCTCGCGCGCCATCCGAACCTCGTCGAGGTCCGCGAGGTCGTGCGCCACGAGGCCGGGCGCTACCGGATCATGGAGTACCTCGAGGGTGAGAACCTCGCGGGCTTCATCCGGCGCTTGATCAAGAAGCGCGAGCGCCTCTCGGTCGGGCTCGCCGCGCACATGATCGCCGAGGTCTGTGATGGCCTCCACGCGGCGCACGTCGCGGGCGAGCTCCATCGCGCGGTGTCGCCGGAGACCGTGTTCATCACGTACGGCGGCGACATCAAGGTGCTCGAGCTCGGCACCGCGATCGAGGATCCGAGCTCGCTGTACCTGTCGCCGGAGCAAGTCGCGGGGCAGCCGCTCGGTCGGCAATCGGATGTCTACGCGATCGCGCTCGTACTCTACGAGCTGACCACGCTGCGCCGCGTGTTCGGTGATCCGAGTCAACGCGCCGGCGAGATTCCGCCGCCGAGCACGCAGACCGATAGTTATCCGCCGCAGCTCGATGCGATCTGCATGCAGGCACTCGCGCGCGATCCGGCGCAGCGGTTTCGCAGCGCGCTCGAGATGCGCGACGCGTTGCTGACGACGGCGCGCACCCTGGACTCTTCCGGCGATCCGACGCAATCGCTCGCCTCGAAGTTGATGCGGTTGTTCGGCGATCGGATCGCGACGAAGCGCGCGCTGCTCGATCGCGTGAAGGTCGGCGACCCGATAGGTGATGTCGTGACGGCCGAGGCCGACGAGGAGATCGAGGTCCCGGTGATCTCGCGCGATCCCGCCGACGAGGAGCTGGTCGTGGCGAAGCCGTGGCCGTTGCCGGGGCCGCCGTTGACGCCCCAGAGCTTGCCAGCGCCACCGCGAATCGTTGCGCCAGCGCAGCCGCCGCGCGGCAAGCCGCGCGCCCTCGCGCCAGCGACCCCGCATCCGAGTGCGAAGCCGCCGAGCGTGTCGCCGCCCAGCCCCTTCGAGACCGGCGAGGTCGTGGCGGTCGGCGCGCCGCGGATCACCGCGGCGCCGGCCGCGAAGCGCGGCTTTCGATGGGGCGTGCTGCTGCTGTTCTTGGTGGCGATCGCCGGCGGTGGTGCCGCTGGGGCGTGGCTGCGGTGGTACGGCCTGCCGTTCTAGCCCCGGCGGGTCCTGCATCGTGACTTCTGGCGTGTCCGAGGTGCCGTTCAGCGTGATGCCATTCGCCACGTACCAGGCCATGATCTCGTGATCGTCGCGGTCACCGAGTAGCCAGCTCCCGAGCACGGGGCCGTTGAAGTGGTTCGATCTGGATGGGGAGCAGCGATTGGCCGAGCGCGTGGCCCGAGAGCACCTTGGTGCTAGCCGCCGATCTGGATGCCGATCATCGTGCGGAACTGCTCGTAGTACAGCGGGATGAGGCCGATATGCGGCACCGGCACGATCACGCCGAGGGGATCGAACACGATGCGGACGTGGTTACCGAGATCGTAGTCGATGCCGAGTGGCGAGAACCCGATCACCGGGCCGATGTCGTACTTCGGCGCGCCGTAGACATCGAACAGCAGCATCGAGGCACCCAGGTTCAAGGTGGTGCGCAGGTTGACTCGATCGATCTTCATCGGGTAGCGATGGATCACCGTCGCGTAGACATCAGCGACGCCGGTCTTCAACGTCCACGGCGCCGACGTGATCCACGGATTCCATTCCCCGTCGATGCCGATGCTCCAGCGCTCGTTCAGGCGATAGCGCAAGCCGACCGAGCCGGCGACGCCGCCGTGGACGAAGGCGCCACCGATCCGCATGTCGACGCCGAACGGGCTGCCGAGCTGCTTGTCCTCGCGGACCTGCTCCACCTCCGCGACCGTTGGAGTCTTCTCGTCACGACCTGGCTCGTGACCATGTTTGACGGCGGCGGCATCCGCGGGCTTGTCGGCCGGTGCGGGGAGGGCCGGTGCCGCGGGCGCGGTCGAAGGGCCCGGTGCAGGCGCATCTGGTGCGGGTTGCGCGCTCGCGATGCCACCCGCGAGCGATAGCGATGCGAGAAGCGGTGGCCAGCGGCGCCGACGGCGCACGACCGCGAGCAGTGCAACGCCCACGATCAGCAACCAACCGCTGCTCGCGCCGCTCGCGTTGCAGGCTGAATTGTCGACCACAGTCGGCTCTGGCGCGCCGCAGTACTTGTTCGCGAGCGTGCAACCGGGTTGATACGTCAGCCATTGCGCCGACAGCGCATCGACCGCCGCGAGCTTCGCATCGTTCGTCATCGTGGGGTCCAACGTGATCTCCATCAGTGCCGTTGCTGCATCGGTAGCGTTCTTGAAGTTGCGAACGACGAGCGGATCCGTGCTCGAGCACTGATCGAGCGCGCTCAGGTGCGGTGGCCCATCGACCGCCTCGTTGGCGCCGCCGTTCGACACGTAGTCGATCCAGTTGCTGACCGACACCACCTCGATGCCATCGCTGGTCCGGAACGTGTGCGTGAAGCCGTCCTCGAGTGCGTGCACCGCCTGGCCGAGCCGCACGTACGTGAGTGGCAACATCGGATGCACGCGGCCCGCGAACGACACGTACACCGCGAGCTCCAGCCGGTTGTTCGGGTCGACCGTGCCATCCGCCGCGAGCCCCTCGAGCGCCTGAGCGACCCGCTCGTGGATGAAGGCCTTGCAGCGATCGAGCGCCTGCGTATCCCCGGGTGTGCCGTCATCGCTCGCTGCGCGGATGCAGTGTTCCTCCTGTGTCGCCGGGTTGCCGTGGACCTGAACCAGCTGGAGCGAATCGAGCGGGTTGTTACCCTTCAGGTCGTTGTCCCGCACGCCGAGCAGCAACGACATCGCGGC
The DNA here is from genome assembly GCA_043780895.1 of Kofleriaceae bacterium. Classification (GTDB taxonomy): domain Bacteria; phylum Myxococcota_A; class Polyangia; order Haliangiales; family Haliangiaceae; genus JABFXX01. The sequence goes on along the minus strand of JAYWCI010000243.1, from coordinate 10,744 downwards.
AAGGTCGTGCACGAAGTCGGCAGGCGGTACGAATTGCACGTCGTCGATCAGCGCCGACTCGTCGGCCGTCGGCGGAATCAGCGGCGCGGTCGCGAACTTCGCGCGCGTCGCGCGAAACGCCGCCGTCGTGATCCGTTCGTGGCAGCCGGCGTAGTCCAGCTGGCTCCCGATCGTCCAGGCGTGCGCTGACGTGGGGAGTGCAACGAGGCCCGTGGCCAGGGTCGCGAGCGAGGCGAGTCTGAGCATGAGGCTGCGAGATGCACGCACACGGCCAACTCGAAATCTCATGAGTCGCGCACGCTGTGACGCTGTCGCTCGGAGTGAGAGCCGGCGTTACGGTCGCTAGTCAGCATCGAGGTGACCGGTGAGCTTGAGCTTGTTCTTCGCGGCCTTCGCCAGCTTGCTTCGCGGACGCTCGTCGATGATGCCCTGGAGCAGATCGGCGCCGAGCTCTTCATTGGAGCCGTCGCGAGATTCGATCAGGCGAAAGCCCAGGCCGTAGAGCGCCTCGTCCGTGACATCGCTCGCCTTCGCGAGGTTCTTCGCGACGGGGTAGCCCTTCGCGGCGAGGACCGCGAACTGGGCAAAGATCGGATCGTCGGAGTTGGTCGAGCGCACGATGCCTTCGCCCGCGGCTTCGAGCGAGAGCATCGCGAGAAAGAACCGCTGATCGTCGTCGATCGCGGCGTCGAGATCGGCGCGCGAGCGGAGCAGCGGCTTGAGCGAGCCGAAAGCTTCGACCGTCTTGCCGGCCTTGCGCAGCCGCTTCGCACGTTCGAACAGCATCTCGACGTGCTTCGCGGGCGCGACATCGGCGATCAGCTCGCCGAGGATGCGCTCGATCAGGATCGAATCGGCGCCGGCCTTGCCCTTCGTGCTCTTCTCGCTGAGCTCGCGCAGGCGCGCGACGAGTTGCTCGATCGCGGCGTTCGAGACGTTGCCGCGGTGGCTACGGATCACGCCGGCGTAGCGGCGCGCGACCTGCTCGTCCTCGGCATCGAGCAGCACCTTGACGAGCGGCATCACCGCTTCGGGCGCCTTCGCGAGCCCGCGAGCGGCGGCATCGCGCGCGCTCGTATCTTCGCTGCCGAGCGCTTCGATCAGTGCCTTGACGGCCGCGGCTCCACCACCGGCCGGCATGCGCTCCATCGCGAGCTTCTGCGCGGCGGGGTTCTTGGACTTCGCGAGCTGGGCGAACTGCTTCGCGAGTGACTCGGGGATGCGCGCGCCACGCAGCGTGTCGACCGAGGCTTGTGCGACCGCGAAGTCGTCGCCATTCGCATACATGATCAGCGTCTCGATCACCTTCTCGGTGCCCTTGGCCTCGCTCGTCGCGACGATCCGGCGGAGGCCGGCGATCGCGGCGAGGCGGATCGGGCGGAGCTCGTCGGCATCGGCGTGCTTGAGCAGCAGCGATTGCGTCGACGGTCGTGCGAGGTAGCCGATCAGGCGGAGCAACGCGCCGAGGTGCGCGATGGCGCTGGCGACCTCGGGATCGCGCATCGGATCGGCGGCGGCCGGGGCGACGGTGTGGCCGACCTGCGTTGGCTGCGTTGGCTGCGTTGGCTGCGTTGGCCGCTTCTTGGCGGCATCTTTGGCCACCTTGCCGATCGCCTTCTCGGCGGCGCTCCACGCCTGGTGCAGTTCCTTCGCGGCGTCACCGGCGCGACCGATCGCGCTCTTCTCGACCTGGTTCGCGAGCTTACTTTCTCCTGACTTGCCAGTCGGGCCGGTGTCGAGCTCGGCGCGGACGAGCTGGAGCGCTTGCTCGCCGAACTCGTGATCCGAGAGTTGATCGAGCACGGCGTCGATCGCGGGCTGGGTGCCGCGACGCAGGAGCAGCTGTGCGATCACGCGGCGTGGCCCGACGTTGCCGTTGCGGACCTCCTTGCGCAGCGTGGCTTCGGCGTCGCTACCTTGTTGCGCGAGCAGCTGGGCGGCGCGCTCCGCGAGCGTCTCGTCATCACCGCGGAGCAGCGGGACGAGGTTCGCCGAGATCCCGCTCGCACCGAGATCCGCGAGCCCTTCGAGCGCGATCCGACGTACCACGACATCGGCATCGCCGAGGCGCGCCGTGAGCGCAGCTAGCACCGACGCATCCCCCTTACCGACCGCCGCGAGCACCGTCGTCGCCGCCACGCGGAGCTCGACCTTGTCCGAGTCGAGCAAATCGAGGATCGCGCCACCCAGGTTCTTACCCATCGGCGCAACACGACCACGGCGGCTCAGGCGTTGTAAAGCCCGACGAGCCAGCAGGCCAGACCGAGCGCGATGGCGGCGCCAGCGCCGAGGGCAGGGCGACGGATCACGTGACCCTTCGCGTCGAGCCCGCGCCAGACCAACCAACCGATGCCACCGAGGCCCGCGAGGATCCCGAAACTAGCCAGGATCGCGGCCCACAGGTCGGGGCGGGAGTCGGCGCGCATCCGGCTCTCGAGCCACGGTTCGCGCGCCTCGATGGTCGGCTTCTTCGATCCGAAAACCGTGCCGGTGCCGGCCTCGGGATCGCGGGCGAGCGCCCTCGTGATCGCGGCATCGGCCTCGGCCAGCTCGTCCGCGTGGGGTTGCCACAACGAACGCGTCGCGCGTGCGGCGCTGCGGATCGCACGCCACGCCGCGAGCGCATCCGGCGATCCGGTGAGTGCGTGGAGCTTGCGATACGCGGCTTCGACATGCGGCGCGAGGGGCACGTACCACCGCGCGGCTGCTTCGTACGAGCGAATCGCTTCGGTCGGGTTGCCGCGCTCGGCCCACGCGTCGCCCTCGGCGAGGGCTTCGCGACCCGCGATCACCGCACGCAAGGCGATCACGCCGATCACGGCCACCGCGATCGCAGCGATCGCCGCGTTGACCAGGCCGCGCTTCACGCGAAATCTCGGCGCTGGAACAACAAGCACGCGAACGCGAGCAGGCCGACGATCCAGCCGAGCGCGTGTAGCGATGACAGCCCGACGTAGCCCCACGTGACGAAGTCCGCGTGGACGCTGACCTCCGCACCTTCGATCATTCGACCCGAGGGCGAGAACAAGTGGACGTCGGGCACGATCTCGAGCGCGATCCGCGCGGTCGTGCGGATCCACGGCGTGCCGCGATCGATCGCTGCCTGGATATCCGGCGTGACCCGACCGAGCGCCCACATCGCGAGCGCGAAGATGCCGCTGAGGAACGGCGTCGAGAACGACGAGAAGAAGATCGCTATCGCGGCTACCGTGAGTACCTCACACCACGCGAGCACGATCGCCTTGACGACGGCGCCCGAGACGCCGACACCTTGCCAGGTCAGCATGCCGCACATCGCGAGTCCGAACAGCGCGACGAGGATCGTGAGCACGACCACCATGCCGAGATATTTGCCGACGACAAACTCCCAGCGCTCGATCGGCTTACTGACGATCGCGTGGATCGTGCGGCGCTGGACCTCGGTATAGAGCAAGAACACGCCGAGGAAGATCGCGGTGAGCGAGCCGAACAGCGAGATGCCGGCGAGGCCGATATCGCGCGCGACGCGCTGCTCTTCGTGGATCGACATCTGGCCGAGCACGATCGCCGCGAGGTTCGCGCCGACGACGAGCACGATGATGCCGTAGAGCACGCGGATGCGCGCCGCCTCGCGGAACGTGTTGAGCGCGATCGCCCAGATCCTGCCGAGCATCACGGCTGCGCCTGCCGCGCCCGGCCCGTGGCGCCATCCTTTGCGTCGGCGCCGGCGACCTGGCGCATGAACAGATCCTCGAGCGTTTCGTGGCGCGGTTCGATCGAGACGATCTTCGCGCCCGCACCGTGCGCGAGCTCGAGCCACGCATCGAGGTCCACATCGGCCGACAGCGTCACCGCGAGCTCGCCCGCCGTGCGGCGCACGTGCCTGCCGCCGTCGGTGAGCGTGGCGATGTCGGCGTCGTCGGAGATCCGGACCTTGACGTCGATGCCGAGCACGGTGCGCTTCACGAGCTCGGCCGGCGTGCCGAGCGATTGCATCGATCCGCGCGCGACGATCGCGACTCGATCGGCGATCGCTTCGATGTCGGTGAGGATGTGCGACGAGAAGAACACGGTCTTGCCCTGATCGCGGAGCTCGAGGATGAGGTCGCGGACCTCCTTGCGACCGATCGGATCGAGCCCGCTCGTCGGTTCGTCGAGCACGACGAGGTCCGGATCGTTCATCAGCGCTTGCGCGAGGCCGGCGCGCTGCAACATGCCCTTCGAGAAATTCTTGAGGCTCTGCGCGCGCGCGCGACCGAGGCCCACGCGTTCGATCAGCTCGTCCGCGCGCTTCTTGCGCGCCGCGCTTGGCATGCCGAACAACCGCCCCGCGAGATCGAGCAGCTCGCCGATCGTGAGGTAGTCGTAGAAGTACGGCGACTCCGGGAGAAACCCGACGTGGCTCCGCGCGATCCGGCTCGGAATCTGATGACCAAGGATCGTGGCCGTGCCGCCGCTCGGCCGGATCAGGCCCATCAGCGTGCGGATCGTCGTGGTCTTGCCGGCGCCGTTCGGACCGACGAAGCCGAAGATGTGACCGCGCTCGACCGTGAACGAGATCCCGCGCAGCGCTTCGACCTTCTTGCGGCGAAACGGCGTTCGGTAGGTCTTACGCAGTTCGCGTACGTCGATGACGATGTCGGCCACGTCCAGCGCGACCTTACCCCTACTTCATGGAGTAGATGAAGGTCACGACGCTGCAGACCGCGATTCCGCGACCGTTCAGCGTGTACGGCTTGTACCGCCAGGTCGAGAGCCCGCGCACGAGCTCGGCGTCGTAGGCCGGGTAGCCCGATGGCTTGAGCTCTCGGGTCGCGGCGACGCTGCCGTTCGTGTCGAGGCAGACCTGGAACGAGGCGACGACGCGCGAGGTGCCCGCGCGATGCATGTCGGTCTTGACCACATCGGGAGGCTGGAGCTGGGTCTCGCCGGAGACCCGCAAGCCACTGAGCAACTGCGGTGGGATGATCTGCGGCTGCGGCGCCGGCTCGGGATGTTCGTGTTCTGGGGGCCCGCAGTCGGAGGTGCAAGGTGAGACGCTCGAGCCCGAGCCCGAGCCCGAGCCCGAGCCGATGCCATCACCCATCCCGGTGGTGGTCGTGGTCAGTGTCGTCACGACGTCGGCCACCGGCAGGTGATCCGATGGCCGGACCATGACCTTCGGTTTGTCCTTTTTCTTGCGCTCGAATCGGGTCGTTTGGGGTTGCGCCGGGCTGCCGGCGGGCTCGGCGGGCGGTGCCATCGCGACGTGAAGCTCGGACTGGGTCCTGGTCACGTCGAGCTGGTCGAGGTGCCATGCCCCGACGACGAACAGCCCGGCGCCGATCATGATGTGAATTCCGATAGATGAAACGATCAGCGTGCGGCGCATCCAGACCACACGCGCGAGGCTCGGGTTCGTAGCCTCACACCCGATCACGCTCCAAGGGCCGGGGTCGCGCGCGCTGTCGCACCCCTGGATCGGGCACTTTCAGGGTTTGGGCGTCGGCGCTTCGGCGTCCCAGCGAAACCGCCAGCGCACGCGCTCGTGATGGATCCGGACAGCCTCGGCATTCGAGAGCATCGCGACGTCCGCGTGCACGATCCCGGTCGCGATCTCCGTGATCGTCGGCTGGTGGCCGAACAGCATCACGATCGAGTGCTCGGGGAGGCGGTCGAGGGCGGCCATGATCGACGCCGCCTCGGCCTCCGGTGACAGCGCGGCCTGAGCCTCGATCACGCACTTGGCGTTGACCATGTTCGCGACCAGCTCGGCGGTCTGGACCGCGCGGACGAGCGGGCTCGTCCAGATGTGGGTCGGTTCACAATCGTGCCAGCGCAGGCGATCTCCGAGGGCGCGCGCCTGCGCACGGCCATGGGCCGTCAGGTGGCGTTGCGAATCACGCAGCTCCAGGCTCGCCGAGACCGCCTCGGCGTGGCGGATCAAGAAAACATCACTCGGTCCGGGCACGGGCGAAGCGTAGCTCATGTTAAGCAGCTGCCATGAAGATCTATGGCACGACCACGTCGCCGTTCGTCCGGCGCGTGATGGTGGTGGCGACCGAGCTCAAGGAGCCGATCGAGCTCGTCAACACCGCGACCGATGCCGGGACGAAGGAGCTCGAGAAGGTGTCGCCCATCCGCCAGGTCCCGGTGGCGGTGGTCGACGGCGAGACCCTGTTCGATTCGCGCTCGATCCACACCTGGCTGCTCGCAAACCGCGGCACGTGGGGGACCTGGGACTCGCGCGAGAACAACCTCGTGAACGCGATCGATGCCGCGCTGCACTCGATCCTCGACCTGTTTTATCTCCGTCGTGACGGCGTCGTGATCGAAGGCAATGTCTACGAGAAACGTCAGCTCGAGCGCGCCGATGCGATCTTCGAGTGGCTGGGCACGCAGGTCTCGAAAGGCAGCTTCACCGGTGGTTTCGGGCTGCCCGAGCTGTCGCTGATCTGCGCCCTCGATTGGATGGAGTTCCGCAAGGCGTATCCGATCGAGAATGCGGCCGCCGTCGAGTCGGTGCGAACGCGCTGGCGGGACCGTCCGTCGCTGGTCTCGACGCGCCCTCACACGTAAGCTACCTCGGTGACAGGCACCGACGTCGCCAAGGCCGCGAGCATCCTCGCGAGAGGTGGGCTCGTCGCATTCCCGACCGAGACCGTCTACGGGCTCGGCGGCGATGCCGCGAGTGAAGCCGCGGCCGCGAAGATCTTCGCGGTCAAAGGCCGGCCGCGCGCGCACCCGCTGATCGTCCACCTCGCGGCTGGCGACCACGGAGACCCGCCGAGGCTCGATGGCTGGGCGCGCGAGATCCCCGAGCTCGCGAAGCGGCTCGTCGCAGCCGCGTGGCCCGGTCCGCTCACGGTGATCTTGAAGCGCGGGCCGCGCGTCGCGCTGGCGACCACGGGTGGCGCCGATACCGTCGGGGTGCGCGTACCTTCGCATCCCCTTGCCCAGGAGCTGCTGCGTACGTTCGGCAGCGGTGTCGCGGCGCCGAGTGCGAATCGCTTCGGGGGGGTCAGCCCGACCACCGCCGATCACGTCGTCCACGATCTCGGCGGGGAGGTCGACTACGTCCTCGATGGTGGCGCGTGCTCGGTCGGCGTCGAATCGACGATCGTGGACTTCTCGCGCGGCATGCCGGTGCTGCTGCGGCCGGGCGGGATGGCGCGCTCCGCGATCGAAGCGATCGTCGGGCCGCTCGCGCTCGCCGATGCCGGAGCACCCGCGGCACCGGGCACGCTCGCGAGCCACTACGCACCGCGCGCCGAGGTCATCGCGGTCGATCTACAAGACGTGCCGTCGGCGGTCGCCACCGCGCGCGGCACGGTCGCGGTGCTAGCACCGGAGAGCGCATTCCTCTTGTGGGTCGATCTACCGGCGCTCGCGTATCGGCTCCCCGATGATCTCGACGGCATGGCGCGCAACCTCTACGCCGCGCTTCGAGATCTCGACTCGCAAGGCGTCGATGTCGTGATCGCCGCGTTGCCTCCTGCCATCGGGCTAGGCGAAGCTGTGGGCGATCGGCTCCGTCGAGCGGCGGGGCCCCGAAACAAATCATGACCGAGCCCAAGACCGAGCCCAGGACCGGCGCTGGTTCCTCGAAGAAGCGCGGCGGTGCGACGCCCGCCAAGGTCGGCATCATCATGGGCTCGCACAGCGACTGGGCCACGATGAAGGCGGCCGCGGATCTGCTCGAAGAGCTCGGCGTGCCGTTCGAGAAGAAGATCGTGTCGGCGCATCGCACGCCGGACCTCTTGTTCACGTACGCCGAAACCGCCGTCGAGCGCGGTCTGCAAGTGATCATCGCGGGCGCGGGTGGCGCGGCGCACTTGCCGGGCATGTGCGCGGCAAAGACCCGGTTGCCGGTGCTCGGCGTGCCGGTCCAATCGCGGGTGTTGAACGGCATCGATTCGCTGCTCTCGATCGTCCAGATGCCGAAAGGCATCCCGGTCGGCACGCTCGCGATCGGTGAAGCGGGCGCGGCGAACGCGGCGCTGATGGCGGTCTCGATCCTCGCGCTCAACGATGCGGGGCTCGCGCGCAAGTACGACGCGTATCGCGAGTGGCAGACCACCCGCGTCCTCGGAGATCAATTGCCGTGAGCGCGAGAAACGCGGAACCAAGATGACGCACGCTCCGATCTTGCCGGGTCAGACCATCGGCGTCGTCGGCGGTGGTCAGCTCGGCCGCATGATGGCGCTCGCGGCGCGCCGCATGGGCTATCGGATCGTCGTCCTCGATCCGAATCCGCGCTGCCCGACTGCGCAAGTCTCCGACGGTGTCGTCGTCGGCGCGCTCGACGACATGGAGGCCGCGATCCTGCTCGCCAAGCAGGTCGACGTGGTCACGCTCGACACCGAGCACGTGCCGGCGGAGATCCTCGACGCGATCGAGCAACACGCGCCCGTGCGTCCCGGTCCGTCGGTGCTGCGCACGATCCAGGATCGCCAGGTCCAGAAGCAATTCCTCGATCAGCTCGGCGTGCCGCAAGCCGCGTGGGCACCGGTCGATAGCGAGCTCGGCCTGCGCGCGAGCCTCGAGGTGTTCGGTGGCCAGGGCATCATCAAGCACCGCCGCTCGGGCTACGACGGCAAGGGCCAGCTCCGCGTCGACAAGATTTCGGAGGCCTCGAACGCGTGGAACTGGTTGCGCGGGACCGAGGCCGTGATCGAGGACATCGTCCCGTTCACCCGCGAGATCAGCGCCGTCATCGCGCGCAGCGTGCTCGGCGAAGTGCGCGCGTTTCCGATCGCGGAGAACGTGCACCGCAAGCACATCCTGCACACCACGCGCGCACCGGCGCAGCTCTCGCTCGAAGCGAGCCAGCGGGTCAACGACATCGCGCTCACGATCGCCGAGGCGCTCCACCACGTCGGCGTGCTCGCGGTCGAGATATTCGAGCTCCCCAGTGGCGCGCTACTCGTCAACGAGATCGCACCGCGCACCCACAACAGCGGGCACTTCACGTGGGGCGGGTGCGCGACCTCGCAATTCGAGCAGCACGTGCGCGCGATCTGCGGGCTACGCCTCGCCGATCCGCGGATGCTCTCGGGCTCCGTGATGGTCAACCTGCTCGGCGATCTGTGGGCGAAGGGCACACCCGCCTGGCGGACCGTCATCGATCGGCCCGAGGCGCACCTCCATCTCTACGGAAAAGTGGCGCCTGCGCCGGGCCGAAAAATGGGCCACGTGCTGCTCCTCGACGACGACACCGATCGCGCGCTCGAAGTCGCCGAGCAGTTGATCCAGTCCCTGACGGTAAGTTAGCTCTCAGACGTGATAATTTCGTCGCCCAGGGAATGGCGACCCTCGTCTATAGCGACGTCGACGGGACCGACCGCTCGTTCGCGCTAGGTGCCGAACCGATCTTGGTCGGGCGCTCGCCCGAATGCGCGATTCGGAGCGAGGACCCGCGCGTCTCGCGCACGCACGCGCGCTTCTTCCTCGAGCACGGCGCGCTGTGGGTCGAGGATCTCGGCAGCTCGAATGGCATCTACGTCGGGCCGCAGAAGGTCCAGCGCGCGCCCGTGCCGACCGGCGAGATCGTACTCGTCGGTAGTTTGATGATCCGGCTGCTGCCGGCGAGCGGCACGCTGCCACCGCCGATGGGCCTGCACGGCACGCTCGCGCAGTGGTTGGAGATGGAGCGCAAGGCGCGCTCCGCGGTGGAGGACGAGCGCGACGCATTCGTCAATCGCGTGGGTCAGCTGTTCGAAGAGATCAAGGCGTTCCGCGATGCGCAGGCGGCGCACGAAGCAGAAGCGACCGACCTGCGCGGCGAGCTCGAGCAGATGCAGCGTCAGAGCTCCGCGGAGCTCGAGCAGGTCAAGCTCGAGCTCGCGAAGGCGCGCGAAGCCAAGATGATCGCGGAGACCACCGCGGGGATGCAGACGGCGGAGCGGCTCGCCGAATCCGACATCATGATCTCGGGCCTCCAGCACGAGGTCGCGACGCTGCGCCAGGCGAGCGCGGCTGGCCGAGACGACAGCCGCGAGACCGCGCTCGCAGATCAGCTCGCCGCGGCGACGCTGCGCGCCGACAAAGCCGAAAAAGATCTCGCGAACGCGCAGATCCGTGCCCAGGGCGCCGAGCGCAACCTGTCGGCGGCGAACACGTCGGCCGCGAATGCCCAGACCAAGGCGAGCGAGCTCGAGCACAAGCTCTCCGATCTTGGCGTGTCGCGCGGCCAGCTCGAGACCGATCTCGCGGCCGCACGTGAGCAGCTGCTGGCGCTCGAAGCGAGGGCCAGCGGCATGACGCCGAGCGCGAAGCTCGATGCGGCCGAAGCGCGCGCTACGAAGCTCGCGACCGAGCTCGCCGAGGTTTCGCAGATCCGGATCGAGCTTCGCGATCGTGTCAACGAGCTCGAGACCTCGGTCTCCGACGCGCGCGCGGCGAAGGGATCGAGCGTCGAAGCCGAGAAGCGGGTGCAAGCCACGCTCGCCGAGGCGCAGACCAAGGCGCGGGTCGAGCTCGCGGCGGCGAACGCGAAGATCGGCGAGCTCGAGGCGCGGCTCAAAGAGACCGGCACCGTCGAGGCGGAGATCGCGGCGTCGCGCAAGGCGCGCGATGAGGCGCAGGCGCAGGTCTCGGTCTCGGAGAAGCGTGCGGCCGAGGCGCTGCAACGTGCCGACGATCAAGACAAGCGCGCGAGCGCGGCCGACACGATGGCCAAGGCGATGGCGAAGGACGTCGCCGAAGCGCTCCGCCGCGCGGTCGAGGCCGATGCGAAGGCACGCGCCGTGTCGCGCGAGCTCGCGGGCGCCCACAAGAAAGCCGA
>JAYWCI010000242.1:0-19633 GCA_043780895.1 Kofleriaceae bacterium | reverse complement strand
GCGATCGTGACGGTGCGGCCACCGCTCGTGATCTGGCGCGACGCGAGCTTAGTCCGCGTATCGGTCGTGATGATCGCCTCGGCGGCCGGCTCCGGTGCGGCCCCGAGCGCCGCGACCAGCGCCGGCGCCGCGGCGACGAGCTTGTGCGCCGGCAACCGCACGCCGATCATCCCGGTCGAGGCCGTTAGGATCGCATCCGCGGTGGTGCCCATCGCGCTCGCCACGGCCGTGCGGATCGCGACGACATCGGCGAGCCCTGCCGCGCCGGTCAGCGCATTCGCATTGCCGCTGTTCACGACGACGCCACGGATCGAGGCGCTCGGCAACCGCGGGCGCGCATCGACGATCGGTGCAGCCGCGGCGGTATTCACCGAGAACCGGCCCGCCGCAACACACGGGTCATCGCTCGCGATCAACGCGAAGTCCTTGCGCACCGGCTTGAGGCCCGCGTGGACACCAGCGTAGCGAAATCCGATCGGCAACTTCATGGATGAAACCCTCTCAACTGCAAACCCATCGTCTCGGGCACGCCGAGCGCGATGTTGAGATTCTGGACCGCCTGCCCTGCCGCGCCCTTCACCAGGTTGTCGATCGCGGAGATCACGACGAGCTCGTCGCCGACGACCGACCAGCCGAGCTTGCAACGATTCGTGCCGACGACATCTTTGATCGCGACGGCATCGGCATCGGGTGCGAGCTCGATGAACGGCTCGCACGCGTAGGCGGCTTCGAACGCGGCCTTGACCTGCGCCTCGCCGACACCGGAGGCGAGCTGCGCATGACACGTCGCCAGGATGCCGCGCGCGATCGGCACGAGGTGCGGTACGAACGTGACGTGCGTTCCGCCGAGGCCTTGCGCGATCTCCGGCGCGTGTTGATGCCGCAGCGTGCGATACGCCCGGACATCGTTCGCGACCTCGACGAAGCTCATCTCCTCGGTCGCCTTGCGCCCGGCGCCGGTCACGCCCGAGACCGCATCGGCGATCCACCGGCCGGTCACGAGGCTCTTGACCGGCGCGATCGCGAGCTGGATCGCGGTCGCGTAACAACCGGGGTTCGCGATCAGCGTCGCACCTGCGAGCTCGGCCCGAAACAGCTCGGGCAGGCCGTACTGCGCTCGTTCGAGCAGCTCGGGATGATGATGCTCGAACCCGTAATGCTTCGCGTATGCCGCCGCGAGCCGGAGGCGGAACGCACCCGATAGATCGATCACGATTGCCTTGCCCACGAGCTGGGGCACCCAGGTGTGCGAGACCTCGGCGGGCGTCGCGAGGAGGACCACCGCGCACGACGCGGCGTGCTGCAGCGCTCGATCGGGCGGAAGATAGCGCAGCCCCGGTAGGGACAGCCCGATGCGCGACTCGACCGTCTGATCCGCCCAGCGATCGGAGCCCGCCACGACGAGCTCGACGCCCGGATGCAGCGCGATCAGGCGCGACAGCTCGACGCCGGCGTAGCCGGAAGCCCCGAGAATCGCGATAGGAGGACGCTGCATGGTTTATGCATAGATATGCGATTTTTATGCAGCGATGCAAGGGCTGTCCGGAGCTGTCTTGGCACGCGGAGTGAAATAGCTCCAGCCATGCTTACCGAGCCGTCTGTTCGAGCCCTCCACACTGCCAGCAGCGTCGACGTCTTGCGCGGTCATCCGATGGGCGAGCGCGTCCTCGCCCGCCAGGCCGAGCTCGAGGAGGAGCTGGCTCGCATCGAGGTCGGTTCGGTGGAGTTCATCGCGATCGATACCGCGCTCGCGACGCTGGCTCAGTACCTGAGCGCGGACCTCGACCACCTCTCGCAGGTCACCGCGAACGATCTCAATACGTGGTTGGAGCGCACCAAGTATCTCGGCATGACGGCCCCCGCTTCTCCGTCGCACTAAACGGCCCTCGCCCCGCGTTGGCGCGATCGAAAGATCGTAATAATGATCCGTGCGCGTCGTCGTCCAACATCGCAGTCGGTACATCTATCCGCAGGCCACCTTACTCGGTCCGCAGGTGATCCGGCTCCGGCCGGCGGATCACACGCGCGCGGTGATCGAGAGCTACTCGCTCACGGTCGCGCCCGAGCATCGCGTGCACTGGCAGCGCGATCCATACGGCAACCGCATCGCGCGCGTCACGTTCAAGGCGGGGTTAGAGATTCGCTCGTTCGACATCACGGTCGAGCTCGCGGTCGACATGAAGCCGATCAATCCGTTCGACTTCTTCGTCGACGATCGCGCGAAGCAGGTCCCGTTCACGTATCCCGATCAGCTCGAGAGCGAGCTCGCAGGGTTCCTCGATCTCCAGGATCCGGCGTATCGCATCGGCAAGCTCGGCGTGGCGTTCTTGAAGGGCCTGCCGTCGACGGGCGTCACCGTCGATTTCATCGTCGAGATGTGCCAGGCCGTGCAGCGGCGCACCGCCTACGTGATCCGCAACGAACCCGGCATCTGGACCCCGGAAGAGACGTTGCTCAACGGGCGTGGCAGCTGCCGTGATAGCGCCGTCTTGCTCGTCGCCGTGCTGCGCTCGCGCGGCATCGCGGCGCGGTTCACCTCCGGATATCTGATCCAGCTCGAAGACGAAGGCATGTTGCCGGACGAGCCCAAGGGCGTCACCCACGATGTCGTCGACCTCCACGCGTGGGCGGAAGCGTTCCTTCCGGGCGCGGGCTGGATCGGCCTGGATGCGACGAGCGGCCTGCTCACCGGCGAAGGTCACATCCCGCTCGCGTGCACCGCGACGCCCGCGAATGCGTCGCCGCTCGTCGGCACGAGCGACGTGCCCACCGACGATGTCGAGTTCTCGACCACCGTCACGCGCCTCGGGCACGAGGCCCGGCCGACCGCGCCGTACACCGAAGCGGTCTGGAACGAGCTGCTCGCTGCCGGCGATCACGCCGATGCGATGCTGACCGCCGCGAACCTCGAAGTCACCGTCGGTGGCGAGCCCACGTTCACCGCGCGGGCCGGCGCTGCCGAAGCGAGCTGGGAAGGTGGCGCTCTCGGGCCGGACAAGTGGAAGAAGGGTCGCGCGCTCGCTGACAAGCTGCGCGACGAGCTCGCGCCCGGTGGCGTCGTCGTCCACCGCATGGGCAAGCACTACCCCGGTGAATCGCTGCCGCGCTGGGCGCTCGATATCATCGGTCGCCGCGATGGCACCGCGCTGTGGCCGGAGCGCGCCGTCGAGCTCGATCTGAACGCCGCGCGCAAGTTCGCCGGCGCGATCAGCAGCGAGCTCGGTGTGCAGGGCACGTGGCAGCCCGCGTTCGAAGATCCGTGGGACGTGATTCGCAGCGAGGCCACGCTGCCACCTTCGATCGATCCGCAGCGCACGGCACTCGATGATCCCGAGGAGCGCCGCCGGCTCTCGCGCACGCTCGACCGCGGCGTCACCAAGGAGGTCGCGTGGGTGATGCCGCTCGCGCGCTCGGTGATCCACGCGAGCACGGGCTGGCAGAGCGAGAAGTGGCAGTTCCGTCGCGACCACTTGTTCCTCGTGGCTGGCGATAGCCCGGCCGGCTTGCGCCTGCCACTCGATAGCGTGATCACCGGTGCACTCCCGCCCGCGTGGAAAGACGCGCCGTCGTTTCCCGATCCGCGCACGGCAACTCCCGACCAGCCGAAGGTCGAGAAGATCGCACCGCCACCGTTCGCCACCGTGCCGCGCACCGCGATCGTCGTCGAACCGCGCGACGGCATGCTGTGGGTGTTTCTCCCGCCGCTACCCTCGTTCGAAGATTTCTGCGAGCTCGTCACCGCGATCGATCGCGCCCGCGCCGCGACCGGCCTCGACTGCAGCATCGAGGGATACGGCCCGCCCCCATCGCCGCAGCAGTTCAAGTTCGCGGTGACGCCGGATCCAGGCGTGCTCGAGGTCAACTTGCCGCCGGTCACGAGCTGTCGCGCCGCCGCCGCGCTCCACACGCGCGTGTTCGAGCTCGCCTTGAAGAACGGGCTCACCGCCGAACGCTACCTGCTCGATGGTCGCGCGGCCGGATCAGGCGGCGGTAACCACATCACGATCGGGGGGCCGAGCGCGGCCCGCTCGCCGTGGTTCGCACGCCCCGAGCTGCTCGCGAGCCTCGTCGCGTTCACCCAGCATCATCCGTCGTTGTCGTACATGTTTACCGGCTTGTTCGTCGGTCCGACCTCGCAAGCGCCGCGCCCCGATGAAGCGCGCCACGATGCGCTGACCGAGCTCGAGCTCGCGATGCCCGCGTTATTCGCCAAGCCGCCCGCGTGGCAGGTCGATGCGCTGCTCCGCAACTTGCTCGTCGATGTCGCGGGCTCCACGCATCGCGCGGAGATCTCGATCGACAAGCTCTACGATCCGGGCACGCCGTTCGGCCGCCAGGGCCTCGTCGAGTTTCGCGCGTTCGAGATGCCACCGCATCCTCGGATGTGCGCGGCACAAGTGGTCTTGATCCGCGCGATGGTCGCCGCGTTCACGAAGGCGCCGTATCGCCGCGACCTCGTGCGCTGGGGCGAGAGCCTCCACGATCGGTTCCTCCTGCCGTACTTCATGTGGCGCGACTTCGAGAGCGTGCTCGGCTACCTCGCCCAGCAGGGCATCACGCTGCCGCCCGATGCGTACAAGTCATTCGTCGAGCTGCGCTGCCCGCTCGTCGGCACGGTGCCGATCGGCGACGCGCGCCTCGAGATCCGCAACGCGATCGAGCCGTGGCACGTGCTCGGTGAAGAAGCCGGCCAGGGCGGCACCGCGCGCTACGTCGACAGCTCGCTCGAGCGGGTCGAGGTCCGCACGCATGGCCTCGATCACGAGCGCTACGCGGTCAGCGTGAATGACTTCGCGCTACCGATGCGCGAAGCGAGCGGTCGCGACATTCGCGTCGGCGGCGTGAAGTTCCGTGCGTGGGCGCCGCCGCACTCGCTCCAGCCGCACTACGGCATCCACCATCCGCTCAAGTTCGATGTGGTCGATACCTGGGCCGAGCGCGCGGTCGGCGCGGCGACCTATCACGTGTGGCATCCCGAAGGTCGCGGCTACGGCGCACCGCCACTGACTCGCGTCGAGGCGGCAGCTCGCCGTTCGCAGCGGTTCACGACGGGCAATCCAACCCCGGCACCGGTCCGCACGAAACCGACGACGATCAATTCCGAACAGCCGTACACGCTCGATCTCCGGCGCGTCAGCATGGGCACGCCGCCGCCACGCGAAGGTGACTACCCGTGAGGAGTGAGCTGTTGTTCGCCGCACTCGAGGCGCACGACGATCTCCTCGCTCGGCGCAGCGTCGACGTGTGGATCGGCGGCGAGCCCACATTCACGCGCCCCGATTCGACCGAGCCCGCGTGGACGAACGCGGCCGAGGGCGACGACAAGGCGCACCGCGCGCATGCCCTCGCGCGCGCTCTCTGCGATGCGCTGCCTGGCGCTTCGCTCACGCGCGTGATCGGGCGGACATATCTCGACGAGAAAGAGCCGCGCTTCGCGTTCGGCGTGCGCTGGCGCGATGACGGCACCGGCGAAGCAGTGCGCACCGCGTTCGATGCCGAGCCGATCGCACCACCCACCGACCTCGGCGACGATCGCTGGCTCAGCGTCACGCCGGATCCGGGTGTCGTCGAGGTCAATATGGCGCCGTGCGCGACCGCCGCGTCGTTCTACGCGCAAGCCCTCGGCGCGTGGGCCGCCGCGGCCGCCGCCGGGCTCTCGCCGCGCCGCGCGCGGTTCAACGGCGAGGTCGCCGATTCCGGTGGTGGCGGCCAGCTCACGCTCGGTGGTTCGCGTCCCGAAGCGTCACCGTTCGTCCGCTACCCGCACCTCCTGCCCGCGTTGATCCGGTACCTCAACAACCATCCATCGCTGTCGTACTGGTTCGCGAGCGAGT
Organism: Kofleriaceae bacterium; assembly: GCA_043780895.1. Lineage (GTDB taxonomy): Bacteria > Myxococcota_A > Polyangia > Haliangiales > Haliangiaceae > JABFXX01. The sequence goes on along the minus strand of JAYWCI010000242.1, from coordinate 13,799 downwards.
GCGTCGGCTCGGCGTCGCAAGGGCCGCGGCCCGACGAAGGTGCGCGCGAACGCTGGGACGAGCTCGGCGTCACGCTGGCGTGGCTCGAGCAGCTCGCGGATCGCGGCGAGCTCGCGCCCGAGCAGCTGTGGCATGCCCTTGGCCCCTTGCTCGTCGATGTTTCGGGCAACTCGCATCGCGCCGAGATCAACGTCGAGAAGCTGTGGAACCCGCACGTCGGCGTGCACGGTCCGCGGCACGGCAAGATGGGCGTCGTCGAGCTCCGCGCGATCAAGATGCCGGACCGCCCGGAGATGCTCGCCGCGCTGGCCGCGCTGTTGCGCTCCATCGTCGCGCGCTTGATCGTCGCCGACTACCGCGAGCCCCTCGTCGACTGGCACGAGGATCTCCACGATCGCTTCGCCCTCCCGAGCGCATTGTCGCGCGACCTCCGGTTCGTGCTCGGCGATCTCGACCAGCACGGCCTCGGCCTGCCCGCGCAGCTCCGCAGCGAGCTCGAGGATTGGCGCGCGCCCGGCATCACGTGCCGGCTCGGCGAAGCGATCCTCACGGTCCGCCCGGCGCTGGAGTTCTGGCCGCTCGTCGGCGATGTCGCATCGCAAGAGACGGCGACCTCGCGGCTCGTCGACGCCTCGACCCAGCGCTGGGAGCTCTCGTTCGACGGTGTGGGTCCCGATCGGATCGCGATCGCCGGCAAGTGGGCGCAGCTCGTCTCGCTCGGGGATGGGGTCCGTGCGATCGGCGTGCGCAATCGCGTGTTCCAGCCCTCGCCCGGCTTTCACCCGGGGCTGCCCTCGATCGACCCGCTCGTGATCGAGTGGGCGTGGAGCGGGCGCTCGCAGCGGATCGAGCTGTGGGCGTGGAAGCCGAGTGGCGGCGCGTACGAAGGCCTGCCTACCGACGACGGCGAGGCCGCGGCGCGCCGCAACGAGCGCATCGCGATCACCACGCGCGATCACGACGAGGTCCACGCCGAGGGTTTTCACCGCGCGGTTCGCCCGTTCACGATCGACCTTCGTCTCGTGTAAATCGAGTTCAGCCGCTACGATGAACGTGATGCTGCCGCGGCAAAGCCAGAGCCAGATCACACTGCGCCCTGGCCTGTTCGACGGGTACACCGCCCTGCCCTCGACGTTCGACGAGTTGTTCGACAACGGCTTCGCACGTCCGGCTTTCTCCCGCGTGATGCAGATGCTGCACGCGCTCGGCAAGGACGAGCTCGCTCGCGCGCAAGCGCTGGCCGAGAAGTCGCTGCTCCAGCAAGGCGTGACCTTCTCGGTCTACAACGACTCGCGAGGTACCGAGAAGATCTTTCCGTTCTGCCTCTTGCCGCGGCTGATCGCGGCCGCCGATTGGGCACGGCTCGAGGTCGGCCTCAAGCAGCGGCTGCGCGCGCTCGGCATGTTCCTCGACGATGTCTACGGCGATCAGCGGATCATCGCCGAGGGCATCGTGCCTGGCGAGCTGGTATTCGCCTCGAAGGGCTACCTGCCCATGCTGCGCGGGATCAAGCCACCCGGAGGCGTGCGCATCCACATCTCTGGCATCGATCTCATTCGCGATCCGGCCGGCACGTGGCGCGTGCTCGAAGACAACCTGCGTACGCCGTCGGGCGTGTCGTACGTGGTCGAGAATCGGCTGTTGTCGAAGCGGATCTTTCCACGCGTGTTCGATGCCGCGCGCGTCCATCGCGTCGATCACTATCCGACCCGGCTCGCCGAGACCCTGCGCTCGGTCTCGCCCGCCGCCGCCGGCGAGACGACCGCGGTCGTGCTCACCCCCGGTCCGTTCAACTCGGCGTACTTCGAGCACTCGTTCCTCGCGCGCACGATGGGCCTCGAGCTCGTGCAAGCGGCCGATTTGTTCGTCGATCAGGACAAGGTGTTCTGTCGCACGACCCGGGGCCCGCGCCGGATCGACGTGATCTATCGCAGGACCGACGAGGCCTTCCTCGATCCGGAGGTGTTCAACAAGGAGAGCGTGCTCGGCGTGCCAGGCCTGATGCGCGCGTACGCTGCGGGCAACGTCGCCCTCGCGAATGCACCGGGCAACGGCGTCGCCGACGATAAGGCGATCTATCCGTTCGTCCCCGACATGATCAAGTTCTACCTCGACGAGGAACCGCTCCTCGAACAGGTGCCGACCTACGTGTGCTTGCGCGACGACGATCGCGCGTACGTGCTCGATCAACTCGGCGACATGGTCGTCAAGGCGGTCGACGAGGCCGGCGGCAACGGCATGTTGATGGGCCCGCAATCGACCGCGGAGCAGCGCGACGACTTCCGGCGCCGGATCATCGCGGAGCCGCGCAAGTACATCGCGCAGCATCGCGTCGAGCTCTCGAGCTGTCCGACCTGGATCGGCGAGGACCGGTCCGTCGAGCCACGGCGGGTCGATCTACGCCCGTACATCCTGACCTCGCGCGAAGGACCGTGGGTGTTGCCTGGCGGGCTCACGCGCGTCGCGCTCGTGCGCGGCAGCTACGTCGTGAACTCGTCGCAAGGCGGCGGCAGCAAAGACACCTGGGTGCTCAAGGAGACCCCGTGATCTCGCGCGTCGCCGATCACTGCTTCTGGTACGGCCGGTACATCGAGCGCGCCGAATCGACCGCACGCATGCTCGCGCAAGCCGCGAGCTTCGCGCTCGATGCCGAGCTGCCGAGCGCGCAGGTCTGGCGCCCGATCGTCGTCGTCAGCGGTGAAGAAGATGCGTTCCTCGAGCAGGTCGCCGACGGCGTCGAGGATTCGCCCGCGTGGGGCGATGGCGAGCTCGTGCAGCGCTTCATGGTATGGAACCAGACCAACGGCGTGTCGCTCGCGTCCTCGGTCAGTGGCGCGCGCTGGAATGCGCGCGGGATCCGCGAAGTGCTCTCGCTCGAGGCGTGGGAGGTCACGAACGAGCTCCATCTGTGGTTCACCGATCCTGCAACCGAGCAACAGGACTACGTGATGAATCGCGAGGACGTGTACCAGCGCGTGCGGCGCTCGAGCCAGCTCCTGCTCGGCCTGTTGCGCTCGACAATGCTGCACGACGAACCGCTCGATTTCATGTGGCTCGGGGTGTTGCTCGAGCGCGTCAGCCAGACCGCGCGCATGCTCGATGTTCATCACCACGCGTTCACGTCGATCACGCCGGCGCAGGTCCGCGGTCACGAGCTGATCGAGACGTCGCTATGGGTGTCCCTGCTGCGCGCGATGTCGGGCCAGGAAGCCTTCATGAAGAAGGTGACGAGTCGGATCACCTCCGAGGCGGTCGCACGGTTCCTCGTTGCCGAGACCGCGTTCCCGCGATCGATCGCGTACTGCGTGCGCTCGGCGCACGAGCGGCTGGCCCACATCCGACCGCCCGAAGCGCACGCCCTCCCCGGCGGCCAATCGCTCGAGCGATTGCGCGTGCTCGATGCGTGGGTAACGACGCGATCGAAGGAGCCGTTCGCCTCGGTTCACGATCTCTTGACGCACATCGTCGACGAGGTGCATGCGATCTGCGGGACGCTCGGGCGCGAGCTTTTGGGCGCCTGAGGACCGGCGAGTCGTAGGCCGGGGAGCTAAGCTCCCGGCATGCCGAACTTGCTCGCGATGTCCTTCGAGGGCGAGCTGGCTCCATCGTTCACGCTGCACTGCCTCGACGCAGGTCGCACCCTGCCGGACGGCTGGGGCCTCGGGTACTACCCAGCCGGCGAACCCTCGTCGGCGATTCTCAAGGAGCCTGCGCCCCCGCAGGGCTCGATGCGCAGCCAGCTCGCACTCGCATGGGAGCAAGTCGCGTCGTCGCTGTTCGTGCTCCACATTCGGCACGCGACCTGGGGCTCGCTCTCCGATGCGAACACCCAACCGTTCTCGCGTGCGTGGGGTCGGCGCGATTGGTTGTTCGCGCACGCGGGCTCGCTCGACAAGAAGCCCACCGAGATTCCCGGCCCATTCGAACCGATCGGCTCGACGGATACCGAGCAGCTGTTCTGCACGCTGTTGAACAAGCTCGTCGCGATGAAGTGGAAGAACCTCGCGGAGGCCGACCTCGACGCGATCGTGTCGTGGCTCTCCGAGCTCAACGAGCACGGTGGCATGACCATGTGCGTGACCGATGGGCGCGACTTGCTCGTGCACGCGGATCGGCGCGGCGCGCCGATGTGGATCGGCGCACTCACGCCGCCGTACGAGAAGATCGCGATCGGCGATGACGACCTCGAGATCGATCTGACCAAGCGCGGCGCGAAGGCGCGCAAGGGCATGATCGTGTGCACCGAGCAACTCGGCGCGCTCGCAGGCGATGCCGACAAGGCCGTGAAGTGGCGCCGGCTCGCACCCGGCGAGCTGCTCGTGATACGCGAAGGCGCCGTGATCGAGCAGCGATCGACCGGCGAGCCCATCCACCGCAACACCGTGCCGCGGCTGCCCCGTCGCGCCGAGGCGCGCACGTACAACATCACCCATCGCACGGTGTATCGCTACACCAAGGCGATCGAGCGCTCGCAGCACCACCTGCGGCTCACGCCGTATCACGATCGCTACCAAAATCTGATCCAGCACGATCTCAAGGTCTCGGTCGCGGGCTCGGCGCGCGACTACGAAGACGTCTTCGGCAACCGCGTGAAGCGGGTGAACATCGAGTCGCCCTTCTCCGAGATGATCATCGAAGCGCGCAGCACCGTGCTGCTGCTCGATGTCGATCCACTCGGGTTCGGTCCGCTCCGCGTGAGCTCGACGATCCCCCTCGTGTGGATGCCGTGGCAGCGCCAGGTCCTCGATCCGTTCCTGTTGCCGCAAGAGCTGCCCGAGACCGAGCTCGCCGAGCTCGCCGAGTACGCGATGAGCTTCGTCAAGCGCAACGAGTACGACCTGCTCGATACGCTGCTCGATATCAATCAGACGATCCACAAGGAGTACGCGTACCTCCAGAACTCGACGACGCTGTCGACGACGCCGTTCGAGGTCTACGTCAATCGCCGTGGCGTGTGCCAGGACTTCACGAATCTCATGATCTGCCTCGCGCGCTTGCTCGGCGTACCGGCGCGCTACGTGTGTGGCTACATCTATAGCGGCCCGAAGGCGACGAACACCGTACAGAGCGAAGCGTCGCACGCGTGGGTCCAGCTCTACCTCCCGCAAGTCGGATGGAAGGGCTTCGATCCGACGAACGGCATACTCACGCAGACCGAGCACGTGCGCGTCGCGGTCGGGCGCAACTATCTCGATGCAACGCCGACCAGCGGCACGATCTTCGTCGGAGGTGGCGGCGAGACGCTCTCCGTCGACGTCAGGGTCGAGCCCGAGGCATGAACCACCTCCTCAGCCTTCGCGAGCTCGAGATGGCTGCAGAGGAGTGCCTCTCCGGCCCGGAAGGCAAGATGGCGTGGGACTACTACTCGAGTGGCGCCGATGACGAGCGCTGCGTGAAGCGCAACGTCGAGGCATTCAGCGAGTACGAGCTGCACTACCGCGTGCTCGCCGATGTCGCGAAGCGCGACCTCTCGACCACCGTGCTCGGCCACAGGCTCGCGATGCCGATCATCGTCGCGCCGACCGCATTTCACGGGCTCGCTCACGCGCAGGGCGAGCTCGCGAGCGTGCGCGGAGCCGGCGATGCAGGGACGTTGTTCGTGCTGTCGACGCTGTCGAATACCGCGGTCGAGGACGTGGTCGAGGCCGCGACCGGGCCGGTGTGGTTCCAGCTCTACGTCTATCGCGATCGTGCGGCGACCGAAGCGCTCGTCCGTCGCGTCGAGCAGGCGGGCTGCAAGGCGCTCGTGCTCACCGTCGATGCTCCGCTCCTCGGGCGGCGCGAACGCGACGTCAAGAATCGCTTCGCCCTGCCCGACCACCTGTTCGTGCAGAACATGTTCGCCGCGGGCTACGAGACCGTTGGCGCACATGGGAACCAAGGGAGCCCTCTGTTGCGCCCCGAGTCAGGCCTCGCTGCCTACTTCGCGGCCCTGCTCGATCCCTCGCTGACCTGGGATGTGATCTCGTGGTTGCGCTCGATCACGAGGTTGCCGGTGATCGTCAAAGGCATCGTGCGCGCCGACGACGCCGCGCGCGCGGTCCAAGCGGGCGCGGCGGGCATCATCGTGTCGAATCACGGTGGCCGCCAGCTCGATGCCGCGCCGGCGACGATCGACGTGCTCGAGCGGGTCGTCGAGGCCGTCGCGGGCCGCGCCGAGGTGCTGCTCGACGGTGGCGTACGCCGCGGCAGCGACGTGATCAAGGCGATCGCGCTCGGCGCCAAGGCCGTGCTCGTCGGCCGCCCGATCCTGTGGGGGCTGGCGGCCGGTGGTCGAGAGGGCGTCGCACACGCGCTCGGCCTGTTGCGCGGCGAGCTCGATCTCGCGATGGCGTTGTGTGGCTGTGCGAACGTCGCGGCGATGACTCGCGATCTGGTGCAGTCATGATCATCGGTACGATCGCGATCGTCGCGGTGATGATCGGCATCGGCGTGATCGTGAATCGCAAGTTCGCGCTCGAACCCGAGCAGCTCGCACGCACACCCGCGAAGCCCCGGAAGGGGTTGATCACGGCGCACGAGATCGGCGAAGCGCCGGCGACCGCGTTGCGCGCCAGTGAGGCACAGGTCGCGAAGCTCAAGCCGAGCCTGCCTTGCAAGACATGCCGCTCGATCCTCGAAGCGGATGGCACCGATGAAGAGGTTCGCTACGACGGCGAGCCGATGCGCGTGCTCGGATTTCGGTGTCTGCAGTGCAAGGCAAAGCGACCGCTCTACATCCGCATGCCGAAGGCGAATGTTCGTGCGTAAGCCCTGAGAGATCGCTGAGATCGCTGAGATCGCTGAGATCGTTGGCACTCCCGACGGGCCGTCGGGGGTGTCAGAGGGATCGCGTAGATCGGTGGGCGATGAGGATCTACTTCGTCGGTAGCCACGCAACCGGCAAGACCACGCTCTGTCGCTACGTCAGCCGCCGGTACGGCCTGCCAATGATCAGCGAGGTCGCCCGCGCGATCCTCGCCGAGATGGAAGCCAGCCTCGATGCGCTGCGCACCGACATGGACCTCGTGGCCGAGTACCAGGAGCGCGTGTTCGCGCGCCAGGTCCAGGTCGAGCGCATGCACGATGGCAAGTTCGTTTCGGATCGGGCGTTCGATAACCTCGCGTACGTCGCCGAGCACACCACGAACGCCGCTGCGATGATGAACGATCAGCGCTTCCACGACTACATGAAGTGGGTGAGCCAGGGCATCGTGTTCTTCTTGCGCCCGCATCAGTCGTTGCTCAAAGAAGACGGCACCCGTGCCGGCGTGTCGTGGGACTCGGTCCTCCGGATCGACGGCATGGTCAAGCTCATGCTCGAGCAGCACTCGATCAGCTACCTACCGATCGAGAGCGTCTCGATGCAGGAGCGCGTGCGGGCTGTCGAGTTCGTGCTGTCGCGCTGTGGCTTGACCACCCAGCCGCAAGACAAGCCGCGTTCGCGCGCGCAGACCGTGCCGCCAATTGCGGCCGGATCGTCGCCGATCCAGGTCCCGCGGATCGAGACCTGGCCGAGCTACCTCGTCGAGAACAGCGATAACGAAGCCTAGCGTCGCCTCTCACGCGGCTGCGTCTCGCGCGATTGATCGAGCCGAGGTGCCCGCACCCACACCGCGGCGCAGCCGCACCAGTATTCTCCGGCGAAGCTGGAGTCCAGCGGCGATAACATCAGTCGTCGCGCGACGAGTGGTCGCGCAGCTCGACCGCGAACATGCCCGCGCCCATCGCGGCGCAGAACACGAACACCGCCGGCACACCGCTGACGAGTGACACGACCGCGGGGCCCGGACAGTACCCCGAGAGCCCCCAGCCGACGCCGAAGATGGCGGCACCGCCGACAAGGCGAAGGTCGATGATCTTCGGCGGAGGCGGCGGGAACGCCGTGCCGAATCGCGGCGCGCGCAGCTTCGCGACGACCCGCCACGTGATCACGCTGACCACGAGCCCGCTGACCATCACGAGCAACAGGCTCGCGTCGAATGCGCCGCCGAAATCGAGAAAGCCGAGCACCTTCGACGGCTGCACCATGCCGGAGACGCAGACGCCCGCGCCGAACAGCGCACCGCCGATGATCGCCAGGAGATTCATACGAACCTCCCCGCGACCGTCGCGGTCACGACCGCGACGCCAAAGAACGCCGCGGTCGCGATGATCGATCGCGTCGAGAACCGGCCGACCCCACACAACCCGTGACCGCTCGTACAGCCGTTCGAGAGCCGCGTGCCGATCCCCACCAGGACACCGCTGATCGCGACGAGCCACATCGGATGCGGTACGATCGCGTTGAACGTGCACGGCTGCGCGACCTCGAAGATCGCACCCACCGCGAGCGCGCCGATCAAGAAGCACGCGCGCCAGGCGCGATCACCGGTGCGCTTCAGGCCGATGACGCCCGCGACGATGCCAGAGAGCCCCGCGATCCGACCGCTGCCGATCAGCATCACCGCGAGGCCGAGCGAGATCAGGATGCCTCCGAAGATCACATGCCCGGGAGTGAATTCGTGCACGAGCAAGTTTAGTGCGAAACCTGACAACAGGCTGTCATCGGGATGGCGCAGAGTTATCTCCATGACTCCCATGGAAATTGGAACCAAGCTCGTCGCCTTCGTCAACGCCGGAAAGAACGACGACGCGATGAGAGAGCTCTACGCCACCGACATCGTCAGCGTCGAGGCCGGCGCCCCTCCGGGAGGCCACCCCGAGTCGCATGGCCTCGACGCCTGCCTCGCGAAGAGCAAGGGCTGGGTCGCGGCCCACGAGATCCACGGCGCCGAGGTCGAGGGCCCGTTCCCGAACGGCGACCGGTTCGCCGTGGTGTTTCGCTACGACATCACCCAGAAGGCCTCGGGCAAGCGCTTCAAGATGAACGAGGTCGCCCTGTTCACCGTGAAGGCCGACAAGATCACGCGCGAAGAGTTCTTCTACGCGATGGGCTGATTTCGCCCATATTGCAGTCCCTTACGAAGCTTCGTGCTAACGTCGCGAGCGCGGAATGGCAGACGATCCGGTCCACATCACCGACGTTTCCCGAACGGTAGATCCCCTCGAAGCCAAGGTCGTGGTGTTTCGCCAGCAGCCCGACATGAAGGGCTTTACGGCGCTACGCCAGGAGCTTCGCGATGCGGGTCGCGGCGAGCTCCTCGCCGATGTCTGCGCGACCTGGGCGCAGCACGAAAAAGATCCACAGCGCGCCGCGGATGCGTGGAGCGAAGCCGGCGAGGCGATGATCGTACTCGGCGAGCTGGAGACCGCGATCGAATATCTCCGCACGTCGCTCGAGCTCGATCCGACCAACGATCGCGCCTCGGACCGCTTGCTCGAGATCGTCGAGCCAAACGATCCAGCCGCGGCGGTCGAGATCATCGAAGGCGAGCTGACCGAGCTAGCGAAGCGCGATGCCGCGCGCAGGAAAGGGCCATCAGGGATGGCCCCGAATGAGCTGACCCAGCGCCGCGCCGCGCAGCATCGTCGCGCCGCCGGCCTGTGGAACGATCATCTCGGTCGCGTCGATCGCGCGCTCTGGCACTTCCAGCAGGCTTGGAAGCTCGAGCCGCAGCGGACCGAGGCGCTCGAAGCGGCGCGCGATCTGTATCGCTCGCTCGGCGACGACGCGATGGTCGGCAAGCTCTATCAAGCGGAGCTCGAAGTGCTCGGCAAGGATGCACAGCCGGCAAAGAAGGCCGCGATTCGCCTCGAGCTCGGCCGGCTCGCACATCGAGGGAAAGACCTCGAGGGCGCCGCGCACCACCTCGAAGAAGCGACGCGCCTCGATCCCGGTTCGCCGGAGATCGCGGAGGCGCTCGCCGATGTCTACTCGACGCCCGGGTTTCGCGATGGCCAGACCGCCGGTAAGGCCGGCGAGCTGTTCGTCGAGCTCGGCAAGAGCAAACTTCGCGAGCGCGACGACCAGACCGGCATCAACTATCTGCGTCGAGCGGTCGGCGTCGATCCGTACACGCGAGCATCGTCGAACGCCCTCGAAGAGGCGCTGCAAGGTAGCTCGCAGTGGGACGAGCTCGAGCGGATGCTTCGCCATCGCAGCGGGGTGGTCCAGGATCCCGACGAGCGCAAGGAGTTGCTGCGCCGGCGCGCCGCGCTCTATCGCAACCAGCTCCCGGATCGCGAAGGGCTGATCGAAGTGCTGACCGAGCTAGTCGCCTACGAGGTGCCGGGCAGCAAGAACGTGCTCGAGCTCAAGGAGCTGCTGCGCGAGGACAACGAGTGGGTAGAGCTCTCGCACCTGATGGAAGCCGAGATCACGGCGCTCGGTCAGGACCCGAACACGCCGACCGACTATCTCGTCAACGAGATCCTCGAGCTCGCCACGATCGCGCGCGAGCATCAGAACGATCGCGACCGCGCGGCGGAGCTGCTCCATCAAGCGCTCGGCATCTCGCCGACCCACGAAGAAGCGCTCGCGCGCTACATCGATCACTTCCGCGAGCGACGCGATTGGGCGGGACTCATCAATCTCTACGAGTTCGCGCTCGATAACGCGCGTGACGCCGGCGCCGATGCCGACGACATGGTCCGCCGGCTCGAAGAGATCGCCCAGCTAGCGGAGCTCCGGCTCGGTGATATCCCGCGCGCGATCGAAGCCTGGCAACGCATCCACGAGCTCGAGCCCGGCTCGCCAAAGGTCACCGAGGCGCTGCGCCGGCTGACCTCGCGCGGCAAGATGTGGGAGCAGCTCGTCCAGAGCCTCGAGACCGAGGTCGCGTCTGCCGGCGATCCGGTCACACGCATGCAGTCGCTCAAGAAGATGGCGCAGACGTATCGCGAGCGCCAGCTCGAGCCGCGACGCGCGATCGAGCTGTACGAGCAAGTGCTCGCCGAGAATCCTGAAGACGATGCGACGATCAAGGCGCTCGTCGAGCTCTACGAAAAAGAAGGCGACGACATCGGCCTCGCGCACACGTTGCGCCGCCAGCTCGACCTCGAAACGGATCGCCTGAACATCGCCGCGGCGAAGGCCGGCCGCAGCGGCGGTCCGAAAGAGTGGCCGGTCGCGAAACGCAGCGAGCGCTTGAACGTGTTGCGCCGGCTCGCGCAGATCTACGAGACCCGGCTCGCGGATGTCGATGGCGTGGTCTACGCCTGCGGCGCGGTGCTCGAGCTGCTCAGCGGCGATCGCGATGCGCTCGATCGCATGGAGCGCGTGCTCGAGAAGGCGAACGATCCCCGCCTCGAACAGACGCTCGAGTATCACGCGGCCTCCTCGACGAGCCCGGCCGAGCGCGCGAAGCTGCTCAAACGGCTCGCGAAGCTCGCGACGGATCGTCAGGATGATGTCCGCGCGCTCGAGCGCTGGGAAGCGACGCTGCATGCATCGCCATCGGATCCGGATGCGCTCGCGGCCCTGCGCGAGCTCTACGAGAAGGCGCAGCGCTGGCCCGAGCTCGCGCAGATCCTCGAGCGCCTCGACGGTGGCCGCCCGCTGCCGGCGCCCGGCACGCCCGATGCGGCGGTGCGCGTGTTCGATCTCGAGACGTACGCGAACCTGCTCGAAGAGCACCTGAACGATCCGGTGCGTGCGATCAAGGCGTACCACCGCGTCCTCGAGCTCACGCCGAAGAGCCGGAGCGCGCTCGATGCCCTCGCCCGGCTGTATCGCGAAGCGAGCAAGTGGCGCGAGCTCACCGAGATCCTCCATCGCCAGACCATCGTACTCGTCGGCTCGAACTTCCAGGGCGACCTCGAGAAGGCCTCGGAAGTCGCGATGGAGCGCGCCGCGATCCTCGAGGAGCGGCTCGGTTCGCCGAACGATGCGATCAAGACGCTCGATGGATTGCTGCGCGACATCAATCCGAACCACCTCGAAGCGCACACCACGCTGCGCCGGCTGCACGAGGCGCGCGGCGACTTCGACGCGGCCGTGCGGATCGCCGAGCGCGAGATGTACTTGTCGCCCGAGCCGATCCGCAAGGTCTCGCGCGGCCTCGAGATCGGCTTCATCTGTCGCGATCGGCTCGGCAATCCGACGCGTGCACTGCAGGCGTTCAAGCGCGTGCTCGAGCTCGATCCCGAGCAAGAAGAAGCGATGGCGGCCGCGGCCGACCTGCTCGCGAAGCTCGGACGCTGGAAAGAATACGTCGCGATGCTCGAGCGCCTGCTATCGCGCTCGGTCGCGCAAGCCGCCGCCGATCCGGACGCGTCCGCCGCGTTCGCCGATGATCGCCGCGTGCTCGTGCAGCGGATCGCGGCCGCGACCGCCGACAAGCTCGGCGATCCGCGCGGTGCCTTCCGCTGGTGGCGCCGCGAGCACGACGAGGCGCCCGACGAGCAGACGCTCGCGGATGTCCGTCGCGCTGGCGAAGCGTACGGCTTGTGGCGCGAGCTCTCCGAGGTCCTCACCGACGAGCGCAAGCGGCTGATCGCCGCGGGTGGGGGCGTGCCCGCCGAGCCCGAGCGGTTCGTCGCGCTGTCGCGCGAGCTCGCGCAACTGTGCGAGCGCCGGCTCGGCGACAAGCCGCGCGGCATCACGATCTTCAGCGAAGCGCTCGCTGCCGCACCACGCGATAGCGAGCTGCTGATCGAGCTCGAGCGGCTCGCCGCGGAGCTCGATCAACGCCCGGTGTGGAAGCACGTGCTCGATGCGTTCGAGCTCGTGCTCGCCGCCGCGACCCCGATCGAGCGCGTCGAGCTGTATCTACGGCGCGCGCGGATCCTCGACGAGCGCACCGGCGATTCGAAGGGCGCCGTCGCCGACGTGCTCGCCGCGTTCTCGTGGGCGCCCGATCGCGAAGACGTGCGCCATGCGCTCGAGCGGCTCGCACCGAAGGCGCGTGCGTGGAACGATCTCATCGCGGTCGATTCGGCGCTGATCGAACGCGCGGCGACCACGCAGCGTCGCGTCGAGCTGTTGCGCCGTCGCGCGCAGACGATCGAAGACCAGCTCAAGGATGCGCCGCGCGCCTTCCGCTCGCACCTCGTCGCGCTGCTGCTCGCACCCGAGGATGCCGAGACCGCCTCGCACTTGTGGCGGCTCGCGCGCGTCGTCGGCAAGTACCGCGAGGCCGACAAGGCGCCGCATGCCGAACCGCCGCCCGCGACGATCCAAGGTGAAGGGGCCGTGGCCGACGCCGTCTCGACCGCGAATCGCGCCGGCCCGATCCGGCCGCGCGTGCCGATGCGTGCGCAGACCGATCCGTTGACCGAGGACGATCTCGCGGGCGCGAACCTGTCCGTCGGCGATTCGACCCAGCCGCTCGATCTCACCGAGATCGAGATGGCCGAGGCCAAGCGCGCGCAGGGCGGCGACACGAACCCGTTCTCGCAGCCCGAAAATTCGACGATGCAGCTCTCGATGAACGACATCGCGAAGCTCGTCGTGCCGCCCGCTTCTCCGTCGGCAACGCCGCCCGCAGCTCCGGCACGTCGGCCCTTGCCGGGCGTCGGCTCGGGCCCCACGAAGTTGCCACCGCCTCCACCGCGTCCGCCCCAGATCACCGCGCGAAGCAATGCGCTCGCGGGCGCACGCTCCCGCCGGGTCAGCGCGCCGCCTCCGATGCCGCGCAAGGCGCAAGCACCGGTGCGTCGGCCGCCCCTGCCCACGCTGCCGAACCGGCTGTTCGAGACGCCGTGGGAAGAGCTCGCCGTCGCGTACGAGAGCCTGCCTGCTCCAGATCCGACCGCGCGGCTGCGCTGGTTGTTCCGCGCCTCCGAGGTCTGGGAGACCGGCGGCAAGGACATCGCGCGCGCGTTCGATGCGCTCGCGCGTGCCTTCGCGACCGCCAAGCGTGCGCCCGAAGGCGATGCCGAGGTCCGCGCCCGCCTCCACCGCATCGCGAGCGAGCACAAATCCTGGGACCGGCTCG
>JAYWCI010000241.1:0-34280 GCA_043780895.1 Kofleriaceae bacterium | reverse complement strand
TCGCTTCGCGCTCGATCAAGTAGGCGCGACTGCGATCGCGAAGGCGCCGAGGGCCGAGGCGCTCGAGCTCCTCCAGTTCTTCATGCAGGAAGCCGATCCGGGCGTGCGCTATGCCGCGCTCACGGCCCTCGGCGCGACCGAGAGTGGACCGCCCGGGGCGTGGCACGCCGCGGTCCACGCCGACGGCATCGATCGCGTGATCCAGACCGCCCTCGTGAGCGACACCTGGCCGGAAGTGCGCGCGCGTGCTGCGCAGATGCTCGGCGCGCGCTGCTCGCGTCCCGGTCCGGCCACGTCGCTCGCCGATTCCGTGCATCGCGATCCCGAGCTCGCGGTGCGCAACGACGCGCTGTCGGCGCTCGCGGAATGCAAAGCGACAGGCGCAAGCGATCTGCTCGCGAAGACCTGGGACAATCCGAAGCAACCGATCGAGCTGCGCCAGCACGCGATCGATCTCGCGGTCGAGCTCGGCGATCCTACGCTCGCGACCAAGCTCGTCGCGAAGTTCCAGCAGTGGCAAGGTGCATCTCTCGAATCGACCGACGCGCTCGCTCTCACGCAGAACGCGGCGTACGCGATCGGCCGCTTGAGCCCACCGGGCGCTGGTGACGCGCTGCTGGGCGCACTCGACGATGGGGCATTTCCGGAGATCGTCGCCGCAGCCGCAACAGGCCTCGGTCTCATGGGGCGCTCGTGTCCCGCGGTCGCGAAGCCAAAGCTGCGAAACCTCGCGCGTTCCGAGGACCAGCAGGTCTCGGTCGCCGCGGCTCACGCCGCAGCGATCTGCGGCAAGTAAGCAACGCTCGTTCGCGCAGTGCTCGCGGTCTACGATCCGAACGACGGCGTTCGGTGACGACATCACGTGCCCGTCGCGCTGCCCGCTGGCTCGGTGATCTACTTCGACGTGACGATGGCGGGCGTGACGAACACCGCCGCGATCGCGATCAAGTAACTTCGCGGAACCCAGACGCGCGTACGACTCGTGTGCGCGCTTTTACGTTCGGCCGCTAGAGCGCCGCGAGCGCATCTTTGAGCTTCTGATTCTGCGGCTCGATCTCGAGCCCGCGCTGGAACATCGACCTGGCCTTCGGCGCCTGGCCGAGCTCGATATGAATCCGGCCGAGCGCCCAGTAGACCTCGCCCTTGGTTACGCCTGCATCGGAATCGATGTTCTGCAGCACGAGCGATTGGTAGATCTTACGCGCCTTCTCCCAGTCACTCGTCGCGAAGTAGAGCCGACCGAGGCCCATCATGGTCGAGACATCGGTCGGGTTGACGCGCAGCGCTTCCTCGTACGCCGCCATCGCACCGGGACGATCGTTGCGCGCTTCGAGGATGCTGCCCTGGCGCTGGCGGAACTTCGCGACGTCCTTCATGCGCCGCGCAGTCTTCGCTTCGGTCGCGAGCCGGTCGTAGATCGGAGCGGCTTCGTCGAGCCTGCCCGCGGTGAAGTACAGGTCGGCGAGCGGTCCCAGGACGCGGATGTCGTCGGGCGCAGCATTCGCGGCACGTGCGAGAGCGGCGAGCGCCGCATCGGTGTGGCCCGCCTTGCGCTCGAGGTCCGCGATCTCGACGAGGAGCTCGAGGCTCGCCGTGCCCGGTGTCGCATCCAGGCGACGCTGCAGCATCTCGGCGAGCAGCCCGTTGTCACGGCGTTCGCGCGCGAGCTTCTCGAGCGCCTCGATGGAAGGCGTGTGCGTCGGATCGTGGCGCAGCGCTTGTTGGAAGTGCTGGATCGCCGTGTCCTCGTCGGAGTCGCCGACCCGCGCGACCTCGCCGAGCCGGAAGAACAAGTCCGCGGCGTCGCGACCCTTAGGATCGAGCGCCAGCGCTTGTTCGAGCGTGGCCTTGCACTTCGGCCAATCACCGGAGCGCTCGTAGATCCTCGACAGTCGCGTGAGCGCGGCCACCGAACCTGGCTCCCGCGCAAGGATCTTCTCGAGGATCTCGCCGGCCGCATCGGGCGAATCGAGCTTCCCTTCCCAGACATCGGCCGCGCGAGCGAGTGATTGGATCTCGGCGCGGATATCGCCGAGGGTGCCGTAGAGCTCGGCGCGACGCTCGAGCAACTCGACGAGATCGTGATGACGGCCGGCGGTGTCGAGCAAGCGCTCGAGCTCGTCGTACGCGCGCTGGCTGGTGTTATCGATCTCGAGCGCGGAGTACCAGGCCGTGATCGCGTCGTCGACCGACTGGCGCCGGCCTTCCGCGAGCTGTGCCATCTCGGCGTAGATCGCGATCTTCTCGCCGGGCGACTTCGCGAGATCGAGGCGGCGCGTCTGGATGTCGCCGACCGCGATCCAGTCGTTGTTCTTCGCGTGGGCCTGCTCGAGCTGGCCCAAGCTGGTGATGTCCTCGGGATCGAGGTCGACCACCGCCTGCCACGCCGAGACTGCACGCGGAGTCTCCGCTTCGAGACGGGCGATCTCGACCCGCACGTTCTTCTCGTCAGTCGGCTCGGGTGCGAGGTGCGCAGCGCGGGTCAGCGTGTCGACGAGCGAGGACCGGTCGTCCGGGGTGTGGCCGTCGCGATAGATCCGCGCGAGCTGATCGAGCGCGTCGCGATCGTTGTCGTCGTCGCCGATGATCTCTTTCCACGCGTGGATCGCGGCGCCTCGATCACCCGCACGCTCCGCGATCTGCGCGACCTCGGCGTACGCCGCGCGGCGCTCGCTCGGCTCGGGCGCGACCTTGCCGCGTTGGCGAAGCGCTTCACCGAGGGCGACGGTGTCGCCCCGCAGGCGCAAAATCTCGATCAATGGATCGAGCGCGGCGAGCTCTGCGGGCTCGAGCGCGAGTGCCGCGCGATAGGTTCCGATCGCTTCTTCGGCCTGGCCCAGCTTGTCGCGCTGGACGCGACCGAGAAACACGAGCAAGGCGACCTGCACGTCGGGCGAACGCGACGGCGCATCCGACGCCGTGACGATCGAGCCGAGCTTGTGCGCGGTCTCGGTCCATTGACCGAGGCGCTCCGCGAGCCGCTCGACCTCGTTCAGTGCTTGGTCGGACGCCGGATCGACTTCGAGCCAGCGCAGCGCGGCATCGAGCGCGCGCGCGAGGTTGCTCAGGCGGTGCTCGAACAGCTCGACCAACCGCTGGAGGATCGCCGCCCGATCGAGCTGGTCGCTCGTGGTCGCGAGCTTGGCCTCGAGGACGTTCGAGAGCCGCTGCGCATCGCCATCTTGCTCGAATAGCGGCTCGAGCACTTCGACGATATCGCGGCGCAGCTCGCCCGCGGTATCCAGCATCCGTTCGAGTGCGGCGCGCGCTTGCGGGTGCTCCGGCACGAGGCCGAGCACGTCGCGATACGCGGCGACGGCGTCGCGCGGAGACGCGAGCGTGGACTCCTGCAGGTCGCCCATGCGGAACAAGTACTCGGCAGTCTGCGGCTCGCTCTCGGCCGCATCGGCCTGACGACGCAACACCGACGCGAGCTCGGCGGACTTGTTACTGCGATAGAGCACGCGCTCGAGCGCGGAGAGCGCGGCGCGCGGCTCGGGGCCCTTCGTGCCACGATCGAACGCGCGCGCCGCGCGATCGAGATCGTTCAAGCGATCCTCGGCGATCGAGCCGAGGCGCATCGCGTACGCCTGTTCGATCTCGGGCGGCAGCGGCTTGTCCTGATCGTCGAGCCGCTCGTCGAGCAGCTTCGCGAAGTCGCGCCACAGGTTCTGGGTCTCGGCGAGCCGCATCAGCGGCTGCAAACGGTCCGCATCTTCCGGATCGTCGGCGAGCGCCCTACCCCACACCACGAAGGCCTGGACGGGTTGGTTCGCGAGTGTCTCGCGGGTCTCGGCGAGCGCCTGCCAGTCGGCACGACGCGCCTCCGGATCTCGACCGGCGACCGCGAGGCGACGCTCGTAGACGCGGATCAGGCCCGAGGCTTCGCTCGCCGCGCGGTAGACGCGCTCGAGGATCGGCGTGGCCGCTTCGACGTGGTCGTCCTGTTGCATCAGCGCTTCGAGCGCTGCGCGGGCACCCTCGTGCGCCGGCAACACCTGGAGCACGGCGCCGAACCGTGGAATCGCCGCATCGGGATCGGTGAGCTCGATCTCGACGAGCTTTGCGGCACGGAACGCGAGGTCCGCGCGGTCCTTCGCGTTCGCAGCGAGGAGGGCGCGCTTGTCGACGATATCGAGCAGCTCGGGCCACAGCTTCTGCTTCGCGTAGATCCGATCGAGATCGCCGAGCGCACCTTGATCGCCAGCATCGTCGTCGAGGATCGCCGTGAGATGACCGATCGCCTGGTAGACGTCATCGAGCTGGCCTTCGTAGACCGCCGCCGCCGAGTGGCGCAGCGCCTGGCGCGCTGCTTGATCGGTGGACAGCTCGATCTTGCGTTCGATCGTCTGCGCGAGCTCGCGCGCGGCATCCTTGTCGCGCGGATCGCCAGCGCGATAGAGCCGGTCGAGCGCATCGAGCGCCGCGCCGTCCGAATCGTCGACGCCGAGCACGTTCTTGTAGGCGATGATTGCCTTCGGCTTGTCGGCCAGCACCTCTTCGTAGAGCGCCGCGACGCGATGGAGCAGCACGAGCCGCACGCCGGCATCTTCGGTGAGCTCGGCACGGCGCTCGACCACCGTCACGAGCTCGAGGACGCGACTTTCGAGCGCGAGCAAGCGATCGAGCGACGACAGCGCGATGAGGTCATCGGGCCGAGCTTCATCGACCTTGTGCCATGCATCGATCGCGCGCTTGCGATCGCGGCGCTGGCCTTCGTGGATCTCGGCCGCGCGGGTCCACAGCCCGGCCGCGAGCTCGCCATTCGGCGCCGACGCCGCACCATCCTCGACCGTACGCGCCGCCTCGTCCCAGGCGTTGAGCTTGCCGGCGAGCAAGAGCAGCTTCGTGAGCGCGGCATCGTCCGAGACATCGATCCGCCACGCGCGTGCGAGCGCCGCGAGCGCCAGATTGATCGCACCGCCGCGATCTTCATGGAGCTCTGCGATCTCGTGCAGCGTCTGGACCTGATCGAACGGATCCATCACGTACTCGAGCTTCGCGTCGAGCACGACGACGAGCTTCTGCCACCAATCCTGCGCGCGATAGACCGGCTCGAGCAGCTCGATCACGCGAGCGCGATGATCGTCGTGAATGACGAGCCGCTCGAGCGCCTGGACGCCGCGCTCCCACAGCTTCTCGCCGTGGAGCACTTCCTGGTACTGGTCGATCGCCGCCGGGAGATCCTGGAGCTGGTTCTCGTAGATATCGGCGAGCCGCAGGCGGAGCTCGGCGGTCTCGGTTTGATCGTCGGTGCGACCGAGCCGCGCCTCGATCAGATCGACGAGGTCGTGCCACTGCGCGCGCAGCCGGAACAGCCGCTCGAGCTCGCCGACCGCATCGCGATACGCGCGTTCCGCGGTCGGGGTCTCGCCGCCATCGGTCGCGAGGACCACTTCGCGCCACGCTTCGACGGCGCGCGCGGTGTCCTGCAGGCCATCCTCGAGCAAGCGCGAGCGCTTCACGAGCGCCTCGATGCGAAGCTCTTCGTCGCCGCGCGTGATCACGTCGTCGTAGACCGAGACCAGATCCGCCCAGCGCTGCGTGCGGCCGAGGAGATCCTCGAGCCGCTTCACGAGCTCGCGCGCGTTCGGCACGGCATCGTCGGCCTCGATCGCGAGCGCACGGCGATAGGCCGCGAACGCGTGATCGGTATCGTTCAGGCGACGGTCGTAGATCGTGGCGACCACGATCGCGACGTCGCGCACGTCGGTGGTCTCTCCGTGCTCGTCGTCGAGGTAGCCCTGATAGCTCTCGGCGACGAACGCCCAGTTCTCGGTGATCGACGCGAGCCGGTTGAGCTGATCGCGGACCGCCGGATCGGATGGAGCCTCGCGGAACACCTTCGCGAACCAGCGCGTGGCGTTCTCGAAATCTTCGAGCTGCTCTTCGAAGAGCCGCGCGACGAACCGGGTGAGCCGCAACCGATCTTTCGGATCCGCGGCGGACTCGAGCTTCGCTTCGTAGACCCGAACGAGGTCGTGCCAGCGCTGCTGCGCCACGAACACGGGCTCGAGCACTTCGGCCGCTTGCGCGCGCGCTTCCGGATCGTTGAGCAGACGCTCGAGCGCCGCGAGCGCCGCGGGCTGCTTGCTGTTGCCGCCGAGCGCTGCCGCATAGTTCTCGATCGCGGCCTCGATGTCGTGGATGTGCTTCTCGTGCAGCTCGCCGAGCTGGACGCGGAGCGCGACCGCCTCTTCATTCGACGTGACGAACCCGAGTCGGCGCTCGTAGAGCTCGACCACGTCGTGCCAGCGATTCTGCTGGCTGTAGAGCGTCTCGAGCGCGTAGATCGCATCGGCGCGCTCGGGCGCGATCTCGAGGACCTGCTCCCAGACGCGGATCGAGTCGTCGGGACGCTTCAGCATCGTGAAGATGCCGGCCGCCTCGACCAGGCCATGGACCTGATCGTCGGGCGTCGCGCCGAGCTCGGGCGAGGCCTGGCGGAGCAGCACGTCGACGAGGTGTTCCTCGTCGTTGGTCTCGCGATAGATGCTCTCGAGGGCGGCGAGCGCACGCCGATCATCGGGTTGGGCGTCGAGCACCTTCTGGTAGTACTCGCGCGACATCGCGAGATCTCGGCGCACCGCGCGCGCGAGGTCGGCGATATCGAGGTAGAGGCGACGCTGGATCTCGGCGTCGAGGACATCCGGCGCGACGGCGCGATAGACATCGATCAGCTCGGCTTCGCGGCCAAGCTCGCCGGCGAGGCGCTCGGTCTCGCTGACGGAGCGGGCGAGCTCGGGCTCGGTCGCCGCATGGCGGAGGGCCTGGAGCTGCGCTTCGAACGCGCCGCCCTTGTCGCCGAGGCGGTGCTCGCGCAGCATCACGACCTCGTTGAGGGCACGGAGCTTGGTCGCTGGATCGTCGGTCCACTCGGACTGGCGCATCGAGAGCGAGGCGAGCCGGTCGTCCTGCGCGGTCGCCGAGTAGACGGGGCGCAGGATGTCCGCGGCAGACGCGCGGAGATCCGGATCCTGGAGCGCGGCTTCGACCGCAGCGAGGGCCTCGGGGTGCTGCGCGTCGGCGTGCAGCACGTTCTCCCAGCGATCGAGGGCTTCGACCGGTCGCTGGAGCGGACCACCGAGCAGCTTCGCGACCTCGATCTGCAGCGGCAGCGTTGAGTCACCGTCTCGCCCGTGCGGATTGTTCGCGAGCTGACGCTCGTAGATGTCGAGCAGATCAGCGTGGCGGTTCCCCGCGCGATACAGCCGAGCGAGCTCGGCGAGCGCGCGCACGTTGTCGCCATCCGCATCGAGGACTTCGAGCCACGCCGCGGTCGCTTCGTCGGTCTCGTGCAGCTTCTGTTCGTGGATCTCGGCGATCCGACCGAGCAGCGGCACGCTCTCGGCCGGCATCGCATCGATCACGCGGCGCAAGACATCGATCAGGTCGCGCCAGCGCTCCGCGGCCGTGTAGAGCCGCTCGAGGGCATGCAAGGCGCCCTCGTCGCTCGGATGATCCTGGAGGACGTCGCGCCACGTCGCGATCGCGGCATCGCGCGAATTCAGCTGATCTTCTTCGAGGACCGCAACGCGCGCGAGCAACGCGCGACGCTCCGCCGCATCTTCGGCCCAGTGAGCCTGCTTGCGCTGGACATCGCGCAGCTCTTGCCACGCCTTACGCTCTTCGTAGAGACGCGCGAGGGCGGCACCGGCGCGGCGCTGGGTCGCGGGCGACGCGGCATCGCCTTCGAGCAACCGGCGATACGCGACGATCGCGCGCGGCGCATCGCCGAGCTCGGCGTCGTAGTAGGTCGCGAGCTCGCCGAGCAGCGCACCGCGCGTCGAGAGATCGGACTCGGGCGTCGCGTTGACCGCGGCTTCGAGCGCGGCGGTTGCCTCGGGCCAGCGCTGCAGCCACTGCGCGAGGCGCGGCAGCTCGATCCGCGCGCGCTCGTCGGTGGGATCGAGCTTCAGCACGTCGAGCCATGCTTCGAACGCATGGCCGGGGGTGCCAAGCTCGGACTCCTCGAGCTGCGCGAGCCGCGCGAGCAGCTCGATCGCTTCGGTACCTTCGACGAGGCCGCGCTGGACCCGCAGCAGGCCCACGAGGTCCTGCCACTGCTTTCCGCCTTCGTACAGCGGCTCGAGCACGCGGCTGATCCGCATGCGCTGCGAGCCCGCCTTCGGATCCGTAAGCAAGTCCTCGAGCAACTCGCGGCCCTGCACGTGGTCGCGATCCCGCGCGATCACATCTTCGAGGAGATCGATCGAGCGGCTCGGATCAGCGAGCTCGTGCGAGAACAGCTCCGCTCGGCGGTACGCGAGCGTGTTCGAATTCGCGGCGTCGTACTCGGTGCGGCGGGCGAGCAGCTCTTCGAGGTCGGTCCACTTGTCGGACCCGGTGTAGAGCCGATCGAGGGCGGTGAACGCTTCGCTATTTGCGGGCGACAGTTCGAGGGCGCGGCGATACGCGGCGATCGCGCGCGCGGAGTCGTCGAGCATCTGCTCCTCGAGCACCGCGAGCTGGACCAACGCGGCGAGCCGCGCGCGCTCGTCGATCGTGACCTCGGCGCGGCGCTCGAGCAGCGCGCGCAGATCGAGCCAGCGCTGGTCGGCGCGGTACACGGCCGACAGGGCGTCGAACGCGTCGGTCGCATCGGCCTCGACCTCGAGGACCGCGAGCCAACCGCGCTCGACGGTCGCACGATCCGCGAGCCGTTCTCCGGCGAGCACGGCAAGCTCGGTCGCGACCGCTCGGATCTCTGCTGGAGCGGCGTGGGTTTGCTTGAGCGTGGCGAGTGCGTCGGTGAGGTGCTTGGCCCATTCACCATCGCGTCCGAGCTGGCCGGCGAGGTTCCCGAGCGCGCGACGGATGTCGGTGTCCTGCGGTTGTGCGGTGACGACGCGCAGACCTGCGGTCCAGGCCGCGCCCGGATCGCCGAGCTCGACGTGATAGATGCGCACGAGCGCGCGATCGAGATCGGCCTTCTCGGTCGCGCCGGTCTCGTCGGACGCGCGCAAGACTTCGAGCGCCGCGGCTTGCTGCGCGGCGAGCTTGTCCGCCTCGAGGTGCGGCAACACCTCGCGCACAGCGGCGATGCGCTCCTTCGGATCGAGCTTCGCGGCAGTCTCCGGCACCAGCACGAGCCTCGCGATCGAAGCGATCGGTTGCGAACGTACGGCTCCGCTCTGGGCCGGAATCGCGAGCGCCTCGCGGTAGTATGCGAGTGCCTTGGCCGGTTGCTCGAGGCTGTGCTCGTGCAGCGAGCCGAGCCGCATCACGAGCTCTGCGCGCGCGCTCGGATCCTTCTCGTTCCCGAGCTCTTGCGCGAGCACCTCGGCGAGCGATGGATAATCGCCGCGTGCATCTTGGACCTTCGCGAGGGCGCGAAGGACCTTGGGGTGACCGGGCGCGGCTTGCAGCGCTTCTTGATACGTCGCGGCCGCGCCGTCGAGATCCTGCAGCTTCTGCTCCTGGATCTGCGCAGCTTCGAGGAGGAGGTTCGCCTTCGCGGGCGCCTCGGTCTCGCGATTCGCGCGCCGCCGGAACGAAGCGAGGAGCTCGCTCCAATCGGCAACCTGGGTCGCGAGATCCTCGAGGTTCGCCTCGGCATCGCGATCCTCGGGCGCGGCCTGTAGGACCTTGCGGTGATAACCACGCGCCATCTCCGGATCGCCGAGGCGCTTGGCCGCGATCTTCGCGAGCTCGCGGAAGGTGCTCAGCCGCTGTGGCTCGGGCAAGGTGCCCCCGGCGATCGCGCGCTCGAAGGCTCCGACGACGTCTTTCCACTGCTCGCGCTCGCTCGCGAGCCGCATCACGTTGTCGTAGAGCTTGGGGTTCGCGGGCTCGAGCTCGTAGGCGCGCACGGCCCACGTGAACGCGAGCGTCTTCGACGCGAGCTTCTGCTCGCACAACGCGCGGATCTGTTCGATCTTCGCGAGCTTCGCCTGGGTCTCGGTCGCCGCGCCGAGCTCGATCTCGTACATCGAGAGCAGGCGCGTCCACTTCTCGTGGTTCTCGTAGATCGGGGCAAGTGCGGTGGCCGCAGCGACGTGCTGCGAGTCGACGGCGAGCACGCGCTCCCACACTTGCCGCGCCTTCTCGAGCGCCGGTGCATGGCCGGGATTCTTGTCAGCGCGCTCTTGCGCGAGCTGCGCCGAGCGCTCCACGAGCGGCAGCCGCTGGGCCTTCGCATCGATGCGGTCCGCGATCGCGAGCAGCGCATCGACGAGCTCTTCTTGCTGACCGAGCCGCGCGTAGAGCTGCTCGAGCCCGACGAAATCGCCGGCCAGCGCATAGAGCTCGCGCAAGGTGCGCAGCGCCTTGGTGTGGTTCGGCTCGAGCTCGAGGATCTCTTTCCAGGCGACCGCGGCCTGCTGGGGGGCCGCCAGGCGCTCGGTGTAGATCTGGCCGAGCTTCTCGAGCAGCGTGACCGCCTCCTTCGCGGCCGGCGGGGTCTTCGCGCGAGCGAGCTCGACCTGGCGATGCAGGATCTCGACGTAGGCGAGGTGACGCTTCTCGCGATCGTAGAGGGCGGCGAGGGCCGCGAGCGTCTCGGTCACGTCCGAGGTGCCGGCTTCGCCGAGCACGCGGTTGTGGACTTCGATCGCGAGCTTGGTATCGCCGAGGCGTTCGGCGGCGAGCCGCGCCATCTCGCTCTGCTTGACGCGGCGATCCGCGGGCGCGAGCGTCGAGGCTTCCTTGCCGAGCAGATCGATCAGCTGCCGCCACTGGCGACGCTTCGTATAGATCTCTTTGAGGCGATTGATCGCGTCGGTATCGGTCGGCGTGAGCTCGGCGATCCGCTCGAGCGGCTTGATCGCGTTCGCGAAGTTACCGAACCGCTCAGACCACAGATCCGCGACCTCGCGGAGTAGCTTCACGCGCTCGCCATCGGGCACGTTCGCGCTCTCGCTCTTGCGCGTGAGCACCGCGATCAGATCATTCCAGCGCCCGAGCGTGCGGAACTTTCCGGCGAGCTCGTCGCCGGCGCGCTGGTTCTCCGGATCGATCTTGAGGATCGCGTTGTAGGTGTTGATCACCATCACGTCGAGTTTCAAGCGATCGCGATAGATCTCGGCGACCTCGAACAAGCGTGCGGCCTTGCCTGCGATATCGATCTCGGACAGGCGATCGACCTCGTCCTTCATCAGATCGAGGAGTGCGTTCCACTTCTCGGTCCGGCGATACAGGCGCTGCAACGACGAACGCGCCTGGACCGAGGTCGGATCCTGGCGCAGCTGCTGCTTCCAGGCTTCGATCGCCTTCTCAGGATTATTCTGTTGTTCGGCGAGCTCGGCGATCTCGATCGAGATCGATCTCTCGCCCGAGTCGCTCCGCGGTCGACGCTGATCGCCGGGCTTGTCAGCCGACTTGAGCATCGTCATCAGCTTGCCGGTCTCGCCCTTGGCCGTGTAGTACGCGCGATAGAAATCGAGCGCGGCCGGGTGCCCCTGATCGAGCTTCCTGATCCGCCGGAAGTACTCCTCGGCTTGATCGAGATCGTTCAGGTGCTTCCACAGCACCATGCCGATCTGGAGCAGCATGCCGAGGTCGTCGCCATCGCGGCGCGCCTTGAGGGCGGCTTGATACGCGGCGACGACGCCGGGCCAGTCACCCGCGGCTTGCGCCGTATCGGTGACGAAGCGCAGTGCGCGGGGATGCGTGGGATCGAGCGCGAGCACGCGCTTGAGCGCCCGTTCGCCACGCGCCGTATTGCCGAGGTTGGTGCGTGCAACTTCGGACAGCGCGATCAGCGCTGCGACTTTTGCTTCGTTCGTCCCTGCCTTCTCGGCGCGCTCGTCGAGCAGCTCCGCGAGGTCCTGCCAGCGATCACGACGGCGCAGCATGCGCGCGAGGTGAAACGCGGCCTTGGCGTTCTTCGGCTCGATCTCGAGCGCCTTGCGCAGGTATTGCTCGGCCTCGGGAGCCTCGGGCGAGAACCGGACGTAGGCCTCGGCTGCCGAGACGTAGAGCCCGGTCGCCAGGCTGCGATCCGTCGATGCGGTCGCTTCCTGGACGTACTTCGCCGTGAACTTCTGCCAGTTCTCCTCGGCGACGTTGAGCTCCTCGAGCGCTTCGATCGCCATCGCGTCGTTCTTGCGAAGCTCGAGCACGGAGGCAAACGCGGCGTGCGCGGCGGGCACGTCGAGGAGCTCGCCGTCGAGGACCATGCCCTTCTCGAGCAAGAGATCGGCTTGCCGCGATTTGTCGTCGCCGTTCATCGCCGCGATCTCGGCGTCGATCAGTGCGACAACGGCGTCGGGCCGACCGCGGGTCGCAAGCAGCTTGCGAGTGGCGGCGAACCGGCTCGCGCGAACTTCTGCGGGAGCTTGTTGAGCGGCGGCAGCGAGTGCCTCTAACGCTTGCGCGTCATCGGGGTCGTGCTCGAGAACAGCGAGTGATGAGGCGAGGTCGGCCATGGCGCGAGGAGCGCCGATGGTATCGATCACGTTCGGGTCCTACAACCGATCGCGCTTGTCCATTCGGCGAGTTACATCGGCCCTGGAGATCGATCCGGAGTGCGGGCGGGTGTATATATTTTGGCGTGAGTAGTCCGGGCCGAAGCTCTCTCGGCTATCTGCGGCCGTATCGCGCGATCATCACGGGTGGCGTCCTGTGCCTGGTCGCGACAAACGCCGCGTACATCGGCGTCGCGGTGTTCTTGAAAGACGCCGTCCAGGCTATCAAAGATGCTCGCGGAATCGCGGACATCGCCGAGGTCATGCGCTGGCTCTCGCTGCCTGCCAGTCCCGCGGCGGCGCTCGAAGACTGGCGTGGCGTCCACACCGCGCTCGCGACCGATTCCGCCATCTACGCGGTCAAGCTGCTCGTCCTGTTCGCCCTCGTCACCGCGGTGACGAGGATCTTCTCGCGCGTGTGGATCTTCAACGCGGCGCGCGCAGCAGAGTACGATCTACGCAGCGATCTGTTCGGCCACGCGCTGGCGCTCTCGCCCGGCTACTACCGCGATCATCCGACCGGCGATGTGATGTCGCGGCTCACGAACGATGTCCAGGTCGTACGCGCGATGTGGGGCGCCGGCCTCGTCCATCTATCGAACGCGGTCACCTCGTTCGTGACGGTGCTGCCGTTCATGTTGCTGCTCGACTGGAAGGTCGCGCTGATCGCGATCATCCCCTACCCGCTGATCTTCTTCATCGGCCAGATGCTGTCGCGCCGGATCTACACGTCGATGCGCGCGGTCCAGGGCGAGCTCGGCGGCCTGTCCGCGCGGATCCAGGAAGACCTCGGTGCGATCCAGGTGATCAAGACCTACGGGCTCGAGGGGCTGCGTCGCGAAGGCTTCATCGAGTCGAGCAAGCGCCTGCTCGACAAGAACATGGTCGCCGCGATCGTCCGGATCCAGCTCACGCCCACGCTCAACGCACTCGCCTCTTCTGCGGTCGCGATCTTGATCGTGATGGGTGGTCGCGCGGTCATCCACACCGATCTCGATGTCGGCGAGTACACCGCGTTCGCCGCGCTGCTCGCCCGCCTGGTCTGGCCCACGCTCACGCTCGGCTTCATGCTCGCGCTCGTCCAGCGCGGCCGTGCCTCGTGGAGCCGCCTCGTCGCGCTCCAGGACGAGGTCCCCGCGATCCAGGATGGTCACGGCGTGCCGCTCGCGGCCACGCCCGAGCCCGCACATGTCGTGGTCAAGGACCTCACGATCACGATCGGCGAGCGCACGCTGCTCGATCACGTCTCGTTCGAGCTCGCGCCGAGCACGGTCACCGCGATCGTCGGCCGCACCGGCTCGGGCAAGAGCACGCTCGTCGAGGCCCTATGCCGGCTCATCCCCGTGCCGACCGGCTCGATCGCGATCGATGGACGCGACATCACCGACGTGCCGCTCGATTCGCTGCGCGCGCAGATCGGGTACGCGCCGCAGGAGGCCTTCCTGTTCTCGACGACGATCGCCGACAACGTCGCCATGGGGTACGGCGCCGGCACCGCGATCCCGGCCGCGCGCCGGGCCGAGCTCGAGCGCGTCGGCGCCGCCGAGTCCGCGCCGGATCTCTCCGATGCGCCGCGAGTCACCGAGGCCGCGGATGCCGCGGGGCTCACGCGCGACCTCGCCGTGATGCCCGATCGGCTCGCGACCATCGTCGGCGAGCGCGGCATCACGCTCTCGGGCGGTCAGCGCCAGCGCGTCGCCCTCGCGCGCGCGCTGGCGGCCGAGCCCCGCTTGCTCGTGCTCGATGATTCGCTCGCCTCGGTCGATGCCGAGACCGAGCGCGTGATCCTCGCGAATCTCCGGCGCGTGATGAAGGGCCGCACCGCGGTCCTCATCAGCCATCGCATCGCCGCGATCAAGGACGCCGATCAGATCCTCGTCCTCGATCAGGGCAAGATCGTCGCTAAGGGTACGCACGCGCAGCTGATCGGCCAGGCCGGCGTGTATCGCGACCTCTATCGCACGCAGCTCGATACCGAGTTCGAGATCCGGGACGTCGGCTGATGGCGGTCGCGCGTAAGGCCGGGATCGAAGCCGAGGCCGTCCTCGGCAAGGCCTACGACATCCGGCTGATCAAGCGAATCGCGAAGTACGTCCGCCCGCACCGCGCGATGCTCGCTGCGTGGGTGGTGTTCATGCTACTCGGCATCGCGTTCGAGCTCGCTCAGCCGCTGCTGTTCGTCTACGCGCTCCAGCACCATATCCTCGACGACAAGATCGCGATGCTGCCGTGGGATGCGCTCGCGTACATGGGCCTCGTCGTCGGGCAAGGCGCCTCTGGGTTCTGCGACCAGTGGTTCTTGCAGCTCGCCGGTCAGCGCACGATGCATGACCTCCGCATCTCGATCTTCGATCACGTGCTCGCGCAGCGCGCGGCCTTCTTCGATCGCATCCCCGTCGGCCGGCTGATGACGCGCATGACGAACGACATCGAGAGCCTCAACGAGATGTTCGCGCAGGGCGCGATCACGTTGATCGCGGATGTCGTCAAGGCGATCGGCATCGTCGTCATCATGATCTCGATCGACGTCCGGCTCTCGCTGCTCACATACACGACGCTGCCGCTCGTGTTCATCCTCGTCGAGGTCGCACGCCGTGCGATGCGCAAATCGTTCCGCCAGATCCGCGTGCGGCTCGCCGCGATGAACGCGTTCGCGCAGGAGCACCTGTTCGGCATCCGCGTGATCCACCTCCTCGGTCGCGGCAAGATCGCGCGCCGCGAGTACGACGAAGTCAACGCCGGCCATCGCGATGCGTATCTCCTCCAGATCCAGGCAGATGCCGCGATGTACGCGCTCGTCGAGGCGATCGGCTACATCGCGACCGGTCTGGTCATCTGGTGGGCCGCGGGACACCGGATCGAAGACGCCGGTACGATCGCGGTGGTCGTGGTGTTCATCGAGTACATCAACAAGTTCTTCATCCCGATCCGCGACCTGTCCGCGAAGTACGCCGTCATGCAAGGCGCGATGGCCGCGAGCGAGCGCATCTTCCAGCTCCTCGATACCGAGGAGTACGACGGCGCCGGGGCGCTCGTCGGCGGGACCACGCTGAAGGATCACGACGCGCCCGCGGAGCTCTCGAAGATCGCCGCGGACTCACCCTCCATCGAGATGCGCAACGTGCACTTCAGCTACGGCGCCGAGCCCGTGCTGCGAGGGATCGATCTCAGCGTGCCGCGCGGCGCGACCGTCGCGGTCGTCGGTGCGACGGGCTCCGGTAAGTCGACGGTCATCAAGTTGCTCACGCGCCTGTACGAACGCGACCGCGGCTCGATCAAGCTCGACGGCGAAGATATCCGCGATCTCGAGCTCGCCGATCTGCGTCGGCGGATCACCGTGGTCTCGCAGGACGTCACGCTGTTCGCCGGCACGCTCCGCGACAACATCACGCTCGGCAAGGTCCACAGCCAGGCCGAACTCGATGCCGCGGTCAAGCGGGTCGGCCTCGATCGCGCGCTCGCGCGCCGCGCCGGTTCGGTCGATTCCGCGCTCGGCGAGAAAGTCGCCGAACGCGGTGCGAACTTCTCCGCGGGTGAACGTCAGCTCGTCGCGTTTGCGCGTGCGCTCCTGCGCGATCCCGAGGTACTCGTCCTCGACGAGGCCACCGCGCACGTCGATCCCGAAGCCGAGATGCTAATCGAGAAGGGCGTGCACGAGCTGATGAAGGGCCGCACGACGCTCGTCATCGCGCACCGCCTCTCGACGATCCGCAACGCGGATCTGATCGTGGTGATGGACAAAGGCCTGATCTTCGAGCAAGGCACGCACGACGAGCTGGTCGCCAAGGGCGGCTTGTACGCCGCTCTCGAAAAAACATTCCGCCGCCAGGACTGACGACGAGCCCGAGCGCAGCGCGTAAGACCGCGCTCTTAACTGCGAAGATCGGCTGGCGGTTTCGTCGTCTTGTCGCTCTTGTCGCTCTTGTCGCTCTTGTCGCTCTTGTCGTTCACGGCTTCGGCGTTCTTGTCCGCCGGCTTGTCGAGCTTCGGCTTGTCGGCCGGCGACGGCTGCTCGCGGTGCGGCGCCTCGGAAGGCTTCGCAACAACGGTCGGCTTCTCGGGCTCGGGCGTGGGCGTAGGCGCGACGGGGACGTCTGCCTTGGGGCCACCTGGAGGCATGCAACCCTCGTGGCCTGACTCGCTGACCACATCGCCGGTCTTGGGATCGGGGTGCGGCTGCGTGCAGGCCAACACGAGACCGAGGACCAGGGATGCCGACATGCACGCACCCTTACCGCGGGCCGAGGTCAGACCGCAACTACGCAGCGCCTGGCTCGAAGTTCTTGTATGATTTTATGTGGATGCCAAGGGGGTTACAGGAACGTCTGCGGATCGCCGTGGAGCTGATGGCCGACGGCGCGATCTTCGCGGACACGACCTCGGGCGAAGTCCTGATCAATCGCGCTGCGCGCGAGATGCTGGGCATCCCGCTCGATGCCGCGGTCGACACGACCTATCTCAAGAACACCGTCGGGTTCTATCCCTTCGATCTCGCCGCGGGCTCGCCCGATGGCCAGCCGATTCGCGAGGAGGTCCGCGTCACTGATCGGCTCCTTCATTCGGTGGTGACACCCCTGCGCGAGGACGACGTACCGATCGGCGCGATCGTCGTGCTGCGCGACCTCGGCGATACCGCCGACATGGCGCACCGGCGCGCGGAGTTCGCGCAAGTGATGTCGCACGAGCTGCGCACGCCGCTGACCTCGATCAGTGGGGCGCTCGATATCGTGCTGTCGGGGTACGCCGGGCAGATGAGCGATCGCCAGCTGCGCTACGTCGACATGGCGCGCCAAGCCGCGACGCGGATGAATCACTTGATCGATCAGCTGCTCGATCTCGCGCGCTCGCAAGCCGGCACGATCACGGTCGCGACCGCGCCGGTGCAGCTCGATCGGCTCGCACGCGAAGTGATCGATCGCTATCGCCAGGCCGCCGCGAACAAGCAACTCACGATGATGTTGAGCGCCTCTGCCGCGGACATCTCGATCCTCGGCGACCCCGAACGGCTCTCGCAGGTGCTCGGCAACTTGCTCACGAACGCGATCCGATTCGCGCCCCCGAACGGCATCATCGATGTCGAGGTGTTCGGCCCCCCGCTCTCGGAAGATGCGGTCGGCGTCTCGGTGCACAACTCCGGCGAGCCGATCATGGCCGAGGATCGCGAGCGGATCTTCGAGCCGTTCTCGGCGTCGAGCCGGCGCGTCGGTGGCACCGCCCTCGGGCTCTCGATCTCGCGCACGATCATCGAGGCGCACGGTGGCAAGATCTGGGTCGAGTCCGACGGCAAGGGCACCAAGTTCGTGTTCACGCTGCCGGTCTCGCCGCGCCAGGAAGAGCTCACCCAGCCGATCATGATCGAGCCCGATGGGCCGGTCCGGCGGCGCGGCCTGGGCGACAACGTCGCGGCGCTCGTCGTCGACGATGATCCGCGCCGCGCCCTCCTCCTCAAGGGCCTGTTGATGGCTCTCACCGATCGCGTGCTGGTCTGCCACGACGCGGACAGCGCGCTCGCGTTCGCACGGGCCGAGCACCCTGCCCTTGCCGTGGTCGCCGGCTCGTTGCCCGAGGCCTCCGCGCTGCTCGCGATCTTCGAGCACGATCCGGATACCCACAAGACCGCCGTGATGGTCGTCGGTGAGCCCGACCGCCGCGTCGACTTCCTCGCGGCCGGCGCAGACGACATGATGGACTTTCCGATCCAGCCCGCGGCGTTTCGCGATGCGTGCTTGCGGATCGTCGAGAGTGGGCGCCGCGAGGCGCCGCGCGTGCTGATCGTCGACGACGATCCGTCGATTCGCCAGATCTGCCGTGAGGTGCTCGAGCTCGGTGGCTATCAAGTTCGCGATGCCGGCTCCGCCACGCTCGCACTCGCCGAGGCCCGCCGGTTTCGGCCCGACATGATCGTCCTCGACGTGCTGATGCCGAACATCGATGGCTACCGCGCGGCCGAGATGATCCGCGCCGATCCGAACATCGGGATGGCGCCGATCATGTTCCTGTCGGCGCGCGGCGACACCGCCGACAAGGTTCGCGCGTTCCGCAGCGGCGCCGAGGACTACATGGTCAAGCCGTTCGACGCGGCCGAGTTGCTCGCGCGCGTCGGCAAGGCACTCGATCGCCAGGCCCGCGAGCTCGGCGCGTCACCGACCACCCAGCTCCCCGGCGCGGATGCGATCCAGGCCGAGATCGAGCGCCGGATCGGCGATGCTGCCGCGGTCGCCTGTTACCTCGATCTCGACAACCTCAAGGCATTCAACGATTACTACGGCTACGCAAAGGCGAACGCGGTGATCCGCCAGACCGGCGACGTGATCCGCTACGTGATCCAGCGCTACGGCGACTCCAAGGACTTTATCGGTCACATCGCCGGCGACGACTTCGTGTTCGTGACCAGCGCCGAGAAGGCCGACAGCGTCTGCCGCACGCTGTGCGACCGGTTCGACACGCTGATCAAGCTGTACTACGACATCGCGGATCGCCAGCGTGGCTACATCGAGACCAAGGACCGGTTCGGCGTGATGCGCCGGTTCCCGATGATGAGCGTCTCGGTCGCCGCGATCTCGCTCGCGCGCGCGAAGACCTACGCCGGCCTCGCCGAGCTCGCAGCGGTCGGCAAGCGCACGGCCAAAGCGATCGTCGGCTCGAGCTACGTGCGCGACGGCCAGACGATGGCCGCGAGCTAGCGCACGACGATCGCGGCGACGACACCGACAAGGATCGCCAGCAAGGCGAGGACGATCTGCAGCGGCATCCCGTCGGAGGCGCAGGCCTCGTGCGCGGACTGATGATCGCGGTGGTCGGACCGCTGGCGATGAATTGTAACGGAGCTTGTTAGCTGGCGAGACGCAGATACTGACGCAGCTCGGGGCGCACGTTGTGAGCCTCGTCGGGATCGACGATCAGGCCGCGGCAACTCTCGGCACCACACGCGCAGACCTCGGCGACATCGGCGACGAAGCCGTAGTCGTACGTGATCTCTTCACCGCTCTTGATGTCGCGAAGTGCGACCCACCACGCGCGCAGGGTCTTGGTCTCGTTGTCCCACTTCGATTGCACTTCGGTGTTCGGATCACACGAGTGATTGAACCAGCGCGTCTGATCGACGAGGTCCCAGAAGATGTTCTCGCCGAGTCCGGAATCTTCGCCCGGCAGGATCAGCGCGTACGTGTCATCGAAGTCGTCGTCTTGTTTGTAGAGCACGCCGTCGCCGAAGCAGACGGTCTCGCCCTTCAAGAACTCGCGCGTGGTGCGCCCACCGTAGCCGTGGATCTTGGACGCGATGACTTGGACACCGTCGAGCAGTGGCATGGAGGCGCGAGTTTGCATGTCCACGCGCAGAGATCAATGGGCTTTACGCCGCCGCGCGATGAACCCGAGTGCCGCGACCACGAGCCAGCTCCCACCGCCCTCCGCGACCGAGCACCCACCGCCCGTGGTGCACGCGTGCTGCTCAGCGACAGGAAGGCAGGAAAAGCCTGAGGGACACGATCCATCGCTGCCGCACGAGACCGTGCAGGCCGCCGCATCGAGGTCGCAAAGCCCCGACCGGCATTCGGAATTCGTGGCGCAATGCGCACCCGCGATGCCAGGCGGATCGCCCTGGTAGCCGCACGTCGCTGCCGTGCATGTCGAAAACGGTGCATCGCAATCGGCCGTCGCCGCGCACGCCGCCGAGCAATAGTGGCCGCGTGCGTCGCCGGTACACAGCCGGCTCTCGCAATCGGTCGCGTCTACACAGCTGGCGCCGGCGAGCCCGCCGACCGGGCAATCGAGATCGACCTCCGGGCACGATGTGGCGCACGTGCCCTCGAAGCTGCACGGATCGCAGGTGCTACCGCAGGTGCTGCTCCACGCGGCGATGACCTCGGCGAGCTGCGGCTCCGAATCGGGACGCACGAGGTACGACGCGGCGGTGCACGTGGCGTCGCCCGCTGTGATGAGACCGACCAGCGCTCCGTTGCCATCGATCGCGGCGCCCCCGGAATCGCCGGTGCACGTGGTCGAGCCCGCCTGCCCCGCGCGCGCGGTCCGAGCGGTCACGTCGGTGAGCTGCGTCGCGACGGCGTGGCGCTCGCCGCGCGTACCGCCGGCAACCGTCGCGCCGAAGCCGACGAGCGTCACCGGCCCCTCGACCGGCGAGGCAATCCGTAGCGGCGTGATGCCGGCGTCGCGATCGAGCAGCAGTGCCGCGAGGTCGTGTTCGACATCGCCGACGTAGTAGCGATCGACCCACGTGCGAACTACGTTCGCGGTTTCGCCGCCGAGCTCGACGGTCCCGGTGCCCGGCGAGATGCAGTGCGCCGCGGTCACGACGACGCGCGGTGCGACGACGACGCCCGAACACTGGCCACCACCGATCGCGATCGTGACGACCGCTGGGTCGCCTGGATCGACGCTGCCACCGACGATCGGTGCGAACAACGAGACGTCGAGTGCCCATGCGAGCAGCGCGTAAATCACGAGCGAATATTGGCAGATTTGTTATGGTTCGCGGCGATATGAAGAAGCTCAGCGTCGGTGTGCTGGGTGCGACCGGAATGGTCGGCCAGCGGTTCGTTGCGTTGCTCGCGGATCATCCGTGGTTCGAGGTCACGACCGTGGCAGCGAGTCCGTCGTCGGCAGGCAAGAGCTACGCCGAGGCCGTGGCCGGCCGCTGGGCGATGACCACGCCTGTCCCGGCCGCAACCGCCAAGCTCGTCGTGGGCAACGCGTCGGATGTCGCGGGGATCGCGAGCAAGGTCGACTTCGTGTTCTGCGCGGTCGACATGGCGAAGGAAGAGACCGCGACGCTCGAGGAAGCGTACGCACGCGCGGAGACTCCGCTCGTGTCGAACAACTCCGCGCATCGCTGGACGCCCGACGTGCCGATGATGGTGCCAGAGATCAACGCGCATCACACCGGCGTGATCGAAGCGCAGCGGAGGCGCCTCGGTACGAAGCGTGGATTCATCGCGGTCAAGCCGAACTGTTCGATCCAGAGCTACGTGCCTGCGATCCATCCGCTGCTCGCGTTCGGTCCCGCGAAGCTCGCGGTGTGCACGTATCAAGCGATCAGCGGCGCCGGCAAGACGTTCGAGACCTGGCCGGAGATGATCGACAACGTCATTCCTTTCATCAAAGGCGAAGAAGAGAAGTCCGAGCAAGAGCCGCTCAAGGTGTGGGGCACGATCGAAGACGGTAAGATCGTCGCGGCCAAGGCACCGCTGATCACCGCGCAGTGCATCCGGGTGCCGGTCAGCGATGGCCACATGGCGGCCGTGTTCGTGTCCTTCGAGAAGAAGCCGTCGCGCGAGCAGATCCTCGCGGCGTGGAAAGAATTCGAGGGCAAGCCGCAGCAGTTGAACCTGCCGAGCGCCCCCAAGCCTTTTCTGAACTATTTTGCTGAGGACAACCGACCTCAGACAAAGCTCGATCGGGACGCCGGGGCGGGCCAGGCGATCTCCATTGGCCGGCTGCGTCCAGATGCCGTGTTCGACTGGCGTTTCGTAGCGCTGTCCCACAACACCGTGCGTGGAGCGGCCGGTGGTGCCGTGCTCACGGCTGAATTGTTACAGGCGGAAGGATTTCTAACCGCGAAGTAGCTGCCTGCTTGCACGGGTTTCGCGCCCCTACGACTCGTTCGTACATCGCGTGACCTGGCCGGTTCGCAAAGCTTCAGCTCAACAGTTCTTCACACACACACATCGCACTGCGAAGTGTGCGTCTCGGCTCACCAATCCCTGCAGTTGGCTTCGGCTGGATTGCCCTTGCCAGGCTTGCTCGTTCGCCTGCAAAGTGTTGGTTGATGTCCAATCGCCAGCCAGAGGAGAAGCGACCTGCGAAGAAGCAGCGAGCCTCGACGAATGCTGGCTTGCGAGTAGCGCCGACTTCGTCAGCTAGCTCACAGGCGGCCAAGCCGGTGAAGCTGGCCCGTGGCACGCGCGACGCGCTGCGCCCGTTGCCCGCCGTACCGCGCGTCGCGGAACACCACGAAGAGCTCCGGCTGCTCGACGCCCCCGATACGATCGTGATCGATCCCGATGATCCGGTCATCGAAGGCGATGCCCTCGACGCGCTCGATCTCTCCGGCGATGCCGAATCGATCGACGCGCACATGCTCGAGCTCGCGCGTCGTCGATTCAACCTGCACGAGTTCCGCCCGGGCCAAGCCCTCGCGATTCGCAACGTGCTCGCGGGCATCGACACCCTCGCGATCATGCCGACCGGTGCGGGCAAGTCGCTCTGCTATCAGTTGCCGGCGCTCGAGCTCGATGGCGTGACGCTCGTGGTCTCGCCGCTGATCGCGCTGATGAAGGATCAGTACGACAAGCTCGTCGAGCTCGGCATCGAAGTGCTGCGTCTGGATTCGACGCTCTCGCCGCGCGATGAAGCAACGGCGCTCGCTCGGCTCTCCGAGAACCGTCCGTGCATCGCGTACGTCACCCCCGAGCGGCTCGGCGAACCAAAGTTCCGCGATCGGCTCGCGAGGGTGCGTGTCGCGTTGTTCGTGGTCGACGAAGCGCACTGCATCTCGCAGTGGGGTCACGATTTCCGGCCCGCGTATCTCGGCCTCGGCGAAGCGGTGCGAGCGCTCGGCAAACCGCCGGTGCTCGCACTCACCGCGACCGCGCCGCCGAAGGTCAAGGACGACATTCTCGCGCAACTCGGGCTCACCGATCCGAACGCCGAACCGGCGGTCATCGACATCGGCCTCGACCGTCCGAACCTGCGCTACCACGTGCTCAAGGCCTCGAGCGAGCGCAAGAAGCAGTCGATGCTGCTGCGCCTGATCGAGAAGCAGCCGGGCTGCGGCATCATCTACGCCGCGACGGTGAAGACCGTCGACGCGCTCGCCGATTTTCTGTGGTCGCAAGGCGTCGAGTGCGGTCGCTATCACGGTCGCATGCGCGCCAAGGATCGCGAACGCGTGCAGACCGCGTTCATGGAGCACAGCGAGCCGCGCTTGATGATCGCGACCAATGCGTTCGGGCTCGGGGTCGACAAGCAGGACCTTCGCTTCGTCATTCACTACAACTTCCCGGGCTCGCTCGAGAGCTACTACCAGGAGGCCGGCCGTGCCGGGCGCGATGGGTTGCCCGCGGATTGCGTGCTTCTCTATCAACCCGAGGACAAGCGGATCCAGAGCTTCTTCCTCGGAGGGCGCTACCCCACGCCCGAGCAAACGCGCGCGGTCGCCGAAGCGCTCGTCCACGCAACCGGCGGCATCGTCGCGACGCCCGAGACCGACGATCACGATCCGGTGTTTACGAGCGTGAAGGACATCGCGGAGCGCGCCGATGCGCCTGCGAAGAAAGCACGCGTCGTGCTCTCGTTCTTGAAGGAGGTCGGGTTCGCGGCCGAAGCGCCCGGCGCGCGGTTCGCACCGCTCGCACTCGAGCCGCCGAGCATCGAAGATCTCGCGCGCGCCGCGAGTCGCTACGAACAGAAGCGCGCGCAAGATCGCGCGCGCCTCGCCGCGATGCTCCGGTACTCGCAATCCCATCTGTGTCGCACGCGCCTGCTCGTGACGTACTTCGGTTACACTGATGCGCCCGCGTGTGGCACTTGCGATAATTGCCGCGCGAGTGCTCGCGTCGTGCCGCCGCCCGCCCGCGATTCAGATCTCGTCGCCCATGAAGTCACCGCGCGCCGCGGCGGCGATGTCGAGATTCGCAAGGAGCTGCTCGAGGAGGCCCGCCGCCGCAGCCACACCGCAGGGCGTGGTCGCGCGCTCAAGATCGAGCGTGTAAAACGCCCCGTCTTCGGACCGCTCGGGAAGGGTGACATCGTGCGTCACGCCGTCTGGGGTGATGGCGAAGTGGTGCGCGTCTCGGGTGATAGCATCTCGACGTTCTTCCCGGTCCACGGTGAGAAGTTGTTGAAGGCTAGCTTCCTCGAGAAGATCGAAGCCGAGGCGTAGCCAGGCGCAGTTGGGCTATGCTCGCTCGGGCGTGGCGCAGAGACTGATCGTTTGGTGGGCCTGGGCAGTCGCTACCTTCTTGGTGGTGGTCGGCGCCATCGGCATGTTCACCGACGACATCGGTCCGTTGCCGACAAACCGGATCCACGCGGTCGGCCTCAACCTCGGTGTGGGCCTCCTCGGCTTCGGCTTCGCGCGGTTCGGCGCCGAGGCGCTGTTCACGCTCGTGTCGGGGCTCGGCATGGTCGGCCTCGCGATCCTCGGCTTTCTGCCGTTGACCTCGAAGTTGCTGTACACGCGCCTGCACATGAACCGGGTCGAATCGTGGTTCGAGCTGATCGCCGGCCTGCTCTCGCTCGCGCTCTACCTCGCGGCGCGCGCTAGTGCGAGCGCTGGCGACGAAGCTCGTACAGCGCCAGCGCAGCCGCCACAGACACATTGAAGCTGCCGACGCCGGCGCGCTGCATCGGAATCACCGCGTGGAAGTCGCAGTTCTTCGCGACCAGCGGACGCACGCCATCGCCTTCGCCACCCAGCACGAGCACGAGCGGCATCTTGCCGTCGATCTTCGCGATCGGCTGCGCCTGCTCCGTCGCGTGTACCGCGACGCGCCACACGTTCATCTCGCGGAGCTCCTCGAGGGCACGCACGAGGTTGCCGACCTGCGCGATCGGCAAGAGCTCGCTCGCTCCTGCCGAGGTCTTCGACACGAGCGAGGTCACTTGCGCCGCGCGGTGCTCGGGAATGATCACGCCGTGCGCGCCGAGCAAGTAGGCCGAGCGCAGGATCGCGCCGAAGTTGCGCGGATCCTCGACGCCGTCGAGCATCACGAGCAACGCGGGCTCGTCGCCCGTGACGAGCTTCTCGAGCGGCGTGTAGTGGAACGCACCGAGCCACGCGACCACACCTTGGTGACGACCATCATCGCTCGCGCGATCGAGGATCGTGCGCTCGCGCTCCTCGACCCTGATGCCCGCGGCGCGCGCGGTCGTCACGATCTGCGCGACCGGATCGTGCTCGGACTTCTCGGCGCGCATCCGGTCGACCCAGATCGAGCGAATGCCCTGCGGGTGCTTGGCGAGCACTTCGCGCACCGGGTTCGCACCGTAGATCGCGCGCTCGCCATCGCCCTTGATCGGCTCGCTGCGCGGCGCCGCATCGTCGCGAAAGCGAACCTCGCGCGGCTTGTAACCACCGGGGCTCGCTCCGCGCCCGCCTTCACGTGGCGGATAACCACCGGGGCTCGCTCCGCGCCCGCCTTCACGCGGCGGATAACCACCGGGGCTCGCTCCGCGCCCGCCTTCACGCGGCGGATAGCCACCCACGCCCGAGGCACCGCCACTTTCACGCGGCTTGTAACCACCACCGGCGCTGGATCCCCGACCGCCACCCGCTTTGTAGCCGCCCGCTTTGTAGCCGCCACCACCACCGCGCGGCGGTCGACCGCCACCACCACTGCCGCGATTCGCGCCGCTCACGAGAGCTCTTCCACGATCGCGCGGGCCGCGGCTGCCGGGTTACTCGCATCGCGCAAGGGCCGACCGATCACGACGAGGTCTGCGCCGGCCGCCCTCGCTTGCCGCGGCGTCATCACGCGCTTCTGATCACCGGCCGCGCTGCCCTCCGGTCGCACGCCTGGCGTCACGATCAAGAACCCGGCAGGCAGCACCGCACGCAGCACCGCGACTTCGTGGGGTGAAGCGACGATGCCGTCACACCCCGCCGCGACCGCGAGGAGGGCGCGCTTCTTCACGAGCTCGGCGACCGGTCCGATGGCACCGATCTGCGCGAGGTCGTTGTCGTCGAGCGAGGTCAGCACCGTCACCGCGAGCACCTTCGTGTCGCCTGCTTCGCGTGCCGCCTTGACCGCCGCCGCGAGCATCGCGTGCCCGCCACTGGCGTGCACCGTGAGGAGGCCGGCGCCGAGGCCCGCGACCTTCGCGGTCGAGCGCGCGACGGTCTCCGGGATATCGTGGAACTTGAGATCGAGCATCACGTGAAGGCCGCGCGAGGTCAGCTCGCGCACGATCGACGGCCCCTCCGCACAGAACAGCTCGAGGCCACACTTGACCCAGCTCGGCACGCCTTCGAGCTTGCCGACGAGCGCTTCCGCATCAGCCCGGCTCGGCGTATCGAGCGCCGCGATCAATCGATTTCCGACGGAGAACGCCATCCGCCGTGTGTATCACGGCCGCAGCGTCACTTAGCCGTGCGAATCGCGAACACGCTTCCGGTCTCTTCGACGACGGTGTAGACCACACCCGCATCGCTACGATGGTGATCGCTATCGAAGCTGACCGTACCGGTCACACCGG
Organism: Kofleriaceae bacterium; assembly: GCA_043780895.1. Classification (GTDB taxonomy): domain Bacteria; phylum Myxococcota_A; class Polyangia; order Haliangiales; family Haliangiaceae; genus JABFXX01. The sequence continues at coordinate 7,659 of JAYWCI010000241.1, read as the reverse complement.
CGAGCTGCCCCTTCGCGATCGCCGTCGCGAGTGCACTGCGATCGCTGCTGCCACCCGAGACCACGAGCTGCGCCGCATCGTACGCATACGCTTCACCCGCGCCCGGCACGTGACCGTACGCCGCCACGAACTTGTCGATGAACGGCTTCGTGGCCGGATCGGCATCGTCGGGATAGAACCCCGGCGCGAGCAGCGCACCTTCGGCATGGCGCCCCGCGCTGGTGAGAAAATCATTCGTGAGGTCTTCGGCTGTCGACAGCAGCATCACCGGCCGCCCCCCGAGCACCTTTTTCGGGAACGGCATCGCCCTGGGCACGTTGCCAGCGGCCGCGATCGCGGGCGCGGCGAGCGCGAGCTTGTCCGCGGTATCGGGGACGAACACCGCCTGCCAGCCCTCGATGCCGAGCTCCTTGGCCTTGCCGGCGAACGACTTGGAGTCCTTCGGATACGTCACGGTCTTGGCGATCGTGCCGCCGCCCTTCTGGACCGCGTCGGCGAACGCGGCCGTCACCGCCTTGCCGTAGCCGTTATCGGGCGCGAACACCGCGAACGTGTGGATGCCCTTCGCGAGCGCGCGGTTCGCGAGGATCCGCGCGCGCTGCTCGGCGGAGTGGCGGATATGAAAGATGAAGTGACCCTTCAGGCGCTGGTCTGCGGCGGTCGCGAGCGAGATCAAGGGCAGCCCGAGGCTCTCGGCGCGCGCGCCTGCCGCATCGACGATGCCACCTTCGATCGGGCCGACGATCGCTATCACGTGATCGTTCGCGAGCGTGTCGACTGCTTGTTCGCCCTGGGTCTTGTCGCCCGCCGGACGGACTTCGATCGCGGCGATGCCCGCGCCGGTCGGCGCGCCCGCGGCGAGCCCGAGCCCGGCGACCGCGGCATCGGCGATGCGATTCTGCGTGCCGAGCGGGACGACCGCGCCGATCAGCCCGCTGTTGCTCGTCGCAGGTGCGCCACCGACGGCGGCTGCGGTGATCGTGCGCGACAGGCCGAGCGTGGCGCGAACCTCGGCGACTTCGTTGCGCAGCTTCGCGGCTCCTGACGTATCGCCCGCTTGATCGGCGCGGACCACGAGCTGGCTGCCGACCAGTGCCCAGGCCGGACCATCGTGATCGATGTGGTCCCACACCGCGCGGAGCTGATCTTGCGGCGCCGCGGCGCAGACCTCCTCGATGCGCGCCACCATCACGGCCTTCTCGGTCGGCGATGCGAGCTTCCACAGCCGATCGAAGATCGGCAGCGATGCGAGCGGCTTGTTGCCCACGGCTGTCGCGTACGCGAGCGCGCCGAGGTACTCCCCGCGCTCGTCATCATTCTCGACGGCCAGCTCGGCTTCGCTCAGCAGCCTGCGTGCACCCGCGGCATCACCCTCGTAGTTCTTGACGATGCCGAGGAACAATTGCGCCTTGTTGTGCGTTCCGGGGTCGGTCGCACCGGCGAGCGCGCGCGTGAGCTGCGCGTCGGCATCGCCGAACTTGTGCGCCTTGATCTGGGCGTAGCCAGCGTAGACTTCGGCGAGCGGCACGATCGGATCGTGTGGGAAGTCTTCGATCAGGCGCTTGAACTCGTCGGCCGAGACGCGCGAATCCTCGAGAAACTTCGCCTTGGCCTCGTTGAACCGCTGCTTCGCGGCCGGATCAGAATTCGAGGGAATCGCCGGTCCGATGACCTCGCGCTTGCCGTGGCATCCCGCGGCAGAGGCGACCGCAGCAGCGACGACCAGGGCGGACAGAACGGTTCTCACGCCTCAACACTAACGGTGCCACCCATCAGGGGCAACACACAGGCTCTCGGGACTCGATCTGAGGTATGTCTCCGGCGATGGCACGCCAGAACAAGCTCGAAGCTGACCTCGAAAAGGGCTTCGCCGCCCTCGAAGACGGGGATATTGACGACGCGATCGCCGCTTCCGAGCGGCTCCAGAAGCTCGACGCCAAGAGCCCGCACGTGATGGCGCTGATGGCGGCTGTCGCCGATGCCCAGGGCGAAGCGGAGACCGCGCTCGCTATCTATCGCAACATCACCGAGGTCACGCCCGATGATCCGGTCTCGCGGATCTGCGCCGCGCGCATCGAGCTCCGCGATCTGGGCGACGCCGAAGCGGCGCTCGAGACGGTCGAAGCTGCGTTCGAGTTCATCGATGAAGAGCGCGACCTCGTCGAAGCCATCCTGGTTCGCACCGAAGCGCTGATCGCGACCGACGATCTGCCGGCCGCGCGAACGTCGCTCGCTGAGCTCGCCTCCTCGGTGATCGACGAACCGATCCTCGCACTCGATCTCGCCGAGCTCGCACTCGCCGCCGAGGACACGAGCGCCTCGCTCAAGTGGATCGAGATCGCAAAGGCCGACGAAGAGCTCGAGGCCGATGCCATGCACCTGCTCGGCAGGGTCCACGAACTCCGCGACGAGCGCCCCGAGATGATCGCGGCGTGGAAGCGGACGCGCGAGCTCGACAGCAAGCTGCCGCCGCCCGAGGTCTCGATCAGCGATGCCGAGGTCGATCGGATCGCGACCGCCGCGCTCGCGATGATGCCCGCCGAGGTCGGCGAGAAGCTCAAGAACGTGCCGATCCTGATCGATAGCGAGCCGAGCGCCGAGCAGCTCGCCGATGGGATCGACCCGCGCATCCTCGGCCTGTTCGATGGCTCGGTCGCCGCCGATGACCTCGCGCCGGTCGTCACGAAGATCCACCTATTCAAGCACAACCTCGAGCGCGCCTCTGGTGATCTCGACGAGCTCGAAGAGCAGATCACGATCACCGTGCTGCACGAGACCGCGCACTACTTCGGGCTCGACGAGGAAGACCTCGAAGCGCTCGGCCTGGACTGAAACCTCAGTTCGGGAAGCAGAGCGTGTCGCCGAGCGCCATGCCAGCGACGCAGATCGCGATGTAACAGCAGGACGTCGCGCACTCGTGGTTCTTCGTGCAGAACCCGCCTTCGGGCATGAGCGCCGCGTCTTGCGGCACGAACGCGTCGAGGAGGTGCGCATCGTGCGGCTGCGACGACGCATCCCCGAGCCGGGCATCCTTCATGGTGACGCTGCTGCCGTCGTGAGGCGGAGCCGGTGCATCTTGTTGTACTTGCTGATTCGGGCTGGTGCCGATCGCACAACCCGCAAGCACGAATACCCAACACCCATGGCGCAACATGAAGATCCTCGCCGGCATCTTAGTCCCCGCGATCCGGGTTGCAACGAAATTCACGCCAAGGTCGTGACGCGTTCGCCGAACAACCGGTCCAGGCGCGTCAGCAGATCGTCAGTTGGCGCCACGGCCCAGGCATCCGGCAAGGCGATCACCGCCTCGGCACGGCGGGCGATCTTGAGCCTCACCACCGGTTGATGTGCACCTCGTTGCGCATTCGCCAGGATCGTCTTCAATTCGTCGATCATGTCGTGCGTGAGCAGGTCGGCATCGAGGGAAATATCGACACGCGAGGTCTTCGCAGTGCGGACCTCGCTCAGCGGATCGGCCGACTCGAGCAGCATCTTCCACTCGGGCGCATCCGAGGTGCCCTCGTTCTTGACCGCGCCCTTGCACAGGATCGGCTCGTCGCTGACCAACACGTGGCGGACCTTCTCGAACGTCTTCGGGAACGCGATGACCTCGAGCGAGCCCTCCGAATCCTCGAGCTGGAAGCGGGCCATCTTGTCGCCCTTCTTCGTGATCATCTCGCGGTACTGGCTGACGATGCCGCCGATCGAGTGATCGCCGACGTTCTTGAGCCCGGCGAGGAACTCGCTGGTGGTCGCCGAGGCGTAGCGCGCCAGGTCGCCGCGATAGCGATCGAGTGGGTGACCCGACATGTAGAAGCCGAGCGACTCCTTCTCGAACGCCAGCAGTTGCTTGCTCGACCACGCCTCGAGCTCGGGATAGATCTCGCCTTGCATCGCCGGTGACACCGTCGTGGTGCCGCCGACCTTCGGGGGATCCATCAGGCCGAACAGCGAGGTCTGGCCGCTCCGGCGATCGCGCTGCTCCGAGGCACCGCGCTCCATCGCGGCATCGAGCGCGGCGAGCTGTTGCGCGCGATGGTGAGTCGTTCCATCAGGCAGGGCGAAGCCGTCGAACGCGCCGCTCTTGACGAGCTGCTCCAGCACACGACGGTTGCACTTCTGGGTATCGACGCGGCGGCACAGCTCGTAGATCGAGGTGAACTTGCCGTCGGTCGTGCGGGCTTCGATGATCGCCTCGACCGCATTGGTACCGACGCCCTTCACGGCGCCCATGCCGAAGCGGATGACTTTCGGCTTAGCGGTACCATCGGTGCCGGTGACCGCCGGCGTCACGGTGAAGTCGAGGTTCGACTCGTTGACATCCGGGCGCTCGACGACGAGCCCCATCGCGCGTGCTTCGGCGATGAACTTGACGACGTTGTCGATGTTGTCGGCATCGCACGACATCAGGCCCGCCATGAACTCGTGGGGGTAGTGAGCCTTGAGGAAGCCCGTCTGATAGGTGATCCAGCCGTACGCCGCGGAGTGCGAACGGTTGAAGCCGTAGCCTGCGAACTTCTCGACGAGATCGAAGATCTCCTCGGCACGTTTCACGTCGACCTTCATGGTCTTCGCGCCCTCTAGGAACTTGCCCTTCTCCTTGGCCATCTCCTCGGCCTTCTTCTGGCCCATGGCGCGGCGAAGAAGATCGGCGCCGCCGAGCGAGTAGCCCGCGAGCACCTGCGCGATCTGCATGACCTGTTCTTGGTAAACGATGACGCCGTAGGTGTCCTTCAACACCTCGCTCAGCGACTCGTGCATGTATTCGATCTTCTTGCGGCCGTGCTTGCGGTCGATGAAGTCATCGACCATGCCGCCTTCGAGGGGACCCGGGCGATAGAGCGCGACGGCGGCGACGATATCTTCGAGACAGTCCGGTTTGAGCTTCTTGAGGATTTCGCGGAAGCCGCTCGATTCGAGCTGGAACACGCCGGTGGTGTCACCGCGCGAGATCATCTTGAAGACGTCGGCGTCGTCCTTGTGGATGAGGTCGATGTCGAGATCCGGTTGGCCTTCGCGCGCCTTCTGGAGGTTCACCAGCTTCACCGCGGTGTGGATCACCGTGAGCGTCTTGAGGCCCAGGAAGTCGAACTTGACGAGGCCGACCTTCTCGACCTCCTTCATCGCGAACTGCGTGACGATCTCGTCGTTCTGGCCGCGGAAGCACGGGACGTACTCCCACAGCGGGCCGCCTGCGATCACGACGCCTGCGGCGTGCATGCCGGCATTGCGGTTGAGGCCCTCGAGCGACGCGGCGAGATCGAGGAGCTCCCGGTGCATCGGGCTGGTGTCGTAGAGCGCCTTGAGCTCGGCAGTCTGCTCGATCGCTTCACGCACCGGCGGGGTCTTGCCGGCGACCGGCTCCGGCACCATCTTCGCGAGCTTGTCGGCCTCGGCGAACGGAATCTCCATTGCGCGCGCGATGTCGCGGATCACACCGCGCGCCTTCAACTGGTGGAACGTCGCGATCTGACCGACGCGATCGCGGCCGTACTTCTCCTGGACGTAGTTGATGACCTCGCCGCGGCGATTCATGCAGAAGTCGACGTCGAAGTCCGGCATCGACACGCGTTCGGGATTCAAGAACCGCTCGAACAGCAACTTGAACTCGATCGGATCGATATCGGTGATTCGCATCGCCCACGCAACGGCCGAGCCTGCACCGGATCCACGACCGGGACCGACCGGGATGCCGTGCTCCTTCGCCCAGTTGATGAAGTCCCAGACGATGAGGAAGTAGCCCGAGAACCCCATCGACACGATCACGCCCATCTCGCGCTTCACGCGCTCGCGATAGATGTCGGCGTCGAACTTGATACCGCGCGCGGTCAGCTCCGTGAACCGCCGCTCGAGCCCCTTCCAGATGATGTTCGACAGGTACGTATCGAGGGACTCGCCCTCGGGCACCTTGTACTGCGGCATGTGCGTCTGATCGAGCTTGAGCTTGACGTTGCACCGCGCCGCGATCAGGCCCGCGTTCTCGACGGCCTGGCCGACGTCCTTGAACGCGTCGTTCATCTCGGACTCGGACTTCATGTAGTAGCTGTCGACGACGTGCTTGAGCCGCTTCTCGTCCTTGAGGCTCTTGCCGGTCTGGATTGCCATCAGCACGTCGTGCGCGGCGGCGTCGCTACGGTTGACGTAGTGGCAGTCGTTCGTCGCGACGAGCGGGATATCGAGCTTCTTCGACATCCGGATGAGCTCGCCGTTCAGCGTCTCCTGCTCCGGTGTCGGGGTCGGCATCAGCTCGAGATAGAAATCGCCGGGCGCGAACATCGCGGCGTATTCCTTGGCCGCTTCTTCGGCCGCAGCGACGCCGTTCTTCTCGAGCGTCTGGGCGATCTCACCACCGAGGCACGCCGACATGCCGATCAGCCCGTCGGAGTGCTCGCGCAGGATCTGCTTGTCGATGCGAGGGTTGTAGTAGAAGCCCTCGAGGTAGCCCATCGAGTTCAGGTACGAGAGGTTCTTGTAACCGACGTCGTTCTGCGCGAGCAGGACGAGGTGGTAGTTGCGACGGTTCGTGCGATCGTGACGATCGGTCGAGGCGACGTACGTCTCGCAGCCAAAGATCAGCTTCTTGCCGGCAGCCTTCGCTTCCGTGTAGAGATCGATCGCGCCGAACATGTTGCCGTGGTCGGTGACCGCGACCGTGTCCATGCCGAGCTCGTGGGTCTTCTTGAACAGATCCTTGACGCGGATCGCCCCGTCGAGGAGCGAGTACTGCGTGTGCAGATGAAGATGCGTGAACCCACCCATGATATGACCTCCACGATCTAGCGCATGGCTCCGACACTCCCGAGCACCTTCGGCACGAAATGTTGGGTCCTCGCGATGTTCGCCCTGTGCGCTGTGTGGGCCTGTCACGGCGACCCGCCTCCGGTCGCTCCAGGCGAGCCGATCCCCGCGGCCGCCGAGATCCAGGTCGATACGATGGACAAGGAGTGCGACGCGCTGGTCGTCGCGATCAACGTCTACGGCGAGTGCCCGTACAACGACGACGACGACAAGGCGTGGGCCAAGAACCTCGCCCAGATCGCGCAAGAGTCGTTCGACGCCGGCCACAAGGGAAATCCCGACGCGCCGTCACAGCACGTGATCGCCGTCGCCTGCCATCGCGCCGCGATGTCCGTGAAGCACGCGACCGAGCGCTGCTCCAACGGTCCGAAGCCAAAGCGCGACTACTAGCCGCGCTTCGGACGACGGCTCGACGAGCTACGCCGCGACGGTCTGGTTGGCCGGCTCGGCTGAACGCATCGGCGCGAGCTGAGCGGTTACATTCGCCGGTCGCGGATCGAGCTCGGGGCGATGGGCCGGCGCGATAAACACGCGCTTCACCGACCAGCTCACGAGCAGGTACGCCCACAGAGGGAAGAACGCGAGGTAGAAGCCACCGGTCGCGAGCACCCGCTGCGACAGCGTGCGGTGCTTGAGGCTGTCGGAGCAGATCCACTGCGTCACGTGATAGATGCACATGTACATGTACGCCGGGTACAGGAGGACGAAGCGCCTCGGGAAGTAGTGCCCGATGATGTTGTGCAGGAACGTGAACACGCGCTTGGCGTAGAACGGTCCCGACATCGTCCGCTTGCCCATGCCACCCGGCACGTCGAGGCGACGGATCATCTTCACGTCGGGGTCGAACAGCATGTACTCGTC
>JAYWCI010000240.1:0-2519 GCA_043780895.1 Kofleriaceae bacterium | reverse complement strand
CGCGGCTGGTAGTGGATGACTCTTCGACACGCTGAGGATCCCGACCTGCAGCGTGATCTGTTTCAACAGGCCTGCGATTCGCTCGACCTTCTCTTCATCATTGCGCGCGGCGATCGTCGACACGCGAGTGCCGCGATCCGCGGGGTGCCTCGAAATGCTCCACCCCCACTACAGGGCGAACTGGCGGATCTCGATATCGCCGAGGTCGCCGGCTTCGTCGATCGGCTGGCGAACCTCGAAGTAACGCAGCTTACCGGTGGCCAGCGCCGTGGCGATCACTTGCGCGACATCCGGACGCCGCTTTCGCATGTTCGCGATCATCAGCTCGGCATAGGGCCGCGTTCCTACTTCGACCACTCCACCCCCGAGGCCGTGCGCAGCATCGGGCTCTTCGTCCGCCGCCTGCGTGGAGATCAGCACCACGTCGTCGCCATGCACGTAGATGTGATCGAAACCCGCGAGCGGGACGTACTCGATCTCGACCCGTCGATAGCCGTGCGGCTCCAGGTCGAGCCGCGCAAATGCCTCGCCAGCCAGGAGCGCGAGTGCACGCGTCTGCGCCGCGACGTCCGCCTCCGCGATCATCAGCGGCGTGGCTCCGGCGCGAAGGCTTGGCTCCGGTACCAGCTCGCGCTCGACGAGCGCGCGCGGCAGATACGGCGATTCGATCTCGACCAGGACGCCGCGATCGTGGGCGACGCAAACCAGCGCGAGATGCCTGAGCGCGACCCAGCCCCGCACGCCGAGATACTTATCGCCCTTGGTCCAGTGCTTGGCGTGCGCGGTCAGCGCGCGAAACAGCGCGTCGTTGAACGGCCCCGTCCGTTCTGTCGCCAGTGCCTCGATCGCGTCGAACAGTGCCGCATCGATGTCCGCTGCCGAGCGCATGGCTACCGTGCGTTGCTTCCAAAGCTCGCGCCCGCGCGCGACCGCCGCGCAGCAGCGGTCGCGATCGTCGACCAACGCGAAGAACGCGTCTTTCAGTGCATAATTGTAGTCGTCCACCTGAACGGTCGGGTTCCGGAACCGATCGTCGGGTACGGCCCGCATGCCATCGATCGTCGGTTGATCGCGTCCCACGAGCGCCGCGCACCACGCATCCGTCCACTCGGGGATCGAGCCGAGCTCGGTGCGATCCTCGCGCAGCACCGGAACGCGCGTGTCGCCGAGCGGCACCTCTACGGTCTCACCGATCGACGCCGCAACGACGAGTGCGGAGCCGTATGCGGCTCGCGCCTGGAGCTGCACGCAGTCGAGAAGGAGCTGACTCTGCGGTGCGAACCACGAGGCCCGTCCCAGTAGATCGCGCGCTCGGTAGACGAGTCCGAACAACATGCGCTGCGAGAGCGGATGGCTTGCGAGCGCTTCCTTCACGTCCGCCAGGTCCGTGGGAAAGAAGTCTCGTTTGGCGACAAGCATGTCCCCCAGATCACGTCGCAAAACAGAGCGATTCATAGCTTGAGCTCCATGATCTCGATGGCGCTGAGAACTACATCACCGTGCGCAGCGACCGTCGACACGCGAGTGCCGCGATCCGCGGGGGTGCCTCGAAATGCTCCACTCCCACTACAGGGCGAACTGGCGAATCTCGATATCGCCGAGGTCGCCGGCTTCGTCGATCGGCTGGCGTACCTCGAAGTAACGCAGCTTACCGGCGGCGAGCGCGGTGGCGATCGTTTGCGCGACATCCGGACGCCGCTTTCGCATGTTCGCGATCATCAGCTCGGCGTAGGGCCGCGTCCCTACTTCGACCACCCCACCGCCGAGGCCGTGCGCGGCATCGGGCTCTTCGTCCGCCGCCTGCGTGGAGATCAGCACCACGTCGTCGCCATGCACGTAGATGTGATCGAAGCCCGCGAGCGGGATGTACTCGATCTCGACCCGTCGATAGCCGTGCGGCTCCAGGTCGAGCCGCGCAAATGCCTCGCCAGCGAGGAGCGCGAGTGCACGCGTCTGCGCCGCGACATCCTCCTCCGCCGTCATCAGACGCGTGGCTCCGGCGCGCAGGCTTGGCTCCGGTACCAGCTCGCGCTCGACGAGCGCGAGCGGCAGATACGGCGATTCGACCTCGACGGGGACGCCGCGATCGTGGGCGACGCAAACCAGCGCGAGATGCCTGAGCGCGACCCAGCCTCGGGCCGAAAGATACTCGTCGCCCTTGGTCCAGTGCTTCGCGTGCGCGGTCAGCGCGCGAAACAGCGCGTCGTTGAACGGCCCCGTCCGTTCTGTCGCCAGTGCCTCGATCGCGTCGAACAGTGCCGCGTCGATGTCCGCTGCCGAGCGCATGGCTACCGTGCGTTGCTTCCACAGCTCGCGTCCGCGCGCGACCGCCGCGCAGCAGCGGTCGCGATCGTCGACCAACGCGAAGAACGCGTCTTTCAGTGCATAATTGTAGTCGTCCACCTGGACGGTCGGATCTCGGAACCCATTGTCGGGCACGGCCCGCATGCCATCGATCGTCGGCTGGTCGCGTCCAACGAGCGCCGCGCACCACGAATCCGTCCACTCCGGGATCGAGC
>JAYWCI010000239.1:0-5654 GCA_043780895.1 Kofleriaceae bacterium | reverse complement strand
TCCGTGCACCTCGGCGAGGCCGACGATGCCGGTCGCGTCGTCGCGACGATCGCGGCGGTACTCCCGACCGAGGGCGCGATCGAGCCCGATCGCCTGGTCGCCAAGTGCATGGCGCTGCGCACGGGCTTGTGGCGCCGGCTCGGCGACGTGATGCCGTTCTTCGAGAAGCATCTCGTGCTCGCACATTCACCGTTCGAAGCGACGCCGCCGCACGTACCGGGTGGTCGGGGCAGCTACGACGTGCCGCGTAACCTGCCACTGCCGATGATGCCGGTGTGGAAGGGCTCGCTCGCTGCGACCGCCGACACCGGTGCGCTGCCGTACGTCACCGGGCTCAAGAACCTCACGCTCACCGGCGATCAGGTCTTGCCCGTGCTCGGTATCGAAGGCGCCCTCGCCTCGGGATGGAGCGCGGCGAAAGTTGCGTGCGCCCTCGCCGGCAAGAAGAAAGACTATCTGCGCGACGAAGTCGTCGGCGCTGCTAGCTGAGTCGCGGCAACTCGAGCTGATCGGCGCGCGCTTCGTCGGATACGACGAGGATGATCGTGGTGTCACTCGCGATGGTCGCCGCGGCGCGGACCATCGCGACCGCGCCATATGCACGCGCTTCGAGTACGAGCTCGCGTGGATCGCCCCCTGGATCGGCCGCGAGGATCGCACCACCGACCAGCGGCAGCATCGCCTCGGCCACGAGCCCGAGTGGCTGATCTTCGGGCGCGACGACCACGCACGCGCTGAGCAATTCGACCGGGCCCGGCGTGCCGACGATCGTGCCGGTCGCGGGATGCAGCTGATCGAGCACGCGCTGCGCGAAGGTCGCGAGCCGGACCCGCGAATCGCGGAACGTCGCGACCTGGGAGCTCGCGAGCTGGCCACGGCCGAGCGCTTCGTCCCAGTTCTGCGCGAGCACGCGCGCGAGGTCGACCGGGGCGACCCCAGCTTCGCCACACAGGTGGGCACCGTAGAGGAACGCGAGCCCGGTTTGGAGCGTCGCGGCGATCGCGAGCCGCTGCGCGAGTAACTCGAGCGCGATCGAGCACGGTGGCAGCCGGGTCGTCGTGCCGGCGATCACGGAGCGGGTCCAGGTCGCGAGGTCGTCGCGCCAGTGGATCGCGGTTGGCGTGGGCGGCTGCGCGACGGGCTCGACCGTGCGAGGCACCGCGGCGAGCGACGACGTGCTCGCGCGCCACGACGTGAAGCGATCGGCGAGCGAGACGGTCGGCGCGACCGACTTCATCGGCGCGCGCGTACCCGGATCGACGGGCGGGGCGGCGACCAGCACCGGTGCGGGTTGCACGACTGGTTCGGGCAGCGTGTCGCCGTACAGCGTCGAGGTTCGCACGGGTGGCTCGCCGGCAACCTCGACTTGCGGCTCGGCCCGACGAGGCTCGGCGACAGGCGCGAACGACGCTGGCACCGAGACCGTGGCCTCGAGCTCGCGGCCATCGAGCGAGACGAGCACGACCGGTCGGCGCGCTTGCGCCGCGAGTACCGCGCTCGTCCGCGTGATGACGAGCCCTGCTGCCTCCACGCGATCGATGCCTTCGAGATCGATCGCGCGAATCGCGGACTTGCGATCGAGGTCGAGCGCGTACAACCGGCCCGTATCGGTACCGATGCACGCGAGCACGTCGCTGCGCGGATGCGACGCCACGTAGCCGATCGGCTCTGGCAGCTCGTGGACCTTCGGCTGGCCGCGATTGACGAGCGCGAACACGTCGACCCGGGTGGGATCCTGCTGCGTGGTCATCCACACCACGCGATCGCTACCGCCGAGTGCCGTGATGATCCCAGGCTTGGGCAGCTTCAAGCGCCGCTTCGGCATGCGCGACTGCGGATCCCACTCCTCGATCGATCCGGGTACCGCGACGACGAACAGCGGCCCTGCAGCGCCGCCCTTCGTCGGCACCGCGCGCGCGGGAAACTGATAGGGCGTGAGGTGGGTATCGCTAGCGGTCAGCACCGCGGCCCCGAGTGCGCCGAGCGCAAGCGCATGGATGCCGACCGACGCCATGAGCCGTATCGGTGATTCGAGCCGGATCTCCGCGATCGTCCGCGGTCCACGCGGGTCGAGGAGGTGCACCGTGCTGTGCGCGGCAAAGCGCGAAAGTACGGCGAGCCGTGGTGGCGAACCGAGCCACACCACTTCGCTCGCACCCGCCTCCGGATCGACCCCGACCTCCGCGATCGCCGTACAACTCGGCAGCGCGAGCACCGTGATCCGCGTCGGCTCGTGGATCGCGGCCAGCGTGCCGTCGCTCGCGACCGAGATGCGCGGAGCCTGCGCCGGCACGAAGCCCGACGTCGAAAAACGCGCTACCACCTGTCGATTCTATCAGGTCGCGGACATCGAGAGTGCGAGCGCCTCCGAGCCGCGAAGCCCGATCTCCCAGGCCTTGGCCCGGACCGGAATCCACTCGTACTCCCGGACCTTGCCGACCTTCGCGCGGCGATGCTCGACGCGCAAGATTCGGCGTTACCTACGGCCCGAACCCGTTCGTGTTGGCCGACGATGTACTCGCCGACGTGATCGCGGACGCGCGCGTCGAGACCTAGGGCTACGCGGCGAACCTGCTCGCGGCGCTCGGCGAGCTGCGGGTCGCGCGGCCATACCGCGGCAGCCACCGCCGCACTCGTCGAACCCTCGCAACCGATCGGCGCACGCGTGATGGCCGCGGCGATCAGTGGCCGCACGTCGGCCTGGTCCGCATTACGCGATCGCGCCAGACGCTGAAGCGAACTTGACACACTCGCTCACGCGTCCATATTCGATCGCATGAGTACGTCGGTCGAGATCGAGCTGGTGATCCGGATCCTCGTCGGAACAGCGCTCGGTGCGATCATCGGCTACGAGCGTGACATCCACGGTCGCCCCGCCGGCGTGCGCACGCATGCGGTCGTCGCGCTCGCGTCCGCGACGTTCATGGTCGTGTCGACCCACATGGTCTATTTCCAGCACTACAAGGCCGGCGATTTCGCCGAGGTGGATGGCTCTCGCATCGCTGCGTCGGTGGTCTCGGGCATCGGCTTTCTCGCCGGTGGCGCGATCCTGCGCACCGGCATCAACGTCCAGGGCCTGACCACGGCGGCCGGCTTGTGGCTCGTCGCCGCGATCGGGTTGTGCGCGGGCGGTGGGATGTACGTCGAGAGCGTCGCGGCGACGATCATCGGCATCGCGACGCTGACGATGCTGCGCAGGCTCGAGGGCAAGCACAAGGATACGATCCGTCGCCGGCTCCACCTCACGCTCTCGGACGATGCCGTGCCGATGGATCAGCTGCTCGCAAAGCTCCTCGAGAGCCAGCTCGCCGCGACGCTCGAAGGCTGGGACAAAGAAGGCAACCGCCGCCACCTCGTGTTCGCGCTCCAGTTGCCCGCGTTCAATGGCGAGCAGCGGTTGATCGAAGCGCTCGAGGCCGAGCCCGGCATCGTGCGCCTGCATCTCGATCCGCCGAGCTAGTGCTGCTGCCTAGCGCTGTTGATAGACGAGGTCGACAGTGACCCGGAGCTCCGGTGCGCCGAGCTCGTCGTCGAGATGCGTGCCGACCCGCGCAGCGATCGCGTACTGCGGACGGATCCGCCCGACGAGCCCGATCCGCCCTTCGATCGGCGCGGGGCCCTTCAGGTGATCGACGCGATCACTGACCACGCCGACGACCTCGGCCTCCGCCTTGAATTGATCGGCCTTGCACCAAAGCGAGCAGAACGGCGGGATGCCGATGGTCGCGCCCGCGGCCCAGAATAGCTCGTCACCGACCACGAGGTCCGCGATCTGAACCTCCGCACCACGGATCCGGATCCCGCCGGTCGCGGCGAGCGTGATGTCGTGCGGCAGCGTGATCCGCGCGATCCCGCTCCACGCCGCACTCCAGCGCGCGTCGCCCGCGAAGTCGTGATCGTCGCCGGTCGGAAGCGTGAGGTTGCCGCGCACGAACACCGCGACCGAGCCTCGGGTCATCACGTGCACGCGCGCACCGATCTGGAGGTCGTTCGGCACCCACGGATCGAGCGGACGATCGTCGCCGAGATTCTGATAGCGCCGGCCGACCTGATGCGACAGTGGCAGTTTCGCATCGACGATCACGTCGTCGCCGAGCGCGATCGCACCGCCGAGCGTCGCGGTCTCGCGCCGCTTGACGGGATACGTCTCCAGATCGATCGTGTGAAGCCGGAGCGGCCGCTCGAGCTCGGTCAGCGTGAGGCCGAATGCGAAATCGCCGATCGGCGCACCGCCATCGAACCCCATCTCGGCCTGCCCGGGAGGCGTCGTATCGCGATCGACCTCGATCGCCTCGGGGCGCGTCACCGGAGTGTTCGCGGACGCCGGTGCGGCAAGCACGGCGAGCAAGATCAGTGCGCGCATCACGCTCATCAGCCCATGATCCGCGAGCCGAGCTCGTAGACGCGGGCTGGCGACATGTGGCGATAGCGCGTGACCTGCACGCGAAGCTGCGCGATCTGATCGATCACGTCGCGACGCGTCGAGCCCTTCGCGAGCATCGCGCGAGCACGCTCGACGATCGCGGCGCGCGCTGCCTTCGGGTGATAGATGAACGTGCGCCCGAACCGGACTTCGCCGCCGACGCCACACAGCCGGAGCTCGGCGACATCGCCGACATCGACCCCGTGCAAGGCCCGCTGTTCGCTGACGTGGATCTCCGCACCGCCGAGCAGGTCGAGTAGCTCGATCCGGCCCGGCGCCATGGCATGGATCTCGTAGAGGCTGCGATGCGACGTGACCAGTGCGCGCACGATCGACGCGCGCGGATCCTCACCGAGCTCGCGCAGCGTCTGCACGGCGGGTGGTAGCTCGCCTCCGGGCGCCACGCGCTCGACGACGAACCACTCGACGAACGCCGCGCTCCACGGCTCCCACAGCTCGTCGTCTTGATGGACCTTGCCACGCCGGCGCTCGTACTCCGCGCGCGCGGCGACGGCCGCTTCGGCATTGGCCGTGTGACGCGCGTAGAGCTCCTCGGTTACCGCATCGAGGTCTGCGGCAACCGAGCTGGTCACCGCGCCCTCTTCAGATGCTCGCGAAACCGCGTGAACAAGTAGCTCGCGTCGTGGGGCCCCGGGCTCGCCTCCGGGTGATATTGAACGCTGAAGATCGGCTTGCCCTCGACGGCGAGCCCCTCGTTCGAGTGATCGAACAGGTTCTCGTGCGTGACGTGCACGCCCGAAGGCAGCGATGCCGGATCGACGACGAAGCCGTGGTTCTGAGACGTGATCTCGACCTTGCCGGTGGTCTTGTCGAGCACCGGGTGATTGCCACCATGGTGCCCGAACGGCAGCTTCAGGGTCTGGCCCCCAAGCGCGAGGCCCAGGATCTGGTGACCGAGGCAGATGCCGAACACCGGCTTGCCACTCGCGCACAGCTCGCGCGCGGCGAGGACAGCGTAGTCGACCGCCGCGGGATCCCCGGGGCCATTCGAGAGAAAGAACCCATCCGGAGCGAGCGCGATGGCGTCACGCGCGGGCGTCCTCGCGGGCATGACCGTGATCCGCGCGCCGAGGTCGCGGAGCTGGCGAAGGATGTTCTCCTTGATGCCGAAGTCATACGCGACGACGTGAAACTCGATCGGCGGGACCGGCAGCGCGCGCCCGTCGTCTTCGGCGCGCCACGAAGGCTTCGTCCACTCGTAGCTCGCGGC
>JAYWCI010000238.1:0-5356 GCA_043780895.1 Kofleriaceae bacterium | reverse complement strand
TTCGGGCAAGTACCGCCTGGACACACGGCTCGGTGGCGGCGGCATGGCCGAGGTCTTCCTCGGCTCCATGGTTGGCGCCGAGGGCTTTTCGCGCCGCGTCGCGATCAAGCGCGTGTTGCCCGGGTTCTCCGACAACCCGTCGTTCTCGCAGATGTTCGTCGCGGAGGCGCAGATCAGCGCACAGCTCCAGCACCCGAACATCGTCTCGGTGCTCGATTTCGATCGCGACGCCGAGAACCGGCTGTTCCTGGTAATGGAGCTCGTCGAAGGCCGCGACCTCGACGCGCTCGTGAGCAGTGGGTTGCTCCCCATCCCGCTCGTGATCTTCTTGATCACCGAGGTGCTGCGCGGCCTCGGTCACGCCCACGATCTGCCGGTCTCGACGGGCACACTACGCGGCATCATCCATCGCGATGTCTCGCCGCATAACGTCCTCCTGTCGTGGGATGGCGCGGTCAAGGTCTCGGACTTCGGCATCGCGAAGGCGCGCGAGGCGAGCGCCGCGACCGCGTCGGTGCTGATCAAGGGCAAGCCCGCGTACATGAGCCCGGAGCAAGCGAACGGCGAAGCGCTCGATGGGCGCAGCGACCTGTTCGCGGTCGGCGTGATGCTGTGGGAGATGCTCTGCGGTCGCCGGCTCTTCATCGGTGAAGACACCCGCTCGACGCTCGCCGCGGTACTGTTCGGCCAGGTGCCGCGCCCGCGCTCGATCCGTGGCGACGTGCCCAAGGACGTCGAGCGCGTCGTGATGAAGATGCTCGAGCGCGATATCCAGGCGCGCTATCCGACCGCCGAGGCCGCGGTCAGCGACCTACTCGATTGTACGGATTCGCCGAAGACCGGGCGCGAGCTGCTGATGAAGACGCTCGCCGAGCGCTTCCCCGAGCACGCCCCCGTGCGCGGTAGCGTGATGCGGTCGCGCAGCGGCCAGCCCTCCGCGACTCCGGGCGGCTACACGCCGCTGCCGCCGAGCTCGTCAACGCTCGCCGACGGGCGCGGGGCGAACCAGGGCGTCGCGGCGATGCCGAGCCTCGGAGCCGGGCGCAACGCGATCACGAACACGATCGGCATGAACCCGCACGCGCTTCGGCGCAGCGGCACACGCACCGCGGTGATGATTGCCGCCGGGCTCGCGAGCGCGGTGCTCGCCTTCGTGGTCGTCCTGGCGATCACCAAGAAGCCGAAACCGAAACCCGCGGACGCTGGATCGGGTTCAGCCCTGGTCGCGAACGTGAAGCCCGCTACAGAGTTCGACGCCGGCATGCCGGACGCAGCTCCAGTGATTTCAATGGATGCCGCGATGGCGCCGATGTCGCCGGATGCAGGTGTGCCGCAAGTCGCTGCGCCGAATAGCCAAAAAGATGCAACCTCGACGCGGCCGAGCCACCCTGCGACCGACAAGAAGCTCTCGGGGAAAATCTACGTGACCGCCATGCCGACGCTGACGATCGCAGTCGACGGCAGGAAGTATGGCGACTCTCCGATGACCATCTCGGTCCCTGCGGGCAAGCACTCCGTTCGACTCACCAACGAAGACACCGGCTACAAAGAGACCGTTCAAGTCGTCGTCGAGCCGGACAAGACCGTCGACATCCCCAGGTTCAAATGATCAAACGCGCAGCTCTGTTCGCCACCTCGGCTCTGCTCGCAGTGCTGGCTTCGACCTCCGCGGCTCGCGCCGATGTCGGCGTGGTCGTGACCGGCGAAGCGACGCTCCAACCGCAGCTGCTCTCGCACCTCGAGACCTGGTTGCGCCACCACGGCCACTCGATCTACGCCTCGGCCCTCGAACCCGACGCGATCAACACGCTGATCGATTGCTACGTCGTCGAAGATCTCAACTGCGCGCGCAAGGTGATCGAAGCGCGCGCGAAATCGACCGCGATCGTCTACGCCCGCGTCGAGTCGGCGCCTGCGTCGAACGGCACCCGCGACATCTCCATCGTCGGCTACTGGATGGAGAAGGGTCACGACATGATGGCGGAGCGCCGGACCTGCCAGAAGTGCACCGAGAAGCAGATGCACGACCTCGCCGACGACCTCATGCTCTCGCTCGCCGCGACACCGCCGGCCAACTCGCACGTCCACGTCCCCGAGGCGAAGGAACCCGTCGCGCAGCCGACCCCGGAGCCCGCACCAATGACGAACCCGCCGACGAGCGAAGACGAACCGCACCACTCGCGCGCCCTGCCCGCCACCCTGATCGGGGTCGGCGCCGCGAGCATCATTGTCGGCGTCGTGTTCATCGTCACGGACAAGGATCCGAACGCCGTCGGCCCACAGCAGAAGCGCGTCTTTGATGGCACCACCACCGGCGCGATCTGCGTCGGCGCCGGTGCGTTGGTTGCTGGATTCGGGACCTATCTGTGGTTCCGTACTGGACACGACTCGGGCTCGGCGCCCGTCGCGGCTGTCTCGCACGACAGCGCCATCCTTGGCTGGGCGGCTCGGTTCTAGGAGATGACCATGCAAAAATTATTGATCGCCACGAGCCTGCTGTTCTCCGCTTGCTACCGCGACAACTCCCACTACTGCGCGGGCAACCCCGATAACAACTGCAACCAGACCGGCAGCAACGACAGTGGCATCGACGGCAACGAAGCGATCAGCTGCGTGAACACGGGCTGTGTCGGCAACGCGGCTGGCAGCGTTTGCGACACGGCCACGAAGGCCTGCGTCCAGTGCACGCCGGGTTCGTCGGGCGACCACTCGGCGTGTTCGGGGACCGCCCCGGTCTGCACGACGACCGATACATGTCGGGCTTGTGTCGCGAATTCGGAATGCGCATCCGAAGCCTGTTTGCCCGACGGCAGTTGCGCCGCGCCAACGGACGTAGCTTGGGTTTCAGCAACCGGCACCGGCGACTGCTCGATGCCGACCAGCGCTTGTTCGAAGGTGACGACGGCTCAAGGCCTCGGCCGTTCGGTGATCCGAATCTCAGGCACCGTCACCGACACCGTGACCTTCAACGGCGGTGCCAGCAACACGCTCGTTGGCGACGACGCTGGAACCTCAACGATCACGAACGCGACTAGCGTTCTGCTCACGCTGACCGGCACCAGCAATAAGTTCGTCGTGTCGAAGGTGAACTTCGTTGCAACCTCGACCAACTTGAGCAACGGGGTCGTGGTCGTCAACGACGGGACGGGACACCTCCCGACGCTCGAGATGCACCAGGCCTCGATCAAGAACTGTGGCGGCGCAGGCATTTATGCAACGGGCGGCACGGTCAACTTCGAGCGCGGAATGATCTCCGGCAACCTGGGTGGTGGCGTCAGTCTGAGCTCCACGACCTATCACTTCACGAACGCGATCATCGTGACCAATGGAAGCATCTCGGCCACGGCGACCGGCGGCGTGTACCTGGTCGGGGGCACCGGGGTCGTCGAATTCTCGACCATTGCGGACAACACGGGCACGAACAACGGTCAGTCCCGAGGCGTGAGCTGCCAGGGCACGTCCGCATCGTTCGACAGCGTGATCCTGAACGCCAACGCGACAACGCAGACGAGCGGCATCGGATGCACGTTCATTTACTCGAGCTCGTGGCCTGACCCCGTACCGACGTCCGCCGCGAACACGAACAACCTCAACACGGAGGTCATGTTCATTGCCAACTACCGGTTACCCACGGGGTCCCCGATGAAGGATCACGCAAACCCGACGTCGAACGTGATGGTCGACATCGACAACGACCCACGGCCTCAAGACATCATTCGCGACATCGGCGCCTACGAGCTTCCGTAGTCAGCAACGACACCGAACGCAGAACAGCGGCACCTCGGGGTCGCCCTTTGTCGTTTCGGCGTGGCGAGCTCACCGTCGAGCAAGAACGCTCGACGGCTCGAGACCGGTCTCGAAGTCTGCCGAACTTGTTCTGAATCCTTTCACAGCAGACCGTTCGCGATCTCGGCGAGATCGAACGACGGGCTCGCGCAGCGATCGCGAACCCGGACGATGACGTCGCCTGGGAGACCGTGCGCGACGAGCTGCACGCCACTCCGACGCGATGACCAAGCCGGTTCGGCTCGCTCGCGAGGCGCGCGACGAACTGTACGAGGCAGCCCGACGCTACGGCGAAGTGCGTCCCGATCTGCGGCTCGACTCGGCTCGCGAGACCAATGGAAGCGGATCGCTCGAGCTCGATCTTCAAGTTCAGGAGCTACCGCGGTCACGAGCATTGCGGGCGGCACTCCAGTGTCGCCCGCCCGCGTTTGGTGCCAATCGCCACTTTGGAGTCGACCGAACCCTGCCCTATTCGTCGCCGCGGCCCGGCACTTCGTCTTGATCGATGAGCCCGTACCGGCGCCAGCCGTCACGCAGGAGCCAGGTCCTCGGTAGCCACACGAACGGCGGCGCGTAGCTACTCGGCGCCTTGTAATAGACGCCGGCTGCTTCGCGCTGCTTCCAACCATCGAACGACAGTGAGCTCGAGTACGGGTCGACCTTCCATGGCCGATTGAACCTCTCGAGATCAGCCTGGTGGTGCCGCCAGTTGTTGAGCACGTACGCGATGCAGTTGCGGACCTGACGCGGCGAGCCCAGAACGCGCGCGTGGTAGCGGTCGGCGAACACCGGCCCGTGCATCCGCCCCGTCGCCGCGTTGATCTGGCGCGCGGCAGAAATCGCAAATGCCTGCATGCCCTTCCACAGCGCCTTGCGGTTCGCCGCCTCGACGATCAAGTGGATATGCGTCTTCTGAACGCTCAGATGGACGATCCGAAAGTTCGGCACCGGGGCATCGCTGGCGCCAACCACGAGCGTTGCCTCGCGGATCGCGAGAAACACCGCATGACGGCGCAGGGATCCGACGTCGCCGCGCGCGCGCATGATGATGTGCACCGGCTCGGAGGCTTTGGTCACCGGGCGCACCCCGTGCTTTTCGCTCGCGCGAAAGCCCTTCTTTGGACGACCTGCGCCTTTGCGCCTACCACCGCGTCGCTGGCCATTCTTGTCGAGCTTCGGCAGCTCGAGCTGGATGTGGCGTTTGCGAGGCTTCGACACGGGGGAAATATGTATCCTGGTCCGACCTTCGGCACAATTGATTTCGCCGATCTTTTATTTTTCGAAACCTCCAGCAAGCGACAGCACACCACTTTCGATCGAAATGGCCGCCCCCACGGCGCTGTGAACACGCGCCAGACCGCGAACGTCGTCGTGGCGACGGCATGAAGTTTATTTGCCCGCGGAACAGACGGGTCGGAAAACACCGCCTGCACTCCCGCGTGCTTCGACCTCGCGGTTTGTCAAATCGCGAGCTTGCCGGCATCGTAAGGAACACGCCGCGCGAGACCGCGAGCGTCCGCGCGACGACGGATGAAAACATCTCGGTTCCGGACCCGGCGAGATATCTCCC
>JAYWCI010000237.1:0-57949 GCA_043780895.1 Kofleriaceae bacterium | reverse complement strand
CCGCGCACTCGAGCTCGACCCGAAGCTGCGAGCCGAGGCACGGAACAAGATGACCGGCGCGTTCACCGTCGACGATTCGGCGGGCACACGCGAGTTCATCGTCAACCCGAACCCACGGCTCCGCGCATGGGACAGCTTCCTCGCCGCGCTGTGACGCTCGATCACCAGACGAACGGGCTCCTCGAGGAGTCCCGGAGCGTGCAGGTACATCCACGTTGCTTGGCTGGGTTCGGTTCGACCACAGCGCCTGATCAGGATGACTGATCGCTCAGGGATCGCGCAGCCGGAGCGTGCCGGCCGCGGTGATGGCCTTGGCAAGCGCCGCCTGGGCGGTGTCCGCGGTCGCGAGCACGACGCCGAGCCGCCGGCGGGGGGTGGCCGACGGCTTGCCAAAGAAGCGCACGTCAACGTCAGGAATCGCGTAGGCGTCGGCGAGACCGTCGAGGACTGGTGAGGCGAGCGCGCCTTCAGCGCGGAGCGCGACACTGGCGCCCGCGGAGTGACGGCGAATCGCGGCGATCGGCAAGCCGAGGATCGCGCGCGCGTGGAGTGCGAACTCGCTCCACGGCTGGGTCGCGAGCGTGACGAGTCCAGTGTCGTGCGGGCGCGGGCTGACCTCGCTGAAAATTACCCGGTCGTCCTTGCACAGGAACATCTCGACCCCGAACAGCCCGCGACCACCGAGCCGATCGGTGATCCGCTTCGCGATCAGCTGCGCCTTCTCGACCTGTTTGGTGGTCATCGGATGCGGCTGCCAGCTCTCGACGTAATCGCCTCCGACCTGGCGATGCCCGACCGGATCGCAGTAGCTCGTGCCGGTCACGGAGCGCACCGTGAGCATCGTGATCTCGCTCTCGAACTCGATGAATTCCTCGACGATGATCCGGCCTGCACCGGTGCGACCACCGGTCTGCGAGTACGCCCAGCACTGCTCGAGATCCGCCGGCGTGCGCGCGACCGATTGGCCCTTGCCGGAGCTGCTCATGATCGGCTTGATCACGACCGGCAAGCCGAGCGTGGCAGCGGCCGCCTTCAGCTCTTCGAACGAATCCGCGAACTGGAACTTCGCGGTCGGCAGCTCGAGCTCCTCGGCCGCGACCCGGCGAATCGCTTCGCGATCCATCGTGAGGCGCGCGGCATCGGCGGTCGGGATCACGGTCCAGCCTTCACGCTCGAGCGCGAGCAGCTCGGGCGTCGCGATCGCTTCGATCTCGGGCACGATCAAGTGCGGCTTCTCCGCCTCCACGATCGCGCGCAGCTTCGCGCGATCGAGCATGTCGAACACGTGGCTGCGATGCGCGACCTGCATCGCGGGCGCGTCGGCATAGCGGTCGCACGCGATGACCTCGACGCCGAACCGCTGGAGCTCGATCACCACTTCTTTACCGAGCTCGCCGGCGCCGAGCAGGAGGACGCGGGTCGCGTGAGGGCTCAAAGGAGTGCCGATCGAAAGCGCCATGCCCCGCTCGTAACACATACTCGGTGCGTGCAGATCCGCGGCATCGCGATCCCCGATTTCATGTACGGCACCGCCTGGAAGGAGAGCCGGACGCGGACGTTGACCGAGCTCGCGCTGCGCGAAGGCTTCCGCGCGATCGATACGGCCAACCAGCGCAAGCACTACTTCGAGGAAGCGGTCGGGGAGGGGATTCGCGCGTCGGGCCTCGCCCTCGACACGCTGTTCATCCAGACCAAGTACACGCAGCGCTCGGGCCAAGACGAGCGCCTGCCGTACGACGAGGATGCGCCGATCACCAAGCAAGTCAGGCAATCATTCGAGAGCTCGATCCAGCACCTCGGCAAGATCGATAGCTTCGTGCTCCACGGTCCGAGCCAGCGCGAAGGGCTTGGCCCGAACGATCACGAGGCATGGCGCGCGATCGAGCAGCTACCGGTCGCGTTGATCGGCATCAGCAACGTCACCGCGCGGCAGATCGAAGACCTCGTGAGCTTCGCGGTCGTGCCACCCGCGTTCGTCCAGAACCGCTGCTATGCGAGCGCCGGTTGGGATCGCGAGGTCCGCGCGGTCTGTGCGCGCCACGGCATCACGTATCAAGGCTTCTCGATCCTCACCGCGAACCGCGATGTCGTCCAACACGATCGCGACATCCGCGCGATGGCGAAGGCGCGCGGCATCGAAACCTCTCAACTCGTGTTCTCGTTCATGTGCGCGCGAGGCGCTCTGCCTCTGACCGGCACGAGCGACGCCGCGCACATGCGCCTCGATCTCGCGAGCACGGCGATCGAGCTCACCGCCGACGAGCTGGCCTTTGTCGAGAGTTGCGCCGGTTAGGTGTCAATAGGTAGAGGGACTGCGCGCTGCCACAGAACTGGTTACGCTTCCTGTGTGGAGCGAATTGCCTTGCTGCTGAAGGCGGTGGCCCCGGTGGTCGCCGTCCGCTGGCCAGTAGCTCAATATTCCCAGCTCAGCCCGGCCGAGGCGAACACGCTGTCGCGCGAGGGCAGCAGCGTGAAGCCGGTGTAGCTGTAGTGCATCGCCGCGACTTGCAGGTTCAAGATCATCCGCGAGCCTCCGACGGTCTCGGGCTCGATCAGGACGACCGCCAGATCCATGTGACCGAGGTGGCCGACCTGACGCCCGAGCTCCTTGTCGGAGGTGTAGTACTCGTACATCGACGACGTATCGACGTACTTGTCCGAAAAGAAATCCGCCGCGGACTGCAGATAGAACCGGTAGCCGGTCTCGAATCGCCACGACGGGCGCGCGAAGCGCAGATCGGCGCCGGCCGTCAAGCTCTGGACACCCCAGCTGTCGTGCGAGATGCGCGCTTGCGGATGGATGCCGATACCAGGGGCGAGCGAGTGTACCCACTCGAGCACGACGGCCGAGCTCAGGCGCTGTTCGGGCTCTCGTTCCGCGAGCGTGTCGGTCACGTTCGCGAACGTGATCTGCTGGCTGCCGAGCGTCGCGCTCCAGTCGCCGAACCTGACGCTGCGATAGGGCGATGCGATGTAACCTTCGTTCAGCTTGCCGTCGTAGCGCACCCGGATCGCATCTTGCGGCGTGAGCACCTGCGCGACACCGAGCGACCACGCGGCCGCGAACATCTTGCGATGGATCGTCGAGTCGATCACGCTCGAGATCCGGTTGTCCGTGATCGTCACGCCACCCAGCAGCGTCGTCGTCCGATCGAGCATGTCGAACGAGCCATTGATGCCACCACTCACACTCGCGTAGTCCGACTCCTTTGCGAGCGCGGAGGTCAGGGTGATCGCGCGCCCTTCGCTGCCCTTCCAACCCGCGCCGATCGTACCTTGGTAGCGCGTATCGGTCATCTGCCCGCCCGAGGTCGAGCTGCGGCCCGATGCGCTCGTCACGGTGTCGACCTTGCTGAGTGCGGGCGACGAGCGAACATCCACGGACGCGCTCGTCACTGCATCGATCCCGAGCCCCGCGGAGAGCTCCCACTGGCCGAACGCCTGGCCGAGGTTGCCGAGGAGGCGCCACACGGTCGTCTGATCGGAGTCGTGATAGACACCCGCACGCACCGTGCCGGTCGGAGGATCGCCACTCGGCGCGTCTGGTGGCGGGACCTCCGAGAGGACGTCACGGTAGTCGCTCGCGCCCGGCGCATCGCTGGTGGAAGGACGATCGCTACCAGCTTCGGTCGTCGGGTCGGTGGTCGAAGGGGCGACCGGCGACGCTGACGGTTGAGCCGTGGCCGTCGCAGCAAACGCGATCGAGCACAGCAGGATCGAGCAACGCTTCAATTGCAACCGCAGCCCGCGCCTGCCGTTCCCGGGCCCGCACTCGGGAACGTGCCACCTTCAGTGATCTCGAGCACCGAGTCGCGTTGCGAGGTCGAGACCGGATCCATCTCGAATTGCATCGCAGGGCTCGCGAGCTGCTCGCGCTGCGACGCGCGCACCGTCCGGCATCCCGAGAGTGCGACGACGAGGAGAAGGACGTGACGAGCTTGGAGGTGGGATCGCAGCGACATTACGTTCGATCTCTAGTACCCGAACCAGGCGAATCCTTCGCGCGATTCGTGTGTGCGGTTACCGCACGTGACGCCTGGAGTTAGAGCCGGTAGTGGATCTGGAGCAGCGCGTAGCCGCCGCTCGTGTGCGAGCCGAGATCGAGGAGCTCGAGCCGCGTCGTCACCAACCACTCGAGGTGCGAGGTCTGGAACCAGTGCAAGTTCACGTCGAGCGCATCGCGGAACAGGCCCTTGACCTGGATGTCTTGGGTAAAGTGACCCGCGCCGAGATCGAGCAACAAGCCGCTGCCAAGCGGATGGCTCGCCATGACGTACGCCGCGATCTGATCGACGCGATCATTGGCGGCGAGGAAGCTCTGGTGGATCACCTCGGCCTCGCCGAGCAGCATCACCGACGGGCCGGGCAGGTAGAGCTTTCCGGTCAGCCCTGCATACGTGCGATGCGCATCGGTGCTCGATGCGTACTTGCCCTCGGCGCCGATCGCACCGTGCTCGCCGATTCGCGCTTCCGCGTACAGCGCGCCACCATCGCCGTGCTCTTCCGCGGACGCGATCGGGTCGTGGACGAAACCCGTCGCGTGAACCTCGAACGCATCACTGACGTACGACGCGGCGACCGCATAGGCCTCGCCGTAGAGCGGCTCGCCGCCGAAGCGCTGGGTGTAGACCACATGCTCCGCGAGCCGGAGTCCGAACGTCGGCATCATGCGACCGACGCGGATGTACAAACCTTCATGGCTCTCGGGATTCGATTGCCACATGAGGTAGTGCTCGCGTGACCACACCACGTGGAGCAGGCTGCCGTTGTCCTGGGGCCGCCGGAACCCGCCGAGCGCGTGGATCGAGAAGCCACTCCAGTGAACACTCGCGGCGAGCTCCGCTTGCATCGGATACGCGGCCGCACTCGCGGTGCCTGGATAAACAAAGCCTGCAGCAGCGCGCGCGTCACCGCCGAGATCGAGCCAGCTCGGCTTGTTCATGCCGTACATGAAGTTGCCATCGCCGGCATGCCACGCGGTCGCCTCCGACGTGTTGACGCCGTTCTCGTTGAGGATGCCGCCGCCATCAGGTGCGAGGTGGCAGCCGGTGCAGGTCTTGTCGCTGTTGAGTTGGTATTGCGGATAGGCGAACGCTTGCTTGCTCGAGCCGAGCACGGTCAGCGCGATCGCGACGGCAAGGATGATCGAGGTCTTCATCACAAGCCCGGTTCGCCTCGAGCGACCCACGTCTGGATCAACGTGAGGTCCGCTTCGTCGAGCGGCGAGTCGGGCGGCATGCGCGAGCCGCCGGTCGCGGTGAGGACTTCGACGAAGCTTCGACCGCGCCGCGTCGAGCTATCGAGCTTCTTCAGCGCGACCTTCGCAGCGGCGAGCGTGTCGAACGCGTAGCCGCTCGTCATCGTCGTGGTCGAATGGCACTGCACCTGGCCGCACGTCGGCGCCAGGATCTCGGTGGCGATCACCTCGACCGTGGGCTTACGAGGGTCATCAGTACCGCAGGCAGCAAGGAGGAACGCGTATAACGCGCAGCGTCTCATTGCACTCGTTCTAACGGAACTGGTTTTGTACTTCTACTATAAATTTCAGTACTTTAGTTGTACGGCTTCCGCACAGTGCGGACTCGCCACAACGTGCGCATTAGCGCATCGGACGTGGCTACTTCACGAGCTCCGAGAGGGTTGCCGCGAGCTTGTCCTCATCGCCTTTGTCGTAGCCGTAGCGAATGATCTGGATCACGCCCTGCGGATCGATCACGAACGTCGATGGCATCTTGTCGGGATCGTAGCTCTTGATCGCGGTGCTCGTCTCGTCCGGCATGAACACCGGGAACACGTGCTTGAGCTTGAGTGAATCGAGGAATTGCTTGCCATCCTCGCGCTTGTTGTCGATGTTCACCGCGACGAACACGACCTTGCCCTTGAACTTCGGTGCGACGCGATCCCACGCCGGCAGCTCCTTGTGACACGGCTGGCACCAGCTCGCGCCGAACGTGAACAGCACCCACTTGCCGGCCATGTCCTTGAGATGGAAGTTCTTGCCGGCGGCGGACTTCGCGTCGAGCTCGACGAAGTGATCACCCTTCTTGAGCTCGGCATACGCAGGCGCAGTCGCGAGACACAGGGCGAGCAAGACAACGAGAGACTTCATAGATGGACTCCTAGAACTCGGATCGTAGGGCGACGGTCGCGGTGGGATAGCTATCGGCCGCCGAACCGGCGGCGGCCCACGACCACGAGAAGCGTTGGTAGTCGAACGCGGCGCGGGCGGCGAAGTGGCGAGCGAGGTCGAGGTCGAGGGCGGCGCCGACATCGAGCCCCCAGCGAGAGGCCGTGCCAAGCGTCATCGCCATACCGTCGATGCCGCCGAACACCGGTTCGAAGTCGAACCGACCGCGCAGCGTCATGTGGCTTCCGATCGCGTGCGCGATCCGAGCACCGAGCGCGACGTAGTTGTACTCGCTGTCGGGTGTCCGGCCCCCGGACGCTGCGGCATCGATCGAGAATGCGCGATTGCCGAGCCCGACGTTCGCGACGATCTGCGTGTCCCCGTCGACGAGCACGTAGCCGCCATCGACCTGCCAGCGCGAGATCGACGTGCTCGCACCCCCCGCGTCGAGCGAGGTCGACATCGAGATCGTGCGTTCGGCCGCGAGCTCGATCGAGGTGCGTCGCGTCGGCGTAACGCCCGCGCCGAAGTGCAGCGTGCCGACGGGCGTGGACGTGTAGCCCGTCACGCCTGCCGGTGGCGCGAAGACCCGCCCGGTCATGCCGAGCCCCGCATCGACATGCAGGTGCAGCGTCGTCGTGGTAGGCTCGGCCGCTGCGGCCACATCCAAATTGGCGGGATCGCTGCTCCCCCCGCCGGTCATCGCTTCGATGTCATCGACACTTACCGCATCGGCACTCGCGACCCGGGGCGGTTCCGGGAGGTGCGGCTCGGACGCTTCCGGTGGCTCTGGCGCAACCGGTGCGCTGCGCGCAGGAAGTGCCGGCGGCGGGGTCGGAGCCGGCACCGGCACCGGCAGCGGTGCCGGGTGACTCGCGATGCGCGGGGCCGCCGCTTGGAGCGATGACACCTCTTCGCCGAGGTTGATGCCGAGGATCTCGAGATCGCTGCTCGAGAGCTTCGGGCTGGACAGCGGCGTCTCGCCGAGCGAGCGCATGTTGCCCTTGCCGTCGTAGATCACGAATCGAAACGTCTGCTGGCCATTCGCGGTGATCAACGCCCCACCGAAGACGCCATCGACATGGAGGCGCTTTACGGCGTCGCGGCTCGCGTCGCTGTGGCGCACGATCGCGGCGAGATCCGCCGCCGGAATGACCATCTCGTTGACGCCCGCGTGGTCGAGCAACGGTGCGAGCTGACGCTCGACCACCTCGTGGTGGCTGCCAGCCACCCCGACGAACACGATGACTGCCTCCGCGAAGATCATCACGCCACCAGCCGGACTGTCGAAGCGACCTTCGTAGCGGGCTCGACGCCGAGGTTGCCGCTCGGGAGTGTGCACATCGCGTACGCTTGAAGAGCCCTCGACGTAGGGCCATCGATCACTGCACCGGTCAGCGTGAAGTCCGCGCCGTGAGCCGGGCAGTGGAACGAGGTCGTTGCGGAGTTGATCGTGACGCCCTGGTGGGGGCATTTCGCCGTCAGGGCGTAGTACCCGCCTGCATCCTTGACCACGAACATGTTGATGGCGCTGACGTACTTCGGCGTATTGAGCGCGTACGTCGACGGCGCCCCGACATCGGTGTACGTGCCGCTGCAGGTCGCGGCCGACGTGGTGCCACCATCGGTCGTCGTGACCGATCCGTCGGGGTGGGTGACCGCGCCGGAGCCTGCATCGGGGTTGCCGTTGCCGCCGCCGCCTGTCCCGTCGAGCCCGCCGGTCTGCACCGAGCCACTGCTGCTGTCGAGGCACCCTGCCGCAGCCAGGCCCAGACAAGCCAGCGCGCAAAAGTCACGACGCGAAAGCTCTACAAGCTCGGTGTGGCGCTTCATAGCGGTGGAGTAGAGCGCGTTCGATGCCCGCCTCGCTCGCCCGAAACATTACATCGAGTGACCGAATCCGCGAGGTCGGAACATCATTGTGCGGCATCCGCACGTCGTCGGGAAAACGCATGTTCACAGTGACGATTCTCGACGAGTTCCGCTAGGGTTCGGCGCGATGTTGTCCCGGATGCTGATCGTATTCGCGATAAGCGGCTGCACGACCGTCGCGAACGAAGCCGGTCCCGATCCGACGACAGGCCTGAGCGAGACGATGTTTCGTTGCAAGGTCCAACCGATCCTCATCGCGCAGTGCAGTTTCAACGCATGCCACGGCAACGGGCAGAGTGCGTTGCGCGTGTACTCGATCGGCAAGCTGCGCGCGACCACACCGGCAGACTCGACCGCCGCGAGCGCGGCGTTGACCGAGAGCGAGCAGCACGCGAACTACACCTCGGCGGCAGGCTTCGCGGTCTTCACCGATACGCCCGCGAACAACTGGCTGCTGCGCAAACCCTTGCCGCCGAACGACGGTGGCTACGAGCACAAGGGCGGCGCGATCTACACCGGGCCGGCGGATCCGCAGTACGCGACGGTCACGCAATGGCTGAACGGAGCGACGTCATGCAATTGAAGTTTGTCTCCGTCATCGTCTTCACGCTCGCGGCTCTCACGGCTCGTGCGAGCGCGTACCCGACCGCGTTCCAGTTCGATCAGGATCCGGTCGCTGGCGACGGGGGTGGCGGCATCCCGTTCGACGGTGCACCGCGCTGGACCGAGCACACGTGCGAGGTCTGTCATACCGGTGCACCGCACACGATCTCGATCGCGCTCGAGAGTGACCATCCCGAGCTGTTCACGACGGGCTGGGTCGCGAAGCAGCAGTACCACCTGCGCGTCAAGCTGCTGAACGAGTGGGCCGGGCTGAAGTACATCGCGAATGGCGACAGCTGCGGCCGGATCTCCGATGTCCCGTTCAAGCCGTGCGATGATAACGGCTTCGCGCTCGAGCTCGATGATCGCACCGATCATCCAACCGGTACGTTCGCGCAAGTCGCCAACAACGCATGCACGACGGCGGTTCCAGCCAATCCGATCGTCGCGATCTCGAAGAGCGGCGCCGCGATCCACGAGCAGCACAACGGCAGGACGACGTGGGACGTGTGCTGGACCGCGCCCGCGTCCGGCACCGGTGACATCACCGCGTACCTCGCGGTCGTCGACGGCAATGGCGGCACCGGCTCCGCGGGCTTTCCGAACGATACGATCGGTGATGACGTCGCGGCGGGCGCGGTCCCACTCACCGAGGCGGGATCGCCGTCGTCATCGAACACCGGCGGTTGCAACGCGACCGGTGATTCGGCAGGGATCGGTCTGGTCCTCACATTCGGGCTGCTCGCCGCGCGCCGCCGACGGACGCTGGTGATCGGCGTGCTCGGCGTGATCGTTGCCGCGGCGGCGACGGGATGTGTTCACGTTCGCCCGCGAGAGCGCGAGACGCTCGCTCATCGCAACATGACGTTCGCCCCCGATGGGGCGGAGGACGAGCTCGATCTGCACATGCAGGAGTCGCGCGAGGGCTCGTCGGGTGGCTACGGCTCGTCGGGCGGCGGTTGCGGATGCAACTGAAGCTCGCACTCGGCGTACTCGCGGTCTCGCAGGTCGCGAACGCCGACACCAGCTTCGTTTCCAAGGTCCAGGTCTATGCGGACAGCGATCACACGACCGTGATCTCACCGCTCGTGCAGGGCACCGCGGATGTCACGCCCGATACCACCGTCACGCTCGGCTACGTCGCCGATGTCGTGAGCTCGGCATCGGTCGATGTCGTGAGCCAAGCCTCCGCGACGACGATCCACGATACGCGCCAGCAAGCCTCGGCCTCGGTGGCGCAGACGATCGGTTCGCTCAAGCTCCACGGTGGTTACTCGTACTCGCACGAGAACGACTACCTCTCGAACTCGCTCAACGCGGGTCTCGACCAGGAGCTGTTCGACAAGAACACCACGCTGTCGCTCGGCTACAGCGTGTCGCTCAACGATGTCGGGCGTGCGGGCGATCTCAACTTCTCGCGCGGGCTCGATAACCACGGTGTCTCGGCCTCGTGGACGCAGATCGTGTCTCCGACGCTGGTCACCCAGCTGACCTACGAGCTCGGCTACGCGTCGGGGTTTCAATCGAGCCCGTATCGCTTCGTGCCGGTGCGGATGAACATCGATGCCGCACCCGAATTCTGGGTGATGGAGACCGATCCCGATACGCGCATGCGGAACGCGTTCGTGCTCGGCGTCAATCGGGCGATCGGCGACGACTCGTCGGTCCAGGCCGATTATCGCTACTACTTCGATGACTGGGGCATCACGAGTCACACGCTCGGCCTGCGGTACTTCACGCACCTCACGCACCACCTCGAGCTCCGCTTGCGCGAGCGGTTCTACACGCAGGGCAGCGCGAGCTTCTATCAGGAGAACTACACGACCGTGACCAAGTACATCACGTTCGATCGCGAGCTCTCGTCGCTGTGGTCCGAGACCCTCGGCGCCAAGCTCAGCTATCTGCTCGCGCCCCACCTCGAGGCCGAGCTCAAGGTCGACATCTTCTACTTCAAGTACGCCGAGTTCGCGCCCCTGACCTCACGCACCGGCACGAACACCGGGCTCGGGCTCGCGCTCACGTACTGAGGTAGCTAACAGCCGCCGGCTTTCATCTTCACCTGGCGCGCGGCCGCGGCGTCGATCACCTTGAGCATCGCGTCGGGCTCCATCTCGGTGCGGATCCGCTGAAACACGGTGCCGTCGCTCGGATCCATGAAGATCACCGAGGGCAAGGTCAGCGAATCGTACTTGAGCTTGAGCGCGTCGTTGACGTCACTCTGCTTGGTGACCTCGAACTTGAGCGGCACGAAGTCCTTCGTGATCGCGGCGTAGACATCGTCGGTGCCGAACGTGCGCTCCATCGCGTGACACGGGTTGCACCAGCTCGCCGAAAAGTCGATCATCAGGAGCTTGTGCTCGCTGCGCGCCTTGGCGATCGCGCCCGCCTCGTCGGTCTCCCACGTGACCTGATGCTTCGGCGCCTGGCGCCACAACCAGATCGCGACCGCACCCGAGAGCACCATCGCGACCGCGAAGCCCTTCTGCGCACGCTCGCCCCACGAGCCGTGGAACGACTTGTGGATCGCCCCCGCGGCCAACCCGATCACCGCGACGAGCGCGGCGACGACCACGAACCCTGTGGTCGGCACGACCGCGTCGCGCAGCCACGGCAAGAACGGCATCAGGTAGTACACGCACGCGAACAGGAGCCCGATGCCACCGATCGACTTGACCGCGTCCATCCACGCGCCGCTCTTCGGGAGCGCCACCGCGAACGCGGCGAGGATGAAGAACAAGACGCCCATGCCGAGGCCGTAGGTGAACAACAGGCCGCCACCCCCGAGCGCGTTGCCACTCGTCGAGACGTAGATCAGGAGGCTCGCGAGGAAGGGGCCCGTGCACGGTGCCGCGATCAAGCCGCCGACGAGCCCCATCGCGAATGCGCCGCCGAAGCCCTTGCCGCCGATACGATTGAGGCGGGCCTGGATGCCGGAGGGCAGGTTGAGCTCGAACGCGCCGAACATCGACGCGGCGAGCGTCAAGAACAAGGCGACCAGCGGGAAGACGACCCACGGGCTCGCGAGCTGGGTCCCGAACGCGCCGGCCTTCCCGATCATCGCGAAGGTCACGCCGAGCGCCGCGTACATCACGCACATGCCACCGACGTAGGCGATGGCGAGCGTGATGGCGCGCTTGCGAGGAACATCCTTGCCGCGCGCGCCGAAGATCGCGAGGGTGATCGGGATCATCGGGTAGACGCACGGCGTGAGCGAGGTCAGAAAGCCCGCACCGAACGCGCCGAGCACGACGAAGATCCACCCGCGTGCTTGCGCATCGGCGAGGCAATCGCTCTGGCAACCTGAAACAACGAGGAGGACCACCAAGAGGAGCTGGAGACGTCGGCTCATGGCCGGACTATAGGAGTCAGGTCCTCTCGGTGACTACCAAGCTCACCTCACAGCTCGTCGAGAAACTGCGAACTCCAGAACGTACAGTGTGCGTTCACCGCACGATCGGCCGATTAGAAGGAGCCGCTGAACACGAGCGCTGCACCATGTTGACTCGCCTGAGGGCGGACGTAGATCCGGCCGCGCGGGGCGGTGACATAAACCACCGCCGCGCTCGCGAACAGCGCCGCCGAAGTGACCGCGAACACCGTTCCGAGATCCGCCAGATGTTGCGCATCGCGGACGGCGCTCGTGCCCGCGTCGTTGCACTCGAGCCTGGAGGTATCGGTGCAGTTCACTCCGTCCGCCGCCGTGCGGTAGTGGCTACGCGCGACGAGCGTGAGGGTGAGGGCGGTGATCGCCGAGCCGGCGCCGATCGCGGCAAGCCCGTACGAGATCCGCGTGCGCGCGACGTTCCGCGGACCAGGGACCTCGAGAGCCGGTGCGACCTGGACCTGGCTTGCTTGCTCGGCCGCGCCCACCGCGGGCAGCTCGATCACGAGCGTCATCCCGGCGCCGCCGACTTCGCGGCGACGTATGGGTGCGAGCGCAGGTGCGGTTTCTTCGATCTCGATCGGCCCCGGGGTGACGTGCTCGCGCAGCTCGTTCGCCGGTGATACTGCCCGTCCGTCGATCGTGAGCGCGAGTCCGGCGCGCTCGGGATCGGCGACGCGAATGATCAGCGTCGTCATCTTCGCTTCGACCCCTCGCAGGCGCTCGCGCGCGAAGGCCGTGCGCTTGTCGTCGTGCGCGGCCTCTGCATCGGTCACCGCACCGGTGTACTGGTCCCATGCCTCGCGCAGGTGACCGAGTTGTTCGTGGCAATCGCCGAGGTTGAGCTCCGTGCCGATCGTCCGATCGATCGCGAGGCTCTGCGCGAAGCGATCGCACGCCTCCGCGTACTGACCGGCCTTCGCGAGCGCGCGGCCCTCTTCGAACAACCGATCGGCCTCGGTGCCGCCTTCCGCACGCACACTTCGTGCGAGCAGACTGCAGCACAGCATCCACGTGATCGTTCGCACGATGAAGCGTGATCCTCGGTCAGATCGTCTGCAAATCGCAACGTGCATTGACCAACGATCCGGTGCGACCCTATGCTGGGACCGTGGTTCGTAGCTGGCTGATCGTCGTCGGAGCCGTCGGCATTGCGACGTTTGCAGGATGTCGCCAGCTCGTGGGGATCGATGATCCGATCACGATCGATGGGAGTGTTTCATTGTGTTACGGCTCGGGCCTGGTCCAGATCTGTTTCGACGCGCAGCCGACGGGCACGATCGAGCTCGCACCAGACATCGATACCGCGAGCGCGATCTGCTCGAGCCACGTGGTCTCCGATGCGGGATCGAGCGCGTGTGTCGTCGCGGGCTCCTCGATCTCGCTCGCGGCGGGAGCTCGGATTCGCACGACGGGAGCCGATCCACACGTCCCACTCGTCCTGGTCGCGGTGACCTCGATCACGATCGCCGGCACGCTCGACGTCGCCGGTCATCGCGATTCCTCGACGACGCCGGCCGGAGGTGACAACTTCGCATGTCTGAACGGGACCGACGCGGGCAACGGCACGTATGGAGGAGGAGGTCAGGGCGGCAGCTTTCTCGACGAGGGCGGGGACGGCGGCGCCGGCGGCGGCACGATCGGTGGCCAGGCCGGCAGCTCGCTCGGCAATCCCGAGGCCCTGCACGGCGGATGTAACGGTCACCCCGGCGGCAACGGTGGCGGCACCGGCGGCCGTGGTGGCGGCGGGGTCTACTTGATCGCTGGAACCTCGATCTCGATCGAGGGGCGCATCGATGCCTCCGGCGGTGGCGGTGGCGCCGCGACTGTCGTCGGCGGGGGCGGGGGCGCGGGCGGTTCGGGTGGTGCGATCGGCGTCGATGCGCCGGTCGTCGCGATCTCGGGCGCGGTCTGCGCGATCGGTGGCAGTGGTGCCGCTGGCTCGAGCACCGGCCCGAGTGCCGTTGGCGGTGATGCCACGGGAGGTTCGAGCGCGTGTACCGCCGGCGATCCAGGCACCGCGGATGCTGGCGCCGGCGCGGGCGGACTCGGGGCTCTCAACGGCATGGCGCAAAACGGCTACCCCGGGGGCGGCGGGGGCGGCGGTGGCGGCGGCGGAAGCAGCGGCTATATTCGGATCGACGGCGCGCGCTCGGGCAACGGCGCGGTCCAGCCACCGGGGTAGGGCTATTTTCGGCAGGCCATCGGATCGTCACAAAGCTCCACGGTGGGCGTGGTCGGGCAGAGCGCTGGATCGTTGGCGCAGGTCGGCTTCGCCGGGACGTGCCGAATGTGGGGCTTGGCCAGTTCGATCACGCGCGGTGGGATCGCGACCGGACGAGCCGGAGATGCCACCTCGACCGGCGTCGGAGCTGGGAGTGCGGGAACGGTCGTCGGGTGCGGATCGATCGGACGCATCGGCGGCAGTATCGGCGGAAGCGCTGGCGTCGACGGTCGCGGCTCGCGATGGAGCGTGGCTCCGACGATCCCGACGGTGGCGAGCGCGACCATTGCGGCGAGCACGAACGGACGAGCACGGCGGCGTGGTGAGACGACGATGCTCGGACGCGAGGCCTCGGCGATCGTTCGGGTGTGCGTGAGATCGAGGAGTCGTGACAGCTGTGCATCCGCGACGGTGACCATCGTGTCGACGCCGGCAGCGGCGGACACGGTGATGATCTCCGCCGCCATGTCGCGCTGTTGCACTTCGATCCACGGCGCGCGTCGTTTGCCGAACAGCTCGAAGACGAAGCGCTTGAGGCTCGCAGTCGAGATCCGCGCTCCGGTGAGCTCTGCGACGCGCTCGAGATCCTCGCCGAGCTCCTCGGCATTCTGATAGCGGTCCGGGGGCGCCTTCGCGAGCAGCTTCATCACGATCGCGTCGAGGGCGGGTTGAATCTCGGGCCGTCGCGACGAAGGCGGGACAAACGGTTCGATCACGATCGCCTCCATCGTGTCGTAGTCGTTGTCGTACTTGTACAAGCGCTCGCCGACGAGCAGCTCCCACATCACGATCCCTAGCGAGAACAGATCGCTGCGGCGATCGCTCGCTCGACCGCGGCACTGCTCGGGCGAGAGATAGCCGATCTTGCCCTTCACGCGACCATCCGCGGTGTCGGCCGAGCGCTTCGTCGTAGTCTTCGCGACACCGAAATCGACGAGCTTCACGTTGCCTTCAAAGCTGACGAGCAAGTTCGATGGCGAGACGTCGCGATGGACGATGCCGAGCGGCACGCCATCGAGGCCGAGCTTCTCGTGGGCGTGGTGCAGCCCGGCCGCGGCGTTCGCGATGATCGTCAGGGTGCAGCTGATCGGAATCGGTTGGCCGAGCTCGCGCGCGCGCGCGACCAGCTCGCGCACGGTCTCACCGTGCACGTACTCCATCGAGAAGAAGTAGGATTCGCCGAGCCGACCGGTATCGAAGACCTGCGCGATGTTCGGGTGCTGGAGCTGGGCCACGAGCCGCGCTTCATCGAGGAACATCGCGACGAAGTCGCGGTCGGCGAGCTTGTTCGGGAGCACGCGCTTGAGCACGACGTAACGTTCGACTCCGCCGGTGCTCGTGGTGCGCGCGAGGAACAGCTCGGCCATGCCGCCTGTCGCGAGCTTGGCGAGGATCGCGTAGCGATTCGCGCTCGAGACCTCGACGGAGTCGTCGGTCAGCGGTGCAGCGGAAACGGCCACGAGTGGAGTGTAGCCGGCCTGGGGTGCGCCGTTCGTACAGTGCGGATACCGCACATCCAATGTGGGGCATGATACAAGCAAGATCAATGGCTTCCACGCGGCATAGGTGTTGCTTCCCCACACGCAGCCAGCCGTGTCCAGCTACACTCGCCGTACGCGCGTGAACGACGACGGACCCACCACGACCCATGCGGTCTTCGCCGACGGAACCCCGCAGACCCGGTGGTACCTCGTGACGACGATCGAGGGCTCCGACTCCTCTCGCGTCGTCGAGCTCGCCGACGATGGCGATGTCGAGATCGGGCGGCTCGCGAGTTGCGGCATCCCGGTCGATCACGACGCCGTTTCGCGCAGGCACGCGGTGCTGCGGCGGCGTGGTGACCGGATCACGATCGAGGATCTCGGCAGCCGCAACCGGACGCTGGTCAACGGCGTCGCGATCGACGGCGTGCGTCGGCTCACCGCGGGCGACGTGCTCTCGATCGGTCCGATGACCGCGATCCTCGCCACGTCGACCGCGGCGCGCAGCTCGCGCCAGATCGCGACCATCACCGAGCTCGAAGATCGGCTCGATTCGGAGGTCGATCGCGCGCGGCGATATCAGCGATCGTTGTCACTCGTGATGGTGCGGTTCACGGGCTCCGCGGATGCGATCACGATCCACATCGAGCGGCTCGGTGGTCATCTGCGTCGGATCGATCTGATCGCCGAGTATGGTGCCGACGAGATCGCGCTCGTCTTGCCCGAGGCAGGCCTCGCGGCCGCGGAGGTCGTCGCCGCGCGAGCGCGGGAAGCCGGCGGTCTCGAGGTCCAGATCGGCATCGCGGTGTTTCCTGTGGATGGCTCGAGCTCCGGCGAGCTGATCAGCGCAGCCAGCGCTCGCCGGCGCGGTGCGCTCGGGCCACGCCCAGCCGAGCGGGTCGATCTGCAGACGCTGCTCGGCCGGTCGCTCGTCATCGTCGACCCGCAGATGCAGCAGCTGTTCGAACTCGCGAAGCGCGTCGCGTCGTCCTCGATCACGGTCCTGATCAGCGGTGAAACAGGCGTGGGCAAGGAGGTCGTCGCGGAGGCGATCCATCGCCTGAGTCCCCGCTCATCAGGCCCGTACGTGCGTCTCAATTGCGCGGCGTTGCCAGCGTCGCTCGTCGAGGTCGAGCTGTTCGGCCACGAGAAGGGCGCGTTCACCGGCGCGGTCGCGGCCAAGCTCGGCTTCTTCGAGGCAGCCTCTGGTGGAACGCTGTTCCTCGACGAGATCGGGGAGCTGCCCCTCGCCGTCCAGGCGACGCTGCTCCGCGTCCTCGAGCAGCACACGATCACGCGAGTCGGCGGCACGAGCGAGATCGCGATCGATGTTCGCTTGATCTGCGCGAGCAACCGAGAGCTCGAGGTCGAGGTCCGGCGCGGGCGGTTTCGCGAGGACCTGTACTTCCGGATCAGTGGATTCCGGATCCCCGTGCCGCCTTTGCGCGATCGCCCCAGCGAGATTCCGGTGCTCGCCGCTCACTTCGCCCGCGAGCTGTCACTGGATCACAGCGCGATCGTCGATCCGAGCACGCTCGCCTTGCTCTCGAACTACGGCTGGCCGGGCAACGTGCGCGAGCTCCGCAACGTGATCGAGCGTGCGCTCGTGCTGAGTGGCAACGGCCGGATCGAACCGATCCATCTGCCGGAGCATGTCCGCGAGCGCAGCGCTCCTGTGGCTGCGAGCGGCGGACTCGATGTTCGCCAACGCGTGATGCTCGTCGAGCGTGAAGCGGTCGAGCAGGCGCTCGAAGCGAACAAGTGGAATCAGACCCACGCGGCCCGCCAGCTCGGCGTGTCACGGTTCGCGCTGATCCGCTTGATGGAGAAGCACGACCTCAAGGCACGACCCAGATAGTTAGAACGTCTGATCGAGACGCGTCATCTTCTTCGCGGTGACGTCGACGCCGAACTGCTTGTTGATGTGCTGGGTCGCGGCGATCAGGCGCACGCTGTGATGCCCCGCAGCGGCGG
The DNA here is from genome assembly GCA_043780895.1 of Kofleriaceae bacterium. Taxonomy (GTDB): domain Bacteria; phylum Myxococcota_A; class Polyangia; order Haliangiales; family Haliangiaceae; genus JABFXX01. The sequence goes on along the minus strand of JAYWCI010000237.1, from coordinate 40,286 downwards.
TGAGCTTCGCCGGCGTCGACATGCCGGTGTTCACACCGTCGAGCAAGATCGAGCAAGGCACCGAGGCGCTGACCGAGATCGCGCCGGGCGCATCGATCGTTTTGGTTTTTGCAGGACCGAGCGACGCGAGCGCGGCTTCACCGCTGCTCGATGCGGCGGCTTTCGTCGTCCGCGGTGCGCTCGCGACACGCTTGGCCGCGGCCTTCTTCACGGCATCGTGATGGCGGTGATGCTTCTTGCTGGTCGGCGCGGGCGTCGGTGCTGGCGCGGCGAACGCGATCGCGAGCCTCGGGCTTGCATCGTTCGCGGCGAAGGTCAGGTGCTCGGTCTGGGTGGAGCGACCATCGAGCTCGAACCGAACGTCGTATGACCCTACCGGATCCAAGGATGCCTCGAGCGGCGTCGAGCCGAGCGGCATCGACTTGCCGGTGTCGCGATCGAGCAGCGTCGCGCTCGCGCCCGCGGGCGACGATTCGATCCGCACGGCGACGAGCTTCGCCTTGACCGGCACGGGCGGCGCGGCGACTCGTGGCGGCAGCATCACGGTCGGCAGCGCCGGCTGAAATGTTGGCAGCGTGGTGGCCGCGATGTGGTCGAAGGACTTGCCTTCTTCTTTGTGACGCGTCATCGAGATCGCGGCGCCGACACCGATGCCGACCATCAACAAGAGGCCGGCCGGAACCGCGAGCTTCTTCAGCAGGCTCGGAAGATCCGCCGCCGCTGCGCGCGGGATGTACGTGGTCTCGAGATCCTCGTGGACCGCCGGCACCGCCTGGCGCGGCTCGCGGCCGGTGACCGGCTCGAACGCGGCGAGCGCCCTAGGGGGCGTCGCTTCGAACGGAGGCGTGCGGATCGAGATCTTCGGCCCCTTCGTGGATCGCGCGCGCATCTCGGTCGGCTCCACCGCAACCTCGACCGCGAACGTGCGCGGCTGCGCGGCCTTCGCGACCGCAGCGGCGTGACGCGAGCCCGGATCGGAGCGGCGCTGTGCCGCGATGGGGGCGGGCGCTGGTGCGACCGATGCCGGCACGAGGCTCGGTAGCTCGTCCGCGAACAGGGCCGAGGGCAAGCCATTGGCGGGGCGTTTTCGGCCACCCGGGGGCGCGAACAGCAGCTCGGCGGCCGAGTCTCGGTCCATCGGCTTCTTCTGGACCAAGTCGATCAGCGCGTTCACGGCCGTACATTCGATCTTGGACGACATCGATGCACCGTTAGTGCATCAGGTGGACCACGCCCGGGCATCATGATCTTGGCGGGTTGGACGCGCAGATCGGACGCGTTCGAGCTGCCGGCAACCCGCCTAGCCAGCGGCCGATCTGGCCACGGAATCTTGCCCCTGCCGACACTAACGAATGCTGTGAGAAGTCTGCAACCCCAGGTCGCCATCGCGTTGCTGCTCGTTGCGCGCTGCGGCGACAATAAGCCGATCGCCGCGAGCGGGTGCATCGCAACACCGCAACGCCCGGCGCGACGGTCGTGCGCGCTAACTTGCAGATCTCGTAACCGGAGGTACGATCGTTCGTACTAGACGCATGAAGAATCTGTTCGCAAGCCTCCTAGTCCTGGCCGCCTGCGGCTCGCTCGACGCGAGCCCGACCGCGACCAAGAACGCCGCCAAGCCGTTCACCCCGAGCGGCAAGCAAGAGGTCGCTATCCTCGCCGGTGGCTGCTTCTGGGGCATGGAGAACGTGATGCGGGGGGCGCCCGGCATCCTGTCGATCGAAGTCGGTTACGCCGGCGGCAAGAGCACCAAGGTCGCGTACGAAGATGTCGCTTCGGGCACCACCGGCCACGCCGAATCGGTGCGGATCGTGTTCGACCCGGCCCAGATCTCGTATGCGGACCTGCTCACCCACTGGTACTTCCGCGGCCACGATCCGACGCAGCTGGATCACCAGAACAACGATCACGGTACCCAGTACCGGTCCGAGATCTTCACGACAACGCCCGACCAGGCCAAGGTCGCGATCGACGTGAAGTCGAAGATCGACAAGACCGGCAAGTGGGGCCACCCGATCGTCACCAAGATCGAACCCGCTTCGACCTGGGTCAAGGCCGAGGACTACCACCAAGACTACTTGATCAATCATCCGAACGGCTACAACGATCACTTCATGCGGTCGTTCGATTTCTAAGCACTTACCGCGTATGGTGCGCGCGAAGTGGCAGCGGTCTGTACGGTCAAGGATGTAACGAAGCACTACGGCGACCGGCGCGTCTTGCGTGGCGCCTCTCTCGCGATCCAAGAGCGCGATCGCATCGGCATGATCGGCGCGAACGGGGCCGGCAAATCGACGCTCGTGAAGATGATGGTTCACGCCGCGAGCGGTGGAACCGATCCGACGCTCACCCCGGATGAAGGCTCGATCATCTGGCAGCGGGGCCTCGTGCTCGAGTACGTGGCGCAAGAGCCCGTGCTGCCCGTCGAGGAATCGATCGAGACCGCGCTCGCGCGCCCCGGCGTGCAAGAGCACGAGATCGCGATCGTGTCGCAGGCGCTGCTCCTGCCGCCGCCCGATCGGATCATCGGCAGCCTGTCGTTCGGCGAGAGCCGCCGCGTCGCGCTCGCGCGGGCCCTGCTCGGCAAGCCCGACATGCTCGTGCTCGACGAGCCGACCAACCATCTCGATGCCCGCACGATCGAGTGGCTCGAGAATCGAATGGCCGGATTTGCCGGATCGCTGCTCGTGATCACCCACGATCGCTACTTCCTCGATCGCGTCGCCACGCGGATCGTCGAGGTCGATCGCGGCAAGGCGTACAGCTACGATGGCGACTACGAGACGTTCCTGCTGATCCAGGCCGAGCGCCTGCACGCCGAAGGCGAGGCGGAGTATCAGCGCAGCTCGTTCGTGCGCCGCGAGATCGAGTGGATCCGCAAGAAGCCGAAGGCGCGCACCACGAAGGCCAAGGCGCGCATCGATCGCTACGACCTCGCGGTCGCCGCGGCGCCTGCCACCGATGAAAAAAACGGCGCGACGCTCAAGCTCCGCCTACCGACCGGACCGCGGCTCGGTTCGACGATCGTCGATCTCACGAAGGCCTCGCGCGCGCTCGGTGGCAAGACCTTGTTCAGCGATCTCACGCTGACGATGAAGCCCGGCGATCGGATCGGCATCGTCGGTCCGAACGGCGCCGGCAAGACCACGCTGATCCGCACGATCCTCGGCATCGATCCGCCGGATAGCGGCAAGGTCGTCGTCGGTTCGAACACGCGACCGGCGTACTTCGAGCAGGGTCGCAGCGAGCTTCGCGACGAGCTCACCGTGCTCGAAGAAGTCGGCGATGGCTACGACTTCGTCGATCTGCCGGGCGAGAAGATCCACGTCCGTGGCTTCTTGCGGATGATGGCGTTCCCCGACGAGCTCGGCGATACCAAGATCGGCCAGCTCTCCGGCGGCGAGCGCAACCGCGTCCAGCTCGCGCGGCTCTTGCGCCGCGGTGGCAACCTGCTCGTCCTCGACGAACCGACCAACGATCTCGATCTGCCGACGCTCGGCGCGCTCGAGGACGGCTTGATCGAGTTCCCGGGGTGCGCGCTGATCGTCTCGCACGATCGCTGGTTCCTCGATCGCGTCGCGACCGCTATCCTCGCGTTCGAGGGGGACGGCAACGTCACGTTCTACGAGGGCAGCTACTCGTTCTACTCGGAGCGCCGGCCCAAGGCGATCGTGCCCACGTACACGGGCAAGTCCGCCGATCAAAAGACCGAACGCTCGAAGCGGCCGACTGCCGCGCGCAAGCAAACCTTCAAAGAGAAGGCCGAGCTCGCCGCGATGGAAGAGACGATCACGGCGGCCGAGACGGTGGTCGCCGATCTCGAAGCCACGCTCCAAGATCCTGCGATCTTCAAGGACCGCGCCGCCGAGGTGCCGGCGATGGTCATCAAGCTCGAAGGCGGGCGCGATGAAGTGAACCGGCTGTATGCGCGGTGGGCACAGCTCTCCGCAATTCCGGCGGGCTGAGTCACGAGACCCGTAGTTGTTGACTCGCACGCGTCATCCGATCGATGAAGGCTGCGTGCGAAGCCTTGCTCTCGTGTGTCTCGTCACCGCATCGGCTTCTGCCGGCAACGCGCCGATCATTCAGGGCACCGCCGATGCGGGTGATCCGGCGGTCGTACAGATCTACGCGTACCCCGCGGACAAATCGACGCTCTACACCTGCACCGGTACGGTGGTGTCGCCGACCGCGATCGTCACGGCTGCGCACTGTCTCGATCACGAGAGCACGTACGTCTACGGCGTGTTCTTCGAGCCCGATGCGAACGCGTACAACGGCCAGATCGCTCAGGTCGAATCGCATCTGCATGCCGTGAGCGCGGTCCACATCCACCCGATGTACTCGACTGCGTCGCCGTTTCTCGCGGACATCGGCGTCCTGGTGCTCGCGCAACCCACGACCATCACGCCGCTCGCGTTCTCGCGCGTCGAGCCTGACGACACGCTCGTCAACGCGCCCGTAAAGATCGTTGGCTATGGCCAGACGACGGCAGGCACGTTTCAGAACGCGCGGTTCTCGGCGAACACTATCGTCGCGGGCATCGATGCGGGCTCCGACACGATCCTCGTCGGCGATTCGACCTATCACACGTGCGTCGGTGACTCCGGCGGGCCGGTGCTCGAGAACAACGTGCTCCTCGGTGTCGATTCGTACGGCGCCTCCGGCTGCACGGATCCGGCGCACTTCCGGCGTACGGCGACCTACGCCGACTTTATCGATCAGTACGCGGGCACGGGCACGGGCTCCGCGGGCTCGGCCGGCTCGGGATCTTCGGGTTCGGGTTCCGCTGGCGGCGGCGGTGGTTCGACCGACGGCGGTGGCGGCTGCTCGACGACGACCGCGCAGGGCTTCGGCGCAGCGTTCGCCGTCACGGCATTCGTGATGCTGCTGCGTCGTCGTCGCTAGGACTTACTTGGTCGCACAGTGGGTCGTGACGGAATCGAGTGAGCTCTTCAATCCGCTGTCGCGGTCCTGCTTCGCTCGGTCGATCATGACATCGAGCCCGAACCAAAACTCGTGACGAGCTCCATCTGCAACTCGGCGTCTGTGCGGATGCGCTTGTCCAGCGATGGACCCGTGAGCTTCGGGTCGGCGAGGTTGTCATCGATCCGCTTCGCGAGCGCGGTCGTGCGAGTGATCAAGTCACCGTACGCCTTCGCTTGATTCGCGCGAACGAGATCCTTCTCGGCGATATAGCTCTTCAGGTTTTGTTCGGCGACCGTCAGGTCCCTCGCAGCCTCGAAGTTCGCGGCCATCGTATCGAGCAAGCCCGTCTTGGCTTTGACGAAGGCTTGGCGGCTTGTCTCCTCGGCCGCGTTCCGGTCGGCGAGGTCCGCTTGCAGGTTCGAGAGGAGCAGCCAGCTCTCCTCGATGAAGTCCACCTCGCCGTCTGTCGTCGCGGCGTGCGGCTTCAGCCGCTCCATCGGCCGCGGGACAACAAACGGGCGCGCGAGCTCGCGCTTTTCGAGCTGCAGCAGGGAGGCGAGCGAGGTGCGCACGGTCAGACACGGCTCCTGATCCTTCGCTTTTTCCGAGCACGCTACGAGCATGACGAACGAGACCGCGAGCACCTTCATGCCGCACGATACCCTCATCCGTGACCCGGCGTCGGTGCGCTCGAAGAGGGCGCTCGATCGCTACTTCTTCGAGCAGGCCGCGGTGACGGCCTCGAGGTCGCTCTTGAGCGTCGCGAACGAGTGCTCGTCCTTCGCGTTGTCGTTCACCGCGTTGTCGAGTTGCTTGACGAGTGCTTCGATCCGCGCGAGTTGCTTGCTGTTTTGTTCTAGCACCGGCGCGCTCAGATCCTTGGAAAGAGCGAGGTGCTGGTGGGTAACCTTCAACGCGAGGTTCATCCGCCGTTCTTCGCCAAGCCACTTGCTGAGGGCAGCTTTGGCGTTCGCATCCTCGACCAGCAGTGCGCGCAGCTTGTCCTTTGCGGCCTTGGCCTCGGAGGACTCGAGACCGGTCGCGATCGCTTCGAGGCGGTCGGGAAGCGCTTGCTCGAACGCGTCGACGCGCGCGGCCTCAGCGATCAGCCCATCGCTGATTGCCGCGGCGGCGTTCGCGATACTCGAGTCGCCCATCTTGACCACGTCACCCTCCTCATTCTCCGTGAGCGGAATCCGCGCGACCGGAGCCGGTGGCGGCTTCACGGTGACTTTCGTCGCTTTCGCGGCGCGTGCGTCGGTCGCGAGCTTCGCACGCGCGATCGAGCACGGCGTCTTTTTGCCGCAGCCGGCTAGCGCGAGCGCGATCAAGAGTCCCAGTAGCGGTGTTGTCTTCACACCGCGAAGCTTCGCCTATTCGGCGGCGCTAGGCTCGATATGAAGGTTCTTGTCCTTCGTATCGGGGCGCAAGATCGCCTCGGCGAAGTGCGGCGCGTCGGTCGGCGAGATCTCGACGCGGGTCTCTTTCGCGAGGATCTCGATCCGGCCGATCGAGCGCTTCGTCACATCGCCGCGACGGCACAGGAACGGGATCAACCACTTCGGATCGGCGTTCTTCGAACGACCGACGTTGACCGTGAACCACACGCCATCGGGGCGCGACGACGTCTGCGTGCGCGCCTGGCGCTCCGAGTGCTGCGGCGCTTCGCTGGCTGCCGCGGTCTCGCTCGGCGCGGCCTCGTCCGGATCGCGTGGACGCGGCACGGTGGCCTGACCCTTCGGGCGCGGCGCCGTCGCCGGGCGCGGCGCGACATCGCGCGTGGTGCCGAAGCTCGTGCGCGGTGCACTCTCGTCACGCTGCGCAGGACGCTCGTCGCGCTGCGGTCCACGGTCCCGCTGATCCCGCGGCGGGCCACGATCCGGACCGCGATGATCGCGGTTCGGCATGGGCTGCTGGAACGCGCGGGGCAGGGCTCCACGCGGAGGACCATTCTCTTCGCGGCGCGGCCGCATCGATGGCGGCGGGGTGATCACTTCGGGGGCCGGGCGCGCATCGCGACGGATGCGCACGAGCGCCGCGGCGAGGTCTTCGGCCGGCACGTCGACGAGCAACTGCTTCGCGATCTCCCGATCCTCGTCACCGACTGTGTCCGCGACGAGCGCCCTGATCTCGGCGCCGAGTTGCTCGCGATCCTTCGCGACGATCTGCTCGGCTGACGGCGGGAGCTGCCAGGTCGCGTTGATGTGCGCGGTGTAGAGCATGCGCTCGACGTAGCGACGCGCCGGATCCGGCACGACCAAGATCGCGAGGCCGTGCTTGCCCGCGCGACCCGTGCGACCGCTGCGGTGGACCATGACTTGCGCGTTCTGCGGCAAGTCCGCATGGATCACGAGCCCGAGGTCCGGGAGATCCAGGCCGCGTGCTGCGACATCGGTCGCGACACACACCCGCGCGCGGCGATCGCGCAGCGATTGCAGCGCGGTGTTGCGCTCGCGCTGGCTGAGCTCGCCCGAGAGTGCCACGGCCGAGAAGCCGCGCTCCGAGAGGTTCGAGGCGAGGTGCGAGACGCCATCGCGGGTCGCGCAGAACACGAGCGCGCCGGGCGGATCGTAGTAGCGCAGCAAGTTGACGACGACGAGGTCGCGCTCGCGCGGCATGCTCGGCACCGCGTGATACTCGATGTCGCGATGGACATCGTTCGGCGAGGTCGTCTCGATCCGCAACGCATCCTTCTGGTAGCGCTTCGCCATCACGGCGATCGGCTTGGGAATCGTCGCCGAGAACATCAGCGTGCGGCGATCCGCAGGCGCGGCATCGAGGATGCGCTCGAGGTCCTCGCGGAAGCCCATGTCGAGCATCTCGTCGGCTTCGTCGAGGACCACGGCTTCGAGCCGCGTGGCCACGAGCACGCCGCGCTCGAGGTGATCACAGAGCCGGCCCGGCGTGCCGACCACGATGTGGACGCCGTTGCGCAGCGCTTGCTGCTCGCGACGCGGATCCATGCCGCCGACGCAGGTCGTGATGCGTGCGCCGGTCTCGCCGTACAGCCAACTGAGCTCGCGATGAACTTGCAGGGCTAGCTCGCGAGTGGGGCACACGACGAGTGCGCGCGGCGCGCCGGCGGGACCGATGCGGTCACCTTCGCCGAGCAAGCGCGGTGCGATCGCGAGTCCGAACGCGACGGTCTTTCCAGATCCGGTTTGTGCCGAGACCAACAGATCGCGTTCCGTTGCGCCTTCGGCCAGCACCGCCGCCTGGACGGGCGTGGGGTCGACATAGTTACGAGCAGCGAGAGCGCGGCCGAGCGCAGGATGGGCAGACGTGAACGACAAATCGCGGGCACCCTAGTTGGTCCGGAGTAGGGACGCAACGGCGATCGTAGTGGCCATGCTAGCGTCCCGGCCCATGAGATGGATGCTCCCGCTCGCCGTCGGCCTGACAGCCCTTTTTGGGGGGCCTGCCCACGCCGATGAACCCAAGATCGATTACACGAAGTTCGAGCTAGCCAATGGGCTCAAGGTCTACGTGATCGAGGACCACAAGGCGCCTTTGGTCTACGAAGTCATGTGGATGAAGGTCGGCTCCAAGGACGAGGTCACGAGCCGAACCGGCTTCGCGCACCTGTTCGAGCACCTCATGTTCAAGGGTTCGGCCCACCTGCCGGACGGCCTGATGGACAAGCTGCTCGAAGGCGCCGGCGGCTGGTCGAATGCGTTCACCTCGAGCGATCAGACGGTCTATCAGAACGTCGCGGGCTCGAACTTTCTCGAGCAGATGCTGTGGATCGAGGCGGACCGGCTCGCCGGCCTGGCCGATACGCTCGACCAAAAGAAGCTCGATAACCAGCGCGATGTCGTGTTGAACGAGCGCCGCCAGAGCTACGAGAACCAACCGTACGGCCTCGCGAACCTGATGCTGTCCGCGGCGCTGTGGCCCAAAGAGTTCGGCTACCACTGGGACACGATCGGCTACGTCGCGGATCTCCAGGCTGCGACGGCGCCGGATGTCAAAGCGTTCTTCGCGAAGTACTACATCCCGAACAACGCGACGATGGTGATCGCGGGCGACGTCAAGCCCGACGAGGTCAAGCGGCTCGTCGAGAAGTACTTCGCCTGGATCCCGAAGGCGCCGGTGCCGGCGCGCCCGCAGTACAAGTTGCCCGCACCGCTCACCGCGGAGGTCGCGCTCGACTCGACCGACGACGTCCAGACGCCACGCGTCTACATCCAGTGGCGCGCGCCGGCCGGCTTCTCGGCGGACGAGCCCGCGCTCGACATGGCCGCGGCGATCCTCGGCGATGGCAAATCGAGCAGGTTGTACAAGCGCCTCGTGTTCGACGAGAAGATCGCGCAGAACGTCCGCGCGGGCTTCGGCGGTCAGGAGCTCGCTGGTTCCTTCGAGGTCGTGGTGACCGCGAAGCCGGGTACAGATCCGAAGAAGCTGCTCGCGGAAGTGTCCGAAGAAGTCGCGAAGCTCTCGGCCACGCCGCCGAGCGTGGAGGAGCTCGAGCGCGCCGTGAACTCGCATGAATCGGGCTTCCTCGACGGTCTCGAGCCGGTGCTCCAGCGCGCGATCTTGCTCGCGAACTACGACGTGATGGCGCACGACGCCGACTACTTCCCGAAAGACATCGCGCGCTATCGCGCCGTGAAGGTCGACCAGGTGAAGGCCGTGACCGCGAAGTATCTCAGGCCCAATGCCCGCGTCACGCTGACCATTCGTCCCGGCAAGAAACCGACCCAGGAGCAGCTCCAGGGGAAGGATCACAAGTGAAGTCCCTCGCACTCGTTCTGTTCACCACCGTCTGCGCGCAGCAGGGCGCGACGGCGGCGCCATACGACAAGTCCGGCATCGCGGATTGGACCGTTGCACCGGGCCCGACCGCGGAGCCCACGTTCACGCCGCCCGTCGCCAAGCGCATGCGGCTCGCGAACGGCATGGTGTTGCTCGTCGTCGAGAATCACAAGCTGCCGATCGTCTCGATGGAGCTCGTGATCCCGAACGCCGGCGCGGCGACCGATCCGAAGCCAAAGCCCGGGCTCTCGGCGCTCACCGCCGACATGCTCGATGAGGGCGCGGGCGGGCTCACCGCGATCCAGATCTCCGAACAAGAAGACAAGCTCGGCGCGAGCATCGGGCTCTATGCGAGCATCGATAGCGCGAACATCAGCGTCAGCACGCTCGCGAAGACCCTCGATCCCACGATCGATCTGCTCGCGAAGATCGTGACCGCGCCCGCATTCACGCAGGCCGATTTCGATCGGGTGAAAGGCGATCGCGCGACCGGCCTCGAGCTGCGTCGCGATCGGCCGCGCGAGGTCGCTTCGATCTTGCTCGGCTCGGCGCTCTACGGCATCGATTCGCCGTACGGCCATCCTGCGGGTGGCGTGCGCGAGACGTTCAAGACTCTCTCGCTCTCGGACATCACGAGCTATTACAAAGACCGCTGGGATCCGAAGGCGATGACGCTCGTCGTCGCCGGCGATGTCGATGGCGTCGCGCTGATGAAGAAGCTCGATGCCACGTTCGGCGCGTGGAAGCATCCGGGCAAGCGGATCGCGTCGATCACCACGACCCCGGTGTCGAAGATCGCGCATCGCTTGCTCCTCGTCGATCGCGCGGGCTCTCAGCAGTCCGACGTGCGGATCGGGCTCGTCGGGCTCGATCGCAAGGATCCGAAGTTCTTCGCGTTCGAGGTGCTCACGACCACGCTCGGCGGCGGCTTCACCAGCCGGCTCAACCAGAAGCTGCGCGAGCAGCTCGGCATCACGTACGGCATTCGCGCGGGTCAGGAATGGCGCACGTCGCGCGGTCCGTTCACGATCTCGAGCGCGCTCGTCACCGCCGAGACCGCGCACGGGCTGACCGAGACGATCAAGATCGTCGACGATCTTGCCGCCGTCGACCTGCCGGCCGCGGAGCTCGAGAAATCGAAGCAGAACCTGATCCGCGCGCTACCGGCGCAGTTCGAGACGAATGCCGGCACCGCTGGCTCGTTCGCGCAGCTCGCGCTGCACGGGCTGCCGGATAGCTGGTACGCGCACTACGCAAATGCGATCCGCAAGGTCACGGCACAAGAGGTTCGGAGCGTCGCGAAATCCGCGATTCCGTCGGGCAAGATGGTGTTCGCGGTCGTCGGCGATCTGGCGAAGGTCCAAGCCGACCTGGCCAAGCTAGGCCTCGGCGACCCCGAGATGCGTGACCTGTATGGCATGCCGATCGCCAAGTAGGGGATGATCCGCGGCGAGGCGGTGCTACGGTTTGGGCGTGAGTAACTTCCGCCAACGCAGCATCTTCGGCGTCCTCGTGGTCGTCCTCGGTGCGCTGCTGTTCGTGGTCAGCTCCGCGTTCGTGATCGACCGTGGCTATCCGAAGGTGCTGGCCGCCATCGTGGGTGGGCTCGCGTTTCCGGTGTTGCCGGTCGCGTGGCAGATCTGGGGCGAGCGCCGGCGCAAGGCGCGGCTCGCGGAGGCAAAGAAGCCGAGCAAGTCGCAGCTCACCGGCCGCGACAGGTTCTGGTTCCGGTTCATCGCAACAGCGCTCTTGATCGTGGGTCCGATGGTCGCGATGCAGAAGTTCGGAGTCGTGCGCGCGGCGACCAAGCACGGCCTGTGGTTCCTGCCCGAGGAGAAGCCGGGCCTCGGGATGATCGGCGATGGCGAGCGCCGCAACCTCGACCGCGTCGAGCCGCTGCTCCAGCGCGTGCCGAGTGATGCCGAGACCGTCATCGTCTACACGCCGACCGGGATCACCGGTGAAGGGCTGCTCGCGTTCAACCAACGCGACCTCATGGCGGCGGGGCAGGGCGACGTACCACACGACGGCGACCAGATCCGTCGGATCAACTCCGTCTTCAAGGCGCAGCGCTTCGTGCTCACCGATGCGATCGAGAGCGTGCTCGATCGCGACACCTCTGTGGCGGCGAGCGAGCGCTGGAAATCGAAGGTCGAACCCGCACCGAAGGGCCTGTCCCCGACGCTTCGTCGCGAGCTCGAACGCGCACCGAAAGAGGCGACCGTGTTCGCTGCGTACGCACCGCTGCACGCGGCTGGCGTTCGCACGATCGCGGCGTGGGTGCTCGAGCGGGACTATGTCTTCGCAGCGCGCGTCGAAGCGACGGACGTGGCCCACGCCTATGCGGTGGTCCACGCGATCGAGCAGCTCAAGGCCGGGACGGCACCCGTGCCCCTCGCCGGAGATTGCAAAACAGTGGTGATGAAGCTGATCTCGAAGGTCGAGGTCACGCAGTACGCGAACCTCGTCACGATGCGCTCGATCGCGAACGAGGCGCTCATCCACGATTTCGATCGCTGTACGAACTAGCGGTGGCCAAGCCCGATCTGGTCGATGCCGTAGACCGCGACGCCGACGTTCGGGCCGCGGGTCCAGGTCCAGCCGAGGTCGCTCGACTCCCAGACTTGACCATCGTCACCGGCGGCGTAGCTCTTCGCATCGCCCCAGCCCGCGCCCGAGATCCGCAGCGTGTGGAAGTCCGAGGTGCCGACGTGCTGGGCCAGCACGTGACCGTCCGCATCGATCATCGCGATGGCGCCACCCGCGCCGACCGCGATCGCGGTGTTGTCGGCTGCGAGCCGAACATCGTCGAACGCGAGCTCGTGGTTCGTGGTCAGGTTCGTCCACGTCACGCCGCGATCGGTCGAGCGCCACAGGCCGTGACCCGCGACGATCGCCGTGTCGCCATCGGTCGAGACCGCAACGGCGCGAGCGCCGGCGAGCTTGGTGCGCGCCGCGAGTTGCGCGCCGTCGTGCGCCCACACCGTGCCGTCCTCGGAGACCGCGAGGACCGTGTCGGAATCGCCAGCCGCGGCGACCGCGCGGAAGTTCGTATGGCCATCGCTCAGCTCGCGCCAGGTCGCGCCGACGTCGTCCGACTCGAGGAAGGTGCCGTTGCCCGCGAGGTACACTGGACCATCGTCTTGCGTCGCGAGGGCGCGGAGCTCGACGCTCGTCGGGACGGGCTGGTTCGTCCAGGTCGTGCCGCCGTCGTTCGTGTAGAGCACCGTGCCGGCCGTGCCGACGACCCAGGCTTCACCTTGGTTGCGGCACGCGATGCCGTTGAGCCGCTCGGTGGTGCCGGTGTCGTAGCCCGAGGTCGTGTTGTCGGTGTGGATGTTCACCATCCGGCCCGAGCTCCCGACGAGCCAGCCACCACCACCACCACCGCCTCCGCCACCACCGGTGGACGTCGTGGTGCCTTTTTTACAGCCGCCAGTTGCCGCCGCGACGAGGAGCAGAGCCATTCCGATGCGCATGTCGGTAGGAGGAGGGTCCCACCGACAAGTCGCACGGGACTAAAATATTCTCTAAGTCACCGGGATCACACCCGGTAGCGCACCGATCATCACGTCGGCGCGGTCGATCGCGCGCTGCGCTCGCGCCAGGATCGGCACCGGTGCTCGTCGGTTGACCCGGAGCGCAGAGACGTTGCGATCGAGCTCGCGGACCAAGGTCCACGCTCGATAATGAGCGCCGGCGCGACTCGGGCTGCCGTGCGGTTCGCGAAAGCCCGAGAGCAGCTCGCCGGCGGCGAGCGCGAGGTGCGCGAACAAGGCGTCGTCGTTCGCGGCGCGTGCGAGCTCGAAGATGTAAGGCGCGGCCGCGAGCACCGCACGAAACGAAGGATGGTGATCCAGAGAGTGCTTGCGCATGCGCGGATCTAGTTCACGGGATGCGCCAAGCGTCGGCGTCGTGATCTCGGTCGGTTGGCGGTGCTGTCCGACCGGACATGTCCAGCTCTCGGACGAAGCTGTCCGCCATTCGGTTATGCTGACACGATGGCTCGAGCGTTCGTGATGGGCGATCCCCAGGCGCCTTTCGCGAAGGTGCTCGAGGTGCTCGATCGCCATCAGCTGCTGGCCGGCGATCGGCTCGCACCGGATGTCGAGCTCGTGTCGATCGGGGATCACTTCGACTACGACGTGCTCGATCCGGAGACCGCCGGGCGCGAAGGCGTGAAGCTGTTGCGCTGGCTCGCGAGCCACGATCCCGCGCAGGTCCGGATCGTGCTTGGCAATCACGATGCGTCCCGCGTGATGGAGCTCGCCGCATTCGACGACACCGGCTTCGCGACCGCGCGGTTGTTCGCGCGCGAGATCGAGGCGGGCACGCGCACGGTCGCGGAGTTTCGCGCGACGTACCCGCAGTTCCCGCCTCCTGGCGTGATCGGTCGCGACTACGCGTCGTTTCACGCCGAGCAACGCGCCCTGGTGGTCGAGCTCGTCCTCGCCGGTCGGTTCCAGCTCGCGGTGGTCGGCGCGCTCGCGAACCGGAGCGACGTCCTGCTCTCGCACGCGTCGATCACCGAGCGCGAGCTCGAGCTGCTCGGCCTCGGTGGCGTTCACGATGCTCACGCGATCGCGGTCGCGCTCCGCGATCATCTCGTCCGTGCGATCGACGCGGTGCGCTCCGACTGGAACGCAGGCACGATCACGCCCCTCGATCTCTCGCCGCTCCACGTCACCGGCGGCGCGGGCTTCGAGGGTGGAGGCTTGCTCTATCACCGACCCTCGAACCCGGCGACCGGCTCGCTGTTCGACAAGGCGCGACCTCGCCGGTACGACCCGCGCACGTTGCCGCGCGGGCTCACGCAGATCGCCGGGCACTCGGGGCACGCCAAGTGCGTGCACGAGCTCGGCGGCTGGTGCACCGCTGCCGCGCGTGCGCGCGAGCACGGAGGCGTTCGCACGCTCACCGTCGAGGGTGATGCCGTGGTCTACGATCTGGTCCGCGCGGCCGAGCCGTTTCTCGCCGCTCGCACCGAGCACGCTGCCGAGCTGGTGTTGATCGATGGTGAGCTACGCCGCGTCGCCTCGGGCGAGGTCGATCTGCTGCCGCTCGCAGGTCTGAGTTAGACCAGCTCGCGCTCGCGCAGCGCGGCGAACAACTTCTCGCGCGCGTTGCCTTCGACGATCTCGCCGTGCGCCATCGCGATTCGCTCGAAAGGCCACGACATCACCTTGTCGATCGAGCGCTGGAATGCGGCCTTGTCCTTGACCCAGTGCGGCCACATCTTCGGCACGCCGAATCGCTTGTAGACGCCCATCAAGCGCAACGCGATCGGCGACACCATGCCCTTGGGCTCGAGAATCGCGAACGCGAGGTCGGCCGTGTAGATCGTGCGCGACGGCTGATGGAAGAACACCACTTCGTTGCGCATCGGTGCTCCTTCGATCACTGCGAACGACAGCGCGTCATCGTGCGGCCACGGGTCGACACCGAACGAGCGCGTGTCCCGAAACTCCGGGAGCTTCTGCGCAAAGCCCGGCGGGCCCCACAGCTCGGTCGGCTCGAGGACCTGGATCGCCTTGGCGAGCCGCTTGTGATGGAGCAGGCTCGGCTCGACCAGGATGGTCTGCTTGCCCTGGACGGCTGCGATCTCCGCTTTCGTTCCCACCGGCGAGACCAGCACGGACTTCGTCGTGGTCTCGACGAGCATGGAGTGCAGCGGGATCACGACGCCCGGAATGATCCGGAGCTCGCTCGTGAAGAAGCGCACGGTCGAAGCGAGCGCTGGCGCACTCTGCACGTTCGCGATCTGCATGTTGTCCTGCATGCCCGATGTAGAAGCACGCCGCGGGCCAGCAGCGCTGCGGTAATCTCGCAGCCGTGCCATTTCATCTCCGCGAAGTCGTCGGCTACCTCGATGCCACGCTCGAGATCACGCGTTTCCGCGACTACGCGCCGAACGGGCTCCAGGTCGAAGGTGCGCTCGAGGTCGCGCGTGTGGTCACGGGCGTCTCTGCCTCGGCCGAGCTGATCCGCCGCGCGATCGAGCTCCGCGCCGACCTCGTCGTCGTCCATCACGGCCTCGTCTGGGGCAGCGGCCTGACCAAGATCGCGGGGCCGACAGCGCGCCGGCTCAAGCTCCTCCTCGGCAACGATGTCTCGCTCGCCGCTTATCACCTGCCGCTCGACAAGCACGCGCGGCTCGGCAACAACACCGGCCTCGCCGATGCGCTCGCGCTCGGACCCGTGCGCGAGACGTTCGGCGACGTGCGTGGCATCGAGCTCGGCGTGACCGGTTCGTGGCCCCAACCGCTGTCGCGCGACGAAGCGATCCATCGTATCGCCGGCGGGGTGTTGCACGGCAAGCCGCCGCGGTTCGTGTTTCCGTACGGGCCCGCAACCGTACGCAAGGTCGGGCTGTGCTCGGGCGCGGCGTCAGATCTCCTCGAAACGGCCGCCGCGGTCGGCTGCGATCTCTATCTCACCGGTGAGCTCGCGGAGCGCGCGGGCGAGCTCGCGAAGGAGCTCCAGATCACGCTCGTCGCCGCTGGCCATGTCGCGACCGAGGTGTTCGGCGCGATGCGGCTCGCCGACGAGCTGCGGATGAAGTTCCCCGGCCTGCACGCCGAGTTTGTCGCCGTCGACAATCCTCTGTAGCGAGCCGGCTGAATCGGCCAAACTTGCGCGGGATACAGCCAGCGCTCGGTTAGAGTAGGGCGCCGTGCCCCCGCTGCGAGAGACGACAATGCCGCCGATCCGCCTACCTTCCGGCGTTCGCGACTTCTTGCCGCGCGAGGCCGCGCGCCGCCGCGACCTCGCGGAAAAAGTCATGGGCGTGTTCGAGCTGTGGGGCTACGCCCGCTTGATCACTCCGATGTTCGAGTGTGCCGACGTGCTCGAGCGCGGCCTCGGTGAGGGTGCGAAGGCGGCGGCCATCCGGTTCGTCGAACCGGGCACGGGCGAGATCGTCGCGTTACGGCCGGATATCACGCCGCAGATCGCTCGCGTGGTCGCGACCCGGATGGCCGATGTCGCCGGCCCGATCCGGCTTTGCTATGAGGGCGCGGTCACCCGGCTCGCCGGCGACCAAGGCCAGCGCGAGATCCTGCAGGCCGGGATCGAGCTGATCGATGCAAGCGATGCGGGCGATGCCGAAGTGCTCGCGGTCGCGACGGCGGTGTTGCAGCGGCTCGGCCTCGCAGCGCATCTCGATGTCGGTCACGTCGCGGCGGCGCGCTACGTGCTGGACGCCGCGCCTTCCGATCACACGCGCGCGGCGCTCGTCGCGGCGATCTCGCGCAAAGATCGCGCGGGTGTTCGGGTCGTCGCGCGGGTGTTGCCGGCGGAGGTCGCCGCGCTCGCGTCGGAGCTGGTGAACCTGTGGGGGTCGGCGGCGGCGACGATCGCGCGTGCGCGCGCGTTGCCGTGGCCCGAGCCCGTCCACGCGTCGTTCGCGCAGATCGAGCACACTCTCCACCAGCTCGGCGAGCTCGCAGGGCCCAGTGATCGGATCACGATCGATCTCGGTGACGTGCGCGGCTTCGACTACTACACCGGCATGAAGTTCGCGGCGTACGCGATCGGTGCACCCGATGCGATCCTGCGCGGCGGACGCTACGACGAGCTCGTCGGCCGCTACGGTCGCCCGGCTCGGGCGACCGGGTTCGCGATCGATCTCGAGGCGATCGCCGAGGCGCAGCGCGCGAACGGCGTCGCGGCACCGGCCGCGCGCCTCGGCGTCGCCACCCCCGATCGCGTGCTCGCCCAGCAGCTCCGCGCGGCGGGGATCCGCTGCGTGGTCCAGGACGACGTCCTGGCGGGCTGGCTACGTGGATCCGGGCTCGATGCCGCGATCGTGGGCGATCGCATCATCACGGAAGATCATGAACGATCGTCGCCCGAGGTCAGAACCGCGATCGAAGCGGCACGGGCAGGGGACACCGGCCCACTGATCGCGATACTAAAGTCCTGATGTCGGTCGTCATCGTCGTCGGTGCTCAATGGGGTGATGAGGGCAAGGGCAAGGTCGTTGACCTCTTCACCGAGCGCGCCGACGTTGTCGTGCGCTACGGCGGTGGCGCCAATGCGGGCCACACGCTGGTGATCGAGGGCAAGAAGCTCGTCACTCACCTCGTCCCCAGCGGTGTTCTTCACCCGGGAAAGGCGTGCGTGCTCGGCGATGGCATGGTCATCGATCCGCATGCGCTCCTCGACGAGATCGCGGAGTGCCAGGCGCGCGGGCTGCTCCAGCAAAACGAGCTCCTGATCGGGCTCGGCGCGCACGTCATCCTGCCGTACCACAAGCTCGTCGACGGGCTGCGCGAGGATCACGGTGCGAAGCGCGGTCGCGCGATCGGCACCACGCGGCGCGGCATCGGCCCGGCATACGAGATGAAAGCCGCGCGGCGCGGCGTTCGAGTACGTGATTTGCTGAGGCCAGAGCGGCTCGCGGCGCTCGTCGCCTCGAACCTCGATGACCTCGCGCCGGTGATCCAGCACCTCGGCGGCACGTGCCCGTCGGCGCAAGAGATCCAGGGCTGGATCACCGACGCGCTCAGCGCCGGCGAGAAGCTGCGCAAGTACACGGGGGATGCGGGTCGCCACGTCGACAACG
Organism: Kofleriaceae bacterium; assembly: GCA_043780895.1. GTDB lineage: Bacteria > Myxococcota_A > Polyangia > Haliangiales > Haliangiaceae > JABFXX01. The sequence continues at coordinate 22,036 of JAYWCI010000237.1, read as the reverse complement.
CGATCAAGCGTGGTCAGCACGTGTTGTTCGAAGGCGCGCAGGGCTGCCTCCTCGATCTCGATCACGGCACGTATCCGTACGTCACGTCGTCCTCGACGATCGCGGCCGGCGCGTGTCAGAGCGCGGGCATCGGCCCGACGATGATCGATTCGGTCGTCGGCATCACGAAGGCGTACGCCACCCGGGTCGGCGAAGGCCCGTTCCCGACCGAGCTCCATGGCGAGGCGGGCGACAAGCTCCGGATCGCGGGCGGCGAGTTCGGCGCGACCACCGGTCGGCCCCGTCGGTGCGGCTGGCTCGATCTTCCAGCTCTGCGCATGGGTGTCCGGCTCTCCGGCATGAAGTCGCTCGCGCTCACGAAGCTCGACGTGCTCTGCGGCATGCCCGAGATTCAGGTCTGCGTCGCCTACAAGCTCGACGGCAAAGAGCTCGACGAGCCTCCGACGGATCCCGAGGACCTGGCGCGCGCGACACCTATATATGCGCGCCAGCCCGGATGGGGAGCCCTGCCGAGCGATGCTCGGGATGTCAGCGATCTTCCGGCGCCGGCGCGTGCCTACGTCGAAACGATCGAGCGGATGGCCGGCGTCCCGTTCTGCCTGGTTTCTGTCGGACCGGACCGCACCGAGACGATCCGCCTACATGATCCTTTTGTCTGAACGCATGATACGATTTTTCTCCAAGCCACCGATGCAGCTAGGGGTCACAGCTGCAGGTGCGGGCTTGTTTCGCGCCGATAGGAATCGCCCATGAAGATCGTCTGTGATGCCTGCCAGGCCAAGTACTCGATTTCCGACGACAAGGTCCAAGGCAAGGTCTTCAAGATCCGCTGTAAGAAGTGCAGCAACATCATCGTCGTTCGCGGTGGTGCCTCCGAGCAGCCACAGGCGGCCGCGCAGGAACAGAAGGACACGCGTGTCTATGACTACGGCTACGAGGGCGGGGGTGGCGATCAAGCGCCCGCTGCTGACGATGCCGTCTGGCACCTCGTAGTCAACCAAGACCAGGTCGGCCCGATGACGGTCGCCGAGGTCCAGCAGCGGTTCGCCGCTGGTGAGATCGACGGCGATACGTTCACGTGGCGCGAAGGCTTTGGCGACTGGTTGCCGTTGTCGCAAGTCGAACCGTTCGCCGCCCTCGTCGCGTCGGGCTCGACCACCTCGGCCAGCAGCGGGGGCGGTGGTGCAGCCGCGATCGGAGCGATGTTCGGCTCGGGCGATGACGCCGGCGGCACCTCGCGCAGCGATCCGGGCGATCTGTTCGCCTCGGCGAGCGCGTCGTCGCGTAGCAGTGCGGACGAAGATGACGGCGGTGGCGATCTGTTCGGCGCGAAGCCAGGCGGTGGCACGAGCACCTCTACCTCGGCTGCTGCGAACGCGAAGCTCCGCGGCGAGCGTAACGAAAACTCGGTGCTGTTCTCGCTGAACAACCTCGCGCAGCTCGCGAGCGACAAGCCGGCGATGTCGGCGCCTTCCGGTGGCGGCGGTCACGCCACCGGAGCAGCCGGCGGCGAAGGCTCGGGTCTCATCGACATTCGCTCGATGGCGAGCGCGTACATGGGCGGCGGTAGCGCCGGTGCCATGGGCAAGCCCCAGACCGCGTCGGCGATCGGTTCGATCGACGATCTGCCGGTGTTCGGTGGTGGCGGCTTCTCGGAGCCCGCCGTCCTCGTGCCGACCGTGCGCGCGTCGGCCAACAACAACGTGCTGTACATGATGATCGCCGCGGTGAGCCTGCTCGCCGTCGTCGCCATCATCATGGTCGTGATCATGATGAAGGGTAAGAGCGACAACAAGTCGGCCGCGACCACCGGGTCGAACGCCGTCGCGATTGCCGATACCGGCAGCGCGGCTGCCAAGCCCGACGTGGCAGGCAGCGACACCACGACGGGCGCGGCTGCCAAGCCGGCAGTCGCGACTGTCGACACGGCCACGGGCTCGGCGAGCGGTTCGGATCTCACGGCGAAGCCGGACACCACGACGACCGCGAAGCCTGACACCACGACACCCGTGAAAACGACGACCGCGACGGTCGCGAAGAAAGACCCGCCGAAGACGTCGACGCCGTCGATGCACCAGCAGGTGGCGAGCTCCAAGCCCGACAAGAAGACCGATCCGACGCCGACCGCAACGTCGACGCCGAAGGCGGACTCGGGTGGTTGCGATGAAGTCTCGTGCGTCCTCAATAACTACGAGGGCGCGTGCTGTTCGAAGTTCCGCAAGGGCGGCGCGGCGAAGGCCGGCGGCGGCGCGGCGAAGCCGGCAGCGGGCGGCGGCGCGGATCTCCCCGACGGTCTCGATCGCGGCATGATCTCCTCGGGCATCGCGAACGTGAAGGCGCGTGTCTCGGCGTGCGGAGACAAGTCGCCTGCCAAAGGCAAGGTCAAGGTTCACGTCAAGGTCGGCGGCGATGGCAAGGTTGCCGCCGTCAACGTCGAGAGCTCGCCGGATGAGAAGCTCGGTGCGTGCGTCGCGGCGGCGGTCCAGAAGGCCTCGTTCTCGAAGACGCAGAGCGGCGGCTCGTTCAGCTATCCGTTCGTGTTCTAGGCCTCGCACCCGACATGGACGGCACGCAGCTGCAACAGCGTCCCGTCGAGCAGGTCATCACGACCCTGCGAGTCGAGGTTGTCGATGGTCCCGACAAGGGAAAGTTCGCGACCTCCAACGACGTGCTGTCGATCGGTACGGCGAAGGACAACGGCCTCGCGATCGGTGACTTCACCGTGTCGCGCTATCACCTCGAAGTGACCGTCAAGCCGAACGGCCTCGCGGTCTCTGACCTCGGCTCGACGAACGGCAGTTACATAGGCCGTGCCGGCGCGGCCGGCGTGGCTGGCGCGGCCGGTGTGGTGCGGATCGAGCGCGTGCTCGTCCAGCCGGGCGCACTCATCAAGCTCGGCGGCACCACGATTCGGCTCGAGGATGCGGGGCGGCGTACCGTCAAGCTCGATGGGCGCAGCCACGAGCTCGCCGGTATGCTCGCGCGCTCGCCCGAGATGGTGAAGCTGTTCAGCGATATCGAGCGCGTCGCGGTCACGCAGACCTCCGTGCTCGTGGTCGGTGAATCGGGCACCGGCAAGGAGCGTGTCGCCGAGGCGATCCATCAGCGCTCGCCGCGCGCCAAGGGTCCGCTCGTCACGATCGATTGTGGTGCGCTCGCCTCGTCACTCCTCGCGAGCGAGCTGTTCGGTCACGAGCGCGGTGCGTTCACTGGCGCCGACCGCGTGCACGTCGGCGCGTTCGAGCGCGCGGAAGGCGGCACCGTCTTTCTCGACGAGATCGGCGAGCTGCCGGTCGCCGATCAGGTCACGCTGCTCGGCGTCCTCGAGCGCAAGCGGTTCCGGCGGGTCGGGGGCTCGCACGAGATCGAGCTCGATGCGCGTGTGGTCGCGGCCACGAACCGCGATCTGCGCTCCGAGGTCAACACCGGCCGATTCCGGCACGACCTCTACCATCGCCTCGCGGTCGTCGTGCTGCGCTTGCCACCGCTGCGCGAGCGCCGCGAAGACATCACGATGCTGATCGAGCACTTTGCCAAGGAGCTCGGCGCCCAGGGCCCGATCGAGAGCGTGTTCGATGCCGATACACTCGCGCGCTGGTCCAAGCATCCGTGGCCCGGCAACATTCGCGAGCTCCGCAACGTGGTCGAAGCGACGCTCGTCGTCGGTTCGCTCCCATTGTTCGGCGAGGACCGGCCGGTCGATCACGTGCCCGCTGCCGACGAGCCGGTCGGTCCGTACAAGGATGTGCGCGCGATCGTGGTCGCGGAGTTCGAGCGCAGCTATCTCACGCGGTTGCTGGCCGAAGCGAACGGCAACGTCTCGCAGGCCGCACGGATCGCGAAGATGGATCGTTCGCACCTGATCGATCTGCTTCGGCGCCACCAGCTGAAGACCTAGCGCGGGTCTACCGAGGCGCGCCGCTGACCGAGGTGCGTACATTGCTGAGTGGTGCGTTGACGGGGCTGACCGGCTTCACCTCCTGGAACGTGCGCAGCGTCGGATCTTGCGACGACAACGCGACGTCGAACGTGAGCTCGTTATCGATCGCGAGGATGTCGGGTAGATGATCGCCGTCGAAGTCGCGGACGACCACGGCCTGGATCGCGCACTGGTTCAGGCTCGGCGCGGGCTTGCAGGTCGGGCTGCTCGGCACCGGTAACGGCAGCGTGACGACGTCGATGCTCTTGGCGCCAGTGATGGTGATCTTGTAGAGCGCGCGATCGGGATACGGCGCCGCGAGGATGGCGGCACCCGGCGCGAGCGTGTTCGGCAGCACGCTGCCCGACCAGGCCTCGGACGCGCTGATGCAGTTCACGTCGGTCAGGACCGAGGGGCCTAGACAGTCCATCGAGATGAACGGGGTGTTGCCGAGCGGCTGGTTATCGCTCGTGGTGCCGGAGGCCGTGTGGACGCGGATCGAGTTGCCGAACGCGACGAGATCTTGGTGCGTGTCGCCATCGATATCGGCCCACGAGAACGATCGCGTCGAAGGTGCGCCGGGCGTGGGATCACCGTTGAACGAGCTCGACGTGCCGAAATCGAGCTGGCGCGCGAATGTGTCGCAGTCGAGATCGTTGAGCAGGAAGTTGTAGCGCGAGCCGCTCGAGGAGACGCCGTCGGGATAGCCGTCGGCGTTGCTCGCCCCCCATGCCATGCGCGTGGAGACGGTGACCGGGATCTCGCGAGCCGCGCCTGTCGCGGTCTCGAGGATCTCGACGTCTTGCTGGCTGGTATCGGTGATCCCAGCCCATTCGAGGACGAGCGTATCGCGCAGGTCGCGATCGAAATCGAGCGATTGAACATCGTGGTACGCGTGGTCAGGATCGACCGCGATCGTTTGCGTGGTGCTGCCGGTCTCGAGCACGAGCGAATCGGGCGCAGCGAAGCTGACGAGCCTCGGCTCCGTCTGGCCCGGCGCCGGTGCGGCCCACGCGACGAGCTGCTCGAGATCGGTGCGCGGCGTCGCGGTCCAGGTCTGACCGTCGTAGCGAACGTCGTAGAGCTCGGTTCGGGTCGCGCCGCGCGTGCCGGTGATCGCGACGCGCGTATCGCACACGACCTCGGGGCACTCCAGCTGAGCGGCGAGCACGCACGGCTCGCTCCAGCCCGACGTGCAGCACGCGGGTTGGGTCTCGCACACGGTCGCCGCGCAACCGGTCTCGGTGGCGGGCGGCTGGCCGAGTGCGCAGTAGTTGGTCGGTGTGACGCGGCCGTCGAAGCACGTGCCGCTGACGGCATCGGAGTGTTCGGTGTAGCGCCGCAGCGTGTTCGCGCACGACGCGTCGTACGCGGTGCAGTGATGATCGGCCTCGCAGCGTCCGGCGTCGCCGAGGTCGCAATCGCTATCGGTCTCGCACGGGTAGTGATCGTGGAGGCAACCGACTGCCAGCGTGCAGAGCAGCGTGCAGAGCTGGGCGCGGATCACAGCGGATGCTCCAGCGTGATCACGGCGCCGCCATCGGTCGGGTGAGCTTCGAGCGTCGTCTCGAACAGGTAAACGCGCCAGCGAATCAGCGCGACGGCGACGGCGATCGCACCGACGCCTGCCGCCTCGCCTCCGGCCAACTCGGTGATGCGCGCGTGCTTGATCCGCAGATCGTAGTCGTGCAGCGTGCCGGTGCGGTTCTCTGCAAGGTGATGGCCGTACGCGATCAAGCCGGCGCCCGCGACGATCGCGAGACCACCGAAACCCGCGAGGGTGCGATCGAGGACATCGAACTCGCGATGCGGAAGTGGCGGCGGCACGAGCGCGACGGGCTTCGGTCGATCGAGCTCGATGCGCGCGGCCCCGATCGCTTGCTGCGCGAGCGCGGCTTGATCCGGTGCCGGGTTCGTCGCCGCGAACCGCTGGTAGTACTCGAGCGCATCGGCAAAATGGCCGAGGTTGAACTCGACCTGACCGAGCGCGAACAGCAGCTCTGGTCGCGGTTCCATGCGATACGCGACGAGCAGCTCTTCGCGCGTGTGCGCGAAGTCCTGCGCCGCCATGTAGTCGCGTGCCTTGGCGAGGTGCTGCTCGATCAGGCTCGGGGGGGCCGGGTCAGGCAACACATCGGCGCGCGCGGGGCCGGCCATGGCGAGCACGAGAGCCAGGCTGAACGCCGAACGAGCGGTCACGGTTTCTTCGGTCTATCACTGGCGCTATCGGTCGGGAGCAACATCGACGGCTTCCACTCGACGGGATGCGGTGTCGAGCGGATGCCCGAGCCTGTGCCCGAGCCTGTGCCCGAGCCTGAGGCTGTATTGGTCCCTGTCATCGGTGGAGGCACAGCGATCACGGGGGTACTGGACCCGGCTGCGACCGGAATAGTTACATGCGGACGGCGATGACGGTGCGCGGCCTTCTGCGCGGGCACCGGCGTCTCGAGCTCGCCCTCTTCGATGGCGGGTGAAGCCGACCCCGTCGCCGCCGGCGCGGTCGCCATCGGCATCGTGACCACCGGAGTAGGCGGGGGCGGGGGGGGCGGGCGTACCGGCTGTTCGGCGCCCTTCACCGCGATCGCTGTGCCGATGCCGATGCCGATCATCGTCGTGGCAACGCTGATCATCAGCCCGATCCGGCGCTTCGGCGGCGGCGTCACGACCGCGCCGGGCAGCGCCTCGAGGATCGGATTCTCGGTGCGGGGCTCGTCGGGCTCGTCGGTGGGGCCGAACGTTGGCAACAGCGGTTCGGGATCGACCTCGAACTCGTTCTCGATCACGGCGACGAGGGATGCCTCTTGCTCGGCCGCCGGGACGCTCGGTGCGGTCGGCTTGATCCACGGCGCCGCGCGCGCGCCGACCGCTTGTTGGATCGCCTTGGCGACCGAGCGCGCACCGACGACGAGCCCTTGGTTCGCCGCGAACCCTTCGAGTGCGCTCGCGAGCTCCTGCGTGGTCGCAAACCGGCCGTCCGGATCCAGCGAGAGCGCGGTCATGATGATCTCTTCGAGGCGCGACGCGATGGTCGGATCGAGCTTGCGCGGTCGCGTGATCTGACCGGAGAGCACGCGGTGGAGCGACGCGACATCGTTGTCGGCCAAGAACAAGCGCTGCTTCGTGACGAGCTCGTGGAGGATCACGCCGAGCGCCCACTCGTCGGTGCGGCGATCGATCGCGTGGCCCCGGCACTGCTCCGGCGCCATGTACGTGACCGTGCCGTTCATCGATCCGGATAGCGTGGTGACGCGGGTCTCCTTCGCGATGCCGAAATCGGCGACCTTGACCGCGCCGTCGAGGCCGAGAAGCACGTTGCCGGGCGAGACATCGCGATGGACGAGGCCAAGCGGTTCGCCGTGTTCGCCGGTAAGCTGATGGGCTTCGTTCAGGCCGCGCGCGATATCGATGACGATGCCGAGCGCGACCGCGAGCGGGACGTCGCGCACCTGGCCCGCGACCGGAGTCTGCATGAGGTCGCGCAGCGAGGTCCCGTGGATGTACTCGAGGACGAGGTAGTCGTAGCCCTCGTGCGAGCCGGCATCGAGCACCGCGACGAGGTTAGGATGGCGCAACCGACCGCCGATCCGTGCTTCGCGCCGCAGCGAAGCGGCGACGCTCGAATCGCCGCGCAAGTGTTCGAGCGGGCGCTTGACGACGACGTGGCGCACGAACCCGTACGCACGATCGATGCGCGCGAGATCGATGCGCGCCGAGCCACCGGCGCCGATCGCGCGGATCACGCGATAGGGCCCCACGCTCTCGACGAAGCCGGGTTGCGGCGCGCTCACGGCTGCGCCCCAACAAGTACGTCGGGGGTGTCGTGGGCCGCGCGCGAGCGGATCACGCGCACGAGGTCGCCGATCGCGCTGCGCGAGGTGGTCCAGCGCTTCGCGCGTGCGAGCTCGTCGAGATCCACGACGAGTGCGCTCGCGGATTGGTAGCGGCGCGCAGGGTCGCGCGCGAGGGCCTTGTTCACGATCGCCGTGAGCTCGCCCGGGTACCCAGGCCGCCGGGTCGCCGGATCGGGGATTTCGCCGTCGAGGATCTGGCGCATCGCGATCGCATTGCCTGAGGCAGAGTACAGCCGTGTGCGCGTCGTGACCTCGAACAGCAACACGCCGAGGCTGAACACGTCGGCGCGCCGATCGAGCGGCTCGCCGAGGATCTGTTCGGGCGCCATGTACGGCGCCTTGCCTTTGATCGTATTCGACACGGTGTGGTAGCTGCGCGAGCGCGCCTTCGCGACGCCAAAGTCCGCGATCTTGACGTCGCCGTGGATGCCGAGCAGCACGTTCGAGGGCGACACGTCGCGATGGACGAGGTGCAGAAGCTGGCCGTCGTCATCGGTCGCCTCGTGGGCGGCCTCGAGGCCGGTCGCGATCTCCGCGACGATCGAGATCGCGACATCGAGGCGCGGCGGGGCGCGCAGGTGGCGGAGTAGCGCGCGCAGATCGCAGCCATCCACGTGCTCGCACACGATGAACGCGCCACCTTCGAACAGATCGAAGTCGATGAGCTGGACGATGTTGCGGTGGTGGAGGCCCGCGGCGATCCGCGCTTCGTCCACGAACATCAGCGCGACGCGTTCATCCGAGAGCAGCTCGGTCCGGATCAGCTTGATCACGACCGGCCGCTCGAACCCGTGCTCGCCCACGATGCGGCCGAGATAGACCTCGCCCATGCCACCGCGCGCGATCAACCGATCCACGTGGTAGCGCCCGAGAACTGGCGGCGCACGATGAGCAGTCACCCACCGAGATGATGCCACGATGCGGCTAATCGATCCGCCAGTAGCTACTCGGGTTACCAGCGATCACCATTGAAAATCAACTGCTTGGGAGGCGTGCGAGATGGCACACCACGAGCACTAAGAGAGCTCAACGAGGCCCCTGCTCAGCAGACTCCTCGGGGCGGTGCCCCCACCGCCTACCATTTCGCGAGGCCCCCGCTCATGCGGACTCCTCGAAGAGAGGCAGCCGATTCCCCCGGCTGCCTCTCACCATTTTCGGAGTACAAGAGGTCGTGCTGTTTTGCGAGCTAGCCGCCACGAGCACGGCGGTGGCGGAGACCAGCGGGCGGCTCAAGAAGATCGAGCTGCTCGCCACCTGCCTGCGTCAGATGTCGCGCGACGAGCGTGCGATCGGGGCGCGCTACCTCGCGGGTCAGGTGCCCCAGAAGACCGGCATCGGCTACGCGATGATCTCCGAGCTTCGCGGAGCGGCGGCGAACGCGCCCTATCTCTCGCTGACCGAGGTCGATCGCAGGCTGACCGAGATCGCCGCGCTCGCGGGCGTCGGATCCGCGACCGCGAAGCGCGAGCACCTCGGCGCGCTGTTCGGGCTCGCCACCCCCCCCGAACAGCTCCTGCTCTCGCATCTGATCGTGGGCGAGGTCCGCCAGGGTGCGAACGATGGCGTGGTGATCGAGGCGATCGCGCGCGCGGGCGAGCTCAATGCGGAGGTCGTGCGCCGCGCGTACATGTTGTCGAGCGACCTCGGAGAAGTTGCGGCGGTCGCGCTCGAAGGTGGCGCCGCGGAGCTCGGCCGCTACGGGCTCACGCTGTTCCGGCCGATCTTGCCGATGCTCGCGCAGACCGCGGATGACGCCTCGGGCGCGCTCGCCACCCTCGGCGGCGAGATGTCGCTCGAGCTCAAGCTCGATGGGTTTCGCGTCCAGATCCACAAGGACGGCGATGACGTGCGCGCCTACTCGCGCGGCCTCAACGATGTCTCGCACTTCGCGCCCGAGCTGATCGAAGCCGTGCGCGCGATGCCGTACCGCCGCCTGGTGTTCGATGGCGAGGCGATCGTCTACGGCCCGAACCAGGCGCCGTTGCCGTTCCAGGACACGATGAAGCGGTTCGGCCGCAAGGGCCTCGAGCTGCGCGCCAACGTGCCGCTCTCGCTCGCGTTGTTCGACGTGTTGCTCGTCGACGACGACGAGCTCTTGAACGCACCCGCCGCGGAGCGCTTCGCGATGCTCGCGAAGGTCGGTGGCACGCACGCGGTCCCACGCATCATCACGAACGACGAGGCGGTCGCGCGCGCGTTCTACGAGGCCGCGATCGCGAAGGGGCATGAAGGCGTGATGGCCAAGTCCCTCGACGCGCCGTATTACGCGGGCAGTCGTGGCGTCGGTTGGCTGAAGATCAAGCGCGTCCATCACCTCGACCTCGTCGTGCTCGCGGCGGAGTGGGGCAGTGGTCGGCGCAAGGGCTGGCTCTCGAACATCCATCTCGGTGCGCGCGATGGTGACGACTGGGTGATGCTCGGCAAGACGTTCAAGGGCATGACCGATGCGATGCTCGAGTGGCAGACCGCGGCGTTCCTCGCGCGCGAAGTCGATCGGGACGGTCCCATCGTCTACGTGAAGCCCGAAATCATCGCCGAGGTCGCGTTCAACGATGTCCAGCGTTCGCCGCGCTATCCCGGCGGCCTGGCGTTGCGACTCGCGCGCGTCGTGAGGTATCGCGATGACAAGACCGCGGCCGAGGCGAACACGATCGACGACGTCCGCGCGATCGCGGTCGCCGCTGGCGTGATCTAGATATCCGCGACGGCGTCGCGGATCTTGCCGAGCAGCGCGTCTTTTTCCTCGGGTCCGATGAACGCGCCGCGGACTGCATTTTCGGCGACCGTGACGAGCTCCTCCGCCGTGAGGTCCAGCGCCTCGGCGGTCTGGAGATAGTTCTCGGTGATGTAGCCACCGAAGTACGCGGGGTCATCGCTGTTGATCGTGACGGCGAGGCCTGCGCGGAGCAGCTTCGCGAAGTTGTGGTTCGAGAGGTCCGGCGTCACGCGCAGCGCCTTGTTCGAGAGCGGGCACACGGTGAGGGGCACTTGCGAGAGTGCGAGCTCGTTGACGAGCTCCTGATCTTCATCGCAGCGCACGCCGTGATCGATGCGCTCGGCACCGAGCAGCGTGAGCGCTTCACGGATGTAGGCTGCGGGGCCTTCTTCACCGGCGTGTGCGACGACGTGGAGCTTCGCCGCGCGCGCCCTCTCGAACACGCGGACGAACTTGCTCGGCGGATTGTTCTGCTCGCCGGAATCGAGGCCGACGCCGACGAGCTTGTCACGATAGGGCAGCGCGGCTTCGAGCGTGGCGAGGGCATCGGCCTCGGGCAGGTGGCGCAAGAAGCACAGGATCAGCGACGAGGTGATGCCGTACTTGGTGGCCGCCTCGGCCATCGCGTCGTGCAGGCCATCGAGGATCGTGGCCATCGCGACTCCGCGGACCGTGTGGGTCTGCGGATCGAAGAACAGCTCGGCGTGGACGACGTTGTCGGCGGCGGCGCGTTCGAAGTAGGCGGCGGCAAGGGCGCTAAAATCGTCGCGATCGCGGAGCACGTCGCAGCCGGCGTAGTAGAGGTCGAGGAACGATTGGAGGTCGGCGAACTTGTAGGCGGCGCGGACTTCCTCGACGGATTTGTACGGGAGTGCGACCCCGTTCTTGTTCGCGAGCGCGAACATCAATTCAGGCTCGAGCGTGCCCTCGATATGAAGGTGAAGCTCTACCTTGGGCAGGCGGCGAATCAGGGCGGCGCGCGCGGGGTCCAACGTCGACATGGGGGGGAACATACCCAATGCATCGTTCTATGGCGCTCGGGGCCCGACCTCGCTTGCAGGGGCCGGGTGGGGCGGCTACGGTCCCGCACCCGTATGACCGACGACACTGCTGCCGCTCCCGCCCTCGACTTCGATCCGGTGCCCGCCCTTGCATCCGGGCTGTCTCTGCCGGCCTCGGGTGTGGCGGCCGTGCTCGCGCTCCTGGACGAGGGCAACACCGTGCCGTTCATCGCGCGCTACCGCAAGGAGCGGACCGGGGGGCTCGACGAGGTCCAGATCCGCGCGATCGAAGAGCGCCGGTCGTATCTGGTCGAGCTCGAAGAGCGCCGCGCCGCGGTGCTCGCCTCGATCAAGGAGCAGGGCAAGCTGACGCCCGAGCTCGAGCAGCAGCTCCTCGCCGCGACCGTGAAGTCCGAGCTCGAGGACCTCTACGCGCCGTACCGCCCGCGCCGCAAGACGCGCGCCTCGGTCGCGCGCGAGCGGGGGCTGCAGCCGCTCGCCGACAAGATCCTCGCGCAGGGCGAGACCGGTGATCCGGTCGCCGAAGCTGCGGCGTTCGTCGGCGAGCACGTCGCGACTGCCGAGGATGCGCTGGCGGGTGCGCGCGACATCGTCGCCGAGCAACTCGCCGATACCGCCGAGATTCGTGCGTTCGTGCGCCGCGAGATGGCGGAGCACGGCGAGCTCGTGGCCGAGGTGATGCCGGGCAAGGACGCCGAGCCGACCAAGTTCGAGCAGTACTACAAGCACCGCGAGCAGGTCCGGCAGATTCCGTCGCATCGCTATCTCGCGATTCGTCGTGGTGAGGCCGAGGGCGTGCTCCGCGCGCATGTCGCGATCGATGCCGCCAAGATCGAAGCCGGCATGCTGCGGCAGGCCAAGGCCGTCGATGCCTCGCCGTGGGCCGCGCAGCTGAAGCAGGCCGCCGCGGATGGCTTCAAGCGCTTGCTGTCGCCGTCGGTCGAGAACGATATTCGCAGCGAGCTCAAGTCGCGAAGCGATGTCGCGGCCGTCGAGATCTTTGCGGGCAACCTGCGCAACCTGATGCTCGCCGCGCCGCTCGGTGGCGCGCCGGTGATCGGTGTCGACCCGGGCCTGCGCACCGGCTGCAAGTGCGCCGCGATCGATGCGACCGGCAAGTTCCTCGGCACGATCACGATCTATCTCTCGCAGGGCGAGGCTCAGCTCGCACTGGCGAAGGAGCAGTTCGCCGCGTTCGTCAAGGAGCACCAGCCGCGCGCGATCGCCGTCGGTAACGGCACGGGTGGGCGCGAGGCCGAGAGCTTCGTCAAGCGCACCGTCTACACCGCGTCGCCATCCGGCGACGCTGCTTCGCCCGGCAAAGCCGGGCTCGCGAGCGCGGATGGCGGTGTGGCGGGTGTGCATGTCGTGTCGGTCAACGAGGCCGGTGCGAGTGTGTACTCCGCGTCGGATCTCGCGCGCGAAGAGTTCCCCGAGCTCGATCTCACGATCCGTGGTGCGATCTCGATCGCGCGCCGGTTGCAGGATCCACTCGCCGAGCTCGTCAAGATCGAGCCGAAGTCGATCGGCGTTGGCCAGTACCAGCACGATATCGTCGAGAGCTTGTTAACCAAGCGTCTCGGCGATGTCGTCGAAGATGCCGTCAACCACGTCGGTGTCGAGCTCAACACCGCGAGCGCGCAGTTGCTCGGCTACGTCGCTGGCATCGGCAAATCACTCGCGAAGAAGATCGTGTTGCATCGCGATGCGCACGGCGCATTCAGCTCGCGGGGGCAGCTCCAGGACGTCTCGGGCCTCGGGCCCAAGGCGTTCGAGCAAGCCGCGGGCTTCTTGCGGATTCGCGGTGGCGCGAACCCGCTCGATAGCTCGGCGGTTCACCCCGAGCGCTACGAGCTCGTCGAGAAGATGGCGGCGGACGTCGCGACGCCGCTCGTGGATCTCGTCGGCAACCAGGAGCTCGTCGACAAGATCGATCTCGCGAAGTACGTCGCTGGCGACGTCGGCGAGCCGACGCTGCGCGACATCATCGGCGAGCTCGGCAAGCCAGGCCGGGACCCGCGCGCCGAGTTCAACCCGCCGAAGTTCCGTGACGACGTCACCAGCATGGAAGACCTCAAGGTCGGCATGGTGCTCGAGGGGCTCGTCACGAACGTCACCGCGTTCGGTGCGTTCGTCGATATCGGGGTCCACAACGATGGCCTCGTCCACGTCTCGCAGCTCGCCGAATCGTTCGTGAAGGATCCGGCCGAGGTCGTGAAGGTCGGCCAGAAGATCAAAGTCCGCGTGCTCGAGATCGACAATGCGCGCAAGCGCATCGCCCTCTCGGCGCGTCCGCCAAACCGGCAGCGCAACGACAACCAAGGTCAGCAACAGCACCAGGGCGATCGACCGCAGGGCCAGGGCCAGGGCCCGCAGGGTCAACAGCGCGGCAACCGCGGCGGTCGTGGTCGCGGTGGTGGCGGCGGTCAGCAGCCGCAGCAACAGCACGTACAGCCCCAGCCGCAACAGATGCAATTCGGCCCGAATGGCGAAGGCGGCCAGCCGCAGCCATCGCACGACGGTGGTGGCCAGAACGTCCGCGGCAACAACAACGGCGGCGGCGGCAATCGCGGCCCGCGTCCGAACAACAACAACAACAACAACAACGGCGGCGGTGGCGGTGCTCAGCAGCAGCAACCGCGCGGTCGTCAGGCCGGAACGTGGAACACCAACGACCAGGGTGGCGCTCCGCAGCAGCACGCCGAGGGTGCGCCGAACAGCGGTGCGCCGAACAGCGGTGCGCCGAACAGCGGTACGCCGAACAGCAGCGACCAGAGCGCGATCCACAACGACGGCCAGAATCAGCACAACCGCGGCCCGCGCAACGATCAGAACCGTGGTCCGCGTAACGGCGGCGGCGGAAATTTTCGCGGCCCGAACAATCAGAACAACAGCGGCGGCGGCGGAAACTTCCGTGGCCCGAACAATCAGAACAACGGCGGCGGCGGAAATTTCCACGGCCCGAATAACGGCCCGAACAACCAGAGCAACGGCGGCGGCGGAAACTTCCGTGGCCCGAACCATCAGAACAACGGCGGCGGTGGAAACTTGCGCGGCCCGCGTCGCGACGATCGCGGCCCGCGCAGTGACGGACCTCGCACCGACGCGCCGCGCACCGACGCGCCACGCACCGACGCAGCGCGCGCGCCGGCACCCAACAACGACAACTGGGGCGTCTCTGGCTTCACGAACAACCCGTTCGCGAAGAAGTTAAAAGACCCGAAGTAGGTCGAAGTCGGCGCGCGGCGGGCAGAACGTCGGGCGCGCTGCTAAACTCGAGGCGTAATGCTCGAGACCGGCTCGCTGGTGGCGGGAAAGCTTCGGATCGAGCGCTTGCTCGGTCAGGGCGGCATGGGCACGGTCTATGTCGCGACCCACATCGGTCTCGATCAGCAGGTCGCGATCAAGGTGCTCGATCCTGCGCTCTCGCAGAATTCCGAGATCGTGCAGCGCTTCGTGCGCGAGGCGCGTGCGAGCGCGAAGCTCAGGAGCGATCACGTCTGCCGCGTGATGGATGTCGGCGCGCTCGAAGATGGCGTGCCGTACATCGAGATGGAGTTGCTGGTCGGCGAGGACCTCGGTCAATTGATCGAGCATGCGCCGCTGCCGACCGAGATCGCCGCGGCGTACGTGCTGCAAGCGTGCGTCGCGATCGCCGAGGCCCACACGCTCGGCATCGTGCATCGCGATCTCAAGCCAGCGAACCTGTTCGTTACGCGCCGGCTCGATGGCTCGGCGCTCGTGAAGGTGCTCGATTTCGGCATCGCAACCGCACCTGCCGAGCAGCAGGAGCTCAAGATCACCAAGACCACCGCGGTGATGGGCTCGCCGGGTTATATGTCGCCAGAGCACCTTCGCTCGGCGCGTGATGTCGATGCGCGCAGCGATATCTGGGCGATCGGCGTGATCCTGTACGAGGCAGCGAGCGGCAAGCTGCCGTTCGTCGCGCAGACGATCACCGAGCTCGCGGTCAAGGTCGTGATGGACCAACCCGATGCGCTCGTCGGCGTCGAGCCGCAGTATGCGTCGATCGTCGCGAAGTGCCTCGAGAAGGATCCGGCGCAGCGCTATCAGAACATCGCGGAGCTCGCCTTCGATCTGACCCCGATCGCGGGGCCGGCGGCGCAGGCGAGCCAGATGATGGTGATGCGGCTCTCTCCCGGCGGCGGGAGCGCGAGCATGCCGGTCGCGCGAGATCCGAGTGGTGCCGTGAAATCGCCGACGACACCGAAAGGGATCGGCTTCGAATCGACCGCAATCGGCACGACCGGCGCGTCGCTGGGTAGGCCCGTGCCGCCGTTGGTCGGTACCACGCTCGGCGCGGCCGCCGGTGTCCCCGGCCCGGCCCTGCCCGAAGCGCCGAAGCAGAAGCGCGGCGCGTTCATCATCGCGGCGGTGGTGATCCTCGGCGCCGGCGCAGCCGCGGCGATCGCTCTCACGCAGAGGGGTAGCGGCAAGAAGGCCGCGCACGCCGAGAAGCATCGCGACGAAACCCCAGCGCCGGCCAATGCCACAGTGGCGGCGGCGGTGACCGCGGTCAGCGATGCCGGGGCCGCCGATCCGGACGACACGATGGTGCCCGGCCTGATCAGCCTGCGCGCAGAGAAAGACTGGGACGCGATTCTCACGATGACCGGCGGCAAGCGGACCGGAAACCCGAAGATCGACGCCATCGTGACCCTCGCGAAGACGAGCTACACCGACGAGCGCGTCGCCGCGTTGAAGAGCTACGCCGCGCGCCACGATTGCGCCGGCGCACGCAAAGGCCTCGACGACAGCGTCAAGACGCTGCCCGATGGAGCGGCGACCTTCGCGGCCGCGGCGAAGTGCACGCCGGCGCCCGCGAAACAGCAACCGAGCGCTGATGACATCGCGAACTCGGCGTCCGAAGCGCTCGAGAAAGACGACTACGGAAGTGCGCTCGCGCTCGCCGATCAAGCGCTAAAAAAAGATCCAAAAAACCTCACGGCGCTCGACACCGCCGCGCGCGCGGCGTGTTCGACGGGCGACAAGGCGATGGCCGATCGCGCGAAGGGCTACCTCGGCGAGCTGCCGCCTCCCGATCGGGTCGTCGCCGCGAAGGTCTGCAGGGATAAGGGCATCACGTTCGGTAAGCCGACCGCACCGCCGGGCCAACCGCCGGCCGCACAAGAGCCACCGCTCACGAGCGCTCAGGTCCCGGCGGCGGTCGACAACGTGAGGCGCCTGCTCGGCAAGGGGAAGAATGCCGACGCGCAAAAGCTCGCGCGCCGGCTCCTCGTGATCACGCCAAAGAATGGCGCCGCGTTGCGCGCTCTCGGCATCTCGTCTTGCAATCTTCATCAGGAGGGTGTGGCCGCCAAGGCCATCGCGGAGCTCGAGTACCCGGGTGCCGGCTCGAACAAGCGCAAGCAGTTCATCAAAGAGATCAATCAAGCGTGTCATCGCGAGTAGCGCTCGTCGCTGTCGCTGTGCTCGTCGGCTGCGGTAGTAAGAAGCAGGCTGCACACGACGACGCGGCGGTCACGGCGGTCGTGCAACGCGATGCGGGGGCGCCCGATGCCCGTGCGCCCGCTGCGCCCGCTGCGCCCGATCCACTGTTGCGCAGCGAGCACGCGGTGTTCGAGCTCGTCGCGAATCGCCATACCGCGCACCGCGCCGTCGCGGGCGAGGTCGTGATCGACGCCTCGACGATCGGCTTCGCGCGCTACATCAGGTTCGGCCTGCCGGTAGCGTACTGGCATCTCCACAAGCTGGTCGATGGCGAGCACGCCGCGGTCGCGGATCGGTTCGCTTCGATCGACGTACCGCTCTCGCACGCGCAGACCGCGATCACGCAATTGACGCTGCGGATCCACGGCGCGGAGAAACAAGCGCTCACCCTCAAGGCGAATGGCCGCGCTGCGAGCAAGACCGCGACCGTGAAGCTCGAGCCCGGCTGGCAAACCCTCGCGATCGAGATCGAGCCGAGCAGGCTGGTCGTCGGCGAGAACCAGTTCGCGTTCGAGACCACGGGAAGCAAGGCGCCGATCGCGGTCGCGTGGATGCGGTTCGGCACGTCCCATCCCAGTGGTGAGAATGATCCGCGTGACGCACTCGCGTTCGCTGCGAAGGCCGATGCGTTCGACCTCGCGCAGAACGCGGAGGTCGCCTGGTACGAGACGATTCCCGACGGTGCGAACCTGGTCGCCGATGTCGCGCCCGCGACCTGCCACGTCGAAGTGGCCGCGCGCGCCGGCGATGATTCGCTGAGCGGCGGCGTGTTGACGGGTGAGGGCGCTCGCGTGGATCTCTCGGGCAGCGCCGGCAAGGTCGTGCGGCTCGCCTTGATCACGCGCGATTGTCCGGAGGCCCACGTCACGCACGGGCGGATCACGCTGCACGGCCCGGCCGCCGTCGCGCTGCCGAAAGCCGAGGCGCCTCGCTACATCATCCTGTGGGTGATGGATGCGCTGCGCGCCGACAAGCTTCCGAGCTTCACGCCCGGGGCGCGTGCGCAGACCCCGAACTTCGACGAGCTCGCGAAATCCTCGACGGTGTTTCGCCAGTACTACGTCCAAGGCAACGAATCACAGGCGAGCCACTCGAGCATGTGGACCTCGCTCTATCCCGCGGTCCACGGCATCCGGCTCGCGGGCGATCCTCAGAAGATCAATTCGAACCTCTCGAAGAAGTTCGAGCTGATCGCGACCCAGCTCACGGCGGCGGGCTACTTCACGACCGCCGTGACCGGCAACGGCTACGTCAACGACGAGGACGGCTACACGCGCGGGTTCAAAGAGTTCCGCAACATGATGCGCGAGACCGGTGTCGAGAACAATTTGATCTACGGCGCGAAGATCGTCGACGCCGCACTCGTCGCGCTCGACAAGCATCGCGATCGCCCGGCGTACCTGTTCCTGGGCACCATCGATACTCACGGTCCGTGGGTGGCGCGCAAGCCGTGGATCGACATCTACTCGCCGGTGCCCTACCACGGTCCGTTCCAGGAGTTCGGCACCGCGAAGGACCTCGGCTTCAAGCCCGGCTCGATGGGTTGCAGCATCATCCCGCCGCCCGCCGACGTCGAGCGGCTGCGCGCGATCTACGACTCCGCGGTCAGCTATCACGATCAGCAAGTCGGTCGCTTGGTCGACAAGCTCAAGTCCTGGGGCATCTGGGATCAGACCATGCTGATCATCACGGCCGATCACGGCGAAGAATTGTTCGAAGACGTGCGCTGTGGTCATGGCGGCTCGTTGCGTGACTCGCTCGTCCGCGTGCCGCTGCTTGTCCACGATCCATCGCGGTTTCCGGGTGGCACGATCGTCGACGAAGGCGCCGAGGCCGTCGATCTCTTGCCGACGATGCTGTCCGCACTCGGCCGGCCGCAGTTCGACGCCGAGCAGGGCGCCCCGCTCGAGCCGCTCGCGCAAGGCATCGGCAAGAGCTGGCCGACGCCGAGCTACGCCTCGATGTACGAGTACGCGCACGCGATGCGGATCGGGCGCTGGAAGGCACGCGTCGCGCGTGGTGGCGTGCCGCTGCTCGGTGACCTGGTCGAGGATCCGGGCGAGACCAAGGACGTCGTCGCCACGCACCCCGTCGAGCGTCGCATGCTCACCGATGATCTCGGCTTGTTCCTCGCGTTGCGCACGGTCTGGCACAAACAGGTGTGGGGGCAGGTCAATGCGATGACAGCCGCGGGTGCTGCCGCACTCGACGAGGCCAGCACACCGTGAAGCTGCTCGCGTGCTGCGCCGTGCTCGCGAGCTGTGCGGCGCCGGATGTCGCGCCGGCGCTGGTGCCAACAACCACGTCACCTGCGTCTCCACAGCGAGACGCTGCGATCGTCAGCGTCACGGATGCTGCGCCGGATGCCTCGCCACCGGTCGAGGCCGAGGTCTGGCTCAAAGGATCCACCCACGTCCACGCGAAGGCGTCGGGCGATGCTTCGACGACGATCGCGGACGTCATCACCTGGTACGAAGAACGCGGCTACGACTTCTTGGTGCTCACCGATCACAATCGCGTGAGCGAGGTAGATGGCGACACCCGAGGCAGCGTCGCGTTGCGCGCACAGGATCCGAAGAAGCTGATCGTGATCTCGGGCATCGAGCTCACGCACAACCCGAGCGGCTGCTTGCCGATCGGCGACAAGACCAAAAAGTGCCGGATCCACGTCAATGTTCTGGGGCCGACCGCACGCCCCGGCGGCAAGCTCGAGTGGGCCGAGCGCCACAGCCACCAGCGCCTCGACATGTACCAAGCCGCGTTGAGTACGGCGAAGGCGCTCGGTGGTGCGGTCGTCCAGATCAACCACCCGCAGTGGTTCTGGGGCATGACCGGCGACTTGCTCGCCGAGCTCGTCAAGCGCCGTGTCGCGCTCGTCGAGATCGCGAACGTCCAGTTCACCAAGTGGAACCTCGGCGACAAGACTCATCCGTCGATGGAGCAATTGTGGGACGACGTGCTCGGGCGTGGGCTCACGATCTGGGGCACCGCCTCCGACGATGCGCACGACTATCCGGCGATCGGCGCGCGCAGGAAAGGCAAGTGGCCCGCGGGTGGCGGTTGGGTCGTCGTCAAAGCGCGGCGCGATCCGCAAGCGATCCTCGCGGCGCTCGCGGCCGGGCATTTTTATGCGTCGACCGGTGTCGTGCTCGCGAAGGACGAGGTCGAAGCCAATGCCCTCGTGATCGAGATCGATCCGGCGCAGGCCGGCACGTACACGATCGATTGGATCGAGGCCGGCACGGTGGTCGCCAGCGATCGCGGCATGACCGCGCGACACGAGGTGCCAGCGACCGGCTATCTGCGCGCCGACGTGCGCCGCGACGATGGCACCGAAGCGTGGGTCGAGCCCGTGCGTCGCTAGCCGATCAGAGCGCGACGTAGCCGTGCTTGACGGCGAACCGCGTGAGCTCGGAGTTGTTGCGCAACCCGAGCTTCTTCAACACGTGACCGCGATGGGTGTCGACGGTCTTGATGCTGATCTGCAGGTGTTCGGCGATCTCGCGGTTGGTCAACCCTCGTGCGAGCATCTCCATCACCTGTTGTTCGCGCGCCGTGAGTGCGCCGGCAGGATGCTCGCTCTGTTCGAGCAGCGCTTCGACGCCAGGTGGAATCACCTGCTCGCCGCGACTCACTGCGCGAATCGCGTCGAGCAAATCCTGCGGCGACACCGACTTGTTAAGGTAGCCATGGGCACCCGCGGCGATCGCGCGCGCCGTGTAGCTCGGCTCGGTGTGCCACGTCAGCACGACCACCAACGGGGCCGTCTCGATCTGACGCAGGTCAGCGAGCACGTCGAACCCCGAGCGATCGGGTAGCGTGAGGTCGAGGAGCAGGACGTCAGGACGAACGTCCTGGATCATCTTGAGCGTCTCCTCGGCAGTACCAGCCTCGCCGACGACCTCGATGTCATCAGCCTTGTTTAGGGCCTCTCGCAGCGCCCAGCGAACGATAGTGTGGTCTTCAGATAGTCCCAAGCGGATCATGGCGGCCCTCCGGTCCTCGGAGAAAGTAGCAATACGTGGACCGAACCTACTCGGGGTAAGGTGAAGCGCATCTCTGTGGAGCCAGCGCACACAACGACAGAACCGCTCACGTCGCTTGGCGAATTCCGCATCCACGCGGTGCTCGGAGCGGGTGGCAGCGGAACGGTCTACGACGCTTCGTGGGGACCGCGCAGGGTCGCTCTCAAGGTGCTGCACGCTGCGCTTCTGGGCACGGGTGGCACGGGTCCCTTTTCGCTCAAAGAACGCGCGCAGTTCTTGGCCGAAGCACAGCGGCTGCAGCAGATCGGCCATCCCTCGGTCGTCAAGGTGCTCGCCGTCGGCGAGCTGCCGGATGGACGTCCGTACCTCGCGATGGAGCGGCTCGAAGGCGAGACGCTCGCCGCTCTGATCGCGCGTGGTGCGCTGTCGCTCGATCTGGCATTGCTCTTGTTCGGCGAGCTGTGCGGTGCGGTTTCGGCGCTGCACGAACAGGGGCTCATTCATCGCGATCTCAAGCCCGAGAACGTCTACGTCGTGAATCAGCGCCACGTGGTGCTGCTCGATTTCGGCATCGCGAAGGATCTCGGCGCACCCGCCTCGACGACCACCCAGGAGGGCAACGTGCGCGGCACGCCT
The DNA here is from genome assembly GCA_043780895.1 of Kofleriaceae bacterium. Taxonomy (GTDB): domain Bacteria; phylum Myxococcota_A; class Polyangia; order Haliangiales; family Haliangiaceae; genus JABFXX01. The sequence goes on along the minus strand of JAYWCI010000237.1, from coordinate 434 downwards.
GCGTACATGGCGCCGGAGCGTTTCTTCGGTCAGCCCGCGGGGCTCGCGACCGATATCTACGAGCTGGCCCTCGTGCTGTACGCGATGCTCGCGGGTCGCTTGCCGTGGCTCGACGTCGCCGATCCCGAAGCCCGGCTCTCACCGATGCCATTGACCGACGTCGCGGCCGTGCCCGAGGCGCTCGATATCGAGATTCGTCGCGCGCTCTCGACGCGCGCACAAAACCGCCCGGCGAGCGCTATCGCTCTGCTGGCCGTCGTACGTGCGGCGACCGGGATCGCGGCACCAGAGCCCGGTCCAGGCGAGACCGCGCCGCTGCGATCGTCCGATCTCCAGCTTCCAGCGGAGCAAGTCTCGCCACTGGCGTCGGCCCCGACCGTCGCGGCGCCCTCCAGCACGGCGACGCGGCGCAGGTCGTGGTCGTGGATCCCCGT